>CAZUSO010000061.1:0-17190 GCA_964622775.1 uncultured Taibaiella sp. | reverse complement strand
GTTTTTGCGGAATGACAAAAAACATTACACCACATGCAACATTTGGGATACACCCGGCACATTGTACGGGGTTCATAATTTGACAAAAACATACGGTCAATCTTCCCCAACCTTTGCTGTCATTGTAAAAGCGATAATTTGGGACATTACCGGGATAAATAAAACAAATTCATTTATTGCATTGCTTGCTGTACTTTTGTAGGAAGAGATAATTTATTCTGATTTTCTTTTCTTTTTTAAAATAAATTGAAGTGCAAACGAGCAATGAACCGATTTCGGTATTTGATATATTCAAGATAGGAGTTGGCCCAAGCAGCTCTCATACCTTAGGCCCCTGGCGGGCTGCACAGTTATTCTTAACGCAGATTGCACACCGCTACGGAATCGAACAGGTGCGTGCCATTCAGGTTTTGCTTTATGGTTCATTAGCTAAAACAGGCAAGGGACATGGTACCGATATTGCCGTAACACTCGGACTGCTGGATTCGGATCCGGTTACTTTTGATGTAAATAAAATAGACGATACTATTGCCGGAATCCATGCGCAAAAAACAATATTGTTAGCAGGAAAGCAGCGTATCCCTTTCGACCCTGCTAAGGATATCATCTTTTTAAGTAATGAAGCATTACCCTTCCATCCAAATGCACTCACGTTTTTATGTACGCTAAACAGCGGAGAAAGCATTGCGGAAACCTATTACTCCGTTGGTGGAGGATTTGTAGTAAAAGAAAACGATACCGACTCCGCCAAAACCATAGTAGATTTGCATTTCCCTATTGAGGATGCCACTGACCTTTTGCACTGGTGTATCAAAACCGGCCTGAGCATTTCGGAGGTTGTTATGGAAAACGAAGCAGCCTGGCGCAGCGAGCAGGAAACCCGGGAAGGAGTCTTGCAAATCTGGTCGGTGATGAAGAGTTGCATTTACCGTGGTTGTCATACAGGAGGAGTGCTGCCGGGCGGCCTGAATGTTGCCCGGCGTGCGGCGCAAATGAACAAACGCCTGTTGAAAGACACCTCCTATACGAATTATGAGGAATGGATTGGGGCTATCCAAAAAGGTGGAAACAATTTTCAATACATCCTGAACTGGGTAAGTTGCTTTGCCCTGGCTGTCAATGAGGAAAATGCCGCCTTCAGCCGGGTGGTTACTGCGCCCACCAATGGTGCAGCAGGCGTAATTCCGGCGGTATTGCAGTATTTTATCACCTTCTGTGATGGATATCAGGAAGAAAAAATTATCCGCTTTTTGCTTTGTGCTTCCGAGATTGGAAGCATCTTTAAAAAAGGCGCTACACTATCCGCGGCTATGGGGGGCTGTCAGGCAGAGATTGGGGTGTCGTCCTCCATGGCTGCCGCAGCGCTTACCGAAAGCCTGGGCGGCAGTATCCGCCAATGCCTTATGGCGGCGGAAATTGCGATGGAACACCACTTGGGACTGACCTGCGACCCGGTTGGCGGATTAGTTCAGGTACCCTGCATCGAGCGTAATACCATGGGTGCTATCAAGGCCATCACGGCTTCTCAGTTAGCCTTGCAGAGTAACCCCGATAATGCTAAAGTTTCCTTAGATGCCGTGGTAAAAACCATGTGGGAAACGGCAATTGATATGAATACCAAGTATAAAGAAACGTCGGATGGCGGGCTGGCCATCAATATCCCGTTGGGATTAAGTGAATGCTGAAAACCAAATCACCTGGAGATGAATGAAATGTTGCTCCAATATTTATGGCGTTACGGACTGATAAACCCTGTTGGCCTGAAGACTACCGGCGGTGATACCGTTACGATAATTCATCCCGGAAAGCTTAATTCAAATGCCGGACCTGATTTTACCGAAGCCCGGATAAGAATAGGAGCGACATTGTGGGTGGGCAATGTAGAGTTGCATGTACTTACTTCTGACTGGTCGAAGCACAGACATCAGGAAGATGCCACCTACCAGAATATCATTTTGCATGTGGTATATCGGTCTGACCATGCGCCGGTTTCGGAAGCATTTCCCGAACTGGAATTATACAACCATATTGACCCGGGGGTCATTGAGCGTTACACAGGTCTGATGACGGAACGGAAAGCTATTGCCTGTAGCAGTTCGCTGCATATTGTTCCGGAACTGACCTGGACCAACTGGCAGGAACGACTGCTGGCGGAACGCTGGGAACAACGCCTGCAGGAATGGCGCTCTGTGCTGAATCTTTCTGCCGACGACTGGCGCTCCCTGTTGTATCACCGGCTGGCGGCCAATTTCGGATTTCATGTCAACAGGGATGCCTTTTTGAGCCTCTCACGCATTATTCCTTTGAAGGTATTGTCCCGACACAGAAGTAAGCTCCTGCAACTGGAAGCCTTACTGTTTGGCCAGGCCGGACTGTTGCCTGCAAAGAGTCGGGATACTTATTCGGAACAATTGGAAAAGGAATACCATTTTCTGCGGAGAAAATATGCACTGGAACCGATGGCTGCACATTTCTGGAAATTTATGCGCATGAGGCCGGCTAATTTTCCTACAATTCGTATCGCACAATTTGCCGCGTTGATTCATCAAAGCGAATCCTTATTTTCAAAAATGATGGAAATAAGATCGGTTGCTGAAATAAAACCGTACCTGTCGGTCTGTGCCAGCGAATACTGGAATAACCATTACCGATTTGGCGTCATCACCCGCGAAATTATGCCCCGGCAAATAGGCGATGCCGCCCTTGAAAATATCCTGATTAATACTGTGGCACCCATGCAATATCTTTATGCCCGGCAACAGGGTAAAACGGAATTATACGAAAACAGCCTGCAATTATTACAATCCCTCCCGCCCGAAAACAATAATATCATCCGGGAATGGAAACGACTGGGACACACGCCAAAGGATGCCGCGCAGTCGCAGGCATTATTGCAACTGTTTCATCATTATTGCAGTGAAAGGCAATGCCTGAATTGCGCCATTGGAAACCATATTATCAAACAATGAGCTTATGGTAAATTTTAAATGAGTCGCTTGTTTTAATTTGAAATAAAAATTAATGATTACAATAATTTCCGGAACAAACCGGGACAATAGCAGAACCAAACAGGTTGCCAACTATTATTATGCCTGTTTAAAAGAAAAATCAGCGGATACTCATCTGCTTTCTTTGGAGGAACTCCATACTTTAAAGCGCAATGAAGCAATTATTCAACTGGAAAATACCCTGCTGATTCCTACCGAAAAATTCATTTTCATTATGCCGGAATACAACGGAAGCTTTCCCGGCGTATTAAAAATACTGCTGGACATTACCGATATCCGGAAATGCTGGTGGCATAAGAAAGCCTTGCTTACCGGCCTTGCGGATGGTCGCGGGGGTAATCTCCGGGGGATTGAGCACATGACCAATATTTTACACTATCTGAAGATGAATGTTTATTATAATAAAATGCCCATTTCAAAAATCAATGAAGAGATCAATCAGGGAGGACAGTTTTTAAATGAGGGAACCCGTTCGGGTATTGAACAGCAAATTGAGGGCTTTTTAGCATATTAATCGCTTATTTTGTTAATAAAAATTTAATCAATTTATTGAAGGGTTACCTTTTCCCGTTTTTAGGATTAACAGGCAAATCAAACAAAAAATTTTAAAAACAAACAAAATGAAAAAAGTAATTTTAATGATGGCATTTGCTGCCGGTACATTTGCGTTCACTTCCTGCGGAACTAACACTGAGGATACTAACGATGCAACGGCTACTATGGATGCTGCTACTGATGCGCTGGACGAAGCTACTGATAACGCAACTGCTTCTATGGATTCTGCTGCTAATGTTGTTGATTCTGCTGTTAACGCCACAACAGATCAAGTTAAAGATGCCGCTAATCAGGTAAAAGAAGAAGCTGCACATTAATTTGCTCATAGCTAATAATTAAAAGGCGCCCGGCTGATGCCGGGCGCCTTTTTGCGTATCTTGTCTCATGTTTCAATGTGCTCATAGCATGTTGTCAGGTATAGAATGGCGCCTTATCCCCCACCACATTCCTGAAATGCCTTATCTGAAATTGGGCTTTCGCTTTTCCAGAAACGCCTGAACGCCTTCTTTAAAATCCTCCGTTGCGGCACATTTTTCCTGTAGCGTTGCTTCCAGCTCTAATTGCTGCTGAAGATTATTCTGACCACTTTGGTTCATAGCCACTTTAGTACAAACTAATGCCTGCAAGGGCATTGCAGCTATATTTTGCGCAAGTTTCCGGCTTTCCGTTTCGAATTGATCATCCGGAAAAACTTTATAAATCATCCCAAGCCGTTCTGCTTCTGTTGCGGACACCTTATCTCCCGTCATCATCAGCGCCAGCGCTTTTTGAAATCCGATCAGCCGGGGCAGCATGAAGGTGCCGCCGCTATCGGGGATCAATGCTATCTTACTGAAGGCCTGGATGAAGGAAGCGCTTTCGCGGGCAATAACAATATCGCAGGCCAGTGCAATATTGGCTCCGGCACCTGCCGCAACGCCGTTGACCGCCGCTATAACCGGTTTTTTAATATTCCGCAACCGTTGAATGATCGGGTTGTAGTGTTCGTTTACGATGGTCGCGATAGCCGGGCCTTCCGGATCGGTAGCTTCCCCAAGATCCTGACCTGCACAAAAAGCTTTTCCCGTCCCGGTCAGTAAGATCGTCCGTACTTCCGGGTTATCTTCGCAGTCGTCCAGCAACTGCTGTAGTTCCAGCGCCATCTCCCGGTTGAAACTGTTGAATACTTCCGGCCTGTTCAAAGACAGCCGGGAAATGCCTTCTTCTATATTAAATTGAATCGTGTTCATTGTCCGTCCGGGTTAATGATGCGTTTAATAATACGTAACTGATGTGTTCGTTTTCTGAGTTTTTTACTGATAATACCGATACTGTCAATGGCATCCACTACCACACAGCCACTGGTATCCGTAGCATGCAGGATGCTTTGGGCATCCAATAAAATGCCGACATGGGTTATCCGTCCTTCCGGGTTATCGAAAAAAGCCAGGTCGCCACATTGAGCGCCCTGAAGGAAATCAATGTTAATGCCGGCTTTCACCTGCTGTGCAGCATCCCTCGGCAGCCGGATATTCATCATTTTATAAACCATTTGAGTCAGCCCCGAACAGTCAATACCCATAATCGAGCGACCGCCCCAGAGATAAGGGCTTCCGATGTATAAATACGCCAGACGCCTGATAGTTTCCGGATCATGTTGTGCCAACTTTAATTTGAGCTTTTTCCCCCGGTAGATGAGATCAGGATCCCACCCGAATATTTTCTTTTTAAGTCGCAGCAGGCTGCTGCCCGGGCTTAACAAAAAGTGTCCCGACGGGCTCTCTGCATAATCTCCGCGCTCGGTATTCACATGATACAATGGCTTGCGGTATGTTTTGTAATCCATCTTCACTATCTGCCCTTCCCGGATCCATCCAATATAATGATCCCATTCTGCAATAACTTTTACCCAGCCTTCCTTATTAATCTCAACAATCTCCATCCGCTCGCCAAAAAGCATCTGCGAAACCTGCTCTGCCTGATGAGCAGGAGCCGACCTTAATGGCGCTACCGAAACACTACAAACTGCATAGCTTAAAACCATATTTCAGAAAGGTCGTTTATTATTTTGTGGCAAATGTCGGCAATGCATTCCAAAAACAAAAGGACTACAATAATATATCGCATTAATGCAGCCCTGTAATTATATTAGAAACGCTAAGTTTATTTTGCAGATTGCAGGTACTTGTCTAATGCTGCCACCATTGACGGGGCATTGGGAGCGGGCGCTTTAATCTGTAGCTGTAGTCCGGCAGCCTCAACAGCCTTGCAGGTGGTATTGCCAAAGGCGCCGAATAAGGTGCCGTTTTGTTTGAATCCCGGATCGTTTTCCAGGAAAGCGTCAATACTGAAAGGACTGAAGAAAACAATAAGATCATAGTGTTTCTTCATCAGGGATTTTATATCGTTGGATACGGTACGGTATAATACGGCTTCCACGAAAGTATATTTGCCTTTCTGGAGCAGTGGCGACAGATCGTTTTTGGTGTTATCAGATACCGGCATGATGAATTTTTCTTTGTCCTGATATTTTGTCAACACATCAATAAGCCCGTCCGGAGAGCCGTCAGCAGAAAAAAATACTTTGCGTTTGCGGTATAAGATAAATTTCTGAAGATAAAGTGCAACAGCTTCCGTAATACAGAAGTAACGCATTTCCTGAGAAACTTTAAATTTCATTTCCTCACATATCCTGAAGAAATGATCCACAGCATTCCGGCTCAGCAGAATAACTCCCGTATATTCCGACAGGTCGATTTTCTGCTTCCGGAATTCTCTTGCGCTAAGCCCCTCTACCCGTATAAAAGGATGAAAGTCCAGTTGAACGTGATACCTTTTCTCTAACTCGAAATAAGGAGATTTTTCACTTTCTGGCTTTGGTTGTGTAATCAGTATATTGGATACCGGCTTGGTTGTACTGCTCTTCACAATTGACTTAGTCGCTTTGGCCATCATGAGTATTAAAAGGTAAAAGTTTTAGCAATAGTTCTGTTTGATGGTTAAACTTATCA
This sequence comes from uncultured Taibaiella sp., assembly GCA_964622775.1. Classification (GTDB taxonomy): domain Bacteria; phylum Bacteroidota; class Bacteroidia; order Chitinophagales; family Chitinophagaceae; genus CAZUSO01. The sequence goes on along the minus strand of CAZUSO010000061.1, from coordinate 10,637 downwards.
GATTATTGAACCAACCATTGATAGACTACCTTCCCGACAATAGCAATCGGGAAAATTTCTGAGGCGCAAAGGTACAGAAAAAAATGGAATTTACTGTAACGGATAAAGGATCGCATCGCATCTCCGGAGCGTGTGATCCGGTTCAGCATAGCGATTCCAACGATTATCAGGGATATTAAAAATGCCGACTGAACCCAGGATCCTTCTCCCCAGGCTAAAACAGCTGTGAATGGCAGCAAGACTACCGAAAGTATCTTATTGATCAGCAAAATGTTAAACGCATAGGTTGAAGCAGCCGTATCAATCTGAAATGCCCAACCGACAAATTTTAAAGCTGACAACCGGAATCCATAAATGAATATCAGCAACAGGACAGCAGACAACAGAATGATATAAGGTGAATGCTCTGTGAATAGCGCCCCTTTATGTATGTACTTAGTTGCATAAAAAATATAGGTTGCCATAGAAAGGCACGCAAAAATATTCATTCCCAGGTTGGCTCCCGTATTGCTCTCTATCGGATCCCTGAGCTGATGGCTGCTGAGGGTGCTGTTGGAAAATGCCTTAAAAAGATTGCGAAAATAATTACTGTTAAATGCCCGAAACAATGCCAAATATATAACCAGGGAAAGTATCAGCAGGAAATCGAAACTGCGGTTATCATAAGCACGACTAATTCTCGGCGTAAAATCCCCGTTCTTTGGCATGACGGTGAAAATACGGGATACCGATTTTTTAGCGGCAATATCCTGACGGGTCATGGCCTGAACCACGGAATCAGAAACCTGATAGCCGTATAATTCCCTGGCCGATGCCTTTTTTACGGAAAGACATGCCGTGAAAAGCACGAACAGCAACAAACTGATTTTATATGGTAACCAGGACTTCATTTATCAATTGACGCAAAAGTAAAAACTAAATAACGGATATTTGCAGATTGATTAGCAGGTTTTTTATTCCTGAATTTATTTCATACAAATCATTAACTGATATAATATAATGACTGCCGCTCAAATTCGCCAGCAATTTTTGGATTTCTTTCGCTCCAAAGGGCATACTATTGTGCCGTCTGCACCTGTTGTAATAAAAAATGACCCCACGCTCTTATTTACCAATGCCGGCATGAACCAGTTCAAGGATTTCTTCCTGGGTAACCGTAAGCCGGAACATACCCGGATTGCCGATACGCAAAAATGCCTTAGGGTCAGCGGAAAGCATAATGACCTGGAAGAAGTAGGTGTTGACACCTACCACCATACCTTGTTTGAAATGCTGGGCAACTGGAGCTTCGGGGATTATTTCAAGAAGGAAGCGATTGCCTGGAGTTGGGAGCTGCTTACGGAAATTTATAAGATTGACAAAGACCGGTTATATGTTACCGTCTTTGAAGGCGATGAAAAAGAAGGTCTTCCTTTTGATCAGGAAGCTTTTGACGAATGGAAAAAATGGGTTCCGGAAGGCCGGATTCTGAAAGGCAATAAGAAAGATAATTTTTGGGAAATGGGCGATACCGGTCCCTGCGGTCCCTGCTCGGAAATTCATGTGGATTGCCGCAGTGATGCGGAGCGCCAGTCTGTTGAGGGGAAAACATTAGTTAATGCCGACCACCCTCAGGTGATTGAAATCTGGAACAATGTGTTCATGGAATTTAACCGGCAAAAAGACGGCGCACTCTTATCCTTACCTGCAAAACATGTGGATACCGGCATGGGGCTGGAACGCTTAGTCAGAGTTTTGCAGCATAAGACCAGCAATTACGATACCGATATTTTTTCCGATACCATAAAACGCACCGGGCAACTCACGGGAAACACTTATACCTTTGGCGATGATAAAAAAGACATTGCTTTCCGGGTTCTTGCCGATCATATTCGTGCCATAGCTTTCAGCGTGGCCGACGGACAGTTACCCTCCAACACCGGCGCGGGTTATGTGATTCGCCGTATTTTAAGGCGCGCCGTTCGTTACTATTATTCCTGGCTGCATTATAAGAAACCGCTGCTTTTTCAATTAGCACTGCCCCTGGCTGAACAATTCAAACATGTTTTTCCTGAGCTCCATGCCCAACAGGAATTTGTGCAGCGTGTCATCCGCGAAGAAGAAGAATCCTTTTTAAGAACCCTGGAAAAAGGCATTCGCCGGTTTGAAGAATATCACCAGAACGCTTTGGAACATTATTCCGATGCTTCGGAAATCAGCGAAGGGATAGTTGGCGTAACGACACAGGATATCATCAGCCATCTGGATCATCAGCGCAAAGCGCATATCGTGATTGACGGCAGCTTCGCTTTTGAGCTTTACGATACCTACGGATTTCCACTCGACTTAACAGCACTAATGGCGCAGGAAGTGGGAGCAGCGGTAGATCAGGCTGGCTTCGAAGCGGAAATGGAAAAGCAAAAAACACGCAGCCGTGCAGCCACGGCTATTGATGCAGATGACTGGGTAACAGTTCACGATTCAGAACAGGCGCTTTTTACCGGCTACGAGCATTATACCGGACATACGCGCGTGCTGCGTTACCGCAAGATGAAAGCCAAAGGAAAAGAGCAGTTCCAGATAGCGCTGGAAGAAACGCCTTTTTATGCGGAAAGCGGCGGCCAGGTGGGCGATACCGGAGTGCTGATATTCGGCAATCAGGTTATTGATGTAGTTGACACGAAAAAGGAAAATAATATCACAATTCATTTTACCGGTCAGGTGCCTGATGCCATTGAACAGGAAGTAATAGCCAAAGTAGATGTGGAGCGGAGGCTGAAAATCACCGCTAACCATTCTGCAACCCACCTGATGCATGCTGCATTGCGGCAGGTGTTGGGTACACATGTAGCACAAAAAGGATCATTGGTTTCCCCGGATTTATTGCGATTTGATTTTTCCCATTTCCACAAGATGAGCGATGATGAGATCAGGCAGGTAGAAGATATCGTTAATGAAAAGATTCGGGAAAATATTCCGGTGGTCATTAAGGAAATGGACAAGGATGCTGCAATTGCGATGGGTGCGATGGCGCTTTTCGGCGAGAAATACGGCAATACCGTGCGCGTGGTAATTATTGACCCTGATTATTCCGTGGAGCTGTGCGGAGGAACGCATGTTTCGGGTACAGGTAATATCGGAACATTTACCATTACTACAGAAACCGCTGTAGCAGCAGGTGTCCGGCGCATAGAAGCACTGACAGGAGGAAAAGCGCTTGATTATCTTCTGGAGAAGAGGATGCAGGTGCAGCAGATCAACACTATGCTCAAGTCGAAAGATGCCTTCAGGGCAGTAGAAAGGCTGATGACCGATAAGGCTGCATTGGAGAAAAGAATAGAAAGGCTGGAAGCGCGCCGTTTAGTCGGCATCCGGAATGAGCTGCTGCAAAAAGATGAGCTGCTTACGGTAAATACGGCAAAGGGACAGGAATATGCCATCAGTTTTGTCGGAGATATCCTGGAAGTCAGCAATGCGGACGCACTGAAAAAATTATGCTTCGAACTAAAAAGCCACCTAAGGGATCATATGGCTGTACTGGGCGCCAATATTGACGGAAAAGCCTTCGTTGCTGTGGGCATGAGCGATACCGTATCTGCTGCGCTTGACTTAGATGCTTCCCGGCTCATCAAACAGGTTATTGCACCCTTCATTAAGGGCGGAGGCGGAGGGCAAAAGACACTGGCAACTGCCGGGGGTTCGGAACCAGGCGGGCTACAGGGCGCCATTGATGCGGTTCGTAAGATGCTTCAGACAGGGAATTTATTAAATTGATTACCAATATCGCTTCTGTTTTTCATTCTTCATTTTGACGCATTATCAGCTATTCCAATAGTAAATTGTTGATGTTTACTGTTCCGGTGTCCACGCCCGAGGCTAATTGCCGGATTGCAGCGCTGTCGAACAAATCGTGCAATTGCTTCTTGATGGATTTATATTTATGATGTAAAGGACAGGGATTGATGTCGGAACATTGCTTCAAACCTAAAACACACTGATCCAGCATATCGCTTTCTCCCATCAGCTCTAAGACTTTTCGTACCGGAAGATCTTTGGCTTTTTCCGACAGGTAAAAGCCACCCTGCGGTCCGGGAGCGGAGACAATAAACTGATTGCCTTTGGTAAGCTGCTGTAATATTTTTGCTGTAAAAGATTTTGGAGAATCAATCGCTTTAGCAATGGCGGCCAGACCCAGTTTCTGATCCTTCGTAGCTTTTTGTGCAATAAAAATAGTTGCCCGCAGGGCGTATTCCGTCGATTTTGAAAACATATTGCTGAAATTTTTTCATGATGGAATGTTTGCCCGGTCGGCTTCCCATTCCACAAAGGAGCTCCTGGTTTCGTACAGCAGTATTTTCTGAAGCTGCACATTCGGAGGAATCATGGCTACGAGCGTATTCCGGATAAAGAGTAAAATGTTTTCAGCGCTGGGTTCGAAATTCCAGATGATAAGATTCTTCAGACTCCCCACATCGGGATGAGCCGCCACATAAGCTTCCGACAATACCAGTTTGTGGTCAAAGTAATCAACGATCCCGGTCTGCACAATCTTTTTTATATCCTTAAAATCTACTATAAAGCCCGGCGGCGGCAGGTAATCTTCGGATTGCCGGGCAATCGTTACTGATACCCGCAGCTCATAAGAATGCCCATGGATATTCCGACATGCTCCTTCGTACCGGTGAAGCGCATGGCCGGTTTCAAAATGAAATATTTTTGTTAGCGACAACATGGAGGATGAAGATATGATGCGAAGGCAAAGTTAACGGAATTGATCAGCTAAATTTCATACCGTTTCCGGCGGTGGCTGCTGATCTTAAAAATCAGGATAATCCAGATGAGTAAAGCAACAAAAATACCAATACCTGAAATAAAAAAGATGATAAAGTAAGGCCTTAATCCGGTCATCATGGCGCTGAAAGGGCCGGCATGGGGCGACATCTGCCAGGCCGCTTTTTGCACGCCTGCACTGATAAGCGCAATCCAAAATACGAGCAGGGACAGGTTCGCCAGCCAGTACGCAAGGGAAAACCACTTTAACCGGCCGGGATGCTCCGTATCATCCCGGAAAATATCGAAAACGAAGGCAAACAATAAAAAAGAATTAATGCCGATCGTGGCGCCCATGGTATGCCCAACGGTTACGTGCGTGCCATGGGTGTAAACATTGACAGCCGGTATGGACATGCCAATGCTCAGAAGCAGGGTAAGAAACACCCAGACGTCGGCAGCAATCAATAAACGGTACGGAAGATAATGATAATGTTTTCTGGTGGTATCCAGCGAAGATCTCCACTGCAGCAGCATCCGGAAAAACAGGATCAGCTCCGTCATACTGACGATATAACTGATGTATTTAATATACGGTGCGGTAGGCAGGGTGTAAATATGATGCCCCCAGTTAAACATCAGGTTAAATAGCCCCAGAAAGTAAATGGCAAAGCCGGTCTTAGATACACCATAGTGTTTATTGCCGCTGATTTTATCTAAGAGGTAAATACTACAGCCGTAGATCAGCATATTCCAGGATCCGACCATAGAGCCATAGGATTTCCACTGAACCGTCATGTCGTTCACAATATTTTCCCGGAAATAGGGTAGCAGCCACAGATAGGATTCCATAAAAGTGAATAAGAAAAAGCACAGTCCGGTAAGCCACATCCACACATAAACCGGCAGGTTCCGGAATGAAGGTAATGACTTAAATACATTGATCAGAAACAGCAGCCAGGCTGTGGCTACCGGAATAGCCAGTGCAGGGTGAAATTCCCAGTATTCACGCCCCATGAATATTCCGAAGACATAGGAAGTCAATATTGCTATAATGGAAATAACCAATAAGTAATACTGTAGCCTGAGCAATGGGCGGGAATAGATTTTTTTGCCCGTAAACTCCTGCAGGTAATAAAGCACTGCACCACAGATGCCGGTTATGATCCAGAACACGACCGCCGAAACGTGCAGGGGCCGCACTCTTTCGAAGGAAAGATATTCTTTCAGAAACCCGGCCTGTACATACTGGAATGCCCCTAAAAGGCCAAATGCCATCCCAAAGGCCAGGAGGAGGAGCGCGGTCAGCAGAAAGGTGGCAGGTGTAACACGCGCATTAGTGGTGGATGAATCCATCATAATTTATTTTAAATGATTTTGGGTCAGCAGTGCCGGAAGCGTCCACCTGCTTTAAAAAAGCAACGATTTCATCCAGCTCTTTTTGGCTCAGACGAAACTGTGGCATCGTTACGGTTCCGGTAACTAAGAAGGCTTTGATATAATCCGCCCCCTGCCTGGAATAAACATTAGTCAGATCCGGGCCCAGGTAGCCGCCCAGTCCGTAAATCTGGTGGCAGGAATTACAGTTTTTACGTTGCCAGAGCAGCTTCCCGTTTGCTGCGGCGATGCCAGCGGATGCATCAGATTTCACCGGAAGGTTTCGGTAGATGAAATACGTATAAGACAGGAAAGCCGCCAGCAAAAAAGCCGCAACGGTTATCTTTTGTTTATCGCTGATCATTGTCCGCATTTTAATTAAGGACAAAATTATCCTCAATAAAAATACCAGACAAATAAATTTTCCGTTGGCTGGTATTCCGCTACCAACCAATACGCGCTCCACCTTAGGGAGAAACGCCGGAATACATTCATAATAATCCGATTCAGCATATTGGGGTTTGGCATCAGCCTCTGACCCATACCGGTAGAGTTATAGCTGTTTAGTTTGTAGTCGGTGGCTGAACACCGCTACAGGAAGGACTTTGTTTCAGACAATGCTGTTTTAAGCAGATGCCTTCGATTCGCTGCCATCCTTTTTCCCCAGCAGATCTTTGAGATATTTTTCAATATCGCCCCAATGTTCTTTAAGCGATTCTGTGCCTTCCCGACCCAACTCTGAAAAATAATCCTTTGCCATTCCCATTCCGGTTTCAGCTTCTTCTTTAAGCTTTCCGGCTTTTGTTTTGAGCGATTGCATCAGTTGTTCTTTTTCTTCATCAGTCATTGAAGCGTATTTAAGCACCGCAGCGCCGGCAGCGGCGCCTAATAAAAAAGTGGCTATATTTTTTGTGCTGATTCCCATAATGATTTCTTTTTTGTAATAATTGAAATTTTTATTGCATTAAAAATACTAAACTCCTCCAAACTTTCAATTTCCAAAACAATAAATTAACTTTGCCTCCGTTATGAACAGGCTTATTCCCTGTTTTTTTCTATAAATATGCTCAAATGAAGCAATTTGCACTTTATACCTTAATGGCCACAGGCCTGCTGTTGTCTGTTAGCTCCTGTAATAAGGGTGATAACCACGATCTCGATCCGGATAATCAGGTACCCGTTGATTATATGTCCACCAATCCGGGTTCCTGGTGGTTGTATGGCTCCAATGAAGAAGTAGTTTACCGCAGGATGGCTACGGGTCTTGACTCTGTAAAAAGCGGCCTCACTTATGACTATTACGAATCGTACGATACCGTTGACCAGCACACCACCCCGGAATATTTCGGCAAAAATGAAGATAAATTCCTGATGCTGGTAGATCTGTTTGACGATCAGCAGCAATATGTTACCGTAGTGCTTTCCAAGGATAATGCCCAAACCGGTGATAATTGGACGAATACGGAATCTTTCACTTACTCCGGCATCCCCTTAGATGCTAAATTTGACTGTGAAGTGGTGGCTACGGGTCTTAGCATGACGATAAACGGTAAAACTTACAAGGACATTGTGCAAATAAGTAACGCCTTAAAAGCAAAGCCTACCGGCACTCCGATATATGCTAACTGTGGAACGGTGATGATCTGGTATAGTAAGGGAATCGGGATTATTAAACGAACCTTTGATATTCATATCCTCTCGCTGTACACCCGCAACTACACCGATTCACTTATTGATTACCATTTGGAACCCTAATTCAGAAAAATCAGTGTAACAGCTCGCAGGGCTTCATTCCGGCAATTTTCTTAAAGGCGGTGCTGAAATGCGATGCGCTGCCGAAACCCAACCGGAAGGCTACCTCATTAACCGTCAGCTTCTTTTGTTGCAGCAGCAGTTTAGCCTGCTCAATACGCTGGTGCTGGCGGTATTCATGGATGGTTTTCCCGAACATGGCCTTAAATCCTTTTTTAAGATAACATTCGTTCATCCCTACCATTCTGGACAGGTCGCGGATGGTTATTGGAGCATCTATCTTTTCAAGAATGATTTTTTGAGCCTCCGTAATCTTATCCCGCTCTGCACTATTATTCAGGAAACTGCATGCCGGCAGATAATTAGCTTCGTCGGGCACAAAGAATGCATCAATACTGTGCCGTAATAACAGCAATACCATTTCATTCAGCCTTAAATACCGGGTAAAATCAGCCCCTTTTTCTACCGGATTAAAACTGCGGATAAAATCCAGCGCATCCCGGATCGCGGCGTTCGGTGTAAATGCCTGTTCTGCGCTGCGGTCGCTTTTGAACGGTTGTTGCCCGTTTAAAAGATCGGCATCAAAGCCGTTGAAAAATTCCGGATGAAAATGAATTTGTATGGAGCGCTGTGTCTCCTCTTCTTCATTATTATATTCGGGAATAAAAATTAAAGATATGTATGGTCGTCCGTCCTCATAAGGCAGGTAGCGGAATAATGCGGTTTCATCGCGGCCATCCTGATTGTCGCAAAGCATGATGTCGAGCACTTCAATCGTGATGCCGTTTGCCGGGCTCCATTCCTTACGCTCACAGGAAAGCACCTCATCATCAAAAAAACGATTGATAAAAGCTTCACGTTGTTGCTGCTTTAAATCGGGTAGATATGATGAAGCCTTTATTCTTTTCATTGCCGGTATTTGTTTCAGATGCAAATGTACGAAAGTAAACGTTTGGCGGCTACCGTCGCACATAAACCCGGGTTCCGGGGTGGACGAAGCGGTAAAAATCAATAATATCCACAGATTTGAGCGCCACACAACCATCGGTCCATCCAATACCCATGTCCACCATCTCATCGCCACCTCTGAAGGTGCCGTGGATGCCTACCGACCCTCCGATACGGCTGCTGCGGGGAATTAATCCTTCCTGGAGGCGTTCGTTGAACTTCTTATACGACTCCTCATTGGGATAGTCTATCAGCAAGAATTTCTGCCAGTTGTTGTGGTCTCTTTTTTCTACAATTTTAAACCATCCCTCCGGCGTGCAACGATCGCCCTCCCGCATTTTGTCATGCAGCCGATCCGGGCCAAATACCGCGCGGTATTGCCGGATACGTTGTTTTTTGTAAATGATTGCAATCAGGTAATTGGTCTTATCCACCAATACCATCAGGGAATCGGGATCCAGGGTGTCCGGGTTAACAGGTTTACGTTCATTTAAGCCCGGGAACGGCGGGAAAATAATAGTTTCCGTAATCACTGCCGCACCCTGCTGGTATTGAACCGTTCTTATGATATTCCCGTTTTTATCCTTAACCTCGCTGATGATTTTGGCATCTTTCGGTGATTCATCAGTCTGTGCTTTCTTCTTTGCAGCGTCCACCTGAGTGGCGCCGGTTGAATCCGGCACCCCGGTTTGCAATTTCTGTGCAGTTGCCCCTGCGGGCAGGAGCGAGGTCAAAATAAAAATCAGTACCGGGAAAACTAATCCTCTCATAAGCATATCAAAATCCAATAAGCCGCAGGCTTGGCAGCTTCCATTTAATTATGGGTAACGGAAAAAAGCAGCATGTGTCATGCGCAAGCTGTGTCTGAACAGATCATTATTTCCGGTCGCCCAGGATGCGCAACAGGTATATGAACAGGTTGATGAAGTCCAGGTATAAGGCCAGCGCTCCTAATATCGCGCCACGTTTACGATCTTCTTCGGTATCCAGCAGAGCATAGGCTTTTATCTTCTGCGTGTCATAAGCAATCAGCCCGACAAAAACCGCAACGCCCACATAGGAAATGATCCAGTAAAGCGTGGTGCTGTGCATAAACATATTCACCACCGAAGCGATAATGATGCCGATCAGCGCCATAAACATCAGGCGGCCGAAAGAGGTCAGATCGGTTTTAGTAAAATAGCCCACAGCGCTCATGATACCGAAAGTGCCTGCTGTAATGGCAAATACGGTAAAGATGGATGATAGGGTAAAGATACCTAACAATACAGCAAAGGTAAATCCGTTTAATGCTGCATAGCCAATAAACACCGCAGCAGCAGTTGCCGCCGACATCTTCATGATCCGGAGCGATAAAAAGCCTACCAGAAATAACTGTCCGATCAACAGTCCGAAAAATAATATCCGGTTACTGATGATGAGATTAATTAAGGCCTCATTAGAGGCGGTGTACCAGGCGATACCCGCAGTAACCATCAGCGCCACAAACATCCAGGCATATACCTTGGTCATATAACGAGCCACATATCCGGAATCAACCTGATCTGCATGACGTTCAATAACTTTTTCCCAATTACCATATTGGTTTTGAATCTGATTTTGTTCCATTCCTGAGATTAAATTAAAATTTCGTGCCGAAGTTAAAGATTTTTTTTCTTAGCGATTTGATAATATCCTGATGAGATGCATCCCAAATTTTCGCACCGGAGCAATCTCCAGAATGTAAAAGGTATCGTCATTCCTGGTGAAGCGTATGAGCGGTCGTCATTCCGACCGGAGTAAAATTTACGGAACGCAGCGCAGTAAATTTT
>CAZUSO010000060.1:0-17612 GCA_964622775.1 uncultured Taibaiella sp. | reverse complement strand
CTATCGCTGAATATCAATACCTTATATTAAAATAGTGTCAAACTTGAGAAAAACAGCCGAGCTGCGCAAAGCATATAAAATAAAACTGCCCGACGCCATCATAGCAGCAACGGCTTTTGTTTACAATCTTGAATTGATTACCCGCAATACTGACGATTTCAAAAATATAGCTGGTTTGAAAATTATCAACCCGTTTGAAAAATAGTTATATTGAGCAGCACCGCAAGGAACGTCTCCGCAGCCTGACATGTTCCGAAGGGCATGTCGAACTACAGATAAATTGGATTTCAAATCCACTTTATCCTCACTTCGGGATACGCTGACATCCTGAAGATTGAAGTGAAAAATTTCAACATATCCAGGTGGTTTTGATGCCCCTGTTAACCCGAACGGCCTGGCTACGGCACCACAAAATTTTACCGCTTCCTGCCGTCCGTAGCGGATATACACCGCTACATAAGCGCCGGGAACGAGGTTACTGATATCGTATTCCTGCTGCCCGGCAGGAGCCTGCCAGACTAATCTCCCGAGCATATCTCTTATGGCTAAGGCCTCCGGCGCCGCGCCGGGAAATGAGATATGAACATGTCCACCCTCATTGCTGACCACGACATTCCCCGGATTATTTTTTTCCTGAGCTACTTTTTCTACCTGCGAATAAGCGCCAACGCCGTCTTTGCGGAGCAGGCGGATACGGTAAAATTTTACCGTAAAATCCATGTCGGGGTCATCGAACCTGTAGGTGACTCCGCCAGATGAAGATCGTGCCGCCACTAACCCGATTTTGCTCCAGGCAAGAGCGTCTTTGCTCATTTCCACTTCAAAATAATCGTACTGCTGGTTTTCATTCACGATCCATTCCAGCCTGACGAAAGGAGGAAACAGTATAGCGCGGAAGCTGGTGATCATCACAGGCAAGGGAACGCCGCTGTTTACGGCGGTAATCTGCCCGAATGTTTCATTGCTGAAGCTTTCCGTAATCGTATGCTCAGCGGTATTGACCGAGCCGCCTGTAGTGGTAACAAAACCGTTGTTTCCGGACACATTGGGATTGACGGCAAACTGCAGCAGGCTTGCCGTATTGCCGTTGAGCCCGGCGTCATCGTAAAGCATATCCACCGTACCGGTATAGCCGCTCATGGCCGGGCTGATGACATATACCTGCTCTATGCTTTGCCCTGCGGGCGCCACGATGGGAACGGACGACTTCTGCACCGTAGTACCGCCCAGCGTATAGTCTGCCGCCGGTGTGAGGACTAAGCTGTCGAAAGCAAAAGACGTGCCGCCTTTAATGGTAAGGCTGCTGCCTGTACTGATAGATAGCTGCGCCTGTGCGCCAAAAAACGACTGGCAGATAATCATGCAGGATATGAGCTTTTTCATCGTAAATTATTTATAGTTTTTAATGTCGGATATGAAGCCGCCCGCCAGGTGTCGGTTCTGCAGCACGTTGTCTTCTATTATAAATGCCTTGTCTTGTCACATGACTAAAACTGGGTATCCGTGAAAATTCGGGTATAGCTACGCCATTTTCGATTGAAGCAAAGCTACCTATCAGGCTGCCGCTGCCTACTTCTACCTTGTCTCCTATAATTACTCCATGTCCTATTGCTGTTAAAGGACCCAGCTTGACCTTGTTTCCAATTTTACATTTCATTCCAATGGATACCTGAAATCCGATTAAGCAATCCTCGCCTACCTGAGAACTATATCCCAATGAACATTTCTGGTCAAAAATGCTTTGCTGACCAATAGTTATACTACCTGCTTTGATAGTTTTCTGATCAGTACTGACCTGATTAGTGCCTAACAAGATGCCATCGCCTAAATAAACGCCTTTACCCAAATCTAAAAGAGGTAAATCTCTCAACCAGCAATTTGGATATATGGTAAAATCAAGCTGTCCTTTATAACCAAATGTTCTAAAAAATAATTTTTTAATGGCACCATCTGAAAAGATAATATTCAGGATAGCCGGATTATATACAAATCGTCTTAATTCCTTGGTATACACCAATCTGTCATAATAATCCTTTGAGGATTCATCTCTAATAAAAGAGCCTGATTTAATATTATTAACGACATGGATAAATTCAGAATTTTTCAAATTGGTGAGTGCCACAACAATATCAGACTTTGAGCACAAAACTGTATCATTATTCATTATTTGGTAAATTTTATTTGTAAGAATGCTTCTGTTATATGCTAACAGGAATAACACAAGCAACCGTTCATTTTTGATTTTTGAATTTAAAAAGTTACTGCTTTTTCTTCAGCGCTTCTATTTCCTTTTTCAGCGCCTCTATCATTTGCTGCTGCTCCTGCACGGCTTTTACTAACGGTACTACAAAATCGGCATAGCGCAGCCCGTAGTAATCTTCATCGTTTTTGGGCCTGTCCACGCCGCTGAAATCGAAGCCTGATTCTTTAGCCGCCTGCTCCACTTCCTGGGCTATGAAGCCGGTCTGCAGCTCTGCGCTTTTCAGTTGCTCTGCATCTTTTAAGCGCAGACTGTCGGGCGTATGGCTGAGGCGGGCTATGGCATCCATATCGAGGTGGTAGGTTACCGGGCGTAGCTTGCTGATAAAAACCAGCCCGGGTACATTTTGCTGTATGTCTTTTTTAACGCGGGCATCGCTGATATTGCTGAAGCCAGCAAAGCCGCCGATGGAGGTAACGGCGCTGTTACCAAGGCGGATTTGATTGGAAGCAGTGATGGATGTATTGGCTCCGATAGCCGTGCTGTTGGAAAATGCGCTGCCTGTGATAAAGGCACCACTACCTAATGCCGTATTATTGCTGCCCGTAATGTTGGCGAAAAGCGCATCGGGTCCTGTAGCAGTGTTGCTGCTGCCGGTATTGTTGTTTGCAAGCGCTCCGATTCCCGTGGCGGTATTATTATTTCCGGTGGTATTGGAGCCCAGCGCTCCGCTGCCGCTTGCCGTGTTGAAACTGCCGGTAGTGTTGTCGAAAAGTGCAAGTCTACCGTTAGCTGAGTTGGAGTTGCCGGTAGTGTTGAAAGCAAGTGCCTCCTCTCCGTTAGCAGTGTTGTTATTGCCGGTAGTATTGTCTCTAAGCGCATCATTTCCGTTAGCTGTGTTGAAACTGCCGGTAGTATTGTTTTGAAGCGCACTTTGTCCGTTAGCTGTGTTGTCGCCGCCGGTAGTGTTGTTTCTAAGCGCACTTTGTCCGTTAGCTGTGTTGAAACTGCCGGTAGTATTGTTTTGAAGCGCCTGAAAGCCGGTAGCGGTATTATCATGACCTTCTGTATTTGAAAATAAAGCCTTGCTGCCGACTGCTGTATTATTACTATTTATAAAAAAAATGGATACGCTACCGATATTATTAAACAAAGCAGAATCGCCTATGGCTGTATTAAAAGAACATACGCTATTACTGAACAGAGCAGCGTTTCCTACAGCTACATTCTGGTTGCCTGTAGTATTGGAAAATAAAGCCTTACTGCCGATTGCCGTATTCGGCGTACCGGTAGTGTTATTCAACAAAGCGGAGTCACCCACGGCTACATTGAAGTCGGCATCGTTGTTTCTTAACGCGTTTATACCCACAGCGGTGTTGGCATTGCCGGTGGTATTCAAGCCGAGCGCGCTCACTCCCAGGGCGGTATTGGAGTTGCCCGCAGTATTGGAGTTGAGCGAGGTATTGCCGTAAGCGGTATTGTTGCCGCCGGTAGTGTTTTCATGAAGGGCATTTCTGCCGGTAGCCGTATTATTAATGCCCGTGGTATTGGAAACAAGCGCTTCCGCGCCGTTTGCCGTATTGCTATTGCCGGTAGTGTTGCTTCCAAGCGCCCCGCTTCCTGTGGCAGTGTTGAAGATGCCGGTGGTATTGGCACCCAGCGCAAATCTGCCGGTTGCCGTATTGTTGTTGCCGGTGGTATTGTCGCGCAGGGCGCCATGCCCTATGGCGGTATTGCGTGCGGCGGAGTCTATAATGCCCGCAGCGCCGCCGTTTACCTTAAAGCGCAGGGGCTGCGCATCGGTAGTGCCTATAAAGTCGGCTGCCGTGGTGCCTGCGTTGCCGCCGGTGCTCCAGGCCTTGTCCGTAGCAGCTATCTCCGTCCAGTCTGCGCCGGTGTGGTACCAGAAGCTGTTGGTGGTGGTGTCATATACCATCATGCCTTTGGCATTGGTGGCAATGGCAAGCCGGCCTGCGGTGGAGGTTCGGGGTATGAGCATGCCTTTATCGCCCGATTGTATATCAAGGGCAGCATTGGGATCCGGCGTGGCGGTGTTGATGCCTACCTGCGCGTAGAGAGCCGCAGGCAGAAAAATGAGGAGGAGAAAAATTTGTTTCATTGCTGCATTTTTTTAGGAATAATAACCGGCTTCAAAAATATATTTTGTAAAAAAGATTGTTTATCCCCCTAAAAGGTGAATTTTTTGCGGGGATAATTTGACGGCTGGTGGCATGACTGTGGATTTAAAATTTTGGATTTTGAATTTTGAATTATGGATTTTGGATTTTGGATTTTGGATTTTGTCCCGAACATTCGGGATTGGATTATGGAGCATGGAAAATTAACAATGGAGCATGGACTGTCAAACACCCATTTTGCCGTAAGCGTTTTTTTACCGCAGCTAATCTAAATAGTATGACGGCATCCATAATCCATAATACAAAATTCATAATACATAATTAAAAACCTATTGTCATGCTGTTAATCTTAACATACGGAATGAAATGACAAGTGTTTTTGATCCCAGGCCCTGTATCAGATAAGCCCCTGCTTAATGGCTTTGGCCACGGCTTCGGTGGAGGAGGCTACGTGCAGCTTTTTGTAAATCCTTTTTACATGGGTGCGTACCGTTTCAAAAGCAATAAAATGCCGCTCGCCTATTTCCTTAAAAGTAAGCCCCTGCATCATAAGCGTCAGGATTTCTTTTTCGCGTTTGCTCAGCTGCACCTGCTCATCCTGCGGTATCTGCGGCGCCATCTGCTGAAACAGCTTCAGCACTTTACCGGCAACAGCAGGACTCATGGGAGCGCCGCCATTATAAACCTCGGCGATATAGTCCAGCAGCTTCGCCGGCGGCGTATTTTTTAAAACATAGCCCGAGGCGCCCGCGCAGAGTGCGGCAAAAATTTTTTCTTCATCCTCGAATACGGTCTGCATCAGTATTCTTACTTCCGGAAATTTTTGTGTGATTATTCTTGTCGCTTCGATACCGTCCCTGCCGGGCATTTCAATATCCATCAGCACGACATCAGGCCGGCTCTTTTCAATATTGTGTATCAGATCATTTCCATTGCTGAAGGCTCCCGTGACACTATATCCGGGCGTGCCGGAGATGATGGCGGCAAATGCATCGCGCACCAGTTTTCCATCTTCAAAAATTACTACTTTAATGGCCATACCGGTTTTTTTTGAGATCATATCTTTTCTTCCCGCAAAATCAGCAATTATTCTGATAATTATTTGTCCCCCTAAAAGGTGAATTTTGAACGGTTTATCCGAAGCATACAATCATTGGAAATATACCCAATGCCGGAAAATCTTATTCATAATTTTTAAAATCAACACGAACTGTTGTTCCTTTGTCCCCGCCGGATGATATTGTCACATGCGCTTTGATTTCCTTTGCCCTGTTGACCATATTGTACAAACCATTGCCGCTGCTTTCCCCGGCCACATCAAAGCCTTTCCCATCATCTTCAATAATGATATTATAGTGTGTTCCGCTTTTTAAAAACCGGAAATAAAGATTTTCACAGCCGGAATATTTTACGGCATTGGTAATGGCTTCTTTACAGATCAGATAGATATTCCTGCGTGCCGGCATTTGCATATTGATGGTTTGCGTTCCGGTATCATGCTCAACATGCAACCTGATGTTTTTAGGTGTGGTTACTTCGCGGGCAAAAGCTTCCAGCTTGGAAAGAACTTTATCCAGCGTATCATGCCTGGGATTGACGGTCCAGACTATGTCGCTCATGGTGCCAATCATTGCTTTTGCATTTTCTGAAATTACCTCCAGGGATTTTTTTGCCTCCTTATCTTTATTGCGCGCTAATTGTTCCTTCGCCATTTCAACATATAGGCCGATGCCGCTTAGGGTAGTGCCGATCTCATCATGCAGATCACGGGATATTTTATTGCGCATCCGGTATATTTTTCTCAACTGGTTGATACGATAGCTGTAAAATCCGTAAAACGCCAGGCTCATGGCAATGATACAGGAACTGTAAAACCACCAGCTATTCCACCACGGTACACTGATGGAAAACTCCACGGCTTCCGGCTCGCTCCATACGCCATGACTGTTGGCGCCTTTCACGAAGAAACGGTATTTACCCGGTGGCAAAGTGGGATAGCTTGCCCTGTTTTGCTCATCCGGCCCGGTCCATTCCTTATCCACTCCTTCAAGCATATAGCTGAACTTATTTTTCGAAGGGTCGGAAAAATCCATTACGGCAAACGAAATGCTCACATAATTTTCATTATACTTAAGCGCATACCTGCCATGCGGGTAAACAGGCTTGTTAAACACTTCAAAATTCGTGATCTGCACATGCGGCTTTTCTTCTTCCGGATCAATATCCGCCGGATTGAAATAATCTATGCCATTCATCCCACCTATATAAATTTCACCTGCAGCAAGCTTCAGCGCCGAATAGCGGTTATACTCCGTATTGATAAGCCCGTCTGCACGGGAATAATTTTTAAAGCTGCGCGTAACAGGATTAAAGCAGGACAAGCCGCTCCCCGTGCCGAGCCAGATACGCCCCCTGTCATCCTTTACCATGCAATAAATGCTATTATCGCAAAGACCCTGTTTTTCGGTAAAGGCCGTGAATGATTTTTCCCGGCTGTCGAAATAATTCAATCCTCCTTCTTTTGTACCAACCCACACATCGCCGTTTTCCTCTATAATCAATGAGGTGACGTTATCCGAGCTAAGGCTGCTGATGTTCGCAGGATCGGCAAAAAAGCGGATCATTTCCTGTGTTGCAATGTCAATGCACCACAGTCCTTTTACGGTAGCTACCCACACTTTACCTCCTTTTGCTTCCATATCTATCGTATAGGTATCTATGTTCCATATTTTATTTGTACCCACCAGGCAAACATATCTTCCTTGGCGAAACCAGATATTTTGCCGGTCGTCCACCAGCATCATCACATCTCCATCACGGTATGAACGGATTATGTACCGGGTTAGAGGCAGGGAAAGCAGTCTTTTTAAAGTTGAATCGTGCAAGCTGTTTGGATTTTTCAAATACCGGAGTGCATGTTCGGCAAGGCTGCCTAAATTTTGGGGATAATAATGTTTTACCCTGTGCGTGGCGGGGTCAAGCGTGGAAATGCGATGAGTGCCGAAGATGTAATGAATATTAACCGTATTATTTTTCCCGGGATAAATCCCCATCACGGCGCTGTTAGCCAGCTCATTGCCGGGTATATGCCTGAAGCCGGCGGGCTGCGGATGGCGCTTGTTTAATCCATTAAAGCCGCCAAGCCAGATAATGCCGGAGTGATCTTCACAGATAGCGCTAAGGATATTGGAGCTGAGGAAACCTGCCTGCTCATTCCTGTAATGTTCCAGCTTTTTAGCGCTGTTATTCCAGAGATATAATCCATTGTTGCGCGTGCCTATCCAGATATTTCCCCGGCTGTCTTCAAAAATTCTTCGTACGGTTTCCGTGTTCTTTTCCCTGAAGATATATGGCCTGCCGGTTTCACCCTGTTTCTGAAAGCACGAAATGCTGTTGACGAAACCGAGCCAGATACGCCCGTGGCTATCCGGGTAAAACCAATACAAACTTTGCGAAGCCGGCTTTGTATCCAGCGTAATGCTGTCGTGTGCAATAAAGCACCTGCTCCGGTTGTCGTATCTCCAGATTTTGATAATTCCATCCTTGTCCTGTGCAGCGAAAATATTTCCCTGCTTATCCTTTACCAGCGGAGGTTCATAAATGATTTGACAGCTTATGCCGCCATCTTCTTCTTCGAAACCAATATGCTTCATATGAAGGGTACGTATATCGGCAATAAAAAAATCTTTCACGCAAAACTCTGCACCCTGAGCCATAAGCAACTCATGATTATTCACCGGTATGACCTGCCAGACTGTGGTGTCACCTCTCGTATGATAAACTGTAGTGATTTTATCTGCCTTATAATTGTACTGGCTGACACCTCCTGCCGTAGCTATCCAGATATTTCCCTCCGCATCCTCACATACATCATAGACCGTATTATTACAGAGGGCATTGCTGTCAGAAGAGCTGTGCCGGAATTTCCTGAACGCATAGCCATCATAACGGTTTAGCCCGTCATTCGTCCCCACCCATACATATCCTTTCGTATCCTGGAAAATTGTGTAAACTATATTGCTGGAAAGACCGTGTTCGGTAGTAAGCAGTTCGGATTTCAGCCTGTTTTCCTGTGAACAGCAGGTTATATGCAGCAACACAAAAGATATGATTAATAATACAGATATAGGTTTCATGTTAATGCCGCACTTATTTTTTAGCCACCTGCCATTACAAAAATATGGAATATTTATATTTTTGGATAATATCTTGGTATGTACGATCAATTTAAAGCCGGAATATATAAGTTTCGCCTGAAGCAGCCCGGTTCTCCTGAACTTAAAAATGAGAGATGATTTTCCGCTTTTCGGAATTTGCAATTCCGAAGTTCAGATAAATAAGATTTAAAATCCTGAATATCTCAAAAAGCGGTCTCCTACATTTGACATGGTAAACATAGGAGACAACCTCAGCAGTTTGTGATGTGATTTAAACCATTAAGCGTTTAAGCTCATTAAGCATCTTCATGCTCTTAAGTCCGCTATAGATAGTCAATTCAAAAAATCAAGCCGCTTATTTCCGAAATCCCGGGTGGTATTTCTCCAATGTGTTTCTGAGGAATGTACGATCTAAGTGCGTATAGATCTCCGTGGTGGTGATACTTTCATGACCCAGCATATCCTGGACGGCGCGCAGATCCGCCCCACCCTCCACCAAATGCGTGGCAAAGCTGTGCCTTAATGTATGTGGATGAATATTTTTGGTAATACCGGCATTACGGGCGGCATCACGGATGATGTAAAAGACCATTACCCGCGACAATGCAGCGCCCCGCCGGTTTAGAAACACGATATCTTCCTGGCCTTTTTTCGGCATGATTTTTGTCCGGCTGTAATCCAGGTAAAGCCGTATATGCTTCGATGCGGTATCGCCAATCGGCACGAGCCGCTCCTTATCGCCTTTACCGATCACCCGTATAAAGCCGACGTCTAAGTAAAGATTGGAGATCTTAAGTCCGGTCAATTCGCTCACACGAAGCCCCGATCCATACATCGTTTCTAATATAGCCCGGTTACGCGGACCTTCCGCCTTACTGTGATCAATACCGGAAAACAGCAGATCCACCTCCTCCACACTCAGCACATCCGGCAGAGTACGTTTTATTTTGGGCGCTTCCAGCAGCTCTGAGGGATCGTGATCCATGACCTGTTCAGTGCGTAAAAAATTAAAGAATGATTTGATACCTGAAACGATCCGGGACTGGGAAGCAGCAGCCAGCTCACGATGGTAAATGCTTTTCAAAAAATCCTGCAAATGTTCCCGTCGGATATCTTCCATGTGGATACCGGGATGAGTTTGCTCCAAAAAAGCCCGGAACATATCCACATCATGCAGATAGGCATCAATGGTATGCCCGGAAAGCGAACGCTCTAACCGGAGGTAGGTTTTATAGCTTTGAATATAAGACGGCCACATAATTGGTTCCTGGAGGGTGAACAATTAAGGTGTAAAGGTAGTGAATAGCGAATCTATAACTCTTCCCCGCTACATAACATAAATCCCGGGAAAATCACACGGGCATCAGGTTGTATGAGCTGATTGGGTAATAAGACACAGAAAGCCAGGGACGGAAATCCATAAAAGGGATAATCAGAGTGTCTGTAAGGTGCTATTCTATATTACTCCAAAACAGGCAATACGGAGAAAAAGCATTAAACGAATTGACAACTACGACAAATGGTTTCAGCCGCAGCTGCGTAATAATCTGTTTACCTGACTATAACCACATCCCCGTTGCGTTGAATGGTGAGACCATTTGGGCAGGTGCTCATCATACGCCAAAAATAGGTTCCCATATCTGCCATTTGCCCATTGCTGACACGTCCGTCCCAGCCCGAATGAATATCATAAGATGTATAAACCATTTGTCCCCAGCGATTATATATACTGATGAAATAGCTGCTGGGGTTTCCGGTAAAAACAGGTTTAAATACATCGTTCAAACCATCGCCGTTGGGGCTGAAAACCGAAGGCATGTCCAACTGACAGCAGGCTTCCGCTGCAATAGCAATGGTATCATGCCCCATACAATTGCTTTGGTCAATTCCTAATATAAACAGGATATTATTTTCTCCGGGCAATGTATAATTAAATTGAGCCTGATTCGCGACGAGGTTACCTGCCAGATTATACCATTGGTAAGAAGATGCACCCTGAGCCGTTAAGGTAATTTCATCGCCGATGCAAAGCCGGGAGCCGGAAGGCTGAAAGGAAACGGCTATTTCAGGTACCGGATTAACGGTCAGATGGAGTACCGTAATTGCGCTGTCACAGCCTGTTCCGGTAACCAGGGTGTCGTAATACTGACCCGAAGAAAAAAGCTGAACCCCGGCAAAACTCAGGCTGTCTCCCTCACATATATTTTCATTTATTGTCTGCGCTACAGGCGGAGGCAAAACGGTAAGAGTCAGGATAACGAGGCTGTCGCAGCCTGCAGCCGTTTGCAATATGTGCTGATAGATACCGGATGTATCGCAGATCTCCCCGCCAAATGCGAAGGTTCCACCGCTGCAAATGGTTGCATCTATATTATGAACAATCGGAGGTAATACCGTAAGATTGATAGTGATAAAACTGTCGCAGCCATTGACCGTTTGAAGTGTATCTGAGATTTGTTGCGTGGAGGAATAAGTAATCCCGTTATAAACCAGGCTCTGTCCATTGCAGATCGTGGTATCCGTATTGCTTTGAAAAATCAGCGGATTCGGATTATTACTTATGATGATTGTGTAATCATGAAAATTTCCAAATGAAAACACATCACAGGGTCCTCCGGTTGGATTATCGGCATTGGCTCCGGCATTATACACCCGCATTCTGTGTGGCCCTGTCGGCGTGCCGGGAGGAATGGCCAAATCAAGATTATAAGTTGCAGGGCTGGCCGCAACATAGGAGTTAGGAATAACAATCTCACCCGGATCATCAAAATCAAAATCATTATTCAAATCCACAGCTACCGTAACACCACAAAAGCCGGTCACACTTACCGTCATAGGTGTAGGCTGACAAATGCCGTCATCATAAACCACAGTGGATTGGGATGTAAAATCATATTCAGTACAATTTGTCGTGCTTACCGTATTATTGATGCTGCCGATAGTAACATTAGTAATTAAATGCCCGGCCGGAAATGTTCCGCTGGATCCGCAGGCATCAAATCCAACCCAGGGTGCAACAGGTATATAGGTAGGCGTGCAATACTGTGCACGAACTGTTGACGGCAGGTATAACAGGACGGTCAGGTATATCATAAACAGCGCTCTTTTATTAAAGGCAGGAAATGCGATATTATTCATTGGTTACCGATTAAATTAATGGAAAAATATTCAACATATAATGATGTTGCATGTGCCTAAATTTTCATAATGTACAACCTCTCTTCCCCGCCTGATTATTTAATCAAACCATACTAATATTCCTTCGGCTATTCCCGATAAGACAGTCCATATTCGTTTATCATACGGAAATATGTCTGATTCTTGAAAATTTATCTCCATGCAGGATTAAACTGTATTCCTGAAAAATACGGGAACAATCCATAAATGTAATAGACATTAAACAAATGTGCAATGTTGGGTGCAAAAAGCCACATTAAGATGTATACTGTCGCCTTCCGTTTTCTGGGGGTGCATCTCACACTGTCGCTTTATAATGACACCATTTTTCTTAAGACCTAAGAAAATTCAGGCTTAAATCCTAATCAATGCTGCATATTGGCGATAGGTGGGGAGTAGTACAGAACAATAGTCAAAGTACAGAAATTGAATTTGGTATTTCCGTCCATACAACATTATCAATTTATATTAATAGTTGAGAATGTGTAGCCGCTCCATTACAATCACCACGTTGTAATACATAGTTTTAACCTGGGCCGGGCTTTTTTCACAGAAAGTAAAAGACGTCGCACCTTTTTTATCTTAAAAGCAATTTCACAGACACAATAATTTGAAGCTTTCCGTTCATCATCCTGCTTCAAAAACCTCAATCCTTTTCCTACCTTTGCATGCTCAATGAATATCCTTAAGCGCATCATCGGGCATATATACTATATGTATGGAATGGTAATCTTCCTGGTTACGCTCCTGCTTATTGCATTCCCGCTTTCCGCCTTTGCTTTGCAATTTTCCGAACCCCGGCGGGCTAAGATCGTGCACCGGAGCTATAGATTGTGGATGGAAATCATGCTGCCGCTGGTCTTTATTTTTGTAAAACGCTCCGGGAAAGCACAATTTAAACGGGGAGAAAACTACGTGGTGGTGCTCAACCATAATTCCTTTGTGGACATCCTGGTTTCCACGCCCTGGGTGCCCGGACCCAATAAAACTCTGGCAAAATCCGAGCTGGCTAAAATCCCTGTATTCGGCACGGTATATAAAACCGGCTCCATCCTCGTGAAGCGCGATGATGACAAAAGCCGGAAAGACAGTTTTGTGGAAATGCAGCAAACACTGAAGACGGGACTGCACCTGATCCTGTATCCGGAAGGCACCCGGAATAAGACCGCCCAACCACTCGGCGTCTTCCACGACGGCGCTTTTATAACGGCTATCCGTGCACAAAAACCGGTTATCCCGGGTGTGCTGCTGAATACCAAAGGTATCTTACCCAGACGGCCAAATTTTTGGGCCTGGCCTTCTCCCGTGAAGATATGTTTCCTGCCGCCGGTTTCCACAAAGGGCTTGTCCTTGCGCGATGCGGAGACATTAAAGCACAGCATTCATCAGCAAATGATTAACTTTATCGCTCAACATCAGAAAAAATAAGTGTATTATGAAAATCGCTTTTGTAGGCTCCGGTAATGTCGCTCATTTTTTTGCACAAAGACTACAGTTTCGTGGTCATGAGATCAGCCAGATTTACAGCCGTACCCGTGCAAACGGCTTAGCCTTGTCGCGCATCACCAATGCGGCCTTAACCGATTCATTAGATCAACTTACGCCGGATGCGGATGTGTATTTTCTGGCTATAAAAGATGATGCCCTTGCAGGAGTGGCTGCCCGGCTGCAATTGAAAGATAAGATAGCCATTCATTGTGCCGGAGCGCTTCCGGTGGACATCCTGGAACAAACCACGCCAAATTGTGCCGTAATGTGGACTCTGTATTCCGTTCGGAAAAATAACCTGCCAACCCTCCCGGATGTGCCCTTAATTGTGGAAGCCAGCAATGTGTCCACACTAAAAACCGTCTTGCAGCTGGCTCACGACATTTCCGACCGGGTAGTGCAGGCTGACTATGAAAAAAGGGCATGGCTGCACCTTAATGCCGTTTTGGTCAATAATTTTACCAACCATCTTTTGGCCATAGCCGAAACCATTTGCCAAACGCAGCAACTGCCTTTCGATATTCTGCAACCGATCATTCAGCAAACTATCGCGCAAATCAAATTCTCTTCCGCATTGCAAAACCAGACAGGGCCTGCCCTGCGGCATGATTCGGCCACGATAAAAAAGCATGAATCGCTTTTGCGGGAACACCCCGAATGGCAGCGCCTGTATGCAGCATTGACGACCTCTATTCAGGCTGGATTTCCAGGACAGGATAGTAATGGGGAAAAGCAATAAAACAATTTCAATAATTAATGATAATAATAAGTACCGTATGAAACGCAGGGACTTAATCACTCAGATCAGAAAAAAACAATCATTTCTTTGTGTGGGATTAGATTCGGATCTCACCAAAATTCCCCAACATCTGTTTGCCACTGAAGACCCTGTCTTTGAATTTAATAAAGCCATTATCGATGCCACACGGGAATCTGCCGTAGCCTATAAAATCAATACGGCATTTTATGAATCTCAGGGATTAAAAGGATGGATCAGCCTGGGCAAAACGCTGGACTATATTCCCAAAGATTGTTTCACCATAGCTGATGCCAAGCGTGGCGATATCGGCAATACCGCAGAACATTATGCCAAAACCTTTTTTGACACATTCCCATTCGACAGCGTTACCATCGCTCCTTACATGGGCAAGGACAGCGTAGCGCCTTTTTTACAATTCCCCGGAAAATGGGGTATTGTCTTAGGCGTAACCAGCAATGAAGGCAGCAAGGATTTCCAACTGCAAACCATAGCCGGCGTGCCATTATACGAGAAAGTAATGCAGACGGTTTCCGGATGGGGAACCCCCGAAAACCTGATGTTCGTGGTAGGGGCAACCCGTGCAGAACAATTGGAAAAGGTAAGAAAAATTATCCCCGATCATTTTCTGCTGATACCGGGAGTGGGAACGCAAGGCGGAGATCTGGCAACGGTTGCTAAAACTGCAATGAACAAAGATGTGGGTATCCTGGTGAATGTAAGCCGTGCCATTATCTTTACCGGTAAAAGTTTCGATTTTGCCACGCAAGCCGGAGCCGCTGCAAAAGCATACCAGGAAAAAATGGCCGCCTTTCTTTAATCCGGGCGGCGGAGATATAAATGCTCAACCCTCGATTTGTTGTTGTTGAAAACGCCAACAAGGGCGGAAGCAATCGTAACGTCACAACGTGGACAAGCATCCAAAGTATGCCGTCATTGCAGGCACGGAGCAATCTCAAAAAACAGCAACTGTATTGAGATTCCTTTATGATGCTCAAACGATCCGAAGATTGCTTCAGGCATTCACAATCTTTTTGTCGCACAGGCAGCTTCGTAGATCCGACGATTAGGAATGTGTCTGACAATAAAGCCATTTTGGTTATCTTTTAATAAAATCGTACCTTTGCAGACCTCAAAAATAAAAAACTTGAGAGATCACAAAAAGGAGGTATTTAAAAGCTATGCTTATATTAGATTCAAAAGAGTGTGAAAACATTGACAAGGCGCTCAAAAAATATAAAAAGAAATTTGAGAAAGCCCGTATTCTGAATCAGTTGCGCTCCCGCCAGGCCTTTACCAAACCGTCTATCAAACGTCGTGGTGAAAAGTTGAAAGCGGCCTATCGTCAACAGATCCTTTCCGGGAAGATAGAATTATAATCCTTGCGTTCGCGCATGGATATTTTCATTCGGGAAGCTGCCTGAAAAAGTTTATTCTTTTACAGGCAGCTTTTTCATGTCCTGTTTTCAACGAGAAAAAGGCGTATATTTGAACAAAACAATTCCGCCTTGCTTACATCGCATATACAAGATTTTCTCCACTATATCCGGTTTGAAAAAAGGATGTCTGAAAAGACCTGTCAGGCTTATGCACGGGATCTTCGGGATTTTGCACAATACCATTCCGCACACTATCCGGAAATTGATACCGGAATGATTCGCCTGCAGCACCTGCGCTCCTGGATGGCTTGTCTTGCCGGCGAACAGCAACTCAAACCGCGCAGCTTGCAGCGGAAAGCTTCTGCGCTGAAATCTTTCTTTAAATTTCTGATTCGAGCCGATATTGTGGAAGGGAACCCGGCAAAATTGCTGCGTACACCCAAAGCCTCCAAACGACTACCGGTTTTTCTGGAAAAGGAACAAACCGAAATTCTGCTGGAGCAAATGCCCAAGGACGATCCGGACGACCTGGAGGCCTTTACCCGCTACCTGATCATGGAGATACTCTACCAAACCGGCATGCGCCGTGCCGAGCTGGGCGGTCTCCGGGAAGCCGATATTGAATCCGGGCGCCGGCAGATCCGTGTGCTGGGCAAGCGTAATAAAGAACGCCTGATACCGGTTCAACGTAGTCTGCTACAGGATATTGATGATTACATTTCATTAAAAAGAAAAATATTTGCAAAGCCCACTGATAATTTACTATCTTTAAAGTCAGGTAAGCCTTTATACGCAAAATACATTTATAATACAGTGCGGAAGGAATTAGAAAAAGTAACCACATTACATCAAAAAAGCCCCCACGTTATGCGCCATACGTTTGCCACACAACTTTCCAACAACGGCGCCGACCTGAACGCCATCAAGGAATTGCTGGGGCACAGCAGCCTCGCGGCCACACAAATTTATACACATACCAATATTGAAAAACTGAGGGAAGTTTATCGCAAAGCTCATCCTAAAAGTTGATTTGTCAATTTAAAAACAACGAATGCCTATGACAGGATGCTTTATGCAACTCAATTTTTTTAACCCCTTAAAATTTGAATTATTATGAACGTACAGATTCAAACCGTGCATTTTGACGCAGATCAAAAATTGCTGGATCATGTAGAAAAAAAAATCAGCAAACTCAATACGTTTCACGATAGGATCACCGGAGTAGAAGTTTATCTGAAGCTGGATAATATGTCGCAAAAGGTAAAGGATAAAATTGCAGAGATCAAGGTGAGCATCCCCAGGGCGTCCTTATTTGCCAAACACGAATCCAAGGTTTTTGAAGAATCCTTTGATATGGCGCTGGAATCAATGATTGCCCAGATCAAAAAGCAAAAGCAAAAAATGACTGCCTGATTATATCATAATAATGGACAAACATTCCGAAACCGCAGTAAAAGTTGCGGTTTTATTTTTTTGGGGAAAATTACCACCTCAGTTTACCATTTTGTCGGCACAGCAACTGCTGGCAAAGGCATCCGGCTTGGCCTTGAAAGCAAAGCCCATGCCGAGGATATAGCCCGTAGCCTCCCGCAACGCTTCATTGCTTTTAAAGCCGGGATTGGTATTGATGTCGGCATGTACTTCCATATCCACATCATAACGGGTAAACAGATCGCATAGCTCGTAAGCAATCTCGATACTGCGCGCCACCTCGCTCAGCATGCGCTCTTTGAGGGAAAACTGGTGGCTGCTGCGTTCATTGCTGATGAACATAAAGCCGCCGTGTTTTTCGCGCAGAAATACGATGACCGTCGCAAATTCTGTTTCCAGACCATACACCTGGGAGTCGGTGCCGATACAGACCTTCAGCCGGTATCCGGCCTGGGTTTCCCGGATGATAGCCTGCTCTACCGCAGCTTTAACCGGCTGCTTAAGCTTCTCGCCTTTGAATGTACGCCATTGCATGTGCCACCATTTTAATTATAGAAAAAGATAAAAAACAATCTCATAAAGGTACACTCTCTGATATTAATAAAAGCAATTCTGCATATTACCTTAATATGAAATGCACAATGAATCCACATCAGCCGGCTTCGAATAGCAGTAATGACAACATGTTATTCGCTCTGAAGCCTGGAGAATTAGTGAATAGTGATTAGCGATTAGCGACACCCGAACGTGCAGAGGGTGAATAATGAATGAATAGGCAGAGACACATTGGGTGCATCCCAAATTTTCGCACCGGAGCAATCTCCAGAATGTAAAAGGTATCGTCATCCTATGTTTGCACAGTGTTCTATTTTTCTAATAAGTTAT
>CAZUSO010000059.1:0-18046 GCA_964622775.1 uncultured Taibaiella sp. | reverse complement strand
GATATTCTCAAAGAAGATCAGGCGCAGAATACCTGTATTTTCTCTACCGAATTTTCGCTGCGGGTAATGGGCGATGTGCAGCAATATTTTATTGATAAAGGCGTACGCAATTTTTACTCCGTATCTATCAGCGGCTACCACATTGCGGAAGCGGGCGCCAATCCGATTTCGCAATTAGCCTTTACCATTTCCAACGGTTTCACCTTTGTGGAATACTACCTGAGCCGCGGGATGCACATTGATGAATTTGCCCCGAACCTGTCCTTCTTTTTCTCGAACGGTATAGACCCTGAATACTCGGTGATTGGACGTGTGGCGCGCAGGATTTGGTCGAAAGCTATGAAGTATAAATATGGCGGCAACGAACGCAGCCAAATGTTGAAGTATCATATTCAAACTTCAGGTCGTTCCTTACACGCACAGGAAATTGACTTCAACGATATCCGCACCACATTGCAAGCCTTGTATGCCATTTATGATAACTGCAATTCGCTGCACACCAATGCTTATGATGAGGCGATTACTACGCCTACGGAAGAATCGGTACGTCGTGCGATGGCTATACAGCTTATCATCAATAAAGAATTAGGGCTGGCAAAAAATGAAAATCCGTTGCAGGGTTCTTTCATCATAGAAGAACTGACCGATCTTGTGGAAGAAGCCGTACTGTCCGAGTTTGACCGCATTACGGAACGAGGCGGTGTTTTAGGTGCGATGGAGACCATGTATCAGCGCGGAAAAATTCAGGAAGAAAGCCTGTATTACGAAACGCTGAAGCACACCGGTGAGTTTCCTATCATCGGTGTAAATACATTCCTGAGTTCATCGGGTTCTAAAACGGTGATACCGGCGGAGGTCATCCGTTCTACTACGGAGGAAAAAGAATTCCAGATTGAGAATGTGCACAATCTCTGGCAGCGTAACGAAGACAAAGGCACAGCAATGCTGGAACATTTGCAGAAAAAGGCCATCCATAACGAAAACATCTTTGAAGAATTGATGGAAACGGTAAAATACTGCTCGCTGGGGCAAATTACCAAAGCCTTGTTTGAAGTAGGCGGGCAGTACAGAAGGAATATGTAGGAGAAAAGGCATTGAGCTCTATCGTTATGCAATGCCCCAGACTTTTCCAAAGTTAAAATCCGGGATGAACATTTAATCAACTCGTAAAAAATATGCCGTTATTTGCAAATAAAAAATTTAGGGTTGATAATATTTACGTATAAAATTAATATCTTTGTCGTATAAAAGAGCACAGAGATGGATAAAAAGATAACATTAAGCTTTAGTCAAACTATCATTGAACAAGCAAAAGAATATGCAGACAGCCACAATATCAGCCTTTCCAGGCTGGTAGAGTTTTTATTGACAAAAACCACCTCCGGAAACTATGCCTCTTTAGAAGATATGCCCATTTCCGATTGGGTAAATATGGTAGCAGAGGGAGAAACTATTTATCAGACAAGACCCAAATCCCGCAAAGATTTAAAATCGGCCTATTATTCTTCCAAAAGATAATTCGTACAGCAATCCCTGTTTTTAATGAAGAAAATTTTTGTAGATGCAAACATTCTGGTTTCTGTTCTCAACAAAGAATACCCGTTGTTTTCGTATAGCTCACGGATTTTAAGTCTTACAGATCATCGCAAGTTTAAGGTTTTTACATCTCCGTTATGCCTGGGGATTGCATTTTATTTTGCCGAAAAAAAGAACAGACAAACCGCCCGCCAAAAACTCAATTTATTAGTAGATCATTTATCCATAACGGCTATTGATGAAACTATAGTCAGACAGGCAAGAAATAATATGTCCATTCAGGATTTTGAGGATGGGTTAGAGTACTATTCGGCCATCCATTCTAAATGCGATTATATCATCACACAGGATTTAGATGATTTTTATTTTTCTAAAATACCGGTCATGGATGCTGAATTTTTTATCAGAAATAATTTCTCCTGATAAAGCTATCGAACAATTTTTAGCCCAAAACCGAGTCGTCATTTTTCATTATAACCTAACCTATCTCCTTTATCCTTTCTAAAATATTTTACCGCACTTTTTACAAAAAATGGAAAACACAATTCAATCACAGATTACTGAAATTTTAGACCAACTTAAAAAGAAGAACAGCACCCTGGAAATTTATGTCAAAGGACATATTCTCTATGAATCGGGAGCCGTACTTATCTTATCACAGGGGAATAGTTTTTTTGAATTACAGGTTGAAGACCGCTTTGACAATTTTCATTTAACGATAGATTTAGAAGAAAAGATTGCCGGAGCATGTTCCTGCAAGTCGGAGGATTGGTGCACACACCGCGTTGCAGGCATTTTGCAAGTGCAGGAAATCCTTACGAGCCGGGCAGGAAACAGCATTAATGAAGGCAAGATGTACTCTCGTGAAGGTATGATAAAAAGGGTGCTTGACGAACGCAGAAGCAAAGCGCATAGAGCTAAATACAGGGTAAAATATGCCGACAATAAATATGGAGAGCATACACTGTTGAATGAAAAAGACGTAGCATATAAAATTATATTCCGGGATTTTGAAGATGAAAAAGGATATTGCTCCTGTCACGATTTTGCCACCAATAAGCTGGGAATCTGCAAGCACCTGATTTATGCCTTTTCAGACATAAAAAGTAAATCACGAAAGATAAAAGCCATACAGAATTTTCCCTTTGTAGATATATTTTTAGACCCGCTGAACGAATACAAGCTTTCCTGGTATTATCCCGACAAATTGCCGGACGATATTCATAATTTGATAAAGCAGTACTTTGGCAAGAAGAATTTTGTAGAAGATGCCGATTTGATGAAGATGCTGCATTTCGTAAAGACAGCTAATCAGCACAAAAAAATTCACATCTGTCCCGAGGTATTGCTTAAAATAGAAAAGGCTTTTGATACTCATATTTTGCAACAAAAAGCGGAAAGTGTCGATTTGGATTTTTCGGTTATAAAAGCAGAGCTGTTTCCTTATCAAAAGACGGGTGTACAGTTTGCCACATTCCGGAGCGGCGCCATCATAGCTGATGAAATGGGCTTGGGTAAAACATTACAGGCCATTACTACGGCTATTTTCAAGAAGGTACATTTGGGTTTTACTAAGGTTTTGATCGTGTGTCCGGCTTCGCTGAAAGCGCAATGGAAAAGTGAAATTGAAAAATTTACTTATGAAAATGCGACGCTTGTAGAGGGGCCTCCTCAGGAAAGATATGACATATATAAAAAGAGCAAAGACTTTTTTTTGGTTGTAAATTACGAAACCGTTTTACGGGATAAACAGGAATTGAATAAGCTCTGTCCCGACCTGGTTATCCTTGATGAAGCCCAGCGCATTAAAAATTTTGAAACCATCACCGCCAACGCCATCAAATCGCTCAAACGCAATCACAGCCTGATTATTACCGGCACGCCTATTGAAAATAAATTGGTGGATATTTTTTCTATAGTCAGCTTTGCAGACCCGTATTTGCTGTCGCCTTTATGGGAATTTTCCTATCAGCATTGCTATTTTGATAAATCCCACGACAATAAAATCACCGGATATTATAATCTGCAGCAGCTTAAAGAAAGACTTCGACCGATATTGATCAGAAGAGAGAAAAAGGATGTGATTCAGGAGCTGAACCAAATTACAGCAATGGATGTGTCGGTTAGCCTGCACCACATGCAAGCCGAGTATCATGCAGAATATGCTGCGGCAGTAGCGGCCATTCTTCATAAAAAATTCAGAACACCTTATGATATGCAGATGCTGAGCATGAACCTGCAAAATATGCGTATGGCCTGCGACAGTACCTATCTGGTGGACAAAGAAAATCATTATTCCCCCAAGCTGACGGAACTGGAAGAGATTCTGATGCAGAAATTAGACCTGCCCAATAATGAACGAAAGGTCATTATATTTTCGGAATGGACAACGATGTTGCAGATTATCGGAAAGATGCTTGCAAAAAGCGGAATCGGCTTTACGGAACTGAACGGAAGTATTCCGGTAAAAAAACGGAGCGCTATCATCAGGGAATTTGAGCGCAATCCTAAATGCCGGGTATTTTTATCAACAGAAGCGGGAGGCGCAGGACTCAATCTACAGGTAGCCGACACGGTTATTAATTTTGAATTGCCCTGGAACCCTGCCAAGAAAAATCAACGTATCGGACGCATAGACCGACTGGGGCAAAAGAACAAAAAGCTGACCGTTATCAATCTCATTTCCCGAAATTCTATTGAGATGAAAATCGGCACAGGACTGATCGTCAAGCAAAACCTGTTCGACAGCGTATTGAACGAGGAGAATACTTTTGACGAGGTGGACTTTTCGGAAAAAGGCCGTTCGCAATTCTTACAGCAATTGGAAGAAGCCATGAGTGAATTTTCAAACATTGGAGAAGAAGCTCAGGATGAGAAAATACCTGACCTTGCGAATACCGAGGAGCTTGTCGAATCAACATTGTTTGAGGAAGAGCAGGCAGAAGAACAAGCGCTAAAAACAGCAGAAAATGCCCAGCGTATCCGCAAGATAGAAGAGATGGAAGCCGTGATGAACAAAGGAATGGATTTCTTAGCCGGGCTTTTCAAAATGAGCACCGGAAAAGACCTAAGCACCGGTGGTAACAAAATAGAGATAGACAGCAATACCGGTGAAGTCGTTATGCGTTTCAGGTTAGACATGTAAAGAGCAATGGGCGTATCCCAAATTGTTACACCCGTGGTTGCTGGTATAACAAAAGATGTGGTGTCATTTCGGGTTTTTAAAAGGTTTCTCCTTTATTAATGGGAAATGACAGGGAGTAAATGTACCGTCGCCTGAACCGGGATATTCAGGGCTGTTTCAATGCGACGACGTAAGTTGAGTGCCATTCCAAACGCAATCGAAGATTTTGCTTTGCAAGAGAAAATTTCCTCTATGCGGAAATTCTGATCGGATTGCTCCGTAATCCGGAATGTTATTGGTCGGAATGTCGAAAAAAGCGGATTGTAATTGTAGTGCGACAATTTTTTATACTTCTCTCCTGCAACTGACGTTTTCAGGTTTGCCAAATCTCTTATCATTATGTACGAAACACGGTCTAATCTACGAGCACACACATACCGTTTCCCTGAATTCCTCAGTAGCTAAAAGCTCGATGTGATTCCAAACTTCAATCCGCTGAATGCCGGTTCGTAACGGCAAACGCCACCGGTACAGTTTACGCCTTCCACCTGTTTTACGTATGCTAATGAAAAGCGGTGTGCACCGGCGGTATAGGCCATAAATACATTATAAAAATGACGACCGGAAATATCCGTACGCTTTGGATCAACATTATACATATCCGACAAGGCGAAGGACCATTTAGGTGCGATAGCATACTCCAGCGCTGCAAATGCCCAGCTTCCGAAATCCTGCTGCGTATTCATATACTGAAGCTGCACTTTCAGCGACTGGTTTTTAGTAACGCGGTAGGTCAGCTCGGCAAATGGGGTGATAGCCTGGACGGTGCCAGCACCAGGTTTGGTCTGGTAAAACTCCTGGTTGTATTCTAAATATTGTGCGCCGACATCTAATAAAATCTTTTCGCCTAATCCCCGGAAATTCGCTTCGCCATAGATCTCCCGGTACAGCTTCAGGTCGTTTAAAGTATTGATATGCGTATAGCTGATGTTCAGGTCAATATTGTCATTAGGGTTGATCAGCATATTAGCTGCGCCGCCAATTTCGCTGAAGTCAAGTGAAGGCGGAGTATAGCGGGCAATCAGGCGCTGCGAACGGATCTGGGCAATAATGGGCTGCCAGTTCAGCATACCGAAATTCAGGATTTCATTGGGAGAGGTGCGCATCACAAAATGCTCGGTTCGTTTTCCCGTTAAAGTAACGGCTACACCTTTCCGGGCATAACCCAAAGTACTGTAAACGATATTACCGTCTTCTCCGGTCAGAACTCCGGAAAGATCATTGATCGCTTCACGTGTTTTGTAAGCGCCTTCAATGTACCAGGAAAAATCTCCTGCGGTCAGCGTATTGTAAACCGTAAATGCATACACGTTATAGGTCGGCACAAAACGCTGTTCCAACGGAAGATTGTTGATGTTATTGACCACATTATCCAGCGAACTTTTATCCAGCGTGCGGTTCAGCACTCCAAATCCCGGCGTGATATATACCGCTTTCCCGACCTGCCAGTCGCCTTCTATATTCAGTCCTTTGATGACGGGCTGATATCTTTCAAAAAGATTTTTTTGCTGTCCGGTGAATCCTTTGATCATAAGTTCTGGTGTAATTTCATATTTCAACGATAGGCCGGTCAGGGCATTGTCAATAAGCAAGCCCCGGTCTTCATAAGCACGAAACAGGATACCGCTACCAATCTGGTCATAAATATATCCGCCGGTTGCGGTCAGCCCCTTCCATTCCTTACTGATGCTCCATGCGCCGATTCCGAAACCCGACATCGGCTGTGTAGGGTTTTGCAGATTAGAGTTGTGAAAAGCATCCAGCCGTAAAAATCCGGTGAATCCGTAATTGGAGTACCGGAGGCTCATCCAGGCTTCTCCGCCGCTCAGCAGGTTATCATAGAGTGGATTGCCTGCGGCATTAATAGCGGTGTCTCGTTGGAAAAAATTGGCATTTGTCATGATGTCCCCGGAAAGCGTTCCCTGGTTTTGGGCAAATGATACGATGGAACTTCCTGACAGCAATACCGACAGCAGGAAAAGGCGTAAAAATGCGTGCTTCATTTTAATTGAAATTGATAAGCGGATTTTCTGTATTTCTTGGTTAAATAAGCCACAAAGTAACATGGATTTTGTTCAAAATAAAAGATTAGTTAATTCTGTTTGCCTAAATTACCTGTTTTACGCTGTTTTTTTATAATTTGCCAGGGTCAAAAAAATACCGGAATGAAAAAAATAATAGCCATTAGTGTTTTTGCCTGTATGGCTTTTGCAACCGCAGCGCAACAAACCACAGAACTGCCTGCCACATCCATAAAATCTATTGATGGCGGCAAAGTTAATTTCAACGAAACTTTTGAAAAAGGGAAAGTAACCTTAGTCAGCTTTTGGGCTACCTGGTGTATCCCCTGTAAAAAAGAGATAAAATCCATTCGGGAGAACATGCCGGCCTGGAAATCTGAAACCGATTTTAATTATATGACAGTTTCTCAGGACGATGCAAGAGCCTCGGCTCAGGTGCGTGCTTATGCCAAATCGCAGGGCTGGGATTTCCCAACTTATCTTGATCCCAATGGCGATTTGAAGCGTTCGCTGAACTTTCAGAATGTACCTTTCACTATTATTGTGGATAAGGAAGGCAGGATCGCATTCATGCACTCCGGATATGAGGAAGGCGGGGAAGCGGAAATTTATACCAAAATCAAAGAGCTGGCCGCTAAATAACGGTACATTTTTACCAAATATGCAATCCGGATTCCAAAAGATTCCGGATTTTTTGATCAGCCTACAGGCTTTCCGGAGGCAAATACAAGCAACCGGTGATCCGTTTTTTACATTTATGGCTAATCTTTCTATAACCCAAACAAGCTTTATTTGTAAAAAACACTATCTTCACGTTTATGAAAGCTATCATTCCTGTGGCCGGAGCAGGCACGAAGCTCAGGCCCCATACTTACACACAACCGAAAGCGCTGATGCCGCTGGCGGGGCGAACTATTTTGAGCGTTATAGTAGATCAGCTGATTGCCGCCGGCATTCAGGAATTTATTTTTATCATTGGCTATTTAGGCGATAAAATCCAGGATTATGTGGCCAGAACTTATCCGGATTTGAAATGTTCCTTTGTAACGCAAAATCACCGCAGAGGTACCGGTCATGCCGTTTGGCTGACCCGGGAGACCGTGAATAATGATGAGATTCTTATTGTTTTTGGCGATACGATATGCGATTTTGATATAAAAACGGTATTAGCCAGCGGAGAATCTCAGGTAGGAGTGCGACGTGTGGATGACCCGCGCCTGTTTGGCGTTGCCCAGTTGGATGATCAGGATTATGTGCTCCAGTTTACCGAAAAACCGCAGATACCCAAATCCAATATGGCAATGGTGGGTGTATATAAAATCCGCGAAACGGAACAATTATTCATTGCCCTCCAAAACCTGATGAATAACGGTGCAGGGCCGGATGGCGAATATCATCTTACCGATGCCCTTCAAAAAATGCTGAACTTTGGCATTGCCTTTAAAGCGTTCCGGGTTAATAACTGGTTTGATTGCGGCAAGAAGGAAACCCTGCTGGAAACTAATGCCACCCTGCTGAAAAAAATGAACGAAGAAGATGGTTATACCGTTCCGCAATTTAAAGATACGGTGATCATTCCGCCGGTCAATATTGCACCGGGCTGCACCATTGAGCATGCTATTATCGGCCCTTCGGTGTCCATTGGTGAAAATACCCGTATCCGTTCTTCCATTATCCGGAACAGCATCATCGGCTCTTTTGCAGAATTGGAAGAAGTAGTGATGAAAGCTTCCATTATCGGCAGCGACGCCTCCGTGCACGGGCTGAGCCAAAGCCTGAATATCGGCGATAATACGGATATCGATTTAGGGTAAAATCGGGCAACGGTATTTGTTATTGCCTGTCTTTTTCCAAAAAATTATTCTTTTTAAAAATGTCATCAACCCCGGAACTTCAATCGTTTGACAACCGAGTTACCCGTTTATTTCAAATTACCTATCCTATTGTGCAGGCCGGAATGATATGGGCATCAGGATGGCGCTTAGCCGCTGCCGTCAGCAATGCCGGAGGCTTAGGTATCATTGGCGCCGGAAGCATGTATCCCGAAGTGCTCGCCACACATATTCAAAAATACAAGTCAGCCACTGACAAGCCTTTTGCGGTGAATGTCCCCTTGTTATATCCCGATATTGATCTGATAATGCGCCAGATTATTGAAATGCAGGTGCCGGTTGTATTCACTTCAGCCGGCAATCCGAAAACCTGGACGAAAACGCTGAAGGATGAAGGCATTACGGTAGTTCATGTGGTGTCCAGCACCAAATTTGCCCTGAAATGCCAGGATGCCGGTGTCGATGCAGTAGTAGCCGAAGGCTTTGAGGCCGGAGGACATAACGGGCGTGAGGAAACTACTACGCTTTGTTTAATTCCGAATGTGCGGAGCCAGATTGAAATCCCTTTATTAGCCGCAGGGGGCATTGCTACGGGAAGGGCGATGTACGCCGTGATGGCGCTTGGCGCAGAGGGCGTTCAAATCGGGAGTCGTTTTGTTTGCAGCCATGAAGCTTCCAGTCATATTCATTTCAAAGAGGCCGTAAAAAATGCCGGCGAAGGGGAAACTGTATTGACCCTGAAACAACTCACACCGGTCCGGCTCATTAAGAATCAATTCTATCAGCAAATCCTGCAGGCCGAAGCGCAATGTGCGGATAAGGCCACGCTGGAAACGCTGCTGGGTCGTGCCCGCGCTAAAGAAGGTATGTTCCTGGGCAATCTGGATGAAGGGGAGCTGGAAATCGGACAGGTGAGCGGAATGATCAACGATATCAAACCGGCAGGAGATATCGTGCAGGATATCTGGAAAGATTTTTGCCGGACTGCCGAAAACCCGTTCTATACCGGCTAAGCCAATATCATTTTTTATCCAGTCTCTTCTTCAGTCTCAGGAAATAATTTTCAAAGGTGAGCTTGGATACGGCGGAAACCAAAATGACCATAGTAAAAAGAATGAGGTAATAAATTACCGATCCGGTCAGCCCGTGCCAACTCGCAAGCCGGTCTTTCAGCAAAAGAATAATACCGAAAACGAGAAGCATGTGATACATGTAAATCCCGTAAGATATCTCTCCGAAAAAGGACAGGATTTTGCTTTTCAGTTTAAAAATATTATTGCCGGCTAAGGAAATTCCGATAATCAGATACAGAAATAGAAAGTCGATAATAATCCGGGAAATTACCGGCGTCTGAAAGAAGAGTTTCCAGACCCGGTTGCCAATGTTCTGGTCGAACACCAGGAAAGCGAACAAGATACCATACAGGATAATCTGCATTGGTCTGCGGTACAGCAATCTGTCCCCGAAAGGCTTTGTGCTGTTGAATACTACCCAGGCACCAAGCCCGCCGACAGCCATATCTTCAATCGTAAAACACAACTGGATAATATACCGGAAGAGATTATGCTCATCCAGCGGATACACCAGCACGTTTAAAATAACTTTTCCAATAATAATAATCAGGATGACCCTGAGAATATGCTTTCTGAAAAACCTGACTAAGGGCGCCCAGATAAGGTAAAATATCTCTTCCACGCCGATAGACCAAAGCGGTTGCAACAGGTGGGTTCCAAAATGGTAGGTGACTAATGCCGGTACGAAGAAAACAAAATAATACCAGGATTGCGATAGTGTGTAGGGAAATACATAGTCGATATGCAGCCATTTGAACACAACCGGAAGTATCACCGTACCGATGGCCACTAAAAAGAAATACAGCGGCCAGATTCTCAACACCCGCTTTAAATAAAATGTCTTTACACGGATAGTCTGCGTGTTTTTATTTTCTTTCAATAAAAGATAAGTAATTAAAAAGCCACTCAGCACGAAAAAAAACGAAACTGCATTGCCGCCGTTTTGAAACAGGCTGAGCCATTCCAGATTAAACAATCCGTTCTTTTTACGGATTGTTTCAGAGTGATGCATGGCCACCAGAAAAGCAGCAAAAAAACGCAGCGCATTTAAGCCTTCAAAATGAGAAACAGACTGATAGTTTATGCTTACCGGGGAGGGTGGGTTTTTCATAAAGAAATTATACGGCTACAGGGGCTTTTATATGCGGGTGTGATTGGTAACCCGCTAAAGTGAAGTCTTCAAATTTAAAGTCAAACAGATCTTTCACTTCAGGATTGAGCTTCATCACCGGCAAAGGAAACGGCGAGCGGCTGAGTTGTAATTTTGCCTGTTCGATGTGGTTCCGGTATAAATGAACATCCCCGAAAGTATGAATGAAGGTTCCGGCTTCCAGCCCGCAGACCTGCGCCATCATCATCGTCAGCAAAGCATAGGAAGCGATATTGAAAGGCACGCCCAGAAATACGTCGGCGCTGCGTTGGTAAAGCTGACAACTGAGCTTACCATTGGCCACATAAAACTGAAACAAGGCATGACAGGGGCTGAGCGCCATCTGGGGCAAATCAGCCACATTCCAGGCATTTACAATCATGCGCCGGCTGTCAGGATTGGTGTTGATCTGGTGCAACACATCTTTAATCTGGTCATAGGTCTGGCCATCGGCACCCTGCCAGCTCCGCCACTGCTTGCCGTAAACCGGACCCAGCTCACCAGACGCATCTGCCCATTCATCCCAGATGCCGACTCCGTTTTCTTTGAGATATTGAATATTGGTGTCTCCTTTTAAAAACCACAGCAACTCATAGATAATTGATTTCAGATGAATCTTTTTTGTGGTCACCAAAGGGAATCCCGCCCCCAGGTCAAAGCGCATCTGGTACCCGAATACACTGAGCGTTCCTGTCCCCGTGCGGTCACTTTTCACGCTGCCGTTATCCAGGATATGTTGCAATAAGTTGAGATATGACTGCATCAGTTTATGGTTTGATTTATCCGCACAAGTTTCTAATGGTGTGGGTTCAAAAGTAAAAATAAAATGCGAATAGAGAAAAGCATCCGCTTCTTCCGGGTACCTTAATCTTCCAGGAGCGTCAGGGCGCCGTTCAGCTCGCCGAAGCTATGCATATCATTCGCTTCCCGCGCCACGGTCATGCCACGGCGGTAAATGGCGGCCGCAGCTTCAGGCTGTCCTTTTCGCACTAATAAATTCCCTAAATGATAGTAGGTGGCCAGGTAATTTTTGTCGTACCCCAGGTTTTCCTCAAACAGTATTCCGGCTTTGTCGTCATAGCCTGCTTTAATATACTCCAGCGCCAGGGCATGTTTCAAAAAGCAATCATTGGGAGATTCGCGAAGAAATTCCTGTAGCCGCTCGATGTGATTCATCATGCAAAAATAAAATCATTAATAATACCGCCTGAAATTATATTTTTGTTGGATTGAAAATTCAAACTTCGCATTATGGCAGCCAACCCGCGTATTCAGAAAATCCTACCACATACCCTGATTGTCGGGATATTCATTGTCCTGAGCTGTATTTTCTGCTATCCCGCTTTGCAGGGCAATAAGATCCTCCCGCATGATACGTATTCCTGGATTTGCGTTTCGCAGGAAAGCCGCGATTATTATCAGCAAACCGGAGAAAATGCCTTTTGGACCAATAGTCTGTTTGGCGGTATGCCGTTGGCACTGTTGGATCTTCATCCTGAAAATAACTGGTATCAGAAGCTTGGCGCATTGATTCAAAACTATACGGAAGGGCAACCTACAAATCCGGTCTTCTATTTTATCATTGCGATGATCAGCTTCTATGCGCTCATGCTGAGCCTGCGCATCGACAAATGGATCGGCGCTGCGGGCGCTATTGCCTTTGCTTTTTCTTCTTATATACCCATTATCGCCGCGGCAGGACATAATACCAAATTACTGGATATAGCACTGTTCCCTGGTCTCCTGGCGGGCATGCTCATTACTTACCGCGGAAAATACTTTCAGGGCGCAGCGCTTGCCGGCCTGTTCCTGGCTTTATTTTTATGGGCAGGCCATTACCAGATAATCTATTATTCCCTTTTTGTAATCGCCGCGCTGATCATAGCACAATTTGTAAATGCGCTTAAGAAAAATAAAATCAGACAATTCTTGCTGGCCTCCTTAGTCCTGGCCCTTACCGCAGGTTTTGCAGCGCTTACCGGCGCCACGTCATTGCTTACCGCCTATGCGTATAATAAACACAGTATTCGCGGCGGCAAAAGCGAACTGCACGCGAAAAGCACCGAAAGCGGCGGGCTGGATAAAGATTATGCTTTTAGCTGGAGCAACAGCATAGGAGAAACCTTCTGCATCTTAGTACCCAATTTATACGGAGGCTCTACAGCGGAAAATATCGGCGAAGATTCTCATCTGGGTAATACGCTCTCAGAACTTGGCGCCCAGCCTTATATTATTGACCAGATGACGGCTAATGCCAATACCTATTGGGGGCCGCAACCTTTTGTGTCGGGGCCGGTATATTTCGGAGCAGTGATTTGTTTTCTTTTTGTGCTTTCGTTATGCTCCATTCGCAGTAAATATAAATGGTGGGTGGCAGGCATTTCCTTATTCTTTATCCTGTTGTCCTTAGGCAGCCATTTTAAGGCGCTAAACTATTTCCTTTTCGACCATTTGCCCATGTATAATAAGTTCCGTACCCCAAGCATGGCCTTATCCATTCCCCTTATCCTGTTTCCGGCAATGGGGGCATGGGGTCTCCGGGCGCTTCTGAACGGAGGCTATACCCCCGAAGTAATTTGGAAAAAAGTAAAAGCAGCTTTGTTTATCAGCGGAGGGCTTTGCGTACTGATCCTGCTATCCATAATGATGTTTATGGATTTTACCGGAGAACGCGACCAGGCCATGCAGCAACAATACGGCCAGGCGGGCGAGCAGATCATGCGGGCTATCCGGGAAGACCGTTCGGCTATGGCCGTGAAAGATACCTTCCGGAGCCTGGTGTATATTATACTGGCTGCATTGGCATTATGGGCGTATGCGAAAAACAAGATCAAGTCGCAATTTGCCGTTCTGGCTCTGGGCGCCCTGATTACCTTCGATGAAGTATCCGTAGCCAAACGCTATATGAATACGGACAGCTTCTTAGATGAAATGACTTACGATCAGCAGTTTGCACCCCGCCCTGTCGATCAGCAAATCATGAAAGATCCTGATCCTTACTATCGGGTAATGGATTTGTCGGATGCAGGCAACGGGCCCTTTAATAATCCCAAGCCTTCCCTGTTTCATAAAATGGTGGGCGGTTACCATCCGGCAAAGCTTGAAATATACCAGGACCTCATTGAGAATCAACTGAGCAATCTGAACTATCCGGTATTGAATATGCTCAATACCAAATACTTTATTGTTCCGGGCAGAAATGGCCAGCAGCCCCAGGTTCAGCCCAACCCGGCAGCGCTGGGTAATGCCTGGTTTGTATCTGAAGTACAATGGGCTGCTACGGCCGATGAAGAGATGCAGGCGCTCAACGGTCCTTCAATCAATAATCCGATGGATACGACTAAGGGCAATTTTCAGCCGGCTACTACGGTCGTTATCCGTGAAAAGTATAAGGATCAGTTCGGAGATTATAGCTTTGGAAAAGACAGTGCCGCACAGGTAAAACTAACCCGGTATAGTCCGCGGGAAATAGCGTTTTCTTCCAATAACAGCCGGAATGGTTTCGCTGTTTTTTCGGATATATATTACCCGGAAGGATGGACTGCCACAATTGACGGCAGGAAAGTACCGATATATTGTGTGGACTATATATTGCGGGGCTTGCAGGTTCCGGAGGGAGAACACATCATTAAATTTTCTTTTGCTTTACCTGATTTTGAAAAAGGAGAAAAGATTGCCCTTACCGGCAGCATTCTGCTCACTTTATTAATCCTGACCGGCCTGTTTTTTGCCTATAAAGAAAGCCGGTCAAAACAGGATGAACAGGGAAGTACGCCTTCCGTGAAGCAATAATGACGGCCAAATGCCGGAAGAAGCTGATCATGTAAGCGTCAGGCGCAACTTTCATCAACACGTTTGCCATTATGATAACACCAGAGCTACAGCAATTTTTGAAGCAAAGCGCCATCAAGGCGCATGATCCGGAGCATAAGCGAAAGATTGCATTCAATATTGACAAGTATGATCATGCCGTTGTTAAAGGCAAACAACAGTTTGCCGATTTGGAAACCGCACGCAGGAAAGCCAAGAACACGAAATGGCGCGCTATCGAGCAATTAGACAAGAATCTGGAATTGTTTGAGAAAAATTTTATGGAGCGCGGGGGAAAAGTAATCTGGGCAGAGCAGGCGGCAGATGCGCAGCAGGCTGTGCTGGAAATTTGTAAAGCCCATAAAGCCACTAGTATTGTCAAGTCAAAATCTATGGTAACCGAAGAGATTCATCTGAATGACTTTCTGGAAGCACACCAGATTACTTCGGTAGAGACCGATCTTGGCGAGTATATTCAGCAGCTCGACGGCGAGCCGCCCTACCATATCGTTACACCCGCAATGCATAAAAGCAAAGAGGACATTGCCCGGTTATTTCATGAAAAATTAGGCGTTGCGCCAAACCTGCTGCCGAAAGAGCTGACCCTTATTGCCCGCGATCTGCTTCGTCCGAAATATACCGGAGCGGAGATAGGCATTACCGGCGGAAATTTCCTGATTGCCGATGTGGGCGCTGTTTGCGTGAGTGAGAATGAAGGAAATGCCC
Source organism: uncultured Taibaiella sp. (assembly GCA_964622775.1). Lineage (GTDB taxonomy): Bacteria > Bacteroidota > Bacteroidia > Chitinophagales > Chitinophagaceae > CAZUSO01. Next base: position 2,714 of record CAZUSO010000059.1, on the reverse strand, counting down.
GGTTAAGCACCTCGTTTCCCAAAGTTCATATTGCCATTGTAGGCATCGAAAAGCTGCTGCCCTCTCTTCAGGATCTGGCGCTCTTTTGGCCCTTATTATCCACCTTTGGCACCGGACAGAAGCTGACGGTTTATAATTCCATATTCACCGGTCCCCGGCAGGCCGGCGAAACCGATGGTCCTCAGGAAATGTATGTTATCCTGCTGGATAACGGGCGTACCAACCTGTTGAGAAAAGAAGTGCGAGAGTCAATGTACTGCATCCGTTGCGGCGCCTGCCTGAATGCCTGCCCGGTATATAAAAATATAGGCGGACATACCTATGCCACAACCTATAGCGGCCCCATCGGCGCCGTGATTACACCACATTTAAAGAATATGTCCGACTTCGGCCATCTCAGTTTTGCTTCCAGTCTTTGCGGCAATTGCACGGAAGTATGCCCGGTGAATATCAACATCCATCACATGCTGCTGGAGAACCGTCATATTTATGTGGAAGATGTATTAGGCGGAATTAAGGAAAAAATGGCTTGGCGTATGTTCCGGCATGGCGTATTGCACCGGAGCCTGATGAATGCCGCCGGCGGAAAAACGAAGATCTTTATCTTTCAGAAATTTTTTGCAAAATTTTGGGGAGATGATCGTGCCGCCATCACTTTCCCCCAAAAGTCATTTAACCAGATGTGGAAGGAAAGACGAAAAAACAAACGGGATGCCTAAGCCTGCTTTGCTGGAACGGATTCCTGGCTATCCGCATTTATTAAGTGTTGACTAAAGATTATTATCAAATATTAGAAGTGTCGCCCAAGGCAGATCCGGGAACCATAAAAAAATCCTTCCGGCGGCTGGCTCATCGTTTTCACCCCGATAAAAACCAGGATCATCAGCCCTTTTCCGCTACGCATTACCTGGAGATACAGGAAGCCTATAATGTTTTGTCCGACCCTAAGGCTCGCTCGGCGTATGACCAGGAGCGATGGATGTCGGGAATTACGCCCGGTAAAAACACAGAGCCGGTTACCCCCGCTTTTCTGCTTCAGGAGCTGCAAAAACTAAACCGTCATCTTGAACGAATCGACATATTCCGGATGAGCCAGGAAAGTCTTTCCGGCTATCTTCAGTTCCTCTTAAGTGACCGGCATCTTTCCATTATCAATGCAGCTTCCGATGCCAGAGTCAATCAACAAATCATAACAGAATCGCTCCGGGCTATGACCCTTCTATCCTTTAAATACACCAAAGCGGTGTTTCCCCGTCTGAAAAGTATAATAAGCCTGAGTCCCGATGTAGAAAAGATGGTGCTGTCGGCAGAACAATTAGCCGAACGGAGACATTTCCGGGCAAGACTAAATCCATTAATCATTGTTTTAGTAACCCTGATCCTGTGCTTAGCCATGTTTTTTTTCAGCCGGAAAGGCACATCTTAGTCCGGGAATGGGATCCGGACAAACTTTTTTCTCATGGATAAAATATACGCCAAAATACTGATATTTGCAGGCTGATTTCATCGGGGGGAGCAACACTATTCCCGGATTGAAGACTACTATGAATAATAAATTCGGGAATATCCTTGTCATTTGTATGGCCGGCCTGGTGCTTGGCTGTGAGCGTAATCTGCCCAAAACACCCAATAACAGCGGGGCTGTTCCGGCAGCCGATTCGGTAACGCAGCAAAAGCAAAGGGAAGACAGCCTGGAAGCATTGCTTTACAAGCCGGATTTTCAATATCATTTCGAACATAAATCCGTGTGGAAAACTAAGGACAGCTTTGAAGGAACTGAACACTTAGAGCTGCTTTCGGCAATTAACCGTGTGGACGAAATACACCTGAAGCGCTTAGACAGCTTTTTAGTTCCGGACAAATATGTGGACAGTCTCGCCGATTACCTGCCTTTCCCAAAAATTGCCGCTTTTCTTGCTCCGGTTAACAAGATTATTTTCTTTTCCTATCCTACCCAGGCTTTTGCCGCTTATGAGAACGGAAAGTTAGTGCAGACCGGCCCGGTAAGCATGGGAAAAAAATCTACCAAAACCCCGGAGGGACTATTTTTTTGCAATTGGAAATCCAAAGAAACCCGCAGCACGGTGGATAAAAGCTGGATCCTGAAATGGAACTTTAACATCAGCAATTACGGCGGCGTAGGGTTTCATCAATACGCCATGCCGGGCTATCCGGCCTCTCACAGTTGTCTGCGGCTGTGGGATCACCAGGCCGAGTTTCTGTATCACTGGGCGGAGCAATGGAAGCTGAACGGTAAAGAGCTGCTGGCCAAAGGTACCCCGGTAATTGTGTATGGAGCCTATCCATTCGGGGAACCCCGGCCCTGGTTTGCATTAGCCGGAGACGGGAAAGCTTTAGACATTTCCGTAGAGGATTTGAAAGCCGTAGTATCGCCGTATATGGATGAAATCAGGAAAGAGCAGGATAACAGGATGCGGGTATTAAGCGGTGCGGCTTCTGCAGATTCTTTGAAAGTAGTTGTAGATACTGCTCAAAAAGCCGGGGGAGCATAAATTCAATTACGAATTAACCAATTACGAAATATTTATTGTTCATTTTTTATCTAACCACATGCGGGGTTCGTGGGGTACATTTCAAATTGTCACACCTGCGAAGTTGCCGGAACGACAGAAAGTACGACGTCATAGGTAATGCGTATTTTTTCTCAAGTTTGACACTATTTTAATATAAGGTATTGATATTCAGCGATAGCG
>CAZUSO010000058.1:0-18624 GCA_964622775.1 uncultured Taibaiella sp. | reverse complement strand
GCACCCTGAGGACACGGATTCACGCTGAGTGATCGTGGGTGAGGACATCTGCCACGGCGAGGCCGGTTTATGTCACACAAAGTGTACCAAGAATACAAAGCTTACAACATAAGCATATTAAAATGAGTATATCATAGTCTTTGTTTCTTTTTATCCGTTGCGTTCTTTATGTGAAATACCCCTTTTTAGATAGTTCCGGCGGACAGCGTTAAACTCACTGTGTCATTCAAAAAATCCAGGTCTATAATGAAAAAGACAGGTACCATACCGAGGATGCATTAAAGCTGCCGGGCCAGGCAATATCAAATCGTACCGGATAACCTGCCAGTACCGTTCTGGCGCTAAAGCCAAAAGCATATCTGCTATTCCGGGCGGGGCTCGATGTATTCCAGGTTTCTTTTGCACAGGCAATATCCGTAAAGATGCCTAACTGTAAGTTTCGGATGGCAGGAAAACCCGTCCGTAGCGGAATAAGCGAATAGAATATGGGAAAATAAACATCCGCCTGTAACATACCATATAAATTGCCGTAAATACTGTTTTGCTCATAGCCTCTTAATCCGCCTATCAATTGCTGAAAGGCATAGGGACTGCTTTGTGCAAAATGTACAGCGGTATCTACTCTTGGCACAATGTTATTATCCGTTCCGCCAAAATTGTACAGGATATTTTCATCGCCGCCGCTATAGCCGGCTTTTAATTGCGTAACTAAAGTAATGTGATTTACCACAGGCAAATGGTATTCCAAATGCGTATTGAAACCGTAAATAAATTCGGCGCCTTTACCATAAGAAGCTATCGCATCCCCCGATATTTTTATTTTCCACCCTTTGTAAAGCAGGGGTATGACGGGTTGCAGATGGTGTCCCGTAAGTGTGACGGTATTGATATTCCACCATTCTTTCAGGTCGTCAAAATCAAGACTGTACTTATTTGTAGAAAGAAATACCGTCCTGCCTTTACGCAATGCGGGCGTAACCTCTAATCCCCAGGTATAATTAAAGGGGAAATAAACTCCCGCTTCAAAATACCAGGTTTTTACTTTTGCCATAGTGGGGTACGGGTTGCCCTGTGCATCCTGCCAGTCGCCGATAGCATCGGGCTGCAGGCTTTCTACCTTCCTGAAATACATCAGGTGCCAGTCTGTCGTACGTTTGGTGTTTTCAAACCGTACAAAAAAATCGCTGCCTTCCGTTCCTGCCGGTAGCTTATACCCGATATTGAAATGATAATTTTCAAAGAGGTCGCTGAATCCTGATGCAATCATAGCGCCTACTTCGGGGAATTTGAATGTGCCCAGGTAACCCCGGAAAGGTTGCAGGCGGTTGATAAAATAATCATTGTTCACTCTTGCCGTGTACCAGGAGCGGTAGAGTTGCAGAAAGTAAGGTGATATTTTTTCTTCACGGAACAGCGGAGACGCATTCAGGCTGTCCCGCACCCGCCTGCCGTGTGCCTGCTGTGTTTGTCGCGTATCATCAGCTTCCCTTTTATTGGCGTATTCTAAAATATTGCCCATCACATTAATATCGTTTTCTTCCCCTTGCTGCTCCAGCCTGGCTATACTGTCTTTTGTTCTTTCAATGGCCCGCTGTTCCGCTATCCATTGAAAATATATATTGCTATTGTCCTGTTGTTCCCATTCAAAGTGTTCATACCTGGTATCGGCTTTCTTTAAGCTTTCCTCACCATTGCTGTTGAAGTAAATGCCGTAAGTTTTTCCGGCGCTGTCTTTACCCGTGCCTCCGGCAGGAAAGCCCGAACGGTAGGCGTAGGTATTGTTTTCGGGATGGTATTTTAAATGGACATTGTCTGCCCTGTCATCTGTCAGCGGGGTATAGCGCTCTTTTTGAGGATGATAACGAACGATATCGCTTCGCCCTTTTCTGTATGCGGATAATATCCGGTCGTTTTTGCTTTCTTCAACAAAATCATTGACCCCATCTACACCGTATAACTTATTTTCCCGGATGAAGGAACCGGACAGATTATAAGCTTTAATGGTAATGATTCCTTTTTCGGGAACCGTAATGAACAGACCTGCGCCGTCTTTTCCCCAGGCAACAAGCGGGTAATTATTGCTTTGATAATTATGATACCAGGGTGGTAAAGCATAATGCATTACTTTTTGGGGTCGCTTTATCAAGGTGTCATTTTCGTTGATAAGATAAACAATCCGTTTGTTTGCCTTCTCAATCACAAAGGCTGTTTTATGTTGTTTCGGATTCGGATAAATCATCAGGAGCTTTTCATCTGCCTGTAAATGGCGTTTTAATATCTGCGCCACCTTATCAGTATTTGCTCCGGCAGCAATATCGGCATAGCGTTGCCGGTAAAAGGCCAGGCACTCGCGCTCCAGCGTATTGATATTTCTTTTGAAAACCAACCTTACCGCTCTGGCCAATGACTTACCCTGTTTGAACTGAAATATCAGTTGCAAGATTGCATCGCCCCGGTATTGCACCGCTAAAAAATAGCACAGGGCTTTTCCCGTCAAAACGGAATCACCCTTTAAAAGCTCCGGCCAGTCTTCCGGCTTATTGGCTCCCATCTTATCATGCAGCCTTGCCTCATCCTGTAAGGTCCAGCCGTTTACCGAATACTTAATAAATGCTTCCTTAAACCAGTCCGGGCAAGCCGGTGCCCGCTCGCCTAACTGCTCGTCAACATCAACGGGCGGACTGAACCGCTCTTCCCAGCAAGCCCTTAGCCAGGCTTCTTTAAGCTGCATCAAAAATTGTTCATAGCTGCCGGTAAACGCCATCAGTACCCGGCCGCCTTTTATAACAACAGTCGGAAAGGTTTGCTGCTTATGGTCATACAGCCCGATATTGCTTTCATATAATTGCGGTACCGACGGATAGATGATAATATTGGGTTGCGCCCGGGAAAACAATCCGGTTTCCTTCCTGCTGTCTTTTATGATTCCGGGCAAATGGTCTGCTGCAAATTTGCAAAGGCTGTCATAGCCATCGGGGAAGTAGAGCTTATAGTCCTTTGTGTAAAACGACTGCCATTTATAATGATGATACTGGAACCGCTCATAAGTGGGCTGGCTTTTTTGTGCCGTAGCGTATTTTACCGTAACGAAACAGCACCACAGAAGCGCTGCCGGCAGGATAAATATTATTTTGAATGGAGTAAACCTCATGATTGGAGACACAAAGGAATAACAAAGAAAATAGTTTAAGTTGAAAATTTGTAATATTGTCTGAAATTCCGCCGCTTGTCTTACCCGTACATCATATTGTTTTCCCTTTGTATTATCGCTTTTTGTCGTGCCGGAGCGCAGGAAAAATTATGGAATGACAGTAAGGAAAAAATGCAGGAGGTAAAAGATAAAGCAGGCAAAAAAACAAGCGTTGTAAAAAGCTGGAAGGACAATATTTTACAATGGGGCCTGGACAGCAATTACAACCACGCCCTATCATCAGGCGGGCGATTAAATACCAATGGCTGGACGGGCGGCATTTATTATACGCGTCAAAGGTCGGCAGGCAAAAAGACGGTTTGGCTCCTGCAATGCTCCGAGATACGCCATGAAAAGGAAATAAAGCAGCAGCGCAGCGGTGATGATTACCGGGAGCTGGGGCCGTTCCGGCCTTTTCTTGCCGGCAAGCTGAATTATGTTTATACTTTACAGGTCGGCTACGGCAGGGAGCAGTTGCTATTCCCTGCCCTGCTGGACGGCCATGCTTCGGTAAGCTTCAGATATGCCGCAGGGCCTTCATTTGCGGTACTGAAGCCCGTTTATCTTAATCTTATCTATACCGAATATAATCCCGACCCGGTCAGCCATATTCGTTCAGAGCAATACGATGAGCATAATGCAGCACTTTTCCTTGACCCTCATAAGATTTTAGGCGCCGATAAATGGAGCAGGGGTATTAGTGAAAGCAAGCTGATTCCGGGTTTATTTACGGAGGCGATGTTTATCATTGACCCGGGGAGGCCGCAGGCTTTTGTAAAATCTGTAACCGTCGGCGGACAGTTTGCTTATTACGTTAAAAATATAGCTATCATGGCTGACCGAAAAGCCTGTCCGTACCAAATGTGTTTTTTCGTAGGTCTTAACCTTGGAAAAAGATGGAAATAATTTTGAAATGGTAACCCGCAGGACCGCGATGCTCTTATGGTATTATAATCGAACACACCAGGTTAACATGGATTGTAAAAGGATGTATCCCAAATGTTGCATGTGGTGTAAGGTTTTTTGTCATTCCGAAAAAACATGCCGTCATTCCGAAAAGAAAATCCCGGATTACACTTAATCCGGTTAGGATTTTCGCATGAAGGAATCTCCCAACCGGGAGGATGGGCAAATGCCCGGGAGATTCCTCCACTCCATAAAATTTACTGCAAGCGTTCCGTAAATTTTACTCCGGTCGGAATGACGACCGCTTATACGCTTCAGCCGGAATGACGATACCTTTTACATTCTGGAGATTGCTCCGGTGCGAAAATTTGAGATGCATCCTTGTAAAACCGCCTAATGCAAAAGCCCGTCATGCATGGGAAACATGACGGGCTGCGGAATATTCTGAATCTGTTTTTCAGGGATACGCTCAGGGCTTTCTGGCCGGGTGTGGCGATTTATATTCCGTTTTCTTTTTCAGGCCTAAGCCCTGTAGTTCATTGCTGGCAATGCCGTATTGGGCTCTCACCTGGTCTTTGACGCCCAGCATAAAGTTGTGAAATGTCCATTCTGCCATAGCGGCATTGTCACGAGCTGCTTTGAACGCTGCATCGGCCTGGTATTCCACATCCTGCGCCTGCTGAAGCGCATCTCTGAGGGTCTGGCCATTTTCGGCAGCGTAGTCCTGGTTGGCTGGGGTGTAGTCGCTTATTTGCAGCAACGCTGCAAATGCGTCTTTGTCAGTTCTGATAACGCCTGGAGCCAGGCGCCGGGTTTCATTCTTTGCCATGATCATTGATTTTAATAGGTTAAAAAAAGAAATATCGTCAAAAAACGAGCAGCACGCATATATTATTGCCTTCACTGTAAGTTTTAACATTTTGGGATGCACACTTATCGTACAGGCTTACTCCTTTATTGCTTTAACTTAATCGCTTATTGTTTAACCAAACAGCTTCATTATTTCAGCATATTGTTTAATATGCTCTGTAAACTCCTTTATCGTATGGCCTGACTGCATTATCGTCATAACAAACTCCTTTATTGTTTTAACATACTGCTTTATCGTCTTAACATACGGCCTTATTGCTATAACATACTCCCTTATTGCTATAACATACGGCTTTATTGCTTTAACATACTTCCTTATCGTCTTAACATACTGCTTTATTGTTTTAACATGCTCTCTTATCGTATTAACATACGGCTTTATTGTTTTAACATACTCCTCTGCCGTGCTATTCGAACATTTAGAAATGGCAGAACATGTGTATTCCTTAGAAAGGCAATGGAAGATTGGGCGAATAAAAGAACTGCTGTAAATAATTATCTGGTTTTCTGTATTGAAACCGCCCTGAAAAGGCTGCAATTGCTGCAAATCCATTTGATCAAATTAAAAAGTCAAAATGCAAAATGCAAAACAGCAAAAAAATTGAGTACCGATTAGTAAAATTTGAGGGAATATGTTTGACTTAACGGCGATGCCCGGTTTCCGTATCCCTGATTAAGACTGACATCCTGCTTCAGAAAGATACTCTTCCCAAAGCGCTTCCAGCTCGGAAAGTATCATGGCAGTAGCGCCCCAGACGATGGTATGTTCCTCTGTCAGATAAGCATCCACCTGCATCGTTACCTGCACCGTTTCGGCTACCTGCACACTCACGGATGCTTTACGGGAAAACAACTCCGGCAGAGGGACGTATAAGATCCGGGATACTTCACCGTCAGAGGGATAAAGAAAGGGTCGCGCATGCGCAACAGCCAATACCGGATAGACCCGGAAATTACTTACCGGGATATACAGGCCGGTCAGCAGACCCAGCACCCTGACATCTTCTACATTCAGCGCGACTTCCTCCCGCGCCTCACGCAGCGCAGTAGCGGTAAGGTCGGCATCGGACTTTTCCCGGCTTCCGCCGGGAAAAGCAATCTGACCGCTATGGACACTACCATCGGATATACGCTCAATCAATACCACTTCGGGCCGGTCATGCTGAATATACAGCAACACTAACACTGCACTTTCCCGGGCTCCGGCAGGCGCTTCGCCCACCTTTGGCCGTTTGGTTCTGAGCATTCTGGATTGTGCCGGCTCGCCGGGCAGCGACCGGATGAGCCGCTCCTGTAGCCAGGTTGAAAAATTCTGTATCTGCATTTTTAAAGATTAAAGACAGCCATTAATAATCCGGGGCAATACTAAGCCATAAACAGCCATAATTCAGGAAACAGGTATCCATTAAAAAGGGCTGCCTTACGGCAACCCTGAAAGATTTTATAAACATCCCGGCTAATGCGATTCGACCTCGCCATCCTTTAAAGGAACGTTCTGCGGAATGAAATCATTACCGTTTCCATCATCTTTATAATCATAAGGCCAGCGATACACTTCAGGAATATCGCCTTCCCAGTTGCCGTGACCCGGAACTAAAGGCGTAGTCCATTCCAGCGTAGTAGCATGCCAGGGGTTCGGATTATTTACCTTACGTCCCTTAAAGATGCTGACAAAGAAGTTAAAGACAAACATCAGCTGCGTAAAGAATACCACAATCACCACCACAGAAATAAAAGCATTGAGGTCATTAAACTGTGAAAATGATTTCCATGCGCTATAGTCGTAATAACGGCGCGGCATACCGGCTAATCCTTCGTAATGCATCGGCCAGAAAATCAGATAAGCGCCGATGAATGTCATGAAGAAGTGAATATAACCCAGCGTATTGTTCATATACCTGCCGAACATCTTCGGGAACCAGTGATAAATGCCTGCAAACATGCCGAAGAAGGCGGCAACGCCCATTACCAGGTGGAAGTGGGCAATGATGAAATAGGTATCATGCACGTGAATATCCAATGCGGAATTACCCATAAAGAGGCCGGTCAGCCCTCCGGAAATAAAGATGGATATAAAGCCCAGCGCAAACATCATCGGAACGGTAAATTTAAGATTCCCTTTCCAGATGGTGGTGAGCCAGTTAAACACTTTAATGGCCGATGGTATGGCGATCAGCAGGGTCAGCAACACAAATATACTACCTAAGAAAGGACTCATTCCGGTTACAAACATGTGATGCGCCCAAACGAGGAAGGCCAACGTGGTGATCCCGATGAAGGAAATAATCATCGCTAAATAACCGAAGATAGGTTTTCGCCCGTGTGTGGACAGCACCTCCGACACAATACCCATACCCGGCAGAATCACGATATACACTTCAGGATGGCCTAAGAACCAGAACAGGTGCTGATAGAGAATGGCCGATCCTCCTATATGCGACAAAGCTTTACCACCGATAAAGATCTCGGAAAGATAGAAGCTGGTTCCCGCGTGACGATCGAACAGCAATAAAACGAATCCGGAGAGCAATACGGGGAACGACAACACGCCTAACACGGAAGTAAATAATAAGGCCCATGCTGTCAATGGCATACGTGTCATCTTCATGCCTTTCGTACGCATGTTCAGGATAGTGGTAATATAATTCAGGCCGGCCAGCAATTGCGACACTACAAATAAAGCCATAGCAATGAGCCAAAGATCCATACCGATGCCCGAGCCCAAAGAAGCCTCCTTAAGCGCGCTCAACGGCGGGTAAACCGTCCATCCGCCGGCTGCCGGTCCGGTTTGCACGAACAGGGAGGAAAACATAATGACGCTGGATATGAAGAACACCCAATAGGAAAGCATATTCATAAAAGGAGATGCCATGTCGCGTGCACCTAATTGCAGCGGCAGCAACAGATTGCTAAAGGTTCCACTCAGCCCTGCCGTCAATACGAAAAAGATCAGTATGGTACCGTGCATAGTTACTAAGGCGTAGTAGAATTCGGGCGTAAGCCTTCCTCCCTTTGCCCAATGTCCCAGGAAGTGCTCCAGAACAGGGTGCGGGGTATCCGGGAACCCGAGCTGCAAGCGAAAGAAAACCGAGAACAATGCACCTATAATCGCCCAAATAATACCGGTAATCAGATATTGCTTGGCAATTACTTTATGATCCAGACTAAATATCCACTTTTGGATAAAATGTTGCTCATGATGGTGATGACCTCCATGATCATCGTGTGCATCATGTGCGTGTTCAACATGCAGGTGCGCTTCATGAACATTTCCTATAGTTGCTTCGTTAGCCATTTTCAGATTATTTCTAAAAAACCAAAATTACAATTTTATTTAAAGATTTATTGCATAGACAGGGCGGCAGTCGTTGCAGCGCTGTCCGTGCCGGAGGCCTGTGTGCTGTCAGCAGCCGGCGCCGGCGCATCAGTATGTACAAGCGCATAATACGGTTGCTGCTGAGCCAGCCATGCTGCCATATCACCTTTAGTCCGTTCTACGATTACCGTACCCCTCATGGAATAATGCCCCTTACCGCAAAGCTGGTCGCAGGCAATTTCATACACAAAATCCGGATCTTTCGTGATTTCCTTCATCTTGTCTGTAGAGATAGTAGGCGTAAACCACATAGTCGTAATAATTCCCGGAACGGCATCCATCTTCATCCGGAAGTGCGGCAATCCCACATCATGAATCACGTCCCGCGACTTGATGATCAGATGGACCGGAATATCAGTAGCCAGGTGCATCTCCCCGTTTTGAACCACAATATCGTCTTTGCTGGCCGGGTCATTCCAATCCAGTCCCAGAATGTTATTGGCATCATTTATTTTGGTATAGTCGGTCTTTCCAAAAACACCATCCTTTCCCGGGTAGCGGATAATCCAGTTGAACTGCTTTCCTACAATTTCCACTTTCATGGAATTTGCGGGAGATTCCGCCGTCATGATGATCCAGTTGCGCAAACCGATAACGACCAGCACAACTAAGGTCAGCGCCGGGATTGTAGTCCATAGAATTTCCAGCCGGTTGTTATGCGGATAGAAATATGCAGTGCTTTTCCCGGTGGACTGATAACGATAGATAAAATAAAACAACAGGAAGTGGGTAATGAAGAATACGATACCGGTAATGACCAGCGTTACCATCAGCATGTTTTCATACTGCACACCATGGTCGGAGGCCGGAATGGGCAGCATTTTATCCATCAGGTCCACATGGCATTTATATATGCCCCACATGCCCAGGAAAAAAACAATCACCATCAGCCAGGCCATCAGCTTGTTCGTTTGTTGTTGTACTTTTTCTTCTCCTTTCAGTATATTGGCATACTCGCCGGCTTTCGCAATCTGGTAAATCACGATAAATACTAAAAAGACTAAAGCCGTAATAATTAATCCCGACATTGTGTTTTATGAATTTAATACCGTTTTAAGGTAAGGTCTTATAAAATATAAAATGATTTTTCTTTTACTTCATTAAAATTAAAAAGCATGCGCATCAGGAAATGTGAATAACAGCTTCCTTCAGCAGTATATTGTTCTGCGGAACCAAATCCGACTTCGACAAGGTCTTTCCAACTGTCAATATGGTAACACCGATAAAGCCGAGCAAAATACCGATTTCATACCAGCCGATAGTCCAGTGCTCCTGCATCGGACCGGGAACGGTAAGTAAATAAAAATACATCCAGTGCCCGAATAACAAGGCCAGCGCCATAAATACGATGGTAAAATAATTACGCTTACTGGGTGCAGACATGAGAATCAGGATCGGAAATACGAAGCAGATAATCAGGTTGGCATAGAACAAAAAGCCGTAAGGTCCCTGCTGGCGCATCTTAAAATAGGTAGTTTCTTCCGGAATATTACCGTACCAGATCAGCATATATTGTGCAAACCAGGTATAAGTCCAGAATATACTGAATGCGAACATGAATTTTCCTAAATCGTGCATGTGTTCCTTAGTAACTAAAAGCAGGTTCCCCTTGTTCTTCAGATAAACCGTCCACAGCAGGATCATAGACATGCCGCTGACAAAGGCGCTTGCAAATACATTCCAGCTGTATAAGGTAGAATACCAGTGCGCATCAATGCTCATCAGCCACAACCAGGGCGTAATGCTCATCATGGTCAGGGCATAAACCAGCAGGAATACACCGCCGAAGACAATAGTTTTCCAGTAAATCTTTGTGCCGTTTTTCGGCGCCTTTTCCTGCGCTAAGGATAAAGATCGGAATTTGCGGCCGAAATAGCTCCAAAGACCCACAGTAGCCACGGAAAAACCGACAAACATATATTTATTCAGAAATCCCGTTTTCCCTTCCAGTATCTCATCCCCCTCAGGATGAACCCAGTGATAAACAGGATTATGTTCGTGAAAACCAAAAACGATACAAAGCAGCACAATCAGCGTAATCAGTCCAAAGACCCATACATTAGCGCCAATGGCTTCCGGAACACGACGGTAAGCCACGATCCAGCTACCCTGAGCCAGGGCTGCAGCCGCCATAATAAATACGGAAGATACAGCTATCATTAAAAAGAACACACTATCCTGCAGCAGCATCACCCAGAAGCGCGCCACATCGTAATGTCCGTCGCCGTTGAGCAAAAAGGCAAAAACGCCGGCAATAAGCGTAGCTACGCCAATCAGGGTCAGTATGAGACCGGAGGTTTTTAATCGGGATGGAACTGAAAATTGATCCGTTATCATATTCTTAGAATATTTTCTGATTTATCTGAATGTTATTTTTTGATTTTCGTTTTTCAAAAAACCCTTAGGATTTAGTTTGTGTGCTGTCCGCAGACGGTGCGGCCGCCGTTTCTGCAGCGCCGGTTTCACCACCCTGCATCTTTTTAATATAAGCAATTACCTTCCAGCGCTGGTGCTCATCCAACTGCGAAGCATAGCTTCCCATCATATTTTTACCGTAAATAATGGTATGGTAAATCTGTCCGCCGGTATAAGCTGTGAATTTGGGATCTTTCAGATTGGCGGGCATAGCGGCAAATTTTCCGCTGGCATACAGAGGGCCGTTACCGTCTAATTCTGTGCCATGACAGATACCGCAATGGATATCAAACAATCTCCTGCCCTCATCAATATCCGCCGCACTAAGCACATAAGGATTGGTCAGGGATTTAAAGGCTGCGGTATCTTGCTCCTTAAGGTGGTTAGGCAAAGCCTTTCCGCGGGCAATCGTACCGGCAACAGGCGGCTGGCTGACCATGCTGTCCGGTGTAATGCCGTTATTCCGGGTATAGGCATCATAAGCCCGCGAATAGGTCATATCCGGGGCATAAGTTCTGCCCGGATCACGCCGGGTATATCCACTGTTACATGCCGAGATTAAGGCCGCTCCCGCTACTATTACCGTTATTAAATAATGTTTTTTCATTTGTATGAAATGATAAAATAATTTTTAAATACTTTAAGCTAATACCGCCCGTTCCTAACCGGCTTTTTCATAAACTTCTTCCTTATCCCAATATCCGTACCACCAGCCTTCTTCCGCAGTTTGCACCGAGGTTTCCACCGCTCCGGTGGTTTTCAGAAAATCAATCATTTCCAATTCTGCAGCCGGATCGGTGATTTCCAATGCCACTACAAACAGATCATCTGTTTGACGCGGATGAAAAATATGTTTCTTTACGCCCGGCATAATCTGGTTCAGGTAACAGAAGGTCAGCACCATGCCCACCGCAGCAAAAAGCACGGTCAGCTCAAAAGTGATGGGGATAAACGCCGGCAGAGAAAAGAAGGGCTTGCCGCCATAGTTGATAGACCAGTCTTTCGTCAGCACCCAGCTCATAAAGCCTAAGGCCGTAGCCGTACCCGTAATGCCATAGCAAAAACCGGCAATATGCAGATCGGTTTGTTTGAGACCTAATTCCGTATCTAAGCCATGCACGGGGAAAGGCGTGTAAACATCATGCAACTTATAGCCGCTGCCCCGCACCTGTCTCACAGCGGGAAAAAGTACCGCTTCATCATTATAACATGCAACCGCAAATTTTTTAACTGACATTCTATATATTTTAAATTTTACCCCCCGTTTCTACGGGAGCATTTTTAATAGTTATATTAATGGCTGTGTTCCGCAATATGGATAAATTCTTCTGTTGATTTTTCTTCCAGGGGGCGCATCTGCTCTTTATAATTTTCACCCGATGTCTTCAGTACAAACTTAATTTCCGCAATGGCAATAACCGGGAAGTATTTTGCAAACAGGAAGAAGCAGGTAAAGAACAATCCGAATGTACCAAGATAAAATCCGACTTCTGTCCATGTCGGGCTGTAATAAGTCCAGCTGGAAGGCAGGTAATCGCGGTACAGCGAGGTAACGATAATCACAAAACGTTCAAACCACATCCCGATATTCACTACTATGGATAAGATAAAGGTGAACACTATATTCCGGCGCAGCTTTTTCACCCAGAACAACTGCGGAGAAACCACGTTACAGGTCATCATAGCCCAGTAGCTCCACCAGTAAGGCCCCATGATACGCCATTTAAAGGCATCCTGCTCGTAGCGCACCTGGCTGTACCAGGCAATAAACAGCTCGGAGAGATAGGCCACCCCAACAATGGAGCCGGTCAGTACAATTACTTTATTCATGGCTTCAATATGACCCAGAGTGATATAATCCTCCAGGCGGAACACTTTACGCACCAGCACCAGCAGGGTATTCACCATAGCAAAACCGGAGAAGATAGCGCCCGCAACGAAATAAGGCGGGAAGATGGTGGTATGCCAGCCCGGAATTACGGAAGTGGCAAAGTCCATAGATACGATGGTGTGTACGGAAAGCACCAGCGGCGTAGCCAGACCGGCCAGTACCAGGGCCAATGCTTCAAACCGCTGCCAGTTTTTTGCGGTACCGGTCCAGCCGAAGGAAGCGATACCATAAAGGCGTTTGCGCAATTTGGTTTTGGCACGGTCGCGGATAGTGGCGAAATCAGGTACTAAGCCGGAATACCAGAATAGCAAAGACACGGTAAAATACGTGGAGATGGCGAATACGTCCCAAAGCAGCGCCGAATTAAAGTTAGGCCAAAGCGGGCCGCGGGAATTCGGGTAAGGGAGTACATAAAACGCGTTCCAGACCCGTCCCATGTGAAAAATGGGAAACTGACCCGCACACATTACCGCAAAGATGGTCATGGCTTCCGCAGCACGGTTT
Source organism: uncultured Taibaiella sp. (assembly GCA_964622775.1). Lineage (GTDB taxonomy): Bacteria > Bacteroidota > Bacteroidia > Chitinophagales > Chitinophagaceae > CAZUSO01. Next base: position 5,472 of record CAZUSO010000058.1, on the reverse strand, counting down.
ACCCCTGTACGCCAGCCCTGGCGGAACAGCAGCAGGATGGCGGAGATCAGGGTGCCGGCGTGACCGATACCTACCCACCATACGAAGTTGGTGATATCCCACCCCCAGCCAACCGTCCGGTTGATACCCCAGGTCCCTATACCCCAGTACACTTCCCAGAAAACGGAAAATGCACCAAAGCCCAGAAAAGTCAAAGAGATAATAAAGCCCACATACCAAAGCCTGGTAGGTTTTTGCTCAACGGGGCGACAGATATCCTCTGTAACCTGATGATAATCTTTGTTGCCATTCACCAATGGCTCCCGGATAAATGATTCGTACTTTAAATGCATAATACTTTTTCTATAATGCTTAAATTCATTTTATATCTTTCGGCTATTTGCCGGTATTGTTTATTTTATATTGATTGTAAGAAAATTACACGGCTGTTAAGTCAAAAGGGAAAAAATAAAATGCAAAATAGCAAAGGCACAGATAATAAACCCGGAATGCTCACATTATTTCCATACTTCATAAAGGCAAGAGTATGTTCCACATAATCTGTTCGGCTTTCACTCAACACAAAGAACCTGTTTTCCGGCTTTGACAAACTTCAGCATGAAAAGATTCCATGCTCTGTCCCCTTGAGCCTGCCGAAGGGTAAAACCAACGCAATCGCTCTTTCTTGCTTCCTGCTCATTTTCTTATAATCAATATTTCAAAAAACTCATCTCGCTTTAGCCCTTATGATCAACAAAAGATAATTCTGTTCATCAAACCAATTCCGGCCTGCCCTTTTCCCCGCAATGCACTAAATATGCTGGTTCATCATTTCATCCATCTTTTCATCCGCCATCACCGATTCATTGGCATTCCTGATCTTTGACAGATAGTTGATGTTCGGCAGGGTATGAATTTGCTCCAATACATAAAATACCCGTTCTTTATTTTCTTCGTTACGTAATTTATATATTGCGCTGTTCTTGTCGGCCACATTTCCAAAGGTAATGCAGTCAGAAGCGCAGGCTACCTGGCAGGCGGTTTTAGCCTCGCCATCCTGCAAAGGACGACCTTCTTTCTTGGCATGCAGCTTTGCATCCTGCAGGCGTTGCACGCAGAAAGAACATTTTTCCATTACCCCGCGGCTGCGCACGGTAACATCCGGATTCAGCACCATACGGGTCAGATCATCGTTAATATCATCACGGCGTCCGTCTTCATACAGGTTATCGGCAAAGCTGTCCGCACCGTTAAAGTCGAACCAGTTGAAGCGGCGTACTTTATACGGGCAGTTATTGGCGCAGTATTTCGTCCCGATACAACGGTTATAGGCCATCTGGTTCAGCCCTTCGCTACTGTGATTGGTAGCGGATACCGGGCAAACGTTTTCACAAGGCGCATTATCGCAGTGCTGGCAAAGCATCGGCTGGAAAATAGCCTGGATGCTGTCCGGATCATCCGGATTTCCGCTGAAATAGCGGTCAATTCGCAGCCAGCTCATTTCCTGAGACTTCAGCACCTCGTGCTTACCCACAACGGAAATGTTATTTTCCGCCTGGCAGGCTACCACGCAGGCAGCACAGCCGGTGCAGGTGGACAAGTCAATGGACATACCCCAGTGAATGCCATGTTTTGGATGGTCAGGGTATAAGGTTCCGTCTTTACGGAAACCCTCTTCATCAAGTTCGCCCTCCTTTTCCTCCGGGTGTTCCCAGGGTAGGTGAGAATAGGGACCGATCTCCGCCTGACGCTCTTCCAATAATTCTTTAGGATTCTTCCTGAATTCTTCTAATGTAAATTCATGAACGATCGGACGGCCTTCACTGCTCATGTGGGTCTGAACGATAGCCACAGGGTGGGTTTCATCCGTTTTAGTGATGGTAACGGCATTATTATAATTGAACGTAGTGCCGTTAAAAGTCACTAAAGGATAGGCATTCTTTCCCAGTTCGGCAGCAGCGCGACCTACCTGCTTATCGCGGCCATAGCCCAAAGAAACGGCAATGACCTCATTATGCATACCGGGGATGACCACCACCGGAAGGGCAATCTCGTTATTGCCTACTTTTATCTTTACCACGCGGCGGTTCAGATCAACCTGATTAATACCGTCTAAACGGGCATCAAAATGATCTCTTGCCGTTGAGGGCGACATACAAATATAGTTATCCCAGGTAGCGCGGGTAACCGGATCCGGCATTTCGAGCAACCAGGGATTATTACTCCATGCGCCTCCATAGCCGATCGCCACGGAAGGGTACACCACTAATTCATATTTACCGCCCGGATTGGCTGTTGCTTTTGCAATAGCATCCGAAACATTACCGCTGAAGGCAGCTCCTCCGGCAGGTGCGGCACTTTCAGGCTGAGCCACCCCATCCTGAAGGGCTTTATCAAAATTATGCTGACCGCCTAAGCGGGCCACCCAGTATTGTTGCCAGAAATCATGATAGGTTTGCGTTTCACCAGACCATTTCATCAGGCTGTCCTGGAAAGCCCTTGTCTTAAACAAGGGTGCGATAGTCGGCTGCATAAAGCTATAAAAGCCCGATTGCGGCTCGGCATCACCCCAGCTTTCCAACCAGTGGTGATCGGGAACGGCAAAAGCGCAACGTTGTGTGGTTTCGTCCATCCGGTCATTAAACGATACCGTGGTTTTCACCTTTTTCATGCCTTCGGCAAATGCTTTGCTGTCGAAGTAATCATAAACCGGATTTACGCCATGTACGATTAATCCACCGACCTGACCGGCATTCATCGCCTGGGTCAATGCCACCATGTCGGCATCTATACCTTGTTTATAATTCGATACGGAACTCCAGTCTATAGTGCTGCCATAAGCGCCGATAGCGCTGTTGATGGCATTGATAATAGTCTGCACATTCTGGTCATTGCTGCCGCAAACCACCATGCCGCCACCTTTTTTCAGGTCGGCTGCTGCTGCGGAAACCAGGGTATTCAGCTTCTTACTGGAAAGCGCCGGCGCAGCGCCGGTAGTAACGGCATTATATAGCGCAGTGGCCACCTTACCATATTCCGAAGGCTTGCAGGTAGCGCGTTCGTCCGCATTAAGTCCTGTCATGCTCATCATGCCCTCTACCTGGTAATGCTTGCTCATTTCCGGTTTTTTCGCAGAAATGTGCCTCAACCTGGGATAGTCTGTGCTGAATACTGCCGGAGTCAGCCAGGATCCTAAGAAATCCGCCCCCAGGCTGAAGACCGTTTGGGCTTTATCAAAATGATAAGAAGGCAATGCTCTTTTTCCAAAGCAAGCCTCGTTGGCCAGTAACATCCCGGAATAAGAAACCGGGTCGTATTGAATATGTTTAGCGTTAGGATATCTAGCGATAAATTTGCTGATCACCTCTTTGGTAGTCGGGCTGAGAATGGTTCCGGTAAGGATCACGATTTGTCCGCCGGCTGCTGCCAGACCTTGCGTTATCGGGTTATCCACTTTTTCAAAAACATCCACCAGCTTGCCGTTAACATGCGGGCCGCGCAGGCGGGCCACATCATAAAGGCTTAGCGTGGCAGCCACCACGCGGGCAGTAACGCCGCCTTTGGTAATTCCCGACAAAGTATTTCCTTCAATCATTATCGGACGTCCGTCCCGCGTCTTAACTACTACGGAACAGTAGTCACCGTTATCTACAAATGTGGAGGCATAATAATCGGGCACACCGGGTGTCTGCAATTCCGCATCAGGGCGGATCGCATAAGGAATCGCTTTACGAACCGGCATTTCACAGCTTGCGGCAACCGTGGCAGCCAACGTGGTAAATCCCAGGTATTTCAGGAAATCACGACGCGGCGTCTGAGCATTCAGCAGCTCATTCCCCATTCCCAACACAGGCAATTCCTCCTGAAATTCCTGCTCGGCCTCTTGCAGGTATGCCGGTGATTGCTCCAGCTCTTCTAAGTTCTTCCAGTATTTTTTCTGACTCATAAGTCGACTCTTATAATGATATTTAAGTAGCTCTAAGAAATTAATAGCTTAATCCCCGAAAACTGAAAAAATGAATGTTGAATAATAAAAATATCAGGGGGCGAAATCAATAGTGACATTTTTGGCACTCTATACCACCGACATCTTCCACGGTAACCCCGTCACGCTTGCCTTCTTTAATTTCGTCATGATATTTCTGAAAAATGGTATAATAGCTGTTATTCTCAAACTGCACCTTAGTCTGGCGGTGGCAGTTTACACACCATCCCATAGACAGCGGGGCAAATTGCTTCACCTCATCCATTTCTTCAATATTGCCGTGACAGGTCTGGCACTGCACCTTGCCTACGGCTACGTGCTGGGAGTGATTAAAGTAAACATGATCCGGCAGATTGTGGATTTTTACCCATTCAATCGGCGTGGCCTTGATATTGCCTTCGGCATCCAGATTGTAAGCTTTCTTATCCGGATCCCAGCCAGAGTATTTATACAGTAAATGAATCTGGGCGGTTCCGTCCACCTGCTTTCCTTCGTACGTGTAAAGCGGTTCTCCGGTGTATTCGCCAATCTGCTTGTGGCAGTTCATACATACATTGGTGGAAGGAATCATAGCCTGGCGGCTTTTCTCGGCACCGGCATGGCAATACAGGCAGTTGATCTGGTTGATGCCGGCATGTACCTTATGCGAATAGAAGACAGGCTGTTCGGGCATATAGTTTTGCTGTCGCCCCATTTCAATCGAGCCATTAGCAATCCAGTAGCCCGCCAAAGCCATAATCAGCACGCTGGTAATCGTAATAAATATCTTACTCCGGAAAACCGGAACGTCCTTTTTATTGGAGATACCTTCTTTTTCATTGGCAACTCGTTGCAGGGTTTTGTTCACACGCCATAGGATCAGCGCCACGCCGGCCAAAACTAAGGTCAGTACCGTATAAAGCCAGGTATTATCCGTTTCAGGCTGAGCTTGTCCGGCTGGAGTAGGAGCAGCTGTAGGTGATTTGTAATCATCTACATACGTAATGATTGCATCAATTTCCGCTTCACTCAACTCGGGGAAAGGCGTCATGGGTATCTTACCCCATTCATTATAAATCTTATTGGCATACTGGTCGCCGCTGGCGATCAGTGCAGAAGAATTATGCACCCAATTATAGATCCACTGACGATCAGGCACTTCCTTGCTTTTGCCCTGTAAGGCAGGCCCTGTCGCGTCTTTAACCGGATTGTGACAGGCGGCGCACTTTGATTTAAACAAGGCTTCACCGTCCTGGGCAAATGAGGAACCAGGGGCGGATAACAGCGAAAATGAAAATGCGAGGAATGCTAAAAATCTAAGCTTTTTGAATGTAAATATATTTGCTGACACGTGTAAAATTTTTGTTTTTAACGTAGTGTTTGGGAAAACGCAGGGGCAAAAGTACAACAGGAAGTTCAATATTAATAGTGATTATCAAAAAAAAAAATTTCAATACAGGCAAGGGTTTCAGCCATATTAATTGTCATTTTGAATATGTGAATGTCATTTTTCTGTCATTAAATTGTAG
>CAZUSO010000057.1:0-18629 GCA_964622775.1 uncultured Taibaiella sp. | reverse complement strand
TGTAACTCGCAAACTAAGAAAAAGGGGGGGCTTTTACGCCCCCCTTAATTTTTTTGTCGGACAACAATGAAAATTAATTGTCAAGTAGTAAACATTTTGCTGCGCATAAATACCAAGTAATATTCCCAAAGTGAAAATCGTCCGATATTAAATTTTCAATCTGGTAGAGGATTAATGGGTAATTTTTATTAAATGCTTCTCATGGTAATAACAAATAATTTCAATTACAAGTCAAACGTAAAACATAATTTTTTAAGATTCAAATTGTATTTTACGATTAATTTTGTTGTATTTTACACTTCCATTTAAATGCCAACTATACTTTTAAACTTCATTCAGTTAAACAAGGTAATTGTATTTATTTTTTTGTCTGGTAGTGTTACCTGTTGTATTTTACCATTCCTAATTTATTATATTAACATCACCGTTTAACCATTCAAATATGCACATCGGTCAAAATATCACACGCATTCGTTCCTTTCAGGGGATTAAACAAACTGATATGGCCCGGAGGTTAAAAATCTCCCAGCAGGCTTATTCCAAAATTGAGCAAAGCCCCGAAATTGAGGATGAATTTCTGGATAAAATTGCAGCTGAATTGAGCTGCACACCAGAGGTTCTAAAGCAATTAGGTGAATCACCATTTATGCAGAATTTCAATCAAAATTGTGGAAATGTGATCGGGTATCAGTTTAATCCTATTGAAAAAATAGTGGAACTTTACGAGGCGCTCTTGAAAAGCGAAAAAGAGAAAAACGTTTTATTGGAAAGATTATTGGGAAAAGAAAAGGGCAAATAATCATAGTTGCCTTATTAACCTCTTCCCCCTGTGCGAAGCACGCGATGAAGGGGAAAAACATAGCGGTACTTGGCAATAGAAGACTTCGCACGCTTTGCGATAAAAGATTTGTTTTATATTAAGGTAATCCCTAAAAAGTCATTTCCGTAAATGATTATAGTGCCTTCACCTGAATATGGGAAGTTGTTTTGAAAAAGTTATTAAGAGAATAATTACGGCGCTTATTCCTTCATATTACCGGAATGCTCATCGCGGTTTGTACATCGCCTCATCCAGTATTTTACGCGCATCGCTTTCCTGCAAAATTTCCGGTAAAGATTTCCCGGTGTTGCGGGCGTAGCTTTCCACGATTTTACAGCCAATATACACGGCCGTATTGCCCGGAACCAAACACTCCATTGAAAAAGTGAGAACCGAGCTGCTATTGGCACATATGTATGATTTCCGGGACTGTCTGCGCTCCTCTTTATAGAACACCTACAAGCCTGGTTTACTTTCCAGCCGAATTATTGGAACAATCATTTCCTCCAGCGAAATTCCGCCGTGCTGAAACGTGTTCTTGTAATAGTTCACGTAGTAATTATAATTGTTTGGGTAGCAGAGGAAGATATCTTCCCTGGCAAAGATAAATTTGGAATTGACATTCGGTCTCGGCAGGCCTGCATCCTCAGGCTTGGTAATGGCCAGCACATCCTTATTTTCATACTGGATATTACGCCCGTGTTTGTAGCGTAAATTGGTTGTGGTAGTTTTATCACCGATACATTTGCTGGGTGTTTTTACCCTTGTAGTTCCGTGATCTGTGGTGATGATCAGTTGAATATCCTTATCCGCAATTCTCTTCAAAGCCCGGAATAAAGGGGAATGTTCAAACCAGCTCACCGTTAAGGAACGATAGGATATTTCATCGCCGGCCAGCTCTTTCAGTACTTCCATCTCGGTGCGGGCATGAGAAAGCATATCCACGAAATTATACACAATCACGGTCAGGTCATTGTTCAGGTAATTATGAATATTGTCTTCCAAAGACCGTCCGTCATCATTATTGGTAATCTTGATGTAGTCTGTCCTGACCTGATCCGCATTCAACCGGTGCAGTTGATCTAACAAAAAACGCCTTTCATGCAGATTTTTTCCACCTTCTTCGTCGTCATTTTTCCATTCAATCGGGAAACGCTTTTCAATATCAATTGGCAGCAGGCCGGAAAAAATACTGTTGCGGCTGTATTGTGTTGCTGTAGGGAGAATGCTGAAAAACATATCTTCTTCCTGCACACGAAAAAACCGGGTGATTATCGGTTCTATGGATTTCCACTGATCGAAACGCAGGTTGTCGATCAGTATCATAAAAGTAGGCTTACCCGGCCGTATATTCGGAAAAATTTTCTTTCCGAATAAATTGTACGACATCACCGGAGTATCTTCCGCTTTATTTTGAATCCAGTCGATATAGTTTTTAGAAATGAATTTGAAAAACTCATTATTCGCCTCGGCCTTTTGCGTATTGAATACGTCCTGCATTTCCGGCGAATCACTTTTAGTCATGGCCACTTCCCAATACACCAATTTCCGGTATAAATCCTTCCATTCTTCCACATTGGGATTGCTATTCAGCGCCATGAAAAGATTCCGGAAATCCTTCTGGTATTCCACCGTAGTTTTCTCGGAGATCAGCCGTCTGCTATCCATTATCTTTTTCAGTGACAACAAAACCTGGTTCGGATTGACGGGCTTGATCAGGTAATCACTTATTTGCGCGCCAATAGCTTCTTCCATAATGTTTTCTGCCTCATTTTTGGTAACCATAACAACAGGTAATGTCGGGCGGATTTCCTTGATTTTAGCCAGGGTTTCCAAGCCGGTCATGCCGGGCATGCTCTCATCTAAAAGAACGATATCAGCCTGGTTGGTGCGGAGATGTTCCAGCACATCATAGCCGTTTGTGAAGGGCGTTACTTCATAACCTTTATTTTTCAGGAAAAGGATTTGTGATTTCAGGGAGTCGATTTCATCATCTACCCAAAGAATGTCTGCCTGCATATTGAATGAAAAAAATTAAGTGAACGAATTGGATTTTTAAAGTAGAAATATGCAAATAGAACTAAGGCTTTTTATGATTAAGAATGAACTAAAATAAGGCTAAAATACGATGTAATATGCGTTTAACAGAAATTTGTGCGGTGCAAAAAGCAATGGGTGTGCCGGCTATGTTTTCCGCGGTTTCTTTTTTGCTGCGGGAAATAATACATTGTTCAGAATCAAACGATAGCCCGGCGAATTAGGATGCAGGGATAAGTCAGTCGGAGGATCGCCAATCTGATGCTGGTAATCTTCCGGGTCGTGTCCGCCGTAAAATGTCCAGGTGCCTTTACCGTATTCACCATGAATATAACGGGCTTCGTCAGCACCCTTGTAATCGCCCAGAACCAGCACATTGCTTTTGAGCGTTGCTTTCCTGAAGGCAGTCGTTTGCCCCATGAATCCTTTAATGGTAGTAGTATGATCCTGAGTAAGCATGGTAGGCACCGGATCAAATTTGGCGGAGAAAGTAAACAGGGTGAAATAATCGGTTAACATCGGCACCTTGCGCGACATGGTATTGTCAATGTCAGAATATTCATACATAAAAGGATTCTGAACCAGGGTAAAATCTTTAAAGGCAAAGCAATTATTGAAGTTGAGTTTGTCCTGCGCATTGGGATCCATCGGATCACCGTCAAAAGGCTCAGAACAAATGTCAGCACCTTCCGCCGCAAGGGCGATATCATAGCTGTCGGTGGCCGAACACATGGCAAACAGGTAGCCGCCGCCTGCTACAAAATCCCGTATTTTTTTGGCGACAGCCAGCTTCAGCTGCGATACCTTTTTAAAGCCGTGTTTGGCTGCCATAGCTTCCTGCATCCTCACATCATCCTGGTACCATGCTGCATTATGGTAAGCTCCCCAGAACTTCCCGTATTGACCGGTAAAATCTTCATGATGCAAATGAAGCCAGTCGTAATCCGGTAATTTGTCCTGTAATAATTCATCATCATATACTTTATCGTATGGAATTTCCGCATAGGTCAGCACCATAGTTACGGCATCATCCCAGGGCAGCTTGCTCAGCGGAGTGTAAACCGCTATCTTTGGCGCTTTTTCCAGCTTAATGACATCTCCGTTAAAGTCAGGATCCGCAATCGACTGCAGGATATTCTGGTACTGAGCATCTGCGATAACCCGGTAGCTTACATCACGAAGTTTACAAACCCGTTCCACCTCATTGGTTTGTTCCATAGCAAATGCGCCCCCGTCATAATTCAGCAGCCAGTCCACCGTAAGGCCGCTGGCCAGAGCCATATAGGCTATGCCGTAGGCCTTCAGGTGATTGGTCTGATCCTCTGCGTTCATAGGGATGTATAAGGTAGCGGCCTGTATATTGAAGCAGCCGATCAGCATCCCGATACAGCAAACAGCTTTCTTTAAAAACATACCGCAAGATACCTATTAAAGTGCAAACGAAAAGCCGGATTAACGAACCACTTTCAATTGTTCTTTCCGGTATCCTTTATTGACCAGGTAAACGCCCAGCATGATAGCGACAAAGGAAAGCATGGTATAAACCGTCAGCGGCTCATCCTTCCACCACCATCCCAAAATGACGGCCACTAAAGGATTGATATAGGCGTAGATCATCACCACGCCGACGGGCAGGTTTTTCAGGGCATACATATATGCTGTGTAAGCTGCTACCGATCCGATAATGATGAGATAAAGAAGGGATAAAAACGCTTCGGTATTGTTCCATTGAATCGTTGCATAATCATCCATTGCGGGGCTGAGCAACAGCAGGAAAAATCCTCCTGCGGCAACCTGAACCGCCGAATTGAAGATGGGATTCGAATTGGAATAATGTTTACGGCTGATTACGCTGCCTAAGCCCCAGGCAAATGTAGCAACCAGGGTGACGAGAATCCCTATAATGTATTTTGAATTAGCCAGATCGGCAATATTGTTACGAAAATTCACCGCTACACCCAAAAAGCCTACAGCCATTCCAATGGCGATCAGCAGGTTGATCTTTTCCATCCTATTCACAAAAACATTGATAGCCACAGCAAAAATGGGCATAATGGCACAGATGAGCGCCGCCACTCCGCTGGGAATATACTGCTCGCCCCAGGACACCAAACCGTTCCCCATAGTAATCATCAAAAAGCCGATCAGGACATGCATCAAAATATTCCGGCGGGAAAGATCCGGCTTTCTGCGGCTGGCCAGGGCAATAAAGAAAATAAGGATTCCGGCTACAAACTGCCTGACGCCCGCCATTAAAAAAGAAGGATAGGCTTCCACACATATTTTGATTCCCAGATAAGTGGTGCCCCATGCTATGCAGATAAATATTAAAGCCAGCCAGGCCTTAGTTTTGGATTTCATTCCGGGAAAATTGAACTGTAAAGATGCAAAGAAATTACGGGATAATGCGGAGGCTTTTTAAAGCATACGTGATAGGAATTGAAATAGCTTTACGCATAGTGAACGAAGCATATAAAGCACAACAAAAACAATATTGTCACCATATCCATTTTGCCATTTCGCTGCTATCGCATACGCCCCTGCCGGCACCCCACCCGATGTTTCTTTCCACGCTCTTTTTATCTGCGACAATCTGCAAAATCTGCGGGCAAAAATCGTTCCGCCGTTGTTGATGTTTTCACCAACACCAAAACGGGAAGTTGTAAGCTATCGTTGTGAAATGGTTATGAAATTACAGAGAGCCGATAAATTTCACCAAAGCGTCCCGGTCGGCCTGAGGAAGCTGAACGAAAGCATTTTTGGACTGTTCTGCCTCACCGCCATGCCATAGAATAGCTTCAATAACGGTGCGGGCGCGGCCGTCGTGCAGGTAAAATGGCGTGCCATTGGTTTTAGGAAAGAGGCCGATGCCCCAAAGCGCCGGCGTTTTCCATTCAGAACCTCCGGCTTCAAAATCAGGACGGCCATCGGCAAGCCCTTCGCCCATATCGTGGAGTAACAGATCGGTGTAAGGATGAATCCGCTGATTACTCAAAGTCGGGAGCCGGACATCCACACTGGTTTTAAAGGTGGGCGTATGACAGCCGGAGCATTTGATTTGTTGAAATAATTTTTCTCCCCGTATAACTGCCGGGTCTTCCACATTTCGCCTGGCCGGTACGGCAAGCGTACGCACATAAAAGACGACTGCATCCAGCAGGCTGTCGGAAACATCCCGTGGCTCGGATGAAGGAGCAGTCATATAATTTTCGCTTCTGAAGACATAATTGGTAACGCCCATATCTTCCGAAAATGCCGAGGCAATCTGTACCAGAAGGCTGCTGGTATTTGCCTTCAAACCATATTTTCCCAGTTCGCGCTGACGGGTAAAAGGATTGTAAACATAATTCGGACGGCCGCTGATACCATCGCCATCCACATCATCCGGGTCTGCATTACGGACGATATCCGGTTCTGCAATCAAATCCAGCAGACCAAGTCCGAATACCGGCGGAGCCAGTCGTACCGAGAACATATAGCCCGCAGGCAATGCGGTATATGGATTATTAATCGTGTAAACAGGTTTGCGCAATGACGCCTGTGCGCCATCAGGAAACGTAAAAACAGACTCCTGGTATTCGATACCCAGGCTGATCTCCGGTTTCCAGCCGGGTATAGCCTTATCCTGAAGCTGTGTCCCAAAACCCGGGGCGCTCAGGGGGCCTCCGTGCATATCAAAACCGGGAATACTAATCCGGGTCAGCAGGGAAGATGCGGGTAATCCTGCGGTAGCAGTGCCTTTGCCATCATTGTGATGGCAGGATATACAGGATACATTATTGTATCGCGGGCCAAGTCCGGGGAAAAGCGGAGCCGGCGCAGAAACAAAGGTTTGTTCAAATATCTTATCACCTACCTCATGAACAAACTGATCGTAAGCGCTCATTCCGGTAATCATTTCGCCAAATGCTTTAGCGCTGGTATTAAATACCGTAGCCGCACCGCCCGACAGACGAGGGTCGTAATTCGCCTCCGGAAACGCATCATCAGGCTTGCGGCATAAAATGCCGGTCACGACGAATGCCGCAAGGCCTAATGTTACGAGTAGTTTTCTCATTAATCTTTGCTATTGATCTGTAATAGCATTATTAATCTTTCACGTATGTCTGAATATATGGTTCAAGCGACTCGAGAGACGTTTTCAGGTTGTCGATGGAAGTCAGTACATTCTGAACCGCATTCGGCTGACTATAGATAGCTTCTTCAAAAGTAGTGGTGATACCGTCAAAGGAATTGATAACCGCTTCGAATTTTTGCTTGATATCTTCATCAAGGGTTTTGTTATTTGCCGAGACCAGATCACTAATTGATTTTCCGGAAGCGCCTTCAAAGCTGCATAAATACACGTTGCGGGCGCCCATAATATTATTTCTGAAATCGGTTACGGAGTTATGGGAATAAGGAGACTCCGTGATGGTGGAATCGGGCGTACCTCCCACCCCAACGAAGGGCTCTTTCATCTTGCCATCGCCCACTTCTTCGCAGATCCCGGTAAGCGCACCTGCTAAAGCAATCAAAGCTTCCTGCCTGCTTTCATAACGGCTGCCATCCTGTCCGGCATTGATAAATTCTTCGCTGAAAGGTCCCCAGTCGGCATTCAACTTAGTTACGTTGTTCAAAATATCCTGGGCAAGTCCCTTCATATATTCCTTTTCCCGATCACCATAATTAACATCGTTTTTCCACAATAAATATTCTAAAGGGTGAAAGCCGCGTAAGGTCAGTTCGGTTTCTGATTCCGTATCGGTCAACCCGGCTAATGCATCCGCATCTAAAGGCGCATTGCTGGCCATTAAACTGTCTAAGCGGTTGCGGTCAGTTGGCCAGGTATCCATATATGGATCGTAATTATTGTCGTCAACCGGGCCGATCAGGAAACCTTCACTTTGTTCCCATAAAACACGCACTTCACGCCATGCATCCCTGGCGGCTGTCTGATTGGCTACAGTAGGGTTATCAGTAAGGGTAATCACACTCATATTCAGGTTTATGGCTTTTTCCCGGAACTGGGCATATAAAGGTGTTGCTAATGTGGATACAAAAGAGGACAGCACCTGGCCTTCCAGCTCTTTAAAGTCGGTCGTGTTATCCTCCTTGTCTTTGTCACCACACCCGGAGAAAACAGCAGCGGTCATCAGAGCGCCGCCTAATAATAAAAGATAGCTTTTTTTGAGCATTGTATTGAATATTTAAAAATTAAAAAATGGATTAATAAACTGGTTTTAATAATGTAATGAGCAACTGATCATCCTGAGCCTCAACCGGTAAATGCATCAGTGATTTGGAAGCGGGCCCTGTCTGCACCTTTCCGTCACCTTTAAAACGGCTGCCATGTAAGGTACAATAATAGCCTTCTCCTGATTTCACCAAAGGATGTCCGGCGTGTGTACACATCATAACAATAGCTAAATAACTTTCTTCATGTTGTTTGACGGCAATATCAAAAGGATAACCTGCTACTCTGAGCATCTGCGCCTTATTGCCTTGCAAGTCAAAGCGTGAAACACTTACCTTGCCGGAACTGTTTGCAGAGGCTTTGATAACTGTCAGCCGGGCACTGCCGCAGGATTCCAGAAACGAAGCTCCGGACAACAGCCCGATACTCATGGCGACGCAGGCGCTGCAACTGCTTTTTATAAAATCTCTCCGTTTCATGCTTATTTTTTCTAAAAAGAATACCCCAGACCGATATTAATAAAGATATTATCCTGCTGATAAGGGATCATTACCGGAGGCGGATTCAGGAAAAGCGCCTTGTTCTGCGACCCCGTATGGGTAATCCGGGTGTCCGCTTTAATGACCACGTTCGGCAGCGGCAGATAATTCAATCCGATAATAATATGCGACTGATCCAGGGTTCCGTCAATGATGCCATTTTCCGGAATCGTATTGTTGACATTCAGATTTTCGTACCGGACAAATGCAATCAACTGGCGGTCTTCGGCATTTCTGTTACGCGTTAAGGCCAGCAGGTTATAACCCAGCTCGGCATAAGCTCCATACATGGAAGAGGGGGTATTGTTCGCAAACAAGGAATTAATCTCATCGGCCATCGGCAGGGCGATATAGGCTCCCAGTACTTTGGCGTAAAATCCCTGTGCATTATATTGCGCATTAAACTCTCCGAGGTATAAAGGCGCTGCAAAAAATCCTTTGGGGGCCTTCATACTGTCGGCCTGATAAGCGGGGAAAGGCAATGTGCCTCCGGCGTACCCGGAAACCTGGAATTTAAAATTACCTGTATAAGCCTGAAGCGATGCCGTAACGGCCAGGTTATTCATGCTCACCTTTTGTCCTTCTCCGCGACCGCCGCCAATGCCATTGCCATGGGTAAAGTTGCCGGCATTCACGCCATTGATCACAGCCAGGCTATAGGTAACGGGAGCCGTGCTCATTTGCCCGTAATAGCCGATTCCCAGCTCCCGCCAGGTTGCCGGGATAATGAGTTGCTCCACCAAAGGGCGCTCGGTGCCGTTATAATTTACCGGCAGGTGGTTTTCATTGATGATTCCAATGCGCGGTAAAAATAACCCGGCAACGAAGTAATTGCGGGGATTAAGGCTGAATTTCAGATAAAGCTGCTCAAAGCCAATGGTGCCATCCATCTTTCCACCTTCAATCTTGGCATCTTCCACCTCTAATTCGGAAAAGAACGCAATCCGGCTATTGAACTGATGACCGACGAACAGTACGCCGCGATCCAGCGAAGCCGTTCCGTTTTTATACTTCGTATCATAATGACAGGATGCCTCACCATACCCCGATATCACCGTTTGAGCCTCGTCCGCATTATTGCCGGACATCAGGTCTTCGCCGGTGCTGGCAACGAGTTTCTGGGCCCTAGTCATTCCCGGCTGTTGAAAAGAGTTCAGGGTGCCGTCGGTTTGTGCGTAAGACAAAAACGTTGTGAGCAATGCGGCTATGAATACCACAGAACGATAGCAAAGCTGAACCATAGGAATGATAAATTGGGCGCGAAGGTAAATCAGGAATTTATTAATACCATTCAAAAACGGGAAATCAGACTTTCACAAACGGGAACACCAAAAAAACAGCATTATATAATTATTAAATAGGCGCTTATTGTATTATAGCGCCTATTTTTGCAGTTCGTATTCAATGAGACCGATTTATATCAAATATCTGCTCATCATTGCAGTCAGTGCCATATTGTTTGTTCCGTTCCTGGGACAGGCTCATTTGTTTGATTGGGATGAAGCCAATTTTGCAGAAAGTGCCCGGGAAATGTTAGCAAGCGGAAACTGGCTGAGGGTTCAAATCGACTTTCAGCCCTTTTGGGAAAAGCCGCCCCTCTTTATCTGGATGCAAGCCGTTTGCATGGGCATCTTTGGAGTTAATGAATTTGCAGGGCGACTACCGAATGCACTAATCGGTATAGCCACGATGTGTACCGTTTTTTATGCAGGGAAAAAGATAATCGGCGAAAGAATGGCCTGGTGGTGGGTGCTGTTGTACGCAGCCAGTTGGCTGCCTCACTTTTATTTTAAATCCGGGATTATCGACCCTACATTCAACTACTTTATCTTCCTGGCATTTTTTCAGATGTGGCTTTTGGGCAATGAAGAAAGCGGTAAAGCAACTCATGCAATTCTGGCCGGCGTTTTTCTCGGTTTAGCTACGCTCACCAAAGGCCCCGTGGCGATACTGATAGCCGTACTTGCCCTGGTTGTTTATGTAATCTGGCAAAGAGGGCTCCGGATATTCCGGTTAAAAGAGCTGCTGCTTGTTGCATGCAGCGCTGCCTTATGCACCTTCCTGTGGTTTGGAACAGACATCGTGCTTAATGGCTGGTGGTTTACCCGGGAATTTATTACCTACCAGATCCGGCTGCTCACCACACAGGATGCAGGACATGGCGGCCCCTTCTATTATCATTTCCTGGTACTGCTGCTCGGCTGTTTTCCCGCTTCGGTATGGCTGTTTCAGTCCGGGAAAAAATCACGGCTGCTTTTTGAAAAAAAATCTGAAAGAGACTTTGTACGCTGGATGTGGATCCTGCTGGGCGTTACCCTGATTCTTTTTTCCATAGTGAAAACAAAGATCGTGCATTATTCTTCCCTGTGCTATTTCCCCATCACTTTCCTGGCGGCCCGGTTTATAAATCAGGTCAGTGAAAAAAAGGCAATAATCAAGCCTGTAGTCCTGATTGGGCTGTATGGTATTGGCGGACTGCTGGCGCTGGCCATTACTTTGCTGCCTTTCATGGGCATGAACAAGGACAAGTTGATTCCCTATATCGATGATCCCTTTGCCATAGCCAATCTGAATGCGGATGTTTCCTGGAGCTATGCCGAAATGGCTATCGGGCTATTATACCTTGCAGGTCTGATAGTAGCTTTAATTCAAATCAGCAAACATTTTGACAAAGGGATATTGATTCTGATGTTCGTACAGATTTTCGTGATTGAAGCCAGTATAATTCATTTTACGCCTAAGATAGAAGCTTATTCCCAGCGGTCGGCAATTGAATTTTACCAAAGCCTTAAAGAACAGGATGTTTACCTGATGCCGCTGGATTTTAAAAGCTATGCCTATCTGTTTTATTCTGAAAAAAAAGCTACCACCCAGGAGGAATATTACCGGAATCGCAACGAATGGCTGCTCCGGGGTAATGTGGACAAACCCGTTTATTTTATCTGTAAAAATTTTGATGCGGTAAAATATACCGGGAATCCGGATTTGCAATTTCTGGGTGAGAAAAACGGCTATTGTTTTTTTAGGAGAAAATAGTTTTTCTTTTTGTCCACAATAGCACGAATGTATAAACGCCAAAGTAGCTGTCATGGCAAGATGTTGAGGCTACTCTATGTGATATTCTTGGGTACGACAAAAAACCTGGTGTCATGACTGAAATTAAAATCGCTCCACTGCGCTACGTGATTTTAATGAAATGGAGCAATGCACCTATTATTATTAAACTGAGGGCAAACCAATTCAAAAAAGCCGCCTCGTTTGTCTTTGAGGCGGCTTCTTTACAAGCGTTATAAAACTATGCTTTAAACTGTGGAATCAGTCCCTTAGCCATTTCCACCATACGCCTGATGCCGTCTTCCGGCAATTTTCCGGCTTTAAAGTCGGCCAGCACATCGCTGAAATGCGCTTCCATCTCCGTAAGGAATGCCGTTTCAAACGCCTTGATATTCTTCACCGGAACCTCCCGAAGCAGGTTATTGGTACCCAGATAAATAATGGCAATCTGCTTTTCAACCGGAAAGGGGTTAAACTGAAGCTGCTTCAGGATTTCCACGTTCCGGGCGCCTTTATCAATTACGGTTTTTGTAGCGGCATCCAGGTCACCTCCGAACTTGGAGAAGGCTTCCATTTCACGGTAAAGCGCCTGATCGAGCTTCAGGGTACCGGCCACTTTTTTCATGGATTTGATCTGGGCATTACCTCCTACCCGGCTAACCGAGATCCCTACGTTAATGGCGGGGCGGATACCGGAGTTAAACAGGTTGGATTCCAGGAATATCTGCCCGTCTGTAATGGAGATCACATTGGTCGGGATATAAGCCGATACGTCACCGGCCTGTGTTTCGATAATCGGCAATGCGGTCAGCGAACCTCCGCCTTTTACCAGATGCTTAATGCTCTCCGGCAGATCGTTCATATTCTTAACGATGTTATCATCGCTGATCACCTTAGCAGCACGTTCCAGTAAGCGGCTGTGCAGATAGAACACGTCACCGGGATAAGCTTCGCGACCCGGCGGACGACGCAGCAGCAGCGACACTTCACGATAAGCCACAGCTTGTTTGGACAAATCATCATATACGACTAATGCAGGGCGACCGGTATCGCGGAAAAATTCCCCGATGGCCGCACCGGCAAAAGGTGCGTAGAATTGCAGTGGTGCCGGGTCAGATGCAGAAGCCGCAACGATGGTGGTATAAGCCATCGCTCCATGTTCCTCCAGCACCTTCATTACGCCGGCTACCGTAGAGGCTTTTTGGCCAATAGCCACATAAATACAGTAAACCGGCTTGCCGGCATCGTAAAATTCTTTTTGATTGATAATAGTATCAATGCAGATAGCGGTTTTCCCCGTCTGGCGGTCTCCGATCACTAATTCCCGCTGACCGCGTCCTACCGGAATCATGGCATCAATAGCTTTGATACCGGTCTGAAGCGGCTCTTTTACGGGTTCCCGAAAGATCACCCCGGGTGCCTTACGCTCAATAGGCATTTCATAAAGCTCACCCTTCACCGGACCTTTGCCGTCAATCGGCTCGCCCAAAGTATTCACCACCCGACCAACCAATCCTTCACCCACTTTAAGAGAGGCGATGCTGCCGGTACGTTTTACCTTAGAGCCCTCTTTAATTGTCTTGCTTTCACCCATCAATACCACCCCTACATTATCTTCTTCCAGGTTCAGGGCAATTGCTTTGGTGCCATCTTCAAACTCAACCAGCTCACCCTGGCGAACGCCGCCCAGACCATATACACGGGCGATACCATCACCTACCTGAAGTACGGTACCAACCTCTTCTAAATCTGCAGAGCTGTTGAAATTGCTGAGTTGCTGACGTAATATCGCGGATATCTCATCCGGTTTGATCTCCACCATTTTTATTGAATTTTGATTGTTGATTATTTTTCCCGGTTCCCCGGGATTATTGATTTCAATTGATTATTTAGAAGGTATATATAGGTTATACTCAAACTGCTTTTTAATATCATTCAAATCGCGGCGTACGCTTGCATCGAACAACTTATCGTTCATTTCCAGCACGAATCCGCCGATCAGATCCTCATTAACAGCTTCATGAAGCTCTACACTTCCGTTTACCGAAGCGGCCACCCTTTCCTTAATCTGATTCCGCAACTGATCGCTCATCGGTGCAGCAGTTGTGAGATGCACCACATTAATATTGTTGATGGATTTATATTGGGTGATATAAGCTTTGGCAATCTCGGAAAGATTGGCCTCCCTGCCCTTGCGAACTAATAAATCCATAAAAGCAAGAGATAATTTTTGCAGCGTATGCTGCGACAATACGGCATGGATAATAGCCGATTTTTTATCCGGCTTAATAACCGGGTTCCGCAGCATCAGCCTGAATTCATTGCTCTGCGTGCAGATATTGTCCAGCAATTGCATATCAGCCAATACCTCGGCACGAACGTTTTGTTCGCCGGCTAAATCAATCAGCGATTTGGCATATCGGGTTGCGAGACGTGGATTTTGCATTATTCTAATTTAATAAATTTTGACGGGTTCGTCTTTTCAGTTCCGGTGATTAATTCAGCGTAATTTCTTCGGCCAGTTGATGTGCATATTTAGACTGAGCATCTGTGGAAGACAATTCTTTCCGCAGGATTTTTTCCGCTACTTCCAATGAAAGCTTGCCGATTTGATTTTTCACATCAACAATCGCAGCATTCTTTCTGTTTTCGATTTGCAGCGCTGTTTCTTCCATAATCTTTGCCGCCTCTGCCTTTGCCGCTTCCTTTGCTTCCGCAATAATTCTTTCTTTGGTATCTCTGGCTTCTTTCAGCAATTGCGTGCGTTCTTCACGAGCCTGTGCCAGCAATATTTCATTGTCTGCTTTCAACTGACTCATTTCTGCGCGAACGCGATCGGCAGTTGCAATAGAATCAGCAATGTTTTTTTCCCGGTCATTTAAAGATTTCAGAATGGGCTTCCAGGCAAACTTTTTCAATAAAAACGCCACAATAAGAAAAGCAACGAGGGTCCAGAAGAAGAGTCCGAAATCGGGAGTTAATAAATCCATTTTAAGGAATGTTTTGAAGTTTTATTTTAGCAATTTGATGTTTGGTTAAATAACTGCACCCCCTGCCCTGTGCGTCGGATGCAGTTATGATTTTTCCTTCTCTTATACGAAGATGGCCAGCACGCCGGCAATAACGCCGAACAGCGCAACCCCTTCTACGAAGGCAGCAGTAAGGATCATATTAGCGCGGATATCGCCAGATGCTTCCGGTTGACGGGCGATGGATTCTACCGCGCCTTTACCAATCTGACCGATACCTACACCGGCTCCCAGGGCAGCGATTCCGGCGCCAATAGCGCCTAATCCTGCACTTTCTACTGCTAACAAAATTGTGTCTAACAACATGTTTATATGGATTTTGATGAAAAAATACTATGCTATGATTTCCTGGGTTCCTACATTATAACCCTGACCCGTTTCCGGATTATGGTCATGATAACTCTCGTGTACGGCATCGTGATGATGCGGCTCTTCAATAGACTGGCCAATGAATACCGCGGTCAGGTTTGCAAAGATGAAAGCCTGAATGGCGCCCACCAATAATTCAAGACAGAACATAAACACGGCAAACAGGAGGGAGATTACGGAGAAGCCCCAGCCGGCAACTAAGCTCATTTCCGCAAAAATGAAGGTCATCAGCACCACGCTCAGGATCACAATATGGCCGGCCAGCATATTGGCAAAAAGACGGATGGTCAATGCAACAGGCTTGATAAACAGGGATATGATCTCAATGGGAACCAACAGGAGCTTAATACCGAACGGCACGCCCGGAGGATTGAACAGGTGCCCCCAGAAATGTTTATTGCCCATAAATAACATCACAATGAAAGATACCACGGAAAGGCAAAGCGTAACGGCAATATTACCGGTAAAATTGAAGCCGAAAGGCAAAAGACCCAGCAGGCTGTTGATCCAGATAAAGAAGAACAGAGTCAGCAATAAAGGCATGAAGCGCATATATTTATTGCCTAAATTGGGCTTGGCTACTTCATCCCGGATAAATATAATAACAGGTTCCAGTGCGTTTTGGAAACCTTTCGGGGCGGTGGTAGCGCCGGTTTTCCCGGCTTTTTTGCCGGCAGCGGTCATTAACAGCAGCAGCAGGGCAATAGACAAAAACATACAAAGTATATTTTTGGTGATGGAAAAGTCATAAACTTTTGACCCGTTTTCCGCCAGAATCTTTTCTTTAATGCCCCTTTCTATATAATAACCGTTATAAGATTCGCTTTTCCCGATGGTTTTTCCATCTACATTATGCTCATGAAAATGACCAAAATGACTGGAAGAAAATACGCTCAGGCCATTTTCAGGGCTGTACAGGATTACCGGAAGCGGGATAGAGATATGCTTTTCCCCCAGGTTAAAAAGGTGCCAGGAGTGCGAATCACCTACATGCGAGAAAATGAGCTCCGATACATTCAATCCCTTTTTTTCCGTTTCCTGATGTTTTAAGGCATCTTCAGGATTTTCGCCGGCATTGGCAAACATGGAACCCGGCACGCTTAGAAGCGTCAAAATCAATACTAATAAGGGAAAGAGGCGCCTTGATATCATTACTTCTATCTACGAGTTTTAGTGAAAATCAACAGGGAATATTATACCCCCTGCGAAATTTTGCGCAAAGATACTTGTTTAAAATTCATAACAAAGAAATGTTGAAAAAAAGGGAAGATTTTTTGTATGAATCCTTTTCCACTATCAAAACATCTGTTACCTTTGCGGCTTTACTAAAAAACGGTTATAATTAAATGAACAGAGCAGAAGTAGTCAGCCGCATCAATAACTTTTTAACAGAAGACTTTGAGGTGAATCCGTCAGAGCTAAAACCGGGTGCCACCCTTAAAGAAACCCTGGATTTAGACAGTTTAGATTATGTGGATTTGATTGTGGCTATTGATAATCAATTTGGCATTAAAGTGAAGCCGGAAGAATTTCAGGAGATGGTGACCGTTGCCGATTTTTATAATTTTATATGTAAGAAATTAGACATTTCCACTGCTGCATAAACAACAGGAGGGAAGCCGGAATCCGGCTATTCGTAATTATCATATTCTAAAAAGCAAAGCCGCCCTTAAACAGGCGGCTTTGCTTCTATTACAGATGGTCATCTGTTCTTTTCTCTTAGTGCGCAATGATAATTTTCTCTATTTTCTTACTATTACCTGTAGTGCATATCAAAGTATAGATGCCCGGCGCCAGGCTGCCTGTAGCGATTTGTATTTGTTGCTTAGCCGTAGTGGTGGTGTAAACCGTCTGACCTACAATATTCACCAGCGACAGATTCACCGGTTCATTTAAGCTGCCGATAATATCCACGTTCAACTGGTTTTGAGCAGGGTTAGGATAAATGCTGAGACTGTATTGGTTTTCAACATTAATGATACCGGTAGAGTTTGTAACGGTAAAGAACTGCGTGAATCCGTTTCCGAAATTACCCGACAGACTAGGATTAACTAAATCTGTTTTAGGCAAAGGATACTGGTTGCCGGTAGCCATATTGAATACTTTAATGTATCCCGGGATTGCATACGCTCCGAAAAATTGGAATCCCATACCTATATAGGAGGCATCCACATCCAAACGATAGCAACCGTTCGGCAGGCTCAGCGTATCATTATAAACTACCGGACTATTAGATGTTGATGCTTCTGTACCCAGCCGGCTAAACAGTATATTACCGTCCATATCTTTAACGGTCCAGTTCACCTTATTCACATATCCCTGAATGGTACTTGACATCTTCATTTCTACTTTATAATTTTCGCCTTCCCATTGCGGAGCAGCAGTGAATACCGTGCTTTGTGTATTATTGAAATGATCTTCATCTGCCGCACCGTTTACTTCAACAATGGTTACTGAAAACTCATTGTTGTCGCCTGTTGCCATTTGCAAAGCCGGCAATGGTACGAGAGTGATTTCAGCAGCATCCAGCGATGCAAGATTGCCGTTCCAGGTATATTCCATTGGTGTTTGCCCTGCAATGCCATAGCTGAATTTGATGGACGTAATCGGATCGCTGCCCTCATTTTTAACCTTTACTACAGGGCCTCCGCAAATCGGGTTTTGCCTGTAATAGGTTTCGTTATTATTCGGACTGATAACGGCCTCAAGACTGGCATCCCTGCTATGATTAAAAGGTCCATAATAAAACATTGCTGCCGCTATTTTATAGCCTGCACCTCCATTAGAAGTGTAAGACTGAAAATCCATATCTACCATATAAGTTTGTCCAGGAGTTATGCTTGACGGCACCTTTTCTACAAAGGGAAATACCTGATCGCCAGGACACCAGTTAGCACGGTCATAAATCCAGGTTCCCGATTGGGGATATAAGAAATTGTTACCGCAGTTATCCCGCCATATATCCTGCTGGTGTACATTATTTCCGTTAATCTTAAATTGATACCATTTTTTACAAAACTCCGAACAATTTTCAGGTGTATCGCCGCCATGGCCTGATATGATTAACCGCATTGCAGCGCTTACTGCATTGGAAGGCATAGTTTCTGTAATTGCCGTCACATTGTCGTCAATAGGATTGGATGGGTCCCCATAAGAATATCCACGGTGCCATAATTTTGAAATGCCAACCACGTCGCGGGCACGGGTACCTTCAATGAAATGAAATTTCACGGTTCCGGTAAAGCCGCCCGAATATCCGGAATAAAAGATACGAATGGTTACATTATTTTTCAAAATAGAATAATAATCAGTTACATCAAACCAGTAAGAATGTTTCCATGACCAGGGAGTACGTGGAAAATTGGAATTGGCATAAGGAGTAATCAATTCTCCTAACTCCAAAGTGTCTCCTCCAGGTGTACAGGCAATCATGTGTACATCATAGTCCCAGTCACCACACCAACCTGTCTGATTAGGCCCCTCTCCCGCATTACTGGGATCATAGCCTTCACATTGATATTTTCCCAATTCAAATTCCATCAAAATTTTGCGGTAAGACAGGCTGCCATCGGGAAATGTAGCCTCCGCATCATAATTGTCATACC
>CAZUSO010000056.1:0-18741 GCA_964622775.1 uncultured Taibaiella sp. | reverse complement strand
GATATTCACTTTATGGATGTCCGGCCGGTTATTGATCATGGCAGCGATCCGCTGAAAGCAATCATGGCGGAGTTTAAGAAAGTGCCGGAAGGTGGCATTCTTTGTATCATCAATTCTTTTGTTCCCACGCCGCTTATTCATCTGCTGACGCAAAACGGTAAAGCCGAATCTTATACAAAAACGATTAACCCTAAAGAACACTATACCTATTTTATCAAATCGGAGCAAAAAGCGAAACCGCCGGCGCCGGCTGCCTCCGGAAAAGATAAGATCCAAATGGATGATGCGGAGCAATTTCATGCAATCGGTAATCACTTTTCTCAGGAACAGATCGTAACGGTTGACGTAAGGCATCTGGAAATGCCGCAACCTATGGAGACCATACTGGAAGCATTAAAAACGCTGCCGGATCATCATGCGCTGTATGTTCATCATAAACGGGTGCCGGTGTATTTGCTGGAAGAGCTGGCCGATAAAGATTTTGAGGTGCATATTCACACCATTTCCGAAACCGAAGTGAACATGCTGCTGTTTAAAAATAAGTAAGATGGCGGACATTAATATTGGCAAGGCTCCGCCCAATCAGGCCGTGCTTCCGTTCTATGCCACCGGCGCTCTGGCCTATACAATACTATGCTTCCTTTTGTTGATCAGCGCCGAAAGTCTGACCGGACATTTCTTCAACCCGCATCTGCTGACTATCGTGCATACGGCCGCCTTAGGCTGGGGTACTATGGTTATTTTCGGCGCAGCGTACCAGTTGTTACCGGTGATTTGCGAAAGGGATTTATATAGTCCGCGCCTCGCCGCAGCTTCCTGGTATTGCCTCACACCGGGAGTCGTCTTGCTCGCAGGCTCCTTCTGGAATTTTACCGTAGGATGGCTCATGATAACGGGCGGATCGCTTGTGGTGCTGGCCACAATACTTTATAATATTAATGTCATCATGACAACCCACATTTGCAGCCGTTACAGCATTCAGCGCCTGTTCATCATCACTTCTGCATTCTGGCTGAGCTTTACGGTTATTGCCGGGCTGCTGCTGGCCATTAATCTCAGTTATCCTTTCTTTTCCAAAAATCATCTCGATATACTCAAGCTTCATGCACATGCCGGTCTGGCCGGCTGGTTTTTGTTGCTGATTGTCGGAGTCAGTACCAAATTAGTTCCCATGTTTTTATTAGGGAAGTCAGGTAAAAACAAGTTGCTCATGGCAGCTTTCCTGCTTCAAAATGCCGGCCTGATTGCTTTTCTGGCAGACGGATATTTTTTGGGCGGTCATTCGATGCGTTACGGATTATATGCATTGCTGATACTTGCCGGCGTGCTATGCTGGCTGCGTTTCCTGGCGGATGCTTACCGGCATCGTGTCCGGAAGAAGATGGACTATTTGATGAAACATACCTTTGTGTCTTTGTTGCTTTTGCTGTTGGCCTTTGCAGTAATACCGCTGCTGCTGGTTCAGAAAGGATCGCAATGGGCATTGCTGTACGGCTGCCTGCTGTTCATGGGATGGATCAGCAGTATTATTCTCGGCATGACTTTTAAAACACTTCCGTTTATTGTGTGGAACGGGCATTATAAACAGCTTTCGGGTAAGGTGAAGATACCGCTTCCCAGGCAGCTCTACCGGGAATCCCTCGTCAGCTTCCAGTTTTATTTTTTTCTGACTGCTATTGCGCTGCTGGCTGCCGGTATTGCGCTGCAATGTCTCATTCTGATCCGGGCGGCTTTAGCCATTTTGTGTATCACCGGATTGCTTTACCTTTATAATGTGATAAAAGTGTTACGTCATAAAACCACGGTACTGTCATGAATTTTAATATTAACGATCCTTATTTTGATGACAAAATAAAAGCGCAAAACGGACTGTACCGTGTTATTGACCCGGAGCTGTTTGTGAATGTGATAGATTTAGGTTTAATCTATGATCTGGATTTCAGCGAAGCCGGGAAGATAAAAGTCACTATGACACTTTCCACGCCGCACTGCCCCATGGGCGAAGCAATTACAAACGGGGTAAAAAATTCTTTGGAGGATGATTTCCCCGAGCGCAGCGCCGATATTAATGTAACATTTGATCCGCCATGGAGTTTTGAATTGCTTACCGAAGAAGGCCGTGCCCAATTGGGGGTGTAAGGTCGCTGTTGCATTCCAGGCATCAGGGATATTATACCATATTTTTTACACTTCAAAAATCGAGGCAAACATGGCAACCAGCTTTGCAGCACAGATTATTCAATTCAACCAACAACTTCATTATCCCGATTCCCTTCCTGCCGGTTTTTCGGTTATCAATCCCTTTCAGGAAAATGCAGTAACCCTGGAGGTGATGGAACAGTTTTACCAAAAATTTTATCAGGATAAGCGGAAACGCCGGTTTATTATTGGAATCAATCCCGGTAGGTATGGCGCCGGCCTGACGGGTATCCCGTTTACAGATACCAAACGGCTGGAATCCTGTTGCGGGATAAAGATGGATGGTGTCCATTCTCACGAGCCCTCCTCCGTATTCGTTTATGACCTTATCAATGCTTACGGAGGCGTGAAAAAATTCTACTCGGATTTTTATATCAATTCTCCGTTTCCTTTGGCTATTGTCCGTAAATCTCCGGGCGGGAAATGGTTAAACGCTAATTACTATGATGATCCTGGATTAGTCGGAATGGTTACACCATTTATGATCGAATCCTTAAAGCAACAGCTTGCCTTTGGCCTGCATACCGATAAAGTATTTGTATTAGGGAAGAAAAATGCCGCGTATTTGCAGGCGATCAATCAAAAGGAAAAGCTGTTCCGCGATATGATTCCGTTAGAGCATCCCCGCTATATTTAGCAATATAAATTCCGGGAGCGGGATATATATATCCAAAAATACTTAGAGGCGTTGGGTATGGATGAATAATGGATTCCGCACGTGTGGGAGTGATTAGCAATGACGCTATTAGCTAACAGCCATTATCAAAAACGGGGTGTATCTGTCCATACAGACAGAAGAGCTGTATTACCATGCTGCCGTATCACGGAGATATAAGCAGCATGGCGTTATCCTGTCCTGCTGAACCAGGATTAATATTCGTCTTCATTGAAAAAGAAATCTTCCTGTGTGGGGTAATCAGGCCAGATATCCTCCACTCCCTCATACATCTCGCCTTCATCTTCCAGCTCCTGAAGGTTTTCTACAACTTCAAAGGGTGCGCCGGAGCGAATAGCATAGTCAATCAGTTCATCTTTTGTCGCTGGCCAGGGGGCATCTTCCAGATGCGAAGCTAATTCTAATGTCCAAAACATATTGCTATTATTATATTCTGTTTTATGATTTTTGCAAATGTAAGGTTTCGGTTTAAATAAAAATCAAACAATTTATTTTTAAGCGGACTCTGCCGGAAACCTTACCATTTCGGAGCAATCAGGAATGAAAAACCGGCAGAAAGTTTAACGGTCGTCATATATATTCCTTGCTCAACCGTCAGGAAGATGCCAGGCAGGTTCATGCTCATTTTAGCAAATTTCAGGCTGTATTTTAGGAATCACCGGAGATTACGCCATTTTCAATAACTTTCTGCACCGCCGTTTTTGGTATTTTCATCAACGGCGGCATGACGGTATGACTTTGACCTAAGTCCACGATGTGAGGTTGCGATTGTTTGTTGTTTTAGCATGATAATAATGTATTGGCACCAGGTATAAATGGGTTGATGTCAAAAGAATGTGTTGATATCATTGTATTGCGATAATTTGGGACGCACCTTTACGCAGAGGGTAAAACCTTTTTCAATAACTTTGACACCCTGCAACAGGAGTGTATTCTGATAACTACACCATGCAGCAGATTTATTTTTTAAAACAGCTTAAATGATTTTGCAAGCCAGCAATCTTTCCAGGAAGTACGGTAATCTACAAGTACTGCACCAGGTTTCCATAGCAATTGCCGAGGGAGAATTTGTGGCCATCGCCGGTCCTTCAGGGGCAGGGAAAAGTACCTTGCTGCACCTGCTTGGTATGCTGGATACTCCGGATGAAGGCTCCGTAATTATTTCAGGGAAAGACCTGTATCGTTTATCCCGCAGGGCGCAGGCTGCGTTCCGCAACAAGTATCTGGGTTTTGTATTTCAGTTTCATCATTTATTACCGGAGTTTACGGCGCTTGAAAATGTATGTATGCCGCTTTGGATTGCGGGAACGGCCAAAAAACAGGCGCAGCAGCAGGCTGGGGAAGTCTTGTCCATCGTTGGTCTGCCGGAGCGGTTGCATCATAAGCCTTCGGAATTATCGGGAGGAGAGCAGCAGCGGGTGGCTATTGCACGTGCTATCGTACACCGGCCGAAAATCGTATTTGCCGATGAACCTACCGGCAACTTAGATACGGCTAATGCAGGTTTCGTACATGACCTCTTTCTGGAGCTTAGGGAAAAATACGGGCTTACGTTTGTCATCGTTACCCATAACGAACACTTGGCTGATATGGCCGACCGTACACTTTTCATGCGTGACGGATCCATCATTTCGGAACGATTTAAACAATCTGCATTTTCTGAATAGCGAATTGGGTATTTGAGGGATTAATGATTATAGCTATAGCAAATGGATTGACCGTTATACCCGAAAATCCGGTCATCATACCTTCATGCCATCAATAAACACGCTGTCAATGAGATTTTCTCCAAAGCTATAAGGTAAATAAGCCAGGGAGGGAATGGGTTTAGTGATGATCAGGTTTGCGTGCTTTCCGACGGCAATGCTTCCCAGCTCATCCTGCAGCTCCAGTGCGGCGGCGGCGTTAAGCGTTTGTGCATTCACCGCCTCCTCGGGTGTCATCTTCATTTGCGTGCAGGCCAGAGTCAACAGGAAGTTCATATTGGAAGAAGGGCAGCTTCCCGGATTATAGTCACTGGCTATGGTCACCGGCAATCCGGCCTCAATTAAGGCCCTTGCGGGCTGATAAGACATGCCGAGGAAAAATGCAGCACCGGGCAACAGTACGGGTAAGGTATTGCTGTTCTTTAAACATTCAATCTCTTCCTGCCCCATACTTTCCAGGTGATCCACGCTTACTGCATGGTATTTTACACCCACCTGCACACCGCCTGACCGGTGCAGCTGATTGGCATGAATCTTAGGTTTCAGGCCGTATTTAAGACCGGCTTCTAACAAGCGTTCTGTTTCGGAAACGGAGAAAAAGCCCTGTTCACAAAATACATCCATATAATCCGCCAGACCTTCGTCGGCAATCCGGGGCAACATCTCCTGAATAATTAATTGCAGGTAACCTTCATGATTGTCCCGGTATTCGAGAGGGTAGGCATGTGCTGCCAGAAAAGATGCTTTTACGGGGATAATATGCGCTTCCTTCAGCCTTTGGATCACGCGAAGCATTTTTAATTCGCCTGCTATATTTAAACCATAGCCGCTTTTAATCTCAATAGCTCCCGTCCCTAAGCTTACCGCATATTGCAGCCGTTCCAGGCTGATGTCGAATAAAGCCTCTTCATCAATCTCCTGCATGGCTTTAGCGGAGTTCAGGATACCGCCTCCGCGCCGGGCGATCTCTTCATAGTTCAGCCCCGATATTTTATCTACAAACTCCTGTTCCCGTGGTGCGGCATACACCAAATGCGTATGCGAGTCTGTCCAGGCCGGCAGCACCATCTGTCCTTCCACATCTAAGATATTGTCGGTATGAAATTCTTCCCGCCAGTTTTCCATTGTGTCGAATGCCTTTATTTTGCCATCTTCAATAAACAGCCAGGCATTATCAATCCGGGGCAACGTTGCCATCGCTTTCCCCGATACATTTTGACGCAGATTTTCCGAATCTTCTACCTGAAACAGGGATTTTATATTGGTGATCACTAAACGCATATTCTATATATTTTCCTGCAAAATAAGGAATTCACCAAATAGAAGAAACTTCATGTTCGTCTATACATGTATCATCCCGGAATTTTATAAAAACTTTTATCGTTCTTTTTAATTTTTAGTAAAAATACCAGGCTCATTACATTAGCCTTAATACAGCATTTATGAATATTAAATTACTACTGCTCCTGTTATTTACCGGCGGATTTCTAATAGCCTGTAAGGATAGCGGAGTACCTGCCGAAGTGGATGGCTGGAAACCAGTTTACAAAAAGGACATTGCGAACATTCCTATTGAATCCGAGCCCCCCAAACCGGTGGAGCGTGGCGGAAAAATCTATGTTGACGGCAACCGGCTTTTCCAGGTGGAAAGCAATAAAGGTATTCATGTCATGGACATCAGCAACCCCGCCAGTCCTCAGCAAATGGCCTTCATTGCAATTGGCGGCGCTACGGAGGTTGCCGTAAAAAATAATTTTCTGTATTCCAATAATTATGACGACCTGATCGTGGTGGATATCAGCGATATTCATAATGCTCATTTGCAGTCCCGCATTCCGAATACCTTTCAGTTTATTCCTGTGTCAACACCTCCGGAACTCGGTTATTTTGAATGTGTGGATGAAGAAAGAGAAGCGGTTGTCGATTGGGAGTACACCACACTTCACGCTCCAAAATGTAAATACTGATGATACTTATGCAACGATCATTATTCCGTTACCTGGCTTTTTTTGTCATGAGCCTGACGCTCTTTTCTGCCTGTGATAAAGCGGACTCCGGCACGGGTTCATCAAATATGGAAACCCCCGGCGGGAAAGGCGGATCCTTAGCCCGCTTCGCTATTTCAGGAAATTACCTGTATGGTGTTGATGCTTCCAAATTAATTACCTTCAGCCTGGAAAATGCCGGGAACCCGCAACAGATAAAGATCTCCGAAGTAGGTTTTAATATCGAAACCATCTTTCCTTACCAGGATAAATTATTTATCGGCTCACAGGAAGCCATGTATGTTTTCTCCATTGCCAATCCGGCTAACCCGGTGAAAATTGGTGAGGTCAGTCATATCCGTGCCTGCGATCCGGTGGTGGCCAATGATGAAGTAGCCTATGTAACTGTCCGGAATGGATCTGACTGTGGCGGCAGCCTGAATGCCTTGTATGTTTATGACATCAGCAATCCCCAGGCTCCCCGGGAAATGAATATGCTCAATATGGTCAATCCCCATGGCTTAGGTTGGCAAAATGACGTCTTGTATGTCTGCGATGGCTCGGACGGGCTAAAAGTTTATATCACAGGCAGCGGTGCCCATAAGTATGAACTGAACTATTTTACTTCCGTGGGTGGCGCCACTTTTTACGATTGCATTCCTTATGGAAATCTCCTGATTGCTATGGTTCAGGGCGGCCTGATTCTTTATGATATCTCGCAACCCGATACTCCACATGAGCTTTCACGGGTGATGAATTAGCAGGGAATAGTGAATAATGAACATGTACGGAGCGGGTAGGAATGAGTTTAATGCAATTGGGCAGCACTTTTAATATAGCATTAGTATTCGGGTCGAGGAGATTGCATCGATTCTATAAAGGCGCATCCATTAAAATAATTTGTATTTTTTAAATTCTATTATTAGTAAAATATATCATCATAATTGATTGATAAAAAGCCAATAATTATATTAGAATATTTTAATAAATTCAATTCTGAAATCTTTCAAAAATCGCTTTTTAATTAGCCTCAATCTTGTTATTTTTGTCCATCACTTAGTGAATTTAAAGGGTTAGTAAGATTCCGTCCTGATACCAATCGGGGCGGTTTCCTTTTAAGAAAGATTCCTGAACCGGATTGGAATTTTTCTGATTTCCCCGATTGCTTCGTTTATTCCCGAAAAGCCCTTTTGTATGGATTGGGAAAGATATTTACACCATCCAGTTGACGGGCGGCATGCAAAGGAAAATAGGGATCACGCAAAAATTCTCTGGCCATCAGTATCACGTCTGCCTGCCGGTTTTCCAAAACAGCCTCTGCCTGTTCCGCATCCACGATAATGCCTACGGCGCCTACGGCGATATTGCATGATTTTTTTATGGCTTCGGCAAAAGGCACCTGATAGCCCGGTCCCGCTTTAATCACTGCTTTAGGCGACAATGCCCCTGAAGATACATCGATGAGATCTACGCCGCTCTTTGCCAGAATCTGACTCAACTGCACGGACTGATCCAGATCCCAGCCGCCATCCAGATAATCCGTTGCGGAAATACGGACAAACAGGCTTTGTCCCTGATGCAGCTCTGCTTTTACGGCCTCCACGATCTCCAGTGCAATCCGGATCCTGTTTTCAAACGAACCGCCGTAATCATCCTTACGCAAATTGCTCAGGGGTGAAAAAAACTGATGAATCAGATAGCCGTGCGCGGCATGAATCTCTATCACATCATAACCTGCTTTCCCGGCTCTTTTTGCCGCTGCACCAAATTGCAGGACGATGTTTGCTATTTCCTCCCGGTTCAGGGCATGGGGAATGTCATCGGTGTCATAATATGGTATGGGCGATGGCGCAAGTGTCTGCCAGCCCCCGTTTTCAGGCCGGACAAAATTATCGCCTTTCCATGCGCTGTTTGTACTGGCCTTTCTGCCGGCGTGAGCCAGTTGAATTCCCGCCTTCGTATCCTGATCATGAATGAACGACACGATCTGTTGCAGCTTTCCGGTATGATCATCTTTCCATATTCCCAAATCATCCGGTGAAATACGACCTTCAGATGAAACGGCAGTAGCCTCCTGAATCACCAGTCCCGCACCGCCTACAGCACGGCTGCCCAGATGCACCAGATGCCAGTCGGTGGCATATCCGTCTTCCGATGAATACTGGCACATCGGCGAAACGAATATCCGGTTCTTAAACACATTATTCCCAATCGTAAGCGGCGAAAAAAGTAAAGACATACAATGATATTGAATGATGATTGATGTGGTGTAAATGTATGAAATTCGGGGTGATTCCCTGATGCCGTTATTGCCAAAGGGTCGGGGAAAGCACTTTTAAGTATATATAGTGCGGGCTGTTCTGGATGTTAGCGCAGCACATCACGAATACTGATTGCCAAAGGGTGCATCCCCAAACCGATTCCGGCAATTGACGTACAAATTCCTATTTTTACAAAAACAACTCCGGGTTTACCGGGAGCGGTTTTTATTTTTTCATACCGGTAAAGATCATTTTTTGAAAACTAAAACGTCTTTCTTTTGTCAGAATTGCGGCGCCGAAAGCGCTAAATGGGCCGGCAAATGCCCTTCCTGCGGATCCTGGAATACCATGGTGGAGGAGCTCGTTACAAAGCCAGGAGGTCAGGCTAAAGAAGACATAGCTGTGCTATGGTCGGAAGATAAGCCTGCAAAAGGGAAGGTGCACAATATCAACAGCATTACGGCGGAAGATGAAATACGCATTCCTACGCCCGATACCGAACTGAACCGGGTGCTGGGTGGCGGCATGGTACAAGGTTCCGTAGTGCTTGTAGCCGGTGAGCCGGGAATCGGAAAATCCACTTTGTTTTTGCAATGTGCCCTGCAATGGGCTTCTATACGCACGCTGTATGTATCGGGTGAGGAAAGCGCCCACCAGATCAAGATGCGGGCGGAACGGTTGACCGGACAAAACGATCAGCTTTACCTGCTTACGGCTACGGATACCCATACCATTTTTCAGGAGATCAAAAAGCTGCGGCCGCAATGGGTGATTATCGATTCTATCCAGACACTGGAATCACCTTATATAGAAAGCGCCGCAGGAAGCGTGTCGCAGGTTCGGGAATGTGCAGCAGAATTGCAACGCTACGCCAAGCAATCGAACACGCCGGTTTGCATCATCGGGCATATTACCAAGGATGGCGCTATTGCCGGCCCAAAGATACTGGAACATATGGTGGATACCGTTTTGCAGTTTGAAGGAGACCGCCATTACGCCTACCGCATCCTGCGTACCTTAAAGAATAGATTCGGCTCAACATCCGAACTGGGCATATACGAAATGACGGCTTCGGGCATGCGCGGCGTAAGCAATCCTTCTGAAATTTTGCTGACCCAGCATGACGAACCGCTAAGCGGTATCGCCATTGCCGCAACCCTGGAAGGCATCCGTCCCATGATGATCGAGACCCAGGCATTGGTGTCTCAGGCGGTTTATGGAACGCCGCAGCGCACGACCAATGGCTTCGATCTGAGAAGGCTGCAATTACTGCTGGCAGTATTGGAGAAACGCGGCGGGTTCCAGTTTGGTATGAAAGATGTCTTCCTCAATATTGCCGGCGGACTGAAGATTGAAGACCCGGCTATTGATTTAGCCATTGCTTGTGCATTGCTTTCTTCTTACGAAGATATTGCTCTGCCATCCAATGTTTGTTTTGTAGGCGAGGTAGGACTAAGCGGCGAAATACGTGCGGTCAATCGTATTGAACAGCGTATAGCAGAAGCCGCCAAGATGGGCATGGAGGCTGTTTTTATTCCAAAAGCCAATGTAAAAGGGCTTTCCAAAAGCGATTTCAATATTGCGGTCCGAACGGCCAATAAAGTTAGCGATGTCTATCAGGATCTGTTCCGGTCATGAATTTAGGGGTGATGGTAGTCGAGAGGGACACGGGTATAGAGAAGGGCGTTGCCACATCTCTGTGATATGTGTGTCAGGCATGTATGTAAGCTATAGGGTTAAATTCCCGAACCCGTCTTACAGTATGGAGTGTTAGCCAGGAGCAGTAGTGTCTCCACCTACCACATTCATTATTACACCCGGATTTTGTGCGCCGGCGGGGTACAGGATTATGGCATCATTCAGAATTATAAATCCAGTTCATCCCTATTACGAACGGGATGCGCTAATATTGCGCAGGGTCTTATATTCAAAAACAGGAAAATGCAACTGCCGCCTTTTAATTGGGCATTAAAGCGGCCTGGTGCTGAGTGAAATATCGCTGTTGATTTCCATGGGCATTTCCTGCCCGCCCATGCTCATGCTGCCTTTAACATGTTGCTTAATGTCTGCCGTGGTAATCCGGCCGGTTTTAAGCTCTATATGCAGGGTGCCCGATTGTTCGCCGGACATGTTCACGTTCATATTCATGCCTTTTGCCAGTGTAGTATCAGCCGAAGGATCCATATTGATCTTCCCTTCCATCTTTATCAATGCCATACCGTTCTTTACTTCTTTTAATGTGTAGGTAGCATTTACGGTCATGGTCATCATCTGTACATTTGTCGTGGCACTTTTTTTCCATTGGTCACCTACGATCACCGGCCCGTTGGGATATACATTGATATTAGTTTCCAGCATCTGTTTCACGGTGTTTTCGTCAATCATATTTGCCGGGCCTCCGCTTGCCGATCCCATAACTTTGTCCCATCCTTTCAGGTCAAGTATCTTTCCTTCGGGATCGATGGTAACCTCAAATGATTTGCCAATCATACTGTCCATTGCGCCGTATATGCTGTGGTCGGATTTAGAGTCTTTGGAATCGTAAACCATATTTCTTCCCATAGTCGTCATTTCCATTTTGATATGGTCATACATCACGCGCATTGTTTTATTGGCTCCTTCCGCCGCCGTTACCTCATAGGAATATTCCATCAGCATATTCTGCGCAGTTGCCATCCCCATTACGGTTACGGTTTGCTTCACATCAGACGAAAACAGGTACTTCGTATTTTCCGGCGGATTAAGGCTTATGCTTATGGTGCCGTCAGCATTGGCGCCTTCCCCTCTGCCGCCGCCACAGGACAGCAATACCGGCAGGGTAGCTATGATACCGTACCGGAAGATTTTTTTCATAAAGAATTTCATCTGAAAATATTTATTGGTTTTTAAAATACAGATAGCGCACAATCAATGGGGGCGCAGCATATTCATCCTGCTGCGTTTTTTGCCAGCATGAGCGGAACCTTCTGTTGACTGATTTAATACAGATGCAAATATATAAGAACCTTTTTTGCCTTGTTGAAAATATTCTGCTGCAGATTCTATAGCTTTGATACTGCAAGTCCGATTAATAAACGACTGCCTGCTATGTACACACTCCGCACCCCCTTCTGGCTCAACAAGCTTTATGCAAATGCAGTATGGAAAATGCCACAGACTCATCCGCCGTCCGTATATCTGACTTTCGATGACGGACCGCATCCTGCGATTACGCCCTTTGTGCTGGATTTGCTCCGGGAACATCATGCCAAAGCTACCTTTTTCTGCATTGGTAATCATGCGATGAAATATCCGGGGGTTTATGAACGGATATTGGCAGAAGGGCATACGACCGGCAATCATACGCATCAGCATTTGAACGGCTGGAAGACCAGCGGCAAGGATTATCTTTCGGATATTCAACAGGCGGCTCAGTATATCGACAGCCGCCTGTTTCGCCCGCCCTATGGCAGGATTGGCCCTATCCAGGCCAGGCAGGTGCGGAAGGTGGGATACCATCTGATTATGTGGTCGCTGCTGAGCGCTGATTTCGATACCGGCATTACTCCCGGACAATGCCTGGAAAATGTGGTTTTTAACCTGACCCCCGGAGATATTGTGGTTTTTCACGACAGTGAAAAGGCTTTTGAACGAATGTCATTCGCCCTGCCGTGCGTATTGGAACATTGTAACCGGCAAGGCTGGGAGATGCGCGCAATGAATGTTTTAAAGATACATTAGCATATTCCGCCGCAAACCGGGAGCGATAATCGCCTGAAATTTCCTTTCTTTGCGAGAATACAGTTTTTCTCAAAAATCATAAATTTAATCTGATTATGAAACATTTATTAGCAACGATTGTTATGATCTCTGCGACAACTTTAATAGCGGATGCCCAGGACTTTAAAATGCCGGCTCCAAGTCCTACAACTACCGTATCCCAGGATTTTTCTACTTCTAAGATTGAGATTTCCTACAGCCGGCCTGCAATGCGCGGACGAACTATTTTTGGAGGACTGGTTCCCTACGGAAAGGTTTGGCGTACCGGCGCCAACAGCGCTACGAAACTCACATTCGGTGAAGATGTAACCCTGGCCGGAAAGGCGCTTAAAGCCGGCACTTATGCATTATACACCATTCCTGCGGAAAAAGAATGGAAAGTCATTATCAATACCGGTGTGAGTAACTGGGGTGTTTCAGGTTTTGATGACAAGGATGACGTAATCTCATTTTCCGTTCCGGTTCAGAAAAGCGCGGAAACCGTGCAGTCCTTCACCATGTCCATTGACAATATCACTATCAACACAGCCGACATTACTATGGCATGGGAAAACACCAGGGTAGTGATCCCGGTAAAAGCTGATAATAGTGAGCGCATTATTAAACATCTGGAAAATGAATTACAGGGTGATAAGCCACCTTACCAACAGGCTGCCAGTTATTACCTGGAAACCAATCAAAAATTAGATATTGCCGCTCAGTACGCTGATAAAGCTATTGAAGCTAATCCCAAAGCCTATTATCTCTATTGGCTGAAAGCAAGAATTCTGGAAAAGCAGGGGAAGCATAACGAAGCTGTAGCAGCCGCAAAGCAGGCAGCAGAGATAGCCGCTAATACGCCTTATGCTGATGAATATAAAAACAACTTTGAGAAACTGCAAAAAGGAATGTAATAACCGGCACTCTTTTAAAAATCATTATATTTGAACGATAAACCTGTTAAGTAAGAGCACTTGACAGGTTTCGTTTTTCTGACTATGCAAAAGAAATTTATACTCTCCGTCTTATCCCTGCTGTTATTTCTACAAGGCAATGCCCAACAAAGCCGCCCCATGCCTTCGGCGGATATCCTGCAAAAAATGGAACAGCTTAACGTACTGGGCACAGTAATGTATGTGGCTGCGCATCCGGATGATGAAAATACCCGACTCCTGTCCTACCTGGTGCACCATGACCATGTACGAACCGTATATCTGTCCCTGACCCGTGGCGATGGCGGGCAAAATATCTTAGGAGATGAGCAGGGGCCGGCATTAGGATATATCCGCACGCATGAACTGATGGAAGCGCGGAAGATTGATGGCGCGGAGCAGATGTTTACCCGTGTAATTGATTTTGGCTTTACCAAATCGCCGGAAGAAACCTTTCATTTCTGGAATCGTGATGATGTAGTGAGCGATGTGCAGTTTGCATTCGACCAATATAAACCGGACATTGTAATCATGCGGTTTCCCACTACGGGTGAAGGCGGACATGGACAGCATACCGCATCTGCCCTTGCAGCCGTAGAAGCCGTAAGGAAAAAGGATGCGCAATGGAAGCCCGCCCGCTTATTGTTTAACGCATTCCGGTTCGGGGACAGGAATACCACGAACGAAAACCAGTTTAAGGTTGACATCAATCAATACGATCCGCTGTTGGGGGAAGGTTATGGCGAAATGGCGGGGCGCAGCCGCAGCGTGCATAAGAGCCAGGGAGCCGGTACGCCGCAATCGATCGGTACGGCTACGGAATATTTTCAGTTAATTGAGGGTTCACCCATGTCCGTCTCCCTCTATGACGGAATTGATATGAGCTGGAACCGGGTGGGTCGTGCTGATATCGGCAACCGGATCACGCAGGTTATTCAGCATTTCGATTTTCAGCATCCTTCTGCATCCCTTCCCGAACTTCTTGCTGTCCGCCGGCTCATCAAAGAAGTCAAAGATGATTTCTGGCGTACGGAAAAATTAAAGGAGCTGGATCAGATCATCTTATCCTGTGCCGGATTGATGGCGGAATTAGTCACGAATCAGCCGGATGCCGTTCCGGGGGCGGAATTAGATTTCAACCTGCATCTCATTGCCCGTAGCGCCTCGCTGCCTGTGCTGTTCCACAGCCTTGTATTGCCCACAATGGAAGACTACGATTTGCCGGGCAATATTACCCTGAAAAACGATTCCCTGTACCGTTTTCCTTTGAAGGTGCATATTGCAAACGGCGAATTGGTTACCGAACCCTACTGGCTTCGCTATGCACCGAAGCCCGGAGCGTATCAATACAACAGGAAAGTCTATAAAGGTCAGCCCGAAGCGGATAATTCCCTGGCGGCTAATGTGGTATTGGAAATTGACAGTCAAAAGATCGTATTGCCCGTTGCCCTTTCGTATAAGAAGCTGGATCCGGTAAAAGGAGATGTAGTGCAGCAGCTTCGTATTGTTCCTGCGGTATCCGTAGAACCGTTGTCGCCATTATTCATTTTTGAAAGGGGGAAAGATATGACCAAATGGGTTCGTATCCGGGCATTTGAGGATATCAGCAATGCCACGCTTACCGTGTTTAATAACAAAACTCCGCTGACCAGCCTGAATATACCCCGGCTCGAACCCGGGAAGGATACCTTAATTGCCATTGAAATTCCTACCCGGAATATTGATACCGCCGAAAACGACAACCTGATTATATATTCGGTTCGTGCAGAGGGTAAAGATTATATGCACAGCCGGAGACTGATCACTTACCCGCACCTTCCGGAACTACAGTATTTTACCGGAGCCTGGGGTAAAGCGATAGAAAAAGACTGGCAGTGCCGGGTGAAAAAGATCGGGTATATCAACGGCGCAGGAGACATAGTGGATGCCGTACTGAGTGAATGCGGCCTTGACGTGGAACGTATTCCGGCGGCCTATCTCAGTAATGCGGATTACCTGCAAGCCTATGATGCTATTGTAATAGGTGTTCGGGCATTCAATACCCAAAAAAGCATCGGCTCCTGGATGCCGGTACTGATGCAATATGTGGAAAACGGCGGAACCTTAATTGTTCAGTACAACACCACGCAGGATTTAAAGAGTAACGATTTCGGCCCTTATCCGTTTCAGCCGGGAAGGGATAGGGTGACTGAAGAAGATGCAATGGTAACCATTACGCATCCCAATGCAGCTTTATTAAATTATCCGAACAAGATAACCACAAAGGATTTTGATAACTGGGTACAGGAGCGCGGCATATATTTCCCGGTGAATGTGGATGAACGGTATCAAACCATGCTTTCCATGCATGACAAAAATGATCCGGCTCTGGGAAACGCCATCTTATATACGCCTTACGGAAAAGGGCACTATATCTATACTTCCTTAGTGTTCTTCCGGCAGTTACCCGCAGGAAACAAGGGCGCCATTCGTTTGATGATGAATATGCTTTCCGCAGGAAAAACCGGGCGCTAAGCGTGTCCCGCATTGTTGTTGGATTCGCCTACCTGTAGTCGAATGTATGGCCTTATTGGCAATGGTTGAATCCGGGCACATTCCAAATTTCCCCCGGTTGGCGCGCGAATCCTTTCGCGTGCCCAATATGATTGCTCCGCTCCATTAAAATCACTCCGTTGCGCTGCATGATTTTAATCGAAAAGTCGCCACATTTTTTGCCGTGCCAGCAACTATAAGTGCGACAATGTGGGATCCGTCTTCTCAAAATTTGGGATATGCCCGCCCCTTACTGCCCCATTTTCTTTAACTTTACTCAAAAAAGTATGGAAGAGCATATTGTAAAAATACTTTCAGCAGATCCGGTAACGCACGACGTAAAACAATTCCGCCTGGAAAAGCCGGAAGGCTACCATTTCATTCCCGGTCAGGCTACTGAGGTTGCTATTAATAGAGATCGCTGGCGCGAAGAACGCCGTCCCTTTACCTTTACCTGCCTGAACGACCGGGATTATTTAGAATTTACCATTAAGATATATGATGATCATAAGGGTATGACTCATCATTTAGGGCAACTGAAGGCCGGTGACGAACTGCTGATCCATGATGTCTGGGGCGCTATTCAGTACAAAGGCGAGGGCACCTTTATTGCCGGTGGGGCAGGCATTACGCCGTTCATTGCAATATTCCGGGAGCTGGATCGGACAGGGGAAACCGGCAATAATAAGCTGATTTTTTCCAATAAAACAGCACAGGATATTATCCTCAAAGCAGAATTTGAAAAAATGCTGGGTAATAATTTTATTAATACGCTCACACAGGAACCAAGCGAAAAATACGACCATCGCAAGATCGACAAATCTTATCTACGGGAAAAGATCGGCGATTTCAGCCGGCACTTTTATATCTGCGGCCCGGATGCTATGGTGCAGGATATTCAAAAGACGCTGAAAGAACTTGGCGCTTCAGATGATGTTGTGACGGTTGAAGTATAAAACAGCAATATGCTATTTCAGACGAAAACGCTATTAGCCATTTCCCGGCCAGTAGCTCAGTAAATGTCAATTTCAGGGTAAAGCCGCTATGGCAGACCTTTGCCGTGGCGGTTGTCCTCACCCGTCACTCCCAATGATGGCACATCTTTTATCTTACTAACAGCTTCGCAGGTGCGACACCTTAGAATGCACCCGGTTACAACTGCACGATGCCATGCTTAATGCTGTATAATACCAGGCCGGTTCGTGATTTTATATTCAGTTTTGCAAAGAGGCTTTCCCGGTAGTTATCAATTGTTCTGGGGCTGAGAAACATCTTTTCGGCAATTTCGGCATAGCTCAGCTCTGTACAGACCCATTTCAAAAATTCCTTC
This sequence comes from uncultured Taibaiella sp., assembly GCA_964622775.1. Lineage (GTDB taxonomy): Bacteria > Bacteroidota > Bacteroidia > Chitinophagales > Chitinophagaceae > CAZUSO01. The sequence goes on along the minus strand of CAZUSO010000056.1, from coordinate 1,382 downwards.
TCCCTTTCATTCAGTGCTATGAATGCTGAAGTTCCGGAGTTGCCGGCAATCATACTCCCCAGCGAACGCATGACTTTTGCGGTGACCAGTTCGTTATAGTAATAGCCCGCTTCCAGCACCGAATAGATAGCCTGCTTCAGCTCCTCCGTTTCGGCATTTTTCAGCACGTAGCCTCTGGCGCCGTTTCGTATCATCTTAATAATGCTTGTTTCATCATCCATAGTGCTGAGCGCAAGTATGGCGATCTGCGGATAATTCGTCACCAGCCAATTTGCCGTTTCATAGCCGTCCATCTCCGGCATGCGGATGTCTAACAATACCACATCGGGAAGGTCGTCAGCGTTAAGCCGGCGGATGAAGTCCTTCCCGTTGGAGGCTTCAAACAATACCCGGAAGCTCGGCACGCTTTCAATAAGCATGTTCAGCCCGTTACGAAAGAGCGCATGGTCGTCCACAATGGAAATATAGATAGTTCTGGTTTTACTTTTACTCATAAGGTACGGTTATAGCTATTTGTGTTCCTTTTCCGGGAGCGCTGCGGACGTTCAGGCTGCCGTTAATCAACCCGACCCGTAACCGCATATTCTGAAGTCCTAATCCCCGGGTATCTGCATTATGGTTTTCTTCGGGGTTAAAGCCCCGTCCGTCATCTTCAAAGGTAATACGGATTTGTTTCGGTTCAAAGAAAGTACGGATGAGAACCTGAGATGCGTCTGCATGCTTCAGCACATTCTGCAGACATTCCTGCAGGATACGGAAGATAATGATTTTTATATGCTCCGGCAATGCTTCTTCCTGACCCTGCAAATCCGTTTCGATCCGGATAAATCCGCTGCGGTTTATCCTGCGCTGCAGCCTGTGGATAAACTGGCGAAGGCTGAGCTGCTGAAGATAGCTCCCGTTCAGGCTTTTGGCGATATCTCTCAGGTCATGCAGTGCGGTATCAATATTGCTTTTGACCTGAACCAGCAAAGGTTCGCCGGGCAGCTTCGAAAGCGCCAGCCCTAATTGTACGCTGGCTAAGCTCAGCACCTGGCCCACGTTGTCGTGAATTTCTTCGCTGATGCTGGCAAACGCCTGCTCCTGCATCTCCACGCGCGCTTCCAGCAACTGCCGGGTATGGTTAAGATGCAGGGTGTCTTTTTCCCGGATATGGGCGCGCTTGCGGCGGTTATAGGTATAGACATACAGCAAGATGGCGCCTGCGGCGACCAGGAACAATGAAGTGATAAAGACCACAGTGAAAATTATTTCTTCTCTCGATACTTGCATAAAAAGGCATAGCTCCAGCAGCCGTACAGTAAAAAATTTACCACAATCATCAGGTATTGCCGTAAAAGTATATCATATTTCAGATAAACTTCTTTCAGGATGTCATAGAA
>CAZUSO010000055.1:0-18794 GCA_964622775.1 uncultured Taibaiella sp. | reverse complement strand
CGCTATCGCTGAATATCAATACCTTATATTAAAATAGTGTCAAACTTGAGAAGAATATAGCTTTGTTTTCTTAGTTCCCTTTGTGTGAAATACACAACACTATCCTGTCCGGCGTATAATCCCTCGAAATAATCTACACTTATTTAAAAGGCGCGTACTGTAGTACCGGCTTAAACTGCATGCTGCCGTCATCATTAAAACGGTATTGGAAGATGGCGCTGCCGGAGACATGTCCGTCTTCATACTCGGCATAAATCCAGCGGTCGTTGATGAGCTGGATTTTGTAAAACTGCATTGTTCCGCCCAAAGCGGCTTTCAGCGGAATCAGTTGCGGCCGGCTGCGCAGCACGCTGTCCACATAAGCTTCCGGATCGGGGATGCCGTAACGCTGAAACCGGGGGTAGCTCCAGCTTTCTGCAATATGCGATGATCCGTTCCCGTTCCCGGACAGTGCCTCCTGAAGCGAATCCTGGCTGGCTTTAAAGGTATAAATAACCCGTTGCAGGGAATCAATTTGCTGCCGTTGTTGCCTGCCGCTACGGTCGCAGCCGGCTGATAGCATTAGCGCCAGTAAGGGAATGATTAACTTTTTCATGCATCTTCTTGTTTTTGTTTCAGCTATTGCCGTTCATGCCTGCGTTATTCCCACTCAATGGTTGCCGGCGGTTTGCTGCTGATGTCATATACTACGCGGTTGATGCCGCGTACCTTATTGATGATGTCGTTGGAGATGGCGGCCAGCAGCTCATAAGGGATATGCGCCCAGTCTGCCGTCATGCCGTCCACCGAGGTTACGGCGCGTAGCGCCACGGTGTATTCATACGTCCGTTCATCGCCCATAACGCCTACGCTTTGTACCGGCAGCAGTATGGCGCCGGCCTGCCATATACGGTCGTACTCGCCGCTTTCGCGCAAATGCCGGATGTAAATATCGTCTGCTTCCTGTAGCAGATGTACTTTTTCATCGGAAACTGCGCCCAGGATGCGAATACCTAAGCCCGGTCCGGGGAAGGGATGTCTTTGTAAAAATATGGAATCAATGCCCAGCTCCTTGCCGATACGCCGCACCTCATCTTTAAACAAATTGCGCAGTGGCTCAATCAGTTCCATTTTCATGATTTCCGGAAGACCACCTACATTGTGATGAGACTTGATTGTTGCGGAAGGTCCGTTTACGGAAACCGATTCAATCACATCAGGGTATATGGTGCCCTGACCCAAAAAGTTGACATCCTGAATCTGCAGGGCCTCATCATGAAAAACATCAATAAATAAGCCTCCGATGATCTTCCGTTTTTTTTCCGGATCGCTGACATCCTGCAGCGCCTGGTAAAATCTTTCCTTTGCGTCCACACCCTTCGTATTCAGTCCTAAATGCCGGTAACCTTCCAGCACCTGTTCAAATTCGTTTTTGCGCAGCAGTCCGTTGTCCACAAAGATGCAATAGAGCTTATCACCGATGGCTTTGTGAATCAGGGTAGCCGCAACGGTAGAATCCACGCCTCCGCTTAATGCCATGACCACCTTGTCATTGCCCGCCTTTGCTTTGATATGCGCTACCGTTTCTTCGATAAATGCGGCAGGCGTCCAGTCCTGGCGGCAGCCGCAAATGTCAATGCTAAAGTTTTTCAGCAGTTGTTTGCCATCCGTGCTGTGTGTAACTTCCGGATGAAACTGGATACCGTAAACGGGGTAGGGAAACTGCGTTACTTTATATGCGGCAACCGGGATGTTGGGCGTCTTAGCCAGTAGCGTAAAGCCGGCAGGCAACTCTTTCACGCTGTCGCTATGGCTCATCCAGACCTGAGTTCCTTCCGGTATGGCGGCGAATAACTTTTCCTTTCCTACTAAGTTGATATGTGCCCGTCCGTATTCGCGGCTATTGGATTTCGCTACCAGTCCGCCATTTTGCTGAGCAATCAATTGAGCGCCATAGCAGACGCCCAGCACCGGCGCCAGATTGGCCCAGGCCGTAATATCAGGTTTGGGCGCATTCGGATCATTTACGGAAAAAGGACTTCCTGAAAGAATAATGCCTTTTACATCTTCTGTAACGGGTACCGGTTTCAGGCAGGGATAAATTTCACAATAGATGTTCAGCTCCCGGATATTGCGGGCTATCAACTGGGTATATTGGGAACCGAAATCGACAATTATTATTTTTTCTGTCATTGGAAATAGCAGTGCGTATTGCAGGTTTTCGGGCTTCACCCGTATGAGTAATGTGCATTTGTTATGTTTCTCAATCCGTATAAGGCTCTACCGTATAGCCTTCATCACGTAGCAGTTCAATCACGCCTTTTTCACCCCAAAGATGGCCGGCGCCTACAGCAAATAATGTGGGTTGCTTCTTCATGATTCCAGCCATAAGCGGGATCCATTTTGCATTGCGCTGAAACAGCAGTCCGTCAAGGTCGGCGCTGTATTCCTGCGACTGGATGATGAGCTGATAAAGCGCGGCCAGATCCTGCCTTTTATAGGCATCTGTAAGTTGCTTCAGCAATTCGGAATTTTCCTGTCCCCCGTCGTTGATGCTCTTCATTACATAGTCCGCCACACTGTCTGTGTTTAACTTTTCCAGGGTTGCCAGCTGTTCAGCAGGAGTCTCCAGGCCAATCAGTTCTTTATCGCCTTCTGTAGCCTTCTTCATGATATTCATTTCATAGGATTCAGTTGCGTCACAACTACCCATATTTCTGGTGGACATCATCGTGAGCAGGGCAATGGGCTTCATCTTGTCCATAATTATCATGGGCATACCCAGACTGTCCTGTACGTAAGCAGATACCTGTTGATAATCGGATTCGCTGAAATAATCCTTCAGGGTTTTTCCCGGCGGTAACAGCAGACCCTGAGACAGCTCCATTTGTAATGAAGGGTCGTCCAGATCCATCTCCATACATACCTTTTGAGACTGCTCCAGCGCATGTTCCATTGCTTCCGTCCAGAAGTAATCGTCCTTACAGATAATGTGGATGGTACCTAACAGGTAAGATGCTTCTTCCAGACCATTTCCGCTTACCTTCCAGGTTAGTGACATGACGTCTTTAGTTGCTTTTAATCCGGTTTTAGGGCTTTTGTTCGTCTGTGCCGTGCAGGAAATGATTCCAAATAACAGGGAGCAAAACAGAAAGGGGTATTTATACATAAATGTTCCTTTTTATTAAGTGGGCAAAGATAATGCTTTTTGACGGTTAGCTTTTCAGCGTTTAATGCGCATTGATAAGGGTCAGCACGGCTAATCCCAGCCCGGAGAGGACGGCTATCCATTTTTTGGGGTTCATCTCATGCGATTTGGTGCCGCTTTCAAAGAAGATGGTGGTGGCAATATGGAGGAAGGAGCCGGCTACTACCGGAATGCAATACATGATAAAGCCGGAAACAGCCTCGAAACGGCTGCCGATATAAAAGCTGAGCAGGGCGGCAATAGGTGTAATGGTGGCAAACATCATCATCATCATCCCGGCCTTACTTTTACTTTTAGTACTGAACAGCACGGCGGAAGTAATCAGCATGGCCTCCGGAAGCTTATGCAAGGCAACGGCAAGGTACAGGGAAGCGAGGGTGTTATGGTCGGCATAGGTGATTCCAAGCGGAATGCCTTCGCTGAATGCATGAAAGCCGAGGCCGGCAAAGACCGGAAGCACGGGAAGCATCGTATGCCCGTGCAGATGAAGGTGCCCGTGTTCCATGCCATGGGTGAACCGTTGAATGATTTGTTGCAGAAAAAATCCTGCCAGGATCAGTATGCCTGCCTGATGACCTAATTGCTCAATATTTTCCGGGATCAGGTGCAGCAGGGTAATGCCTAATAAAAAGGCTCCTGAAAATGCCAGCAGGTACTGCATCCAGCGTTCATCCCAGTCTTTTTTCCAAAAGGGAACACTGCCTCCGATGCAGGTGACGATAAATAATAAAAGGCCATACAACAAGATGAGATTCATAAATGCGGAATGCAGATGCAAAAGTAAAGGAAATACGATCAAATCAGGTGCATTTCAAATCTTCCCACCTGCGAGATGGTCAGTATGACAAAATTGTGACGTCATTGTAAGGAACGAAGCAGTCTCAAAAACAGCAATCGCAATCAGATTGCTTCACGGTGTTCACAATGACGCCAACCCGTTCGTATGACGAAAAAAAGGAGTGATGTCATAGGTAATGCAAATTTGAAATGCACCCATCAAATCGGGTGCATCCCAAATTGTCACACCGGAGCAATCTCCCGGATGTAAAAGGTATCGTCATTCCTGGTGAAGCGTATAAGCAGTCGTCATTCCGACCGGAGTAAAATATACGGAACGCAGCGCAGTAAAATTTTATGGAGCGGAGGAATCTCCCATGCGTTTGTCCATCCTCCCGATTGGGAGATTCCTCCATGCGAAAATCCTAATCGGATTACGCAGTAATCCGGGATTTTCTTTTCGGAATGACAGCACGTTTTTGCGGAATGACAAAAACCCTTACACCACATGCAACATTTGGGATATACCCATCAAATCGGGTGCGCGTTTCTTCGTGGGAAAAACGATATTTTTGTAAAAATGAAAACAGAAAATGGCGGCTTCTTCGATCGGTGATGCACTACAAAAACTATTCAAAGACCAGCGGTGGACGGCCCGTCTGTATGAAAAACGCCTGCAAAGCAATTGGGAAGCTATTGTCGGGAAGACCATTTCAGGATATACCGATTCTTTGCGCCTCAGCGATAAGACCCTGATTGTACAGACTTCGGTTGCGGTGCTGAAACATGAATTACAGATGATGAAGCCCCAGCTTATCGGGCGAATCAACGAGTTTTATAATACCGAAGTGGTTAAGGAAATCGTGGTGAAATAGCGGCTTTCAGACTATGTAAATTATAATAAAGGCAGGAAAAATAATAATGACTATTGCAAAGATAGGTGTCTTCACCCACCACGGCATAAGCCCTTATCAGATGCTTACAGCATGACCTCGGTAAAAACGAAGGCATTCAAACGCCTGAAGCATGTAGTCATTAATGGCCAGGTCATCCTACACAGGAGCGATGATAGCTTGTAAGGTGGGTTACGCGAATTTAAAGCCGGGATGATAGCAATATGCCGTCAATTGCTGCCTATTCAAAATAAACGAACCCCGGCCCCATGCCTGTTTCATAAGTAGCCGAAAGTGTTCCGTCAGACCGGTAAATGCTGATGCTTCCCTGCTGGATAAAGCCTTTCGGGTCGCCGATAAAGATTTTCCCCGTGGCGGAATCAATCCCCAATGCCCAGAAATATTGCAGGGGCTGCGCTGCAATAAATGCTTCCTGCGGCAGTTGCTCCGCCTCTATGCTCATGCGGTAAATACCGTTGTTTTCCTTAGCGCCGTCATAGTTCACTCCGATATAGTACAGGGTGTCTTTTGCCGGGTTGAAAGCCGGTTTGATGATGTCGGCGCCTGCCGGAAAGGTAAATTGCTTAGTTATGCCGCTGGCGACCGTGGTTCCGATACAACTCAGGGTAGCCGGCGCTTGCTGCTGCACATTTCCTGCAAGCACCCATAAGTTTTTGTATTTATCCGCAACGATTTGCTGCGGCGCATACCCGGCAATCGGGATGCGGCTGGTTATCTGGTCGGTTTGCGGATTTATCTCGTAAATATAATTGCAGGACGTATTCCAGTTGCAGGCATACACCTTCCCCTCCTGCATAATAAGCCCTTCCGTATTGGGAAAATCAACGCTTATCTTTCCTTTTGTTTCCAGGGTGTTCAGGTCAATAATATTTATTTCAGGATAATACAGCGAACTTACATACAGCTTGTCTTCGCTGACCTGCAGCATATAGCGCGGTTTATGAACCGGGATATTTTTTACTAATGAAAAATCATGCCGGTCGATCACGGTAATTTTATCCGAGTTATTTACCGCAAGAAAAATATAATCGCCCACCTCGGCAATGCTTTGCAAAACATCGCCGAGATGTTGCTCGTTTTTTTGAAAAAAAACATTGTTATAAAGACTGTCTTTCTCGAAATCATAAACCGATAATGAGGCATTACCATTCCCGAATACCCCTTCATTGGCTATCAGAGCCATTCTGCCTTCATTTTCGGGAAGAGAATAACGGGGCGGATTCGGCTTGTCCTTTACACAGGCCGGAAGAGCCGCAATCAGGACACCGAAGAGCCACAGGCATCTTATCTTTCCGGGAAAGAAGCTGTTAAACGACATGGCAAACGGAACGGTTGAGGGACAATATCATCCTGCAAAGAAACACATTGTGACCCGCAATAGAAAATGGCAGTTGTTTCAACGTAGCCTTAAGAACCGGATATTAATCCTTATACGTTATGAAAATGTGTAATTATTTAATATTTATTGCGTTGAAATTTCAAATAATTATTTTTCCTCTCCTCAATAGAAAGAAAATTCACATTTTTACAAAAAATAAAATATAGAAATGTAAATAATTATATAGCTATTTTAAGGAAATTTATTGCAAATTCTAATATAATTAAAATAACAGTTGTAAAATTAAAAAAAATCAGGTATAATACTCATGTTTTAAACAGAATAATTTTTATTACATGTTTTTGAAAAAAATTTATTTATTAATAAATGATAATGATATTTTTTTAATAAAAAAGCCATTAAATTAGTGCTGTTTTTCACTCGAACAATGAATAAAATCTATGTTGCATTTATTTCCCGATAAAAATTATCAAAGATTTATTGAAGATTTTCCACTCTATAAAAAAACCAGTGCATTAGACAAACTCCGTAAGAAAGAATATGGCCGTCTGGATAAAGAGGGGCAGGTATATCTGGATTATACGGGAGGGAATCTCTATACTAAGATGCAGGTAAAGAAACATCTGTCGCTTTTATTGCATCATACTTTCGGGAATCCTCATTCTACTAATCCCACCTCACGGCTTTCTACGACATTAGTGGAAGAAACCCGGAAATATGTGTTGGATTATTTCAATGCGAAAGACGATTACTTCTGCATCTTTACGCCCAATGCATCAGGGGCATTAAAGATTGTGGGAGAAAGTTATCCCTTCAGCCCCGATTCTTTTTTATTGCTTTCTTTGGACAACCATAATTCCGTAAACGGTATCCGGGAATTTGCCAAGAAAAAAGGGAGTGAATTTCTGTATTCCCCTTTAAATATCCGTAGCCTGAAATTGGATGAGCGGGAATTAATACAAAACCTGGACAATCATCAGGATAAAAAAAATAAGCTGTTTGCGTTTCCTGCCCAGTCCAATGTGTCGGGTGTCAAGCATTCGCTGGATTATGTAAAACTGGCGCAAAGCAAAGGCTGGGATGTATTGCTTGATGTTGCGGCATTTGTGCCCTCCAACAGGCTGGATTTGCAGGAGGTGCATCCCGATTTTGCTTCAGTTTCTTTTTATAAGATATTCGGTTATCCTACCGGCCTGGGATGCCTTTTGCTGAAGAAAGAAAAATTCGGGAAATTACTAAAGCCCTGGTATGCCGGCGGGACAATTTCTTTGTCTTCCGCTACCTATGACGGATATTTTTTAATGCCGAATCATGAGCGTTTTGAAGACGGCACATTGAATTACTTAGATATTCCCGCTATCAAGATTGGCCTCCAGTATATTGAAGGAATCGGTATTGATACCATCAATAAAAGGGTGCAAAGCTTAGCCGGCTGGCTGTTGAAAAAACTGAGCGGCCTGCAGCACCGCAATGGCAATGCGCTGATAAAGCTATTCGGCCCGGAGGATATGGAATCGAGAGGCAGCACATTGGTGATGAATTTCCATGACAAGGATGGTAAGCTCTATCCTTTTTCCTTCATAGAATCGGAGGCCAATAAAAGAAATATTTCTATCCGTACCGGTTGCTTTTGCAACCCCGGCATTGATGAGACGAATAATTGCATTTCCGTAAGCCGGTTAGCGGAATATTTCGGTACTCATACTGATGGAAATTTCTATGACATGATAGATGTTACCGGACATCTGCGCGGTTCCGTTCGGATTTCGCTGGGGCTTGCCAGTAACTTTAAAGATGTGTTCGCCTTTTACCGGTTTGCCCGGAGCTTTATAGACCGGTAGGGTAGATAAACTTTTATGCAGCGCCGTAGATGTCCCCACCGACCATCATCTTTCAAACGCGTTATATTGCATTCTTCCGAAGAAATATGTTGTCCGCTTTTTCCGGATGATTTCAATATCGCTGTTGGTGAATGCATCAGTAGCAGTGGGAAATTGTGACGATTATAATGCGGCAATTTACAATGCCTCTTCAGGCATGAATCCCATATTTATATTTTCCCCCTTCAACAATTTAATGCGCTCCTTGCAGTATTTTTGTCTGCTATGGTTTACTACGTTATCGGCCTGATGTCCGGAAGTTCTTTAGACGGTTTGGATATTGCTTACACGCAGCTTACGGAAGTCCGTGGCGAATGGACTTATGAGATTGTAGCCGCAGCCTGCATACCTTATCCGGATGAATGGGTGGAAAAGCTACAAAATGCGGCCACGATGAGGGTTCCGGAATTTCTCCGTCTGCATACCGAATACGGGCATTACGTAGGAAGCGCAGTTCTTGAATTTATAGGACATTTTCAGTTGCAGCACCGCCTGCATTTTGTAGCATCTCACGGCCATACCGTTTGGCATGAGCCTGATGCCGGGACAACGGGGCAGATTGGCGATGGCGCTGCAATTGCCGCCACCCTGCAATTACCGGTGATCAGCGATCTGAGAAATATGGATGTGGCGCTGGGAGGGCAGGGAGCGCCCATTGTTCCGGTTGCAGACCGATACCTTTTTCCCGGCTATGATTTTTGCCTGAACATCGGGGGTATTGCCAATGTAACCGTTAACCGGGACTCGCCGGTAGCTTTTGATATTTGCCCCGCCAACCAGTTACTGAATTTTTTTGCCCGGAAAGCAGGAGAACCTTTTGACCGCGATGGACTGATGGCTCAGTCCGGCCGGCCAAATCCACTGGTATTGGAAGCTGTCAACCAGTCTGCCTATTATAAAGTATCGCCTCCGAAATCGCTGGATAATAATTTTGTAACAGCATCACTGATCCCGGCTTTCCATCCGGATGATGCCGTAGCCGATCAGTTGAGCACAGCGGTGCATCATATTGCCACGCAAATCAAACGAGCCCTGGAACCTTATTTGCAGGCTTCGGGAAATCAAAAAATGTTGGTTACCGGCGGCGGTGCATGGAACGGCTTTCTCATCAGGAGTATCCGGGATGCATTGGGAGACAGGGTCAGTGTGGTGGTGCCGGACGAAGATACGGTGATGTATAAAGAAGCATTGGCTATGGCCTTGTTCGGTGCGCTGCGCTGGCGGGAAGAAGTCAATGTGTGGAATTCCGTTACCGGTGCCTCGCGAAACAGTATCGGAGGTGCGATGTGGCTTTTCTGATTTGTGGAAAAATGCAATCCCTTATTTTTGCAAGGCTCTGAATGGCTGAATATATTTCATGCAATTTTTCATCTCTTTACTTATTAAATAATAGCCGTGAATAAACACGATGAGCTTATACAACATCCTGCTGTCCTGGCTGGCTTTTCGGCAGCGGTGCTCATTATGCTCCTGCTTGACCTGGGCGTATTCAATAAAAAAAGCCATGAGGTTAGCAGTCGCGAAGCATTGGTTTGGTCTATAGTGTGGATATCCCTGTCCATGGTATTCAGTGGCGTTATATACGCAACGATGGATTTTGACAGTTTCGCTAAATTTCAGTCGGCATATTGGATTGAGAAGGCCTTGTCGGTAGATAATCTTTTTGTGTTTATCCTGGTGTTCCGTGCCTTCAAAACACCCAAAAAACTTCATCATAAAGCGCTGTTCTGGGGAGTTATAGGCGCATTGGTATTCCGGGCGATCTTTATATTTGCGGGCGTGGCACTCATCAAAAAGACCTATTTGCCTGAGATGGAAATGTTCGGGCAAATGGTTTCGGTCAATGTGGTACTCACCATTTTCGGATTTTTCCTGCTGTATGCCGGCGTTAAATCCTGGCTGGCTAAAGATCATCATGTGGAGGAGGAGTCCCGTACGAATTATCAGAACAATATCGGGGCCCGTATCATTCAGAAACTGTTCCGGGTATCTCCGAATTACCATGGCGACCGGTTTTTTACCCGGGAGTATGGCAGGCGCGTGGCTACCCGTTTATTGCTGGTCTTGGGTGTAATTGAGTTTACGGATCTCATCTTTGCAGTAGATTCCATTCCCGCCATCTTTGCCATTGCGCCGGATGATCCCTTCATTTTATACACCTCCAATATCTTTGCCATTCTTGGCTTACGGTCGCTTTATTTCCTGTTGGCAAACTTTATCGATCGTTTCAGCAAGCTCAAGTATGGCCTGGCCGTTATCCTGGTCTTTATCGGAGTGAAGATGCTGATGCAGCCGTTTTATCATTTTTCCGAAGCCTTATCCTTATCGATTGTAGGTGGTGTGTTGCTGGCTTCGGTATTGATTTCCCTGTACTCTACCCGGAAAGAATCAGCATCATCTGTTTCAGGTGATAAAGCTTGAATATAGCGGTAGGATGCATCTCAAATTATCACACCTGTGGTTCTTAGCGTGGTAAAAAATTTGACCTCACCGTTCCAAACCCAATCGGAGGTTTCTCCACGCATAAATTCCAATCAAATTACGGCGTAATCCGGTTAGGATTTTCGCATGGAGGAATCTCCCGGTCGGGAGGATGGGCAAACGCCCGGGAGATTCCTCCGCTCCATAAAATTTACTGCGCTGCGTTCCGTAAATTTTACTCCGGCCGGAATGACGACCGCTTATACGCTTCACCAGGAATGACGATACCTTTTATATTCGGGAGATTGCTCCGATGCGAAAATTTGAAATGCGCCCAAACGATATTCCCTGAATTTTCGTGCCTTATTTATCGTAATTTTGCCACCATTTTAAAGTGCAATATTTACATTTATTCTGATGATAAAAATTACTTTTCCCGACGGAAATATACGCGAGTATGAACAGGGCGCTTCAGCCTTGGATATTGCCCGCTCCATCAGCGAGGGCTTAGCCCGTAAGGTGCTGGCTGCCGAAGTGAATGGCAGTGTGGTAGATGCTTTCCGGCCGGTCAATACGGATGCATCCCTGAAACTGCTGACCTGGGAGGATGCCGCGGGTAAGTCCACCTTCTGGCATTCCAGCGCACATCTGATGGCGGAAGCTGTCGAATCCGTTTTTCCCGGCACGAAATTCGCTATCGGACCTCCGGTAGAAAACGGGTTTTATTATGATATTGACCTGGGCGGTCGCACCATTGGAGAAGAAGAGCTGATACTGATTGAAAAAAAGATGAAAGAGCTGGCATCCCAAAAGAATGCTTATCAGCGTCAGGAGGTGACTAAGGCGGATGCCATACAGTATTTTACCAAAAAAAAGGATCCGTATAAGCTGGAATTAATTGACGGCCTGGAAGATGGTAAGATTTCGTTTTACACCCAGGGAAATTTTACGGATCTATGCCGCGGGCCACATATCCCGAATACCGGATTTATCAAGGCGATAAAGCTAACCAATATCGCCGGCGCATACTGGCGCGGGGATGAAAAAAATAAAATGCTGACCCGCATTTACGGGATTACATTCCCGGTGCAAAAGGAGCTGGATGAATACCTGCACCTTCTGGAAGAAGCTAAAAAACGGGATCATCGTAAGCTGGGTAAGGAACTGAGCCTGTTTGCCTTCTCTGAAAAAGTAGGGAGCGGCCTTCCTTTATGGCTGCCAAAAGGAGCCATGCTCCGCGAGCGTTTGCAACAATTTCTGCAACGCGCACAGATAGAAAGCGGCTATTTGCCGGTGATAACGCCTCATATCGGCGCCAAACAATTATATGTTACTTCGGGGCACTGGGAGAAATACGGGAAAGACAGTTTTCGCCCGATCACGACACCGCAGGAAGGCGAAGAGTTTTTGCTGAAACCGATGAACTGTCCGCACCATTGTGAAATTTACAAAGCAGAGCCGCGCTCTTACCGTGATTTGCCTTTGCGCCTGGCAGAGTTTGGTACAGTATATCGTTATGAGCAGAGCGGAGAACTGCATGGATTAACGCGCGTGCGCGGCTTCACTCAGGATGATGCCCATCTGTTTTGCCGGCCGGATCAGGTAAAAACGGAGTTTAAAAAGGTCATTGACCTGGTGATGTATGTGTTTAATTCTCTGGATTTCCATGACTTTACCGCACAGGTTTCTTTACGCGATAAGGAAGACCGCACTAAGTATATCGGTACTGATGAAAACTGGGAGATTGCTGAGAATGCCATTCGCGAAGCTGCTTCTGAAAAAGGCTTGAAAACCGTGGAAGAATACGGCGAAGCGGCTTTCTATGGCCCCAAGCTTGATTTTATGGTGAAAGATGCCTTAGGCCGAAGCTGGCAACTGGGCACTATCCAGGTGGATTATAATTTGCCGGAGCGGTTTGAACTGGAATATGTGGACAGTGACAATACCCGTAAGCGGCCTGTAATGATTCACCGTGCGCCCTTCGGTTCTATGGAACGTTTTGTTGCGGTATTGATTGAACATTGCGGAGGTAATTTCCCGGTATGGCTGACACCTACCCAGGTGAAAATATTGCCGATAGCCGATAAATTTATGGATTATTGTCATGAGGTGAAAGCTGCGCTCAAGGCGGCTGATATCCGGGTAGAGATAGACGGACGCAATGAAAAGATCGGCCGGAAAATCCGGGATGCCGAGCTGGAAAAAATCCCTTATATGCTGGTGATTGGCGAAAAAGAGATGCAGGATAAAACTGCTGCGGTTCGCCGCCACGGCAAAGGCGATGTCGGTATGCAAAGCATTGTAGCATTCGCTGAGCATATCCGTGAGGAAGTGAACCGCCTGAAATAATGGGTTGTGGGTGAACAAAATGGTTTCACATAAAGAGGCGAAGACAACGAAGGAAAGCAGGGGGAAGGCAAAATTAAAAAGTCAAAAGCCACGCCACCCGGATATTATCCCGAACCGCCGATAAAACAGTTTTACAATCCGTCTCATCAAATGCTCAGAATAAGTTCTGCATTTTTGTTGATAGTAAAGACCCCAATAACTACAGAACGATGACGAACTCATAGCGTGACGTCATTGCGTTTGAAGCAATCTCATTGTGTTTACTGCTTTTGAGAGATTGCTTCAAACGCAATGACGGCATACTTTTGGCCATAATTCAGGCTGTGACATTAAGATGGTTTCATGCCTTTAATAGTGAATATATAGTTACCGTTTTACCAATTGATTGTTGGCAAAGCCACCCATTACTGCGAAATAAACCCGATGAAGAATATATCGTTGTTTTCTTCGTGTCGTTCGTTTCGTGTGAAATTTTATTCCCTGCTGCCCGAACTATTTTCCAAACCATCAATAAGAGGTATTTGCAATCCGCGATTCCTCATTGCCTTCGTTAGCCTAAGCGCAGTGGAAATTTAAGATGCATCGCTCCTTTAGCTCTGGTAGGATTTTACAATTTCCTTCAGCTCATTGAGCTTCATCAGCGCTTCAACGGGCGTGAGGGTATTGATATCCACGGCAAACAGGGTGTTCCTGATCTTGCTGAGGTCTTCGGATAAGCCGTCGAAAATATTGAGCTGGTAATTGTGTACCGGTATCTTTTTTATACGTTCCCGCATTTGGCTGTCACTTTGCTTTTCTTCTAAAGTGGAAAGCATCTCGGTTGCACGGTCAATCAGGGAGGGTGGCATTCCGGCCATCCGCGCCACCTGAATACCGAAACTGTGCCGGCTGCCTCCGGGCGCCAGCTTACGCAGGAAGATTACTTTGTTTCCCGTTTCCTTATGGGTGATATGATAGTTTTTTACGCCCTGCAATTTATGTTCCAGCTCGTTCAGCTCATGATAGTGCGTGGCAAACAGCGTTTTGGGCCTATGAATATGCTGATGGATATATTCCACGATAGACCAGGCTATGGAAATGCCGTCGTAAGTGCTGGTGCCGCGTCCGATTTCATCAAGGATGATCAGGCTTCGGCTGCTGATATTATTCACAATACTGGCGGTTTCGTTCATCTCCACCATAAAGGTGGACTCGCCGCCGCTCAGGTTGTCTGAGGCGCCAACTCTGGTGAATATCTTGTCCGTTAAGCCAATATGCGCCTCCTTTGCCGGCACATAACTGCCTAAGTGCGCCATCAGCGTGATTAATGCCGTTTGTCGCAGCAGTGCAGATTTACCGCTCATGTTGGGGCCGGTGAGGATAATGATTTGTTGCGTTTCTTTATTCAGAAAAACATCATTGGCGATATAGCTTTCTCCCGATGCCAGACCCTGCTCAATTACCGGATGGCGTCCCTGCGTAATGCTGATATCCAAGCTATCTGTAACCTTAGGCCGGCAATACTGATGCTGAAGTGCGTTGGCGGCAAATCCCAGCAAACAATCCATGTGTGCCACCGACCGGGCATTCTGTTGCATGGCCTGTAGAGCTGTTTGTATCTTATCTACTACCTCGTTATAGATCTGCTGCTCGATAGCGATGATTTTTTCTTCGGCTCCCAGAATCTTTTCCTCGTATTCCTTCAGCGTAGGCGTAATGTACCGCTCTGCATTCGTCAGGGTTTGCTTGCGTATCCATTCCGGCGGCACTTTGTCTTTATGCGTATGGGTAACCTCCAGGTAATATCCGAATACGTTGTTGAAAGCTACCTTCAGCGAGGGAATCCCGGTGCGTTTGCTTTCTGTTTGCTGGATCTGTAAGAGGTATTCTTTCCCGCTGAATGCAATGGTTCTTAATGCGTCAAGCTCCTGGTGCACGCCTGTTTTGATCACATTGCCTTTGTTCAGCAATACCGGCGGTTCTTCCTGGATATATTGCTGGATCAGCTCCTGTATTTCATTACAGGGCTGAAGCTGTTGCGTTAAGAGCGCGATATTGTTTCGCTCGGATTCCTGAGTCCATTCGTGTTTACTACAGGTGTTTTTAATGACCTCGCAATATTGTAAGCTCCGCGCTAACTGGATTAGTTCCCGGGGGTTGATTTTCTTTAAAGGAATTTTGGAGATCAGCCGTTCGATGTCTCCGATTTGTTTCAGGTTTTTACGTAGTTCCTGTGCCAAATCCTGTTCGCGGATAAAGGTGCTCACGGTATTTAAGCGGCGCTCGATCCGCTGCAGATCATTTAAGGGAAAAATGATCCAGCGTTTCAACATGCGGGAGCCCATAGGCGTGATGGTCTGGTCTATGGCCTGCAGCAGGGTCTGTCCATTTTCCACTGTGCTGCGTAAAAGCTCCAGATTGCGGATGGTAAAACGATCCATCCACAAAAAATCTGTTGCCGTGATACGCTGAATTGTGGTGATATGTTGAAGATGCGGATGCTCGGTTTCTTTGAGGTAATGCAACGCTGCCCCTGCTGCAATGGTTGCCGCCTGCCAGGTTTCAATGCCAAAGCCTTTCAGAGATAAAGTGTCAAAATGCCTCAGCAGGGTTTCGTAACCGTAGTGATGCTGGAAAACCCAGTCTTCTAAGGGAAAGATATAGTATTTCTGATCCAGCTCCTCCTTGAAAAACCGCTGCCGTCCTTTTGCCAGGAGCACTTCCGAGGGTTGAAAGCTTTGCAGCAGTTTGTCCATATATTCCAGGTTGCCTTCCGCCACAAAAAACTCCCCGGTCGAAATATCAAGAAAGGCTACGCCGTGGGTATTATCGCCCAGGTACAGCGCAGCAAGGAAATTATTGCTTTTATTTTCCAGCAGCTTATCATTAAGCGCTACGCCGGGCGTTACCAGTTCGGTTACACCACGTTTTACAATGCCCTTCGCTTGTTTGGGGTCTTCCAGCTGATCGCAGATGGCCACCCGGTAGCCGGCCTTGACCAACTTGTGCAGGTAGGTTTCTAAGGAATGATGCGGGAAACCCGCCAGCTCTACGAATGATGCGGAGCCGTTAGCCCGTTTCGTAAGCGTAATGCCCAACACTTTAGAAGCCACAACGGCATCTTCTTCAAATGTTTCATAAAAATCACCTACGCGAAACAAAAGGATGGCATCGGGATACCGGCTTTTGATTTCGCGGTGCTGCTTCATTAAAGGGGTCTCTGCGATTTTCTTTGCCATAAATACGATCCTTCAAAAGTACCATTCTGCCTTCATATCATAAAACGCATTCCTCCACAATGTGGAAAAGTTTTCCCTGAGTAAACGGAATTGGAGCATGGGGATAAGCCTGTATTTTTAAAATGCGCATCCGGAATGGGGGTATTCCACTAACCTTGATTATTTTTACAGGCTCATTATTATTTGCTGTTCATTGCCCAGAAAAATCCGCTATTATACCGAGCCGTTAACCAGGTCCGAGACGGCCTTTTTACTCCGGAAGAAAAACCGGGAGCTGGGTTTGTTTAAGCGGGCAATCCGCACACTAATTGTCATTTCCGTTATTGTTCCGATGGCGGCGGGCATTATGTATGAATTGTCTGACAAACTGGAAGCGCTTATTCCATCGCCGGTAACACAGGATCCGGAGCCGGGAAGTTTTCTCTTTTTTGTGCTGGCGTGTATTGTTATATTGCTGCTGATCAGCCTGGCTGCTTATATTGCTTACAATACCTCGCTGAAAAAAATATTGCTGGATTTGAAGTATAAAACCAAAATTATCGAACAGGCGGAAGTGATCGCTAAAAAATATATGCGCCAAAATCATACCTGTCATCTTTACATCAGTTCCCCTACGCGTTTGAGCATTGAAGTAAAACAGGAAGATTTTGACTTATTCCGGATTGGTGATGAGATTAATATTGAGTACAGCTTTCATGCGAAGGTGTATTTTGGTTATTTTTAAACGTCTGCATTGATCCGGCGGATTATTTCCTGAATATATCCGACTGCCGGTAACATCCGGCTGCCATACCAACTGAACATTTCCCCATCAACCAGTAATAGTCGTGCTTCCGGTAAGATAGCCTGTATTGCGGCCAGATGCTTTTCACCGAAAGGGTAAGGCTCTGAAGAAAGCATCACCACTTCCGGATTCAGGCTGCGCAATTCACCGGCAGCCGTTTCCGGATAGCGCAGATGGTGTTCAAAGACATTCTTCCAACCGGCAATTTCGATAATATTATGGATAAAAGTATTGCGTCCAACCGCCATAAAAGGGTCTTTCCAGATCAAATAAGCTACCCGCCTTGGCGTTGATATCGTTTCTTTCAATGCATCAAAACGGTTTTGGATAGCTGCCGCCATTTGACCGGCCACTTCGGCTTTTCCGACCAGGGCTCCCACACTTCGGATCATCTGTAATGCGTCCGCTACATTTTGGATATCGCTGACGTAAACTTCCGTAAATTCCTGCAATGATTCAATCTGTTCCTGTACATTTTCTTCTTTATTAGCTAAGATCAAATCAGGATTCAGCGCTATGATTTGGTCTATATGCAGGGTTTTAGTGCCGCCAACGCGGGTTTTTGAGCGAAACCATTTTTCAGGATGCACGCAAAATTTGGTGATGCCAATCACTTCCTGTTCCAACCCTAAATCATACAGCAACTCCGTCTGTGACGGCACTACAGATATGATGCGCTGCGGAAGTGTCATGACCTAATCCATATGTTTAAAATAAAACAACAATAAAATGCACATAAAAAGATGGAGCGGAAGCTGCGGGAATAAAATATCGCCCAGCGCGGTGCGCAACAGGCCGTCTGCGCCGAAAAACTGCAGGGAAATATTAGCGACTGTAAGTATGATGAATGCGACAGCGCCCCATTTTTTTAGAAAATCAGCTCCGATCCAGAAAACCGTATAGCTTGTGAGAATCACCGGCCGCCACCAGTAGATATGAGGTAATGATGTGTCTCCAAACCAGTTAAAAGCCTCGAAGATGGTCAGACCGATCAGGAATAAGGAGAGTAAGGGAAAGATAACCGGCGGACGCCGGAAGAACCGGTAGAACAAACTGGGGGGCATAATGCTTTTATTATTGCGGGTATAACATTCGGTAATTCACGCCAATCTTACCTTTGGAAATATCCTCCAGTTTCTTTTTCAGCAGCCTTTTTTTCAGCGGGGCTAAATGGTCAATAAACAGTTTACCGTCAATATGATCGTACTCATGCAGGATGACACGGGCGGTTACACCATGAAATTCTTCGGTACGGGGATCGAAATTTTCGTCTAAGTAGGATAATTTCAACTTTGCTCCGCGCATCACATCTTCCCGTACTTTGGGAATGCTCAGGCATCCTTCATTATAAGCCCAGCGGTCGCCGGACTCTTCTATTTTACGCGCATTGATAAAAACCCTTTTCACCGGCGTTTCACCTGGAAAATCCTGTTTGTCCTGCTCGTCAAAATTTTCAACGATCTGAACGGTATCCACTACAAACAACCGGACAGGGCGGTTAATCTGCGGTGCGGCAAGACCCACGCCATTGCTATTATACATGGTTTCCCACATATTCTCAATGAGCACATGCAATTCCGGGTAATCCGGGGTAATGTCTTCACACATCTTTCTTAAAACCGGGTGGCCGTAAGCAACAATAGGTAAAATCATTTTTCTGAAAACGCAATTTGAACCGGCAAAGGTATGCTATTCTGTAGAAAAATGTATTGTGTTGGAGGCCCGGACAGGGAAAACGCTTTTAACCAGGATATCCCCGAATGAGTGTAATATCAATAGCCCCGGGCTGAAGCCCAAGGTTGTAAGGTGGGTATTTCCCCTGTTTTGGTGTGAGTTTTTGTTACAAAACAAAAACGATGACAAAACATGGTAGTGTCATGTCAAACTTTTAGTTTCGGGTAAAGATGTTTCAGTTTTATCCTTGC
>CAZUSO010000054.1:0-18893 GCA_964622775.1 uncultured Taibaiella sp. | reverse complement strand
ATTCATAAGACTTTTAGACACAAAATTAAGAAATCTATATAAAATTAACAATGCCCCCATTATTTCATTGTCAATAATAAAAGGATACCTGCAGCCGCGCAGCGATATGCCGAACCTGGAACTAAAGTTTGCCTTACGAACAATTACCCGCCGAATCAGGTCAGGAACATTGGTAACATTGATACCTCTTTCAATATTCATAAACTCAGGGTTGGATCCCTGGTAGGGAAGGACAAGAAAACCGGAATTAGTGGCTCTGATAGCGGTAAGTACATCTGCGCTCGGGGAGTTGTATCCGTTAAAAGAACAAGCATAGAACGGAATGGCATTACACTCCCTAAGCCGAACCATCTCCAAAGGGTTGCCCTGAAACTGATTGTTGAACTCAAAGCTGCAACGGTGAAACCTTGTGTGCAGATTGAGCACCCCTTCCGGGTCGCCCCATCCGGCGGCCCAATAGTCGTTGTACAAGTCTAAGGACCGGGTAACACTGTTCATAAAGACAACATCTTTACATTTAATGCTGCCTCCCGCTGCGAGCGGAGGGGAAACTGCCGGGTTGAAGTTCCGGATTGCTACATCGGCATCTTTAATAAGGCAGTCTGTTAATTCCACAACACCACCGGAACCTAAAACTATATAGGGGTCACCCGCACTCAGCTCGGTTTCTATCCCCTGCCAGGGGCCGCTGTCCGTATTTCCATACCGGTAAAAGCGGCCTTGTTGCGCTAATAGTTGTCCGGCCGGTACAGGCGGTTCTGTAAGCCATGAGCCGCCCTTTACTAACAGCCGCTTACCGGGCGCAAACTCCACAGCTTTTACATCGTTCACGATCATGACCGCACCCGGGCTTATGGTCAGGTTTCCGTAAAAAACCACGTGTGCGCCATTCTCAATGGTAAGTGTACAATTAGTAGGAATGACGCAATCCGTAAGACATTCCGCATCCTGACCGCTAATGACCATATTACAGGGGGATGCCGGAATATTGATTACGGGAGGAGCGGCAAATGCCGCTGTTGACACGGTTAACAGCACGGCAGTAAGTAAACGAATTATGAATGCTTTTTTCATAACATAACAAATTTTTGTGTTATTGAAAACGTAAAGCTAACATAATTTTTTTTATAAACGAATAAAATATAAGCAGGAGAAATATTAGGGATTAAGAGGTTGAGGGATTGTAATAAATTAGTCCTAATAACCGAATTAAATAAATCAGGTTAATGATTTCAAAATTTCATTAGATTTTTAAAGCTGCTTCCAATACATTTTAATATAGTAACACAAGTTGTCGATAGATTCAAAAAAGCAGTTATGGGTAACATTTCTTCTTTTTCCATCTCTGGGAAACCTTGCTTCAGCCTCAAAGATCAATTGCTCTTAAAAATAACCTGAATGTAATTGCATTAAAAATTTCATTTTGAATGGTTATTAGCTGTCCGTTTTTGCCTAAAGCACCGAAAATATTCACCTTATAGCTATCTGCCGGTGATTTTATTTCAGGACGACTGCCTGCCGGAAACCATGCTCTGATTACCGCCAGAGTCATTTTAAGATGACACTCATCCTGATAAAAACTCGTATTCATTGCTTTTGAGCTTTTCCTGAAGTTTTTTTAAAAGCCTCTTTCTTTGTCACATCACCTTTTGCAACCACAGATCTTGCTCTTTTTAAACTAAAAACCAACTCGTGAAATAATTTTTGACACCTTCTTACGCCCGGCTGTATCAGGTATTTATTTTCAATGTGCTATGACAAAATTTCCCCTCCTGTATATTGGCAGAAACACCGTGCTCAGCCGGGCTTTTTCGCAGTGCAATATGAAGCTCAGCCCTTTGTTCTTCCGTTAATCCGGGGAGCCGACCTTTTTTACGGGCATATTTCCGGTTTTTTGTTTTTCAGAAGCCGCCGGCATGGAAATATCGCGCTGTGCCTTCCGAAATATTGTTATTTTACAATACCTTTGCATGTCCTCTATGGAAAATATATTTAATACATTATAATTCTTTATGCGAAACGTATTCATTACGCGATTAGCGAAATTCTTGCCCTATGAACCCGTAACCAATGATGAAATGGAGTCGATTTTGGGTCTGGTTGACGGCAAACCTTCTAAAGTGAGAACCCTGATTTTAAGGAATAACGGCATTAAAACGCGCTATTATGCTTTTCGTAATGATGGCCGGCATACTTATACCAATGCCGAAATGACTGCTGAAGCCATTAGGACGCTTTTTGCTTCTGCGGGGAGCGTGGATGATGTGCAGCTTCTTGCCTGCGGCTCCACTTCTCCCGATTTGCTCCTGCCTTCTCATGCTTCTATGGTGCATGGGGAACTGGGCATTCACCCGGTAGAATTATTCTCTTTTGCCGGCTCCTGCAATACGGGGATGCAGGCGCTTAAATATGCCTACCTTGCCGTAGCTTCCGGGGATGTCGCTCATGCGGTATCCACCGGTTCCGAGCAGATGTCTAAGTTTTTAACCGCAGAGCGCTTTCAGCCGGAGATGGATAAACGTCATGAGATTGAAGCTAATGGCTATATTGCTTTTGAAAAGGATTTTTTACGCTGGATGCTGAGCGACGGCGCCGGCGCTGCCTACCTGCAGGACAAACCGAATGAAGAAGGGGTTTCCTTAAAAATAGAATGGATAGATATCGCTTCCTTTTCCGGGCAAATAGAAACCTGTATGTATTCCGGCGGTGTAAAAACCGATGGCAAAATGAGTGGGTTCAATGATTTGTCCCCGAAGGAATGGCTGGAAGAAAGTGTCTTTTCCATGAAACAGGATACCCGGCTTTTGGGTGAGCATATTGTACCGCGTGGCGTGGATTTCCTGGAAGAAGTGATGAAAAAACGTCAGTTCGATACCATGTCGGTGGATTGGTTTTTGCCACATTTATCATCGGAATTTTTCCGCCTGAAGATTCATGAGGAATTAGAACGTCGTGGCATTAAGCTCCCCTTAGACCGCTGGTTTACCAATCTCTCCAGCCTGGGTAATGTGGGTTCCGCTTCGCCTTATTTTATGCTTGAGGAGCTGATGAACACGAATAAGCTGGAAAAAGGCCAGCGGGTATTTATCATGGTTCCCGAAAGTGCCAGGTTTGCTTATACGTATGCCCTGCTGACCGTCGTATAAACCTTAGGTACGTTCAGGAATAGCATTTGATCTTCTTACGGTGTTTCAGCGTGAATTTTTGTTTTTTTGCTTCGCAATAAAAACTCACGCTAAAAGAAGGGTAAAATCCATTTTATCACGCCGGGCTATAGAGATTATGCCTTTTCGGGGCTGCCAATACCTTAAAAGCGTTTTCCCTGTAGGTAATATACCGTACTCGTCTGAATTTTCACCGTGTTTTACTGCTGTCGTTACGCTAACATATTTTGTCCGCATAGTCAATTTTAAGGGTTTGATTATCGGCGCTGTTATTGCCTTGCATCTTGTTTTTGCATTTTGCATTTTGACTTACCATTTCATGCGAGCTTTAGCTTTCGACTACCGGTTCACCTGCGCGCTTTCCCAGCCGATAATGGCGGTCTTTCTTATGTTGCCCCACATATAGCCGCCGACTAATCCGCTTGCCTGTATTACGCGGTGACAGGGAATTAAAAATGCAACGGGATTGCTGCCAATGGCTGTACCTACTGCACGGGATGCATCCGGATTCCCGGTTTGCCGGGCAATACTTCCATAAGTGGACAATCTGCCCCATGGAATTTTTAATAAGGCTTCCCATACTTTAAGCTGGAATGGCGTACCTTTTAAATGGAGTTTAATTTCAGCCAACCCTTGTTGTGCATTGGAAAAAATGGATAATGCCTGCTGTTGGTTTATGTCTGTTTTGCATTGCAGGTTGGCATTGGGAAATTTGTGCTTCAACCTGAAAACCGCCTGCTCCTCATCCTCCTCAAATGCCATATAACAAATGCCTTTGGAGGTGGAGGCAATCAGCAGATTCCCGAATGGGCTTACGGCAAAGTCGTAATGGATGAACAGGTCTTTGCCTCCGTTTTTATACTCTCCCGGTGTCATACCTTCGATATGGATAAACAGGTCGTGAAGCCTTCCGGTACCCGAAAGCCCGGTCTCCGTTGCGGCATCGAACAAGGTGGCCTGCCGGTTGGTATTTAGTATGCCTTTCGCATGTTGTACACTGATGTATTGCAAAAATTTCTTGGGGCTGGTTCCTGCCCAGTCCGTAAACAAGCGCTGAAAATGAGCCGGACTCAGATGAATCTGCTTAGCTACTTCTTCTAAATCAGGCTGCCGCCGGAAATGAGTCCTGATATAGGCGATTGCAGCAGCAATCCGTTGATAGTTGATATTTCCCTGCATTTTGTAGGATTGATTTCCCTACAAAAATCGGAAGTTATTCTCAGTAATAAAACCCGGAATATGCGGAACTTTTATGGTGATTAGTGACAACAAAAAAATTCCCGAAAATTCAGGCCTGGTTCCCGAAGATATGATATGATTGTAGTGTTTTGTCAGGTATGCAGCGCCTGTCCTCAAAAGTTTATTAAAAATACTATAAATATTTCATTGTCATCATGTTACATTTTGTATTTTTACTTAAACAGCAGATAGCAAAATTATACCACGCCGGTTAGTCTGTCTCCCTTTTAAAACTTAAACCTCCTCAGTTGCGGGGCGCGCCAGAATGTGACGGCCACCACGCTGACAGTAAGACAGCCGCCAACAACTACGGCCTTCACAGTGCCTAACCAATGCGCCATTAAACCGCTTTCAAAATCACCTAACTCATTGGAAGAGCTGATGAACATGGTGTTTACAGCGGCTACACGTCCGCGCATATCGTCCGGGGTTACCAATTGTAAGACCGTTCCGCGTATGACCACGCTGACGGCATCGAACATGCCGCTCATAATCAGCATAATGAAGGACAGGATGAAATTGGTGGATATGCCGAAAACGATAATGGACAACCCGAAGCCGGCTACGCAGCCGAACAGTTTATAGCCGGGATTATTTTTTAAAGGGATAAAGGCCAACATGCCTAATGTGATAAGCGCTCCGATGCCGGGAGCCGCCCGCAAGATGCCAAACCCCGTTTCATTGACATGGAGTATTTCTTTCTGATAAACCGGCAATAATGCAACGGCTCCGCCAAATAATACGGAAAACAGATCCAGGCAAAGCACGCCCAGCAAGACCGGTGTGTGAAAAACAAACTTCAGCCCCTCTGCAAGACTTTGCAATACCGGTTCTTTAGTTTTTTTAATAATGGGTTTTCGTCCGATCATCAGGACACAGCATAAGGGAATGAGTTCCACAGCAACTACGATAGCCATGGCCATTCCCACACCTTTCCAGGCAATCATCAGGCCGGCTACCAAAGGCCCTGACACAGCGCCAATCTGCCAGGCCATACTGCTCCAGCTGGTCGCATTGGCATACAGGCGCCGCGGAACCAATTGCCCGACCAGCGCAAAGGATGAAGGGCCGTAAAAGGCGCGGATGGCTCCGCCGATAAAGATAAAAGAGTAGATGAAGTATAGTATTGTGCCCTGAGACAGGTGATGTGCGGCAAAAGGGATAGTACAGCAAAATAAGCCCAGTCCCAGCATAATATAGGCGCTGATGCAAAGCAACAGCATCTTTCTTTTCTCATTCAGATCCACAAAGTGGCCGCTGAACAAA
Source organism: uncultured Taibaiella sp. (assembly GCA_964622775.1). GTDB lineage: Bacteria > Bacteroidota > Bacteroidia > Chitinophagales > Chitinophagaceae > CAZUSO01. Next base: position 13,224 of record CAZUSO010000054.1, on the reverse strand, counting down.
GAGAACAGCACCGCAGGAATCACTTCAGCCAGACCCACAAGCCCTAATTTCAGTTTGTCTCCGGTGAGGTTGTACACCCAGAAATAAATTGTGGTGCTCTGCATATTGAGCGCGAATATCAGGCCAATGCGGATGCCCAGATAGTATAAAAACTCCCGTTCGAGCAGAACCGGGTTCCTCCGGAGGAAATTATTCCTGATGTTTTTCACAACAATGAAATTCTATTATGCAACCAGTTCATCTTCCCGGTCCTTTTCAACCACTAAATTCTCAATGATGAATTGCTGCCGCGCAGGCGTGTTCTTTCCCATATAATATTCCAGCAGCTTTTGAATATGCGCATCCTTCGACAGCAAAACCGGTTCCTTGCGCATATCTTCCCCGATAAATGCAGCAAATTCTCCCGGAGAAATTTCGCCTAAGCCTTTGAACCGGGTGATTTCCGGACGATTACCCAGCCCGGCAATAGCGGCTTTACGTTCCTCGTCCGAATAGCAGTATATGGTTTTTTGTTTGTTGCGCACCCGGAACAGGGGCGTTTCCAGAATATAGATATGTCCGTTTCGCACCACGTCAGGAAAAAACTGGAGGAAAAATGTCATGATCAGCAGGCGGATGTGCATGCCATCCACATCGGCATCTGTGGCAATCACGATATTATTATACCGCAAGCCTTCAATGCCCTCTTCTATATTCAGGGCATGTTGCAGCAGATTGAACTCCTCGTTTTCGTAAACAACCTTTTTGCTGAGACCGAAAGAATTGAGTGGTTTACCCCGCAGGCTGAATACGGCTTGCGTTTCCACGTTCCTGCTTTTGGTGATGGAGCCGCTGGCAGAGTCGCCTTCGGTAATGAAGAGCGTACTTTCAAGCTGTTTGGCCTGAAAGTCTTCCTTGTTTTTTGCCGGAGGCTCGGCATTGAGGTGGATGCGGCAATCCCGCAGTTTTTTATTATTCAGATTGGCTTTCTTGGCCCTTTCGTTTGCGAGCTTCCGGATACCGGACAATTCTTTACGCTCCCGTTCGCTTTGTTCAATCCGCTTTTTAAGCGCATCGGCAGTAGTAGGATTTTTGTGTAGATAATTATCTAATTCTTTGGAGAAAAAATCCTGGACAAAGCTCTTCATTGAAGGGCCGTTTTCATAAACCGTCAGAGAGCCTAATTTGGTTTTGGTTTGTGATTCAAAAACCGGTTCCTGCACCCTTACGGAAATAGCCGCGCAAATACTTTGGCGAATATCTGCGGTATCATAATCTTTTTTGTAAAAATCACGAATGGTTTTTACAAATGCTTCCCGAAAAGCCTGCTGATGGGTGCCGCCTTGTGTAGTATGCTGCCCGTTCACGAAGGAATACAGGTCTTCACCGTAGGTGCCGGTATGGGTGATGGCCGCCTCGATATCCTCGCCTTTCAGGTGGATGATCGGATAGCGGAGATCCTCGCTGTCGTTTTTGTTGCTCAGTAAATCCAGCAGCCCGTTTTTGGAAACATACTTTTTACCATTGAAGACAACAGACAAACCTGCATTCAGATAGCAGTAATTCCAGATTTGATTGATGACATAATCGTGGATGTAATGATAATTCTTGAAAACGGTTTTGTCCGGTGTAAAGCATACGAAGGTGCCGTTTTCCTCCTGTGTAGCCGCTTCTTTTTCTTCCCGGGTCAGCTCACCTCTGGAAAATTCGACCGTCTTTACTTTCCCCTCACGGAAGGAGGAAACCTTAAAATAGTCGCTAAGCGCATTCACAGCTTTAGTACCCACGCCATTGAGGCCCACAGATTTCTGGAATGCCTTGCTGTCGTATTTGGCCCCCGTATTTATCTTGCTGACTACATCCACTACCTTTCCCAGGGGAATGCCGCGGCCATAGTCCCGAACCCTTACCATGCCGTCCTGGATGGAAATATCCACATGGCGGCCGTAACCCATAGTATATTCATCAATGCAATTGTCCACTACCTCTTTCAGCAGGATATAAATACCATCATCCTGGCTACTGCCGTCGCCTAATTTACCGATGTACATTCCCGGGCGAAGGCGGATATGCTCCCGCCAGTCGAGAGAACGAATGCTGTCTTCGTTATATAGAATTGTTGCTTTTTCTGCCGCCATATTGTCTCTTGATTTTGAAACAGGATGGCGCAAATTTAAGCAAATCGCGACAGGTATCGTTTGCTATTTATCCCCCGAAATGTGAATTCCCATGCTATTGACAGGAAGTGTGGGAAATCCGGGGTTTGAATATAATCCAGAATTCAATACTTCGTTTTAGTGTTCCTTCGGGCTATGCCGCAAAGGCAGGCAATGGCGGGATTGCAAAGTCTGACAAGTGGCTATTGAGGACATTATCGTTGTTGATGAAAACTCCAACGGCAAAAAAATCCCGAAGGGATGACAAGGTTATAGCTATATCGGCAACAATAAAAATCAAAACCCAGAAGTGGCGAAATATAAAAACGAAGCGGCGGGAGAATGATGTTGCTATGGTATTTAAGAAAAACGTCGAAAAGGGGGCATACGGGAATTCGCGCACCGGCCGGGAAATGCTGAACAGGATTTGAAATCTGTGCGATAAATAGTCGTAATTTCTAACTGCTGTTTCGGTTTTTTTATATATTCACGCTTCTATATTTTTGAATTATGGACGGCAAATACCTCATCCGGCAATTAGGATTACAGGCGCACCCGGAAGGCGGGTTTTATAAAGAAACTTACAGGTCGGATCAGCTTGTAGAAACCGGTCAAAATAAAAGCAGAAACATCAGCACCGCGATTTATTTCCTTCTCGAAAAGGAAGACAGGTCCTTATTTCACCGGATTCAATCAGATGAATTGTGGTTTTTTCATCAGGGGGAACCTCTGGAAATTGTATGGATAAAAGACGGTCGCCTAAATACGATTATCCTGGGCAATGATTTGGAAAAAGGTGAAGTTCCGCAGGCTGTAATACCGGCAAACACCTGGTTTGCCGCCCGGATTAAAACGCTTTCGGGTTATACATTGGTAAGCTGTACCGTTGCGCCGGGATTTGATTTTTTGGATTTTGAACTGGCTGCCAGGACAAACTTAATTCAGGAATATCCCCAACTGCAAGAGACGATTGCAATTTTTACAAAGGAATAAGAAAAACTATAATGGAAAAAAGAATCATCGGGATTATGGGTGCAATGCCCGAAGAGATCATCAGCATAACGAAGCTTCTGGATGAAAAACAGGAGCATACCATTGGAGGAAGGATTTTTTATACCGGTCTGCTGAACCATATTCCGGCAGTAGTCGTTTTTTCCAGGTGGGGTAAGGTTGCCGCCGCTACTACTGTTACCGCCCTTATTCTGGAATTTAAGATAACGGAACTCATCTTTACCGGCGTAGCGGGCGCAATCAGTCCTGGATTGAAAATAGGTGATATTGTTATTGGCAAACGCCTCATCCAGCATGATATGGACGGCAGGCCATTGATGCAGCGGTTTGAAATTCCGTTGCTGGGTATAACTTATTTTGAATGTGAGAGCAGGAGCATTAATATTGCAGCCACCGTCATCCGCGATTTATTAAAGAAAAAGCATTTGGCCGAAATCATTGACCCTGAAGACATGGAAAGCCTTGGCATGGATAACCCCAGACTTTTCATTGGAGATATTGCCAGCGGAGATCGGTTTTTCTCTGACCACAATGACAAGGATCAACTGCTAAGCATGCTTCCCGAAACTTTATGCGTTGAAATGGAAGGAGCCGCCGTTGCGCAGGTATGTTATGAGCATGCAATCCCTTTTACGGTCATCCGGACTATTTCGGATACTGCTGATGAGAAGGCGGCAATAGATTTTCCTTCCTTTATCAAAAACATATCAAGCAAGTATTCACAGGAAATTATAAAGCTTTACTTCGGGCAGTTTTAGTGGGAACCTATACAGGGCGCTCCCTGTTGATTTTTTCAACTTGTTTGAAATAAAAAACAGGGCTGCCTCCGAAGCGACAACCCTGTAACATACATTAAGCCAGATTTACCGAAGCCGGTATCGGAATCCTAAATAGAAATTCCGGCCCATTCCCGGCCCCCAGATCATGGAGGCGTCAAATTTTTCACTGAAAGGATTTTCCGAATCTAAGATCATATTCGGTTGCATATATCCGGTAAGATTTTCCCCACCCAGATATACTTCCCAAAGGCCGTCCTTCGAGCTTTTGGAAAGCTGGGCATTCATCGTAACGAATGCATCGGAATAGCCTTCGGGCATTAATGTGCCGGCATCCTGATACCGGAGCGGTAGTCGTTTTGCACCCACCCATTGTATCGTATAATCGAATTTCCATTTATGCTTAGTTTCATAAGCCAGATTAGCAAACGCGCGGTGTGCGGCAATTAAGGGCTTCTCCTTCAGGATACCGGCATAAGTAGTTTTTACATTATAAAAACGATAAGCCAGCCGCACGTCAAATTTCCGGACTGGTTCATAATCCAACTGTACCTGAAGACTATGGGCAAAGGATTTACCGGGAAGATTATAAAAACGTACGATGCCCGGTGTCTCCAGATCCACAACTACCTGGTTATGGAAATCCGTAAAATAATAATCCATGCTGAATGCGCCGTCGCGATAATTCAGCAGGAATTTTTGGGTAAAGTTGGCGCCCATGTTCCAGGCCACTTCAGGCTGTAAACCATAAGGGTTTTTGTCGTCGGCACCTACCGCCGGATAATCAAACAGGCGGCCGCTGGCCATCAAACCCTGGTTATCGGCAAAGATATTGGTGGTACGCTGCGCACGTCCGACAGATGCCCGGAACACCGTACGTTCCCGGGGAGCGTAACGAAGGTGGAGCCGGGGTGTAACAAATGCCCCGAACAAATTATGATAATCGGCCCGAAGTCCGGCTACAATGCCAAACTTATTGAGATAATTATAGGCATATTCCGAAAAAATTCCGGGCACGAACTCGCTCCGCTGAAACGGAACGGATTCCAGGTTTTCGGAGAAATTGTCGTACATCAGGCTTGCGCCTCCCTTAATAATATGATTGGTATTACCAATGATGCTTTGATAGATATAATTGGCATAAAAGCTGCGTTGGTCTGCTGCATATTCCCGTAGTCCGAATTGGCTGTTTTGGTCATGGTATACTCCGGAGAGCTGCAGTCCCATGCTTTTCCAGGGTTTATCAAGATAAACCTTTCCAATCTTAGCCCAGGCTTCGGCGCGGTAAACTGCATTCTCATAGCCCCAGTAGTGCCCTTTGTGTTCATCCGAATAATCCTTTTGTCCGCCGCTGTTTTTGAGCAATACACCTTTGATGCCGCCCTGGATTTCCAATCCGTTCTTCCCGAAATACATCCAGCGGTTTGCCCCGATAAAGCTGTTACCCAAAGGCTGGTCTAAGAACCCGTCATTGTTTTGATCCACCTTCATCCATTCTCCTTTACCATGCAGCAATAAACTGCTGCTAAGGTGTTCGTTGAAGTTATGGCTATATGCCAGGTTGCCTTCGGAACGGCCCTGCGTACTTTGATAGCCATTCAGTAATAACCGGGGTGTTTCTGATTCAAAAGGCTTCATCCATTCTACATTAATCTGTCCGGCTGCACCCTCAAAACCGTTCACTACACTACCGGAGCCTTTGCTAAGCTGCATACTTTCCACCCAGGTTCCGGGGGTAAAAGTAAGACCGGTTATGGCAGCCAGTCCACGAATATCCGGGATATTTTCTCTTGTAAACAGGGTGTTGGGCCCGGCCAATCCCAGCATGGAGATTTGTTTATAACCACTTACGGCATCCGTAAAACCCACATCCACGGATGGAGTGGTTTCAAAACTTTCGCTGAGATTGCAACAGGCAGCCTTAGCCAGTTCCCGGCCTCCGATATTTTCCGTTTTAGCGGTGTTTATCATGTTGATTTCGGTACTTTTCAATCGTCTTTCCACCAGTACCTCATCCAGGTTGGCGCTCTTTACTAAGGAGATAGTCAGGGGATTTTTCAGTTGGCTCCTTGCTATGGTATCCGTATGATAACCTAAATATTGAATGGTTATTTTGAGTACATGGTCTGCAAGCGGGAGCTCAAATGCGCCCTGTTCGTCAGAGCTGGTACTCAGCGTAGCAGGCAGGGTTTCCACTATGGCTCCTGCAACAGGTTCGGCTGTGCTTTTATCAATAATGACTCCTTTCACGACATCACCGGTATCCTGCGCGAATACCCGGGAATGACCGATAAATACCAGAGCCATGATCACACTAAGCGAAAACGCGTAGCAAAAACTGCGCGGTTCGGCATTGAAAATGCTCATGGGAATTAATGGTTGCATTCAGCCCCGTCACGATATGCGCAGCAGTTCGGGAGCGATTGGTAATGTTCTTCGGAAGCTTTTATGGCTCCTGCATCGTGCCCGGTTTTGGCAATGCTTTGCTCAATCTCTAAAAGCGATACCTTTTCGGACTTATAGGTAACGGTCAACTGATGGGATGTCTTGTCCCATTCGGCACGTTTAACGCCTTGGATGTAGGCGGCGTCTTCTATGCGTTCTTTACACATATTGCAGGTGCCCTGCACCGTAATTTTTTCGGTAACCACTTTGCTTTTTTGAGCAAAAACGGATGATAAAGGCAGGAGTAATATAAGGAGCAGCGCTGAAATGCGACTGGTATTTTTCATAAAAATAAATTGATTGATTTTAAAAATAAATAGGAATCCGTATTATTTCAAAATACAATCAACTGTATAAAACCCGGCTGCCATGAAGCTGATAAAGGGGAATATTCTCCCATAATCCCGGAGGAGCATTGGCTCTCTGGCTGCTGAGAAAATAGCGCATGTCGGCAGATCCGGAGGTCAGAACCGGCCATTGCAAGAGTGCCGGCAAATCCGCAACAGCACTAAACAGGTCAAATTCCTTATTCCCAAAATTGTTCAACTGTTCCTGTGCAATCCTGATTTGTACCGTCTGATTACTACAGCAGTCTTTATCCCGGATTTGCTCTTTATCGGAATGTTGCCGCGCAGTGCTGGTTTCACCCGCACAGCAACAATCTGTTTGTTGCGTGATATTAAGAGCGTACAATTTTTGACCGCAATAATGCAGATTTACGATCACGCCGGTTACGGCAATGAAATAAATCATAAACAATGGTATGGCAAAAATCCTTTTCATCCCTAAAGTGACACTGCGAAGGTACTCATTCATTATTTATAGAAATATTAAAATTAATCCAACTTCCAAAGGCTGTTTCCTGTCTTATTTTTACTAAATAACGGGGATTCCCGAAAGCGGGATAAAATAATTTTTCTCCGCTGTTGCTTTGACATTCGAATTTTATTTATTAATCTTGAGCAAAATTTTGTTAGATGCAAAAACGATTTACACGTATTGCGATAGCTTTTTTTATGGGTGCCTTAGTGCTTTCACAAGGTTGCAAAAAAGATGATACGCTGGGGATAGATAACGATAAGATAATACGGACACCTTATTCATTATTTGCAGGGACGGATCAGGGCTGGCTGGTAAAGACCAACGACGCAGAACGCTATACATCGGTATTTCCACCGGATGGATATCCGGCTATTGCTTTGCTGACCTGTAAAACCAATCTATTGTTTGTAAAGCAAAATGTACACCTGAGTGAAAATGACGGTCAGAATTTCAACCCGGTTTTCTTCAAGGTTCGTAAGCAGCCCTGGCAGGCCATGATTCTGAATGCGGAGAAACAAGGCCGGATTTATATTACCAGTACGGAAGACCGGGGAATTTCCTACAGCGAGGATACCGGAAAAACCTGGGTTCGTGATGATAACTGGGAAGAATTACCGCCACCGAATGAGATTACCAGTTTTGCGGCAACTGAAGACGGTGCGGTTTACGCCTTCTCTCACAGAAATTTTGTTTTGTTTAAACGAGGCGGTGTCGGTGATGCCTGGACTGCGGTAACGACTACTGGCATCTTCCCTCCTGAAGATGCCAAGTATTTCATATCATCGAGTGGCAATAGCTTATATCTTACCGATTATGCGGGAAAATATGATGTCTGGCACAGTGAAGATGGTGGCGCTACATGGGCACGCTATTTCCGCTCTTATATGCCTTATAAGAAACATTATAATGCGGCGGCGGCAGCTACCGGAGGGCCTTTACTGGTAGGCACGGATTCTTTCGGGGTTTTCCGTGCGGAGGGCAATATGATGGTGCCGTCCAGCGGCGGCCTGGATCAGTTGACCAGCGTTTATCAGATTGTGGTTAAAAAGAATATTTATAAAAATGGCACGATTCATGAATATGTATTCATTGCCACCAGTAATGGAATTTATCGCAGCGAAGATAAGGGCTATAACTGGGATAAGATGACCTTTGGAGAGTTTGAACGCAAATACACTTCGTTATACTAAGCGTGTTCCTATTCGTCATAAATATTTGCAAGCCACTTCCGGGTGGCTTTTTTCTTTGAAAAATTTTGAAAAATTTTCTACATTTTTGCACTTATCGCAGCTTCACGTTTTCATTGACTACACCCGTGAAGGTGCATTGCCTGTTTTATCTCTAAATAAAGAATCCGTTTAATGAAATATACATTTAGGATCGCCGCCCGGCTTTTGCCCCTGTTACTCCTGTTTTGCGATCCTGCTTCAGCTCAGTTTAATTCACGGAAGAAGAATGAAACGTCCAAAAGCGCTGCCGCAATAGAAGCGGATATGGTCTTGTTGAGAAAAGACATGGCACAGCTTGCCTCGCCGCAGATGGAAGGCCGTAAGGCGGGCACTAAGGGCGAAATGATGGCGCTTAATTATTTAGAGCAAAGGTTTCAGAGTATAGGCTTAGGCTTTTTTGAGAATAAATACCGCAGGGGCTTTAAGTTTACGGTAGGCAGGGAAATGTCGCCGGAAACAAAAATCTATTTCAATAATGAACCGCTGAAAATTCCAGAAGATGCATTCCCGATGCCTTTTTCCGCCCCAGGTGAATCGGAAGGATATATCTTACCAAACAGCATGGAGCCTAACAGCTTTTGGGTAATCCCCTTATTTGACAACCAGGCCATGGCGGACGCCCCCGGTTTTGACCTGGCAAGATACACCTATGATAAAGCCATAGCTGCCATGGAACGCGGCGCTACCGGAGTAGTCTTTTATGATGACTACGGAGGAAAAAATGCGCCGGTTGCTTTGAGTGAAACCAAGCACGAAAGTCTGAGCATTCCGGTGTGGATCATCCGGCAACCGGCGTTCGACAAATGCCTGAAGGGTTTGAAAACGATCCGCCAGATCCGGATGAATACTATGTTCAGGAATATTTATGGCGATGCTGCCAATATCTTCGGGTATATCAATAATAATGCCGCGCGGACTGTAATTATTTCCGCCCATTTTGACGGTATGGGAATAGATGCGGGAGGAAGACTGTATCCCGGCGCTAATGATAATGCCAGTGGTGTAGCAGCCTTACTGAGGGTAGCAGCCCTCGTCAGAAAATCGGACTTTAAAAAATACAATTATCTTTTTGCAGGCTTTTCCTGTGGCAACATGGATGCCGACGGGGTGAAAAAATTTATGGAAGCAAAAAGTTTTGATGCCTCAAAGATTGCTTATCAAATTAACTTAGACCAGGTCGGTCTGCTGGCCCCATCGCGACCGGTGATTATTGGAGGTGTGGGTACTGCCGACAACTGGAAGGCAATCTTAAACAAAGTGCCTAATGCATTGAAGCCGGTTTATCAAAATCGGGGTAATCTGGAATCCGGACATGTGGAATTTTACAAACAACGTGTTCCTTATCTCTATTTCTATACAGGAAAAGATGAGGACAATAATACGCCTGACGATGTGATTACCAGGATTAACTTTAAAGGAATATACGATATCACTGATTATGTTTTTGGAATTATCGGGCAAATGGAAACGGAGCCTCAGCCGAAATTTAAGGAAACTTCCGACGAAGTAGAAGTAATTAAGGCCGCTGCCGCCCCGAATGTCGCTAAGGAGAATAAGTCGTCTGCATCAACAAGTCCCGCTCAAGGATCGCAATATCCGGTAAGCCTGGGCATCAGCCCGGAAATTAACGATGGTAATGATGGCGTGGCTATTGCCACACTGGCTCCGGGAAAACCTGCTGCGGTTGCCGGCCTTATAAAAAATGATGTTATTGTCCAAATCGGCTCCTATCCGGTACAAAATATTCAGGATTATATGGATGCGCTGACTAAATTCAACCGCGGCGCTCAGACAATGGTAAAGATTAAACGCGGCGGGCGCATACAACAATACAGCATTACTTTTCAGTAATCTAAATTTTCATAATCATGGCAAAAAAGGAATGGTTTGAGGACTGGTTTGCCTCCCCTTATCATAAGATATTGTATGAAAAACGTACAGACAATGAAGCACGTAACCTGGTTAACCGCTTAATAAAATTTCTGAATCCTCCGGTGGGCAGCCTTGCTCTTGACGTGGGCTGCGGCGAAGGTCGCTATGCCATACCCTTAGCAGAAAACGGCTTGCAAGTGACCGGAATTGATCTGGAAGAAAAACGCATATTAAAAGCACAGCAGCATCAGCATCCGGGATTGACCTTTTACGTTCAGGACATGCGGGAATTGTTCCGGGTAAATTATTTTGACTATGTATTTAATTTCTTCACCAGCTTTGGGTATTTTGAAAAACCACACGATACCCAACTGGCTGCCAAAGTCTTTGCACAGTCGCTGAAGCCCGGCGGAATCCTGGTTATTGATTTCTTTAATCCCGAAAAAACCATTGCAGGCCTGGTCGAATCCGAAGCATTTGAAAAGCAACATATCCGTTTTAAGATCGAACGAAAATTTGATGGTCGCCGGATCATTAAAACTATTCATATTGAAGACGAGGGTAAGGTCTGCCAATATCAGGAAAAAGTAACCGCATTCAGCCATGCCGAACTAATCCGATTATTTGAAGCATATCATTTATCTTATTGGCAAACCTTCGGAGACTATGAGCTCGGTCCTTTTGATCCAATATCATCACCCCGAATGATATTGTTGTTCAAAAAGCAATCAGGCTGATTGCCCTTATGTCCTGTGCCCGATTTATTCCAGTCCCGCCCGCTTCAATAATGCCGAAACATCCGGTTCCCGTCCGCGGAATTGTATGTAGAGCTCTATAGGATCTACGGTGCCGCCTTTGCTTAATAAGGTTTTGTATTGAGCAGCAGTGTCCGGGTTGAATATCCCCTGCTCTTTAAAATAAGCGAAAGCATCGGCATCCAGCACTTCGGCCCATTTATAAGAATAATAACCGGCGTCATAACCACCTCCGAAAATATGGGAAAAGGAAGGACTAAACGCCGTATCGGGCACCAAAGGATAAAGTTGCGCCGGCAGGATTTGTTGTTGTTCGAAAGTGGAAATAGTTGTATCGGCCGGTAAGCTACCATGATAATACGCCATGTCCAGCAGACCAAACGAAACCTGACGGAGTGTTTGGTAACCTTCCATGAAATTAGCCGCCTTTACGATTTTATCGATAGTATTGTCATCCAGCGCTTCGCCGCTTTCCCAGTGGTGTGCGAATGTGTTCAGGAATGATTTTTCATAGCAGTAATTCTCTAAGAACTGCGAAGGTAATTCTACGAAATCCCAGAACACATTGGTACCGGAAAGCGATTCAAAATGCGTATCTGCAAGCATGCCGTGCAATGCATGGCCAAACTCATGAAACAGGGTGGTTACTTCCGAAAAGGTCAGCAGGGAAGGCGTGTTGGCTACAGGCCTGGAGAAATTGCAGACGATGGAAATGTGCGGACGGGAATTATTGCCCTGATGATCGATGTACTGCCCTTTGAAGGAAGTCATCCATGCACCTGAGCGTTTGCCCGGCCTGGGATGGAAATCCGTATAAAGTAAGGCTTTATACCGGCGGGATTCCTGCACTTCATAAACCCTTACTTCCGGGTGATAAACCGGAATGTCATTCCGCAGCGAGAAACGCAGCCCAAACAGCTTTTCTGCCAGGCCGAAAGCCGCATTCAGCACCTGTTCCAGGGGAAAATAGGCTTTCAGCATTTCTTCCGAATAATCATATTGTGCTTCCCGGAGCTTTTCCGCATAATAGGCATGATCATAAGGCATCAGGGTTTCGATACCATCACGGGCTGCCAGACTGCGCAAGGCATCAATTTCCCGCAGCGCCTGAGGCCTGGCTTTTGTCAGCAGATCCCGGAGGAAAGAGCGGACTGTTTCTTCCGACTTAGCCATTCTTTCTTCCAATACAAAGGCGGCATGGTTTTCGTATCCCAGCAGTTGCGCACGCTGATCTTTCAAGGCCACAATGTCCCGGATGACCTGTTCATTATTGCATTCATTTTGCTGAAATGCCCGCCGGTTATAGGCCAGGTAAAGCTCTTTCCGGCGCTCCCGGTTTGCAGCATATTTCATAAACGGCACATAACTGGGAAACTGCAGGGTGAAGATATAACCGCTTTTGCCTTGCTCCCGGGAAATTTCGGAAGCCTGCCGTAAAATGCTTTCCGGCAATCCCGCAATATCCGTTTCATCCAGAAGATGCAGTTGATACCCGTTGGTTTCCTGTAGCACATGCTGAGAAAACTGTACTTTCAGGGTGGACAATTGCTGATCCAGATTACGAAGTTCGGATTGCTTTTGTTCCGACAGCAGCGCACCATTCCTTACAAAATTCTTATAGGTAATGCTCAATAGCCGGCTTGCTTCCCCATCTAAATGCAACTGATCTTTTTTGTCACAAACGGCTTTCACTTTGTAAAACAGGTCTTTGTTCAACAGGATATCATTGGAAAAAGCAGCCAGTTGAGGAGCAACTTTTTGTGCAAGCTCCTGCAGATAATCATTGGTTTCTGCCGAATTAACATTGAAAAAGGCTTCCACCACGCGCGCCATCTGCTTGCCGTTATAATCTAATGCAGCAATCGTACTGGCGAATGTTGCCGGCTCCGGATCTTTGGCAATCCGTTCCAGGTCCGCTTTAGCCTCCTGCAATAATGCCGTAATGGCCGGTTCGTAATCCTTATCGGTGACTACGTCAAAAGGAAAGGCCTCATGAGGTGTCCGGAATGTATGCCGCAATATATCTGCGTTGCTCATTTATGGATGATTTTTGTTCTAAAATTTTATACTCTTTCAAACAGACACGGAACTCAAATGGTTTCCAATGTCCTTGTTTTTTGCAATATTATTAATCGTATAGTAAATTAGTATGTAAATTCAATCTATGCTGCATACTGTA
>CAZUSO010000053.1:0-19107 GCA_964622775.1 uncultured Taibaiella sp. | reverse complement strand
CATCGTTAAATTCAGAAAATCTAAGATTAGGGATTCTTTTCGTAGAATTTGGAACATCAGGATTACAAATCTCTTTAATGTAGATTGAGGAAATTTTTATCCTCCGATTGAAATACTAACACATTTAATTGCTTTCGGCTTCCTTTGTCATTTTTAATTCTTAATTCAAATAAAATGAACAAAAAACAAATTTCAGAAGTGATTACATTGTGGAAAGCAGACAAAAAGCAATACGTAAAAAAATCAAGTTTCTCGGCTTATACGCTCTTAATCGAAAATCATTTATTACCCACTTTTGGCAATATGCAAAGCATTGAAGAAACCGATGTACAAAGCTTTGTTTTCCAAAAAATAGAAACAGGTTTAAGCCATAAAACCATTAAGGACATTTTAATTGTTCTGAAAATGATTCTCAAATTCGGTGCGAAAAATAAATGGTTGGATTATACACCTTTTGATATTCAGTTCCCAACTGAGCGGGAAAAGCATAACATTGAAGTGCTTACCAAAACCGATCAGAAAAAAATAATGAACTACATCCAGGAACATTTTACGTTTCGAAACCTAGGGGTTTATATCTGCCTAAGTGCCGGTATGCGTATCGGGGAAGTATGTGCGTTAACTTGGGAAGATATTGATACAGATAATGGAGTTATAAGCGTTAATAGAACAATTCAACGCATATATGTGATAGAAGACGGAAACAGAAAAACCGAACTCATTTTGGATACACCAAAAACTAAAAACTCTATTCGTGAAATTCCGATAAGTAAAGACTTATTACGGATATTAAAGCCCTTTAAAAAGATAGTGAATCCTTCATTCTTTGTATTAACCAATGACGCTAAACCAACTGAACCCAGAACTTACAGGAGCTATTATAAAAACCTGATGGCAGTATTGAATATGCCGGAATTGAAGTTTCACGGGTTAAGACATAGCTTCGCCACCCGATGTATTGAAAGTAACTGTGATTACAAAACAGTAAGTGTACTATTAGGACATTCCAATATCAGCACCACTTTAAATCTGTATGTTCATCCCAATATGGAACAAAAGAAAAAGGCCATTGAGCAGATGTTTAAAACACTAAGGTGATTATAAGTGATAAATTTTTATATTAAATAGAAGTCCGAGAACAAATATTGCTGTATTCAATTTTTTGAAGACAAAATAGTTTGTTTTCGGCTTTTCAAGAAATTCTGTACTCAATCGGTTTTGCTTCTTGTTTTATACAGTCAAAATATGTTGTCTATCGTATTTTGGTAAATCCTGTATTCAATTGACTTTGTTTCTCATTTCGTGCAGTTAAATCTTTTTGCCTCTATAAAAATGAAAGATAATATACTAAAATTAGCTTGTATGATTATTTTTATACTTTTGCAATAAACAAAATCGTCTATGGATTTTAATTTAAACGAAGCGGTAAACTACCATTACGGAAAATTTCCACCCGTTAATATCAATTATAATTTATTTATTCAGAATCTTTTGGCGGCTACTGATGCTTTGGCTCGCTACGATCAAATGCTTAAAAATCTTCATAATAATGAAATTCTGTTAGCTCCTTTACGTAATCAGGAGGCCGTTATATCATCGCGTATCGAAGGAACTATCAGTACTATGGACGAGATTATGCAGTATGAAGCCGATGACGATGGCACTGATTCGCTGAATGTTCGCTCTGATGTAATTGAAACGATTTTATATCAGCGGGCATTAAAAAATGCACAGGCAGCATTAAAGGATGGCTACACTTTTTCGCAAAGCTTTGTAAAGCTGATGCACCAGCAATTGTTGTATCTGGGGCGTGGGGCAGCAAAATCACCCGGAGAATTTAAAAAAGAGCAGAATTATCTGGCAGACCGTTCTGTGCAAAAAATACAGTTTATCTCCATTAGTGCAGAGCAATTATCCGGTGGATTAGATAATTTATTTGACTATATGCAGCACAGCAGCGAACCTGCACTTATACGTACCGCTGTATCACATTTAGAGTTTGAAGCATTGCACCCCTTTCAGGACGGCAATGGGCGCATTGGTCGTATGCTCATCACGCTTTTGTTGTGGCAATCGGGACTTTTATCGCAACCACATTTTTACATCAGTGGTTATTTTGAACAAAATAAAGACGAATATATTGAAGCAATGCGCAATGTTTCAAGAAATGATGATTGGAACAGTTGGATTAAATTTTTCCTGATTGCCGTAGAAAAACAAGCTGTTCATAATTTGAATATTGCAGAAAATATTAAAAACTTATACGAAGAAATGAAAGCCGAATTTTCGGAATTGTTATCTTCAAAATGGAGCTTAACTGCTTTGGATTATATATTTACCAATCCTGTTTTCAGAAATAACAGATTTGTGAATAATACAAAAATACCGGTGCCAACGGCAGCTGTTATGGTAAAGAAATTAATGGAGAGAAAATATTTAGTACAAAAAGAAGCTGCTGCTGGAAGAAGACCTGCACTTTATTCTTTTGAACCGTTGATGAGATTGGTAAGAGTATAAATAATAATTCGAAATGAGTAAACAATCAGAACAAATTTTAGAAAAACAACTCGTTGCCCAATTACAAAAATTAGGTTATAAATATATTTTTATTGCTGATGAAAAAGCTTTGCTGGCAAACCTGAAAACACAGTTAGAAAAGCATAACCATATACAATTCAGCGACAGTGAATTTGAAAAGGTATTGAATATACTCCACAAAGGTTCTGTATTTGAGAAAGCAAAAACATTACGTGAAAAGAAGCATCATATCATCAGGGATAATGGCGATAACCTGTATTTTGAATTGCTGAATATAGAACATTGGTGCCAGAATGAATATCAGGTAACCAATCAGATTACGCAGGAGGGAAAATATGAAAACCGTTATGATGTTACGCTACTGATTAATGGATTGCCTTTGGTACAAATCGAGTTGAAGAGAAGAGGTTTGGAAATGAAGGAAGCGTTCAACCAAATTAACCGCTATCAAAAACACAGTTTTGGTGCCGGAAAAGGCTTGTTTCACTTTGTCCAGTTATTCATCATCAGTAATGGTGTCAATACCAAATATTTTAGCAATTTTGGTTCGCACAAGCAGGAATTTTTGCAGACATTCCATTGGACAGATGAACAGAACAACCCATTGAACAATATTCTGAATGGTTTTACCGATGTATTTTTAGAGCCATGCCACATCAGCAAAATGATATGCAAATACATTGTGCTGAACGAAACCGATAAACGCCTGATGGTACTTCGTCCATACCAATATTATGCAGTAGAAAGCATTATCAAAAAGGTAAAAGAGAATGAAATACTGAATGGTTACAATATCGAAAAAAATGGTTACATCTGGCATACGACAGGAAGCGGCAAAACCTTAACCAGCTTTAAAGCCAGTCAGATATTGTCCAAAATTCCGGCAATCAAAAAAGTGGTTTTTGTAGTGGACAGAAAAGATTTGGATTATCAAACCAATCAGGAGTATGATAAGTTTAGTAAAGGTTCAGTCAGTTCCGCTACCAATACAGACGACCTTATCCGAAAATTCAATGATCCGAATGTTCGGATTATCGTGACAACCATTCAGAAACTGAACAATGCGATTTCAGGAAGAAATTTATTGAAAATGAAATCCATCCAGGACGAAAGAATGGTATTTATTTTTGACGAATGCCATCGTTCTCAGTTTGGTGATACACATAAAAACATTGTCAATTATTTTGCCAATATTCAATTGTTTGGTTTTACAGGCACACCTATTTTAGAGCAAAATTCCGATGGAATGAAAACTACGGCAAGTCTATTCGGAAAATGCCTGCATAAATACGTCATTACGGATGCTATACGTGACGAGAATGTGTTGAAATTCTCTGTAGAATACATCCAAACTTTCAAACAAAAAGAACATATCATTGATTTGAAAGTGGAGCAAATCAACGAAACAGAAGTCTTTGAAGCCCCTGAACGTAAAGAGGCAATTATAGATTACATTATTCAGCATCACGGTCAGAAAACGCAAAACAAGAAATTTTGTGCTATGATGTGCGTACAGGATATTGATGCGGTGATTCAGTGCTATGAAATTTTCAATCGTAAAAAACTAAATGGAGAGCACGATTTAAAAGTAGCAACCATATTCAGCTTTGCTCAGAACGAAGATGAAATGGAAGATGCTGTTTATTCACAATTAAGTATAGCGGCTGAACCTCAAGCAGCGTATGGCAATCCCAAGCCTCATCGTAGGGAACTTTTAGAAAGTTATGTAAAAGATTTCAATGAGCTATTTGGCGAAAAGCAAAATATTAAGGATACAGAAGGCTTCTACAATTATTACAATGCTGTAGCTAAAAAATCCAAGCAAAATGAAACCGATATTCTTTTAGTTGCCAATATGTTTCTGACAGGATTCGACAGCAAATTTTTGAACACATTGTATGTTGATAAGAACCTGCAATATCACGGGCTGATACAAGCTTTTAGCCGTACCAACCGTATTTTGGATAAAAATAAAACGCAGGGGAACATCGTGTGTTTCCGAAACCTGAAAGACAAAACAGATGAAGCAATCGCTTTATTCAGTAATAAGGAAGCCATTGATGAGATTATCGTGGAACCTTACGAAAAATATGTAGCACAATTCAATGAAGCTGTAGAAAAGCTTCTAACAATTGTTCCTGATGTAAATTCCGTTGATGATTTATATACAGAAGACGATAAATTACAGTTTATCTTAGCTTTCCGAACCTTGATGCGTTTACACAAGAAAATGAGCCATTACACTGAATTTACCTGGGATGATTTACAAATGACGGAGCAGCTTTTTGCAGACTATACCAGTAAGTATCTGGACTTAAAAGACAGATTAGGTTCCGACTCTTCACCCGAAAAAACATCCATTCTCAATGATATAGATTTTGAGTTGGAATTGATAAGACGTGATACGATCAATGTAACCTATATACTTCAATTACTGATTAAATTCAAATCAAAACACAGTGCAAAAGACAAAGAAAGTATTGAAAAAGAAATTCTCAACCTGTTGAACACTGAAGTATCGTTAAGAAGCAAAAGAGAATTAATTGAAAAATTTATTCAGGAAAGTTTGCCGCATATTGAAGATACGGATACTATTCCCGAAGAATTTGAAAAATTCTGGAATGAAGAGCAGGAAAAAGCACTCCGGGAATTGGTTAAAACTGAAAACCTTTCTGAAGAAAAAACAGAAAGATTAATAGAAAACTATCTTTTTACTGAACGTGAACCTTTACGAGAAGAAATTTTAGCACTTCGGGTAGAAGGAAGACCGAGTATATTAAAATCTAAAGAAATCGGTGACCGAATCTTAAATAAGATATTAGGTTTTGTAGATACTTTTGTTAATGGAATAGCAGGAAATTAATGTTCTATTTAAGTAGGTATTTAAGAGAATCAAAACTATTTAAAAGTGATAAATAAAGGATAGGAAACTTAAAACCTATCCTTTTGTTTTTTGTATATTTGCTTTCAGCTAACGGACACACGTTGAAAAGCAAAGCAATAAGCACTCTTACCTGACTTTTTTGACAATCTTTATAAAAATTAGTATTCAACCGGTACAGCTGTTTCCTGAAAACTTTAAAATAAAATAGTTTTATTCATCATGCTATCGGCTAATCTTGCTCCGCCTTTCTTACTAAGAAGATTAGTATCACCTGCATTCCGGTTAGCCTGATAGCAAAACCCATTTAGCGATATACCATAAGAGTTGTCTCTCCGGTTCAGATGAAACCAAAAACTGCTGCCGCCTTTTCGTAAATTCCGGAGCTATCCGCACCTTTACGAAATTTGTATTGGCGGAATAATTCATCGTCTGAATTTGTTCCGGTACATTACTTTAATCCGGCTCTTTGTCGTTATAGCAGAAACAAAAGCAGCCGCTATCAGGAATAAAACTAAAACTGGAGCAGGAGTCAATCTTCCCGATTCTGACTTCCGGGGTTTTCGGTGATTAGAATTAGATCATGGTTTCATGTCTTATATTTTTTGGTAAAATTATATTTTTCACCCAGACTCAGGATTATTTTTTCCACAACATTCTTCCGACCTTTGCAGGGTTATGAAGTTTTCTATCGGGGACAATGTGCTGCTGAAGCAAACAGGGGAAGAAGGCCGGGTCGTGTCGGTGATTAGCCACGAGATGGTGGAAGTGGAGTGCGGCGGCATCATATTCCCGGTGTTTATGGATGAGATTGAACACCCTTACCTGAAATGGTTTTTGAATAAAAGTAAAAGTTTCCCGGCAAAGTCTCATCTGAGCTTAGATGATTTACCGATTCCGGATCCCGGTCGTGATTTTAATACGCCGGCGGGGTTTTATATTTCCTTTCTGCCTGAATTTAAGCTGGATATCTTTGATGAGATCGTGGATAAGATTCGGGTATATTTTATCAATCAAACGCCTTTCCGGCTGAACCTGCAATATGAATGCCTGGGAAAATCCGGCGCTCTTTTTGAGCACAGGGCGGATATTCAGCCTTTTTCCCATTTTTATCTGCACGATATACCTTTTGACATCATGCATGATCAGCCCCGCTTCATCTGGACTCTGCGTCAAGGCGACAATAAAGCAAGGGAAGCAGCCTTGTCCGGTGTATTACGCATTAAGCCTAAAAAGCTGTTTGACTATATGCTCCGGCTACAGCAGGAAAATCAGCCGGTGTTTTCCATAATGCTGGCCGCTGATTTCCCGGATCGGGAAAAAGATGCGCCATTATCCCTTCCTCCGGTAATGCCGTTTTCCCCAGGGGATAATGAACCGGCCGGGCCGCCGGTTGACAATACGCCTATCCCCGAGATCGATTTACATCTTGAAAAATTAGTATCCGATCCGCGGGGAATGACTCATTTCGATATGCTGCGTATCCAGTTGCAGGCTTTTGAAAAAGCCCTTGACAAAGCCATCAGGCTGCATCAGCATACGCTTGTGGCTATTCACGGGGTGGGGAAGGGCCGGCTGAAAGAGGAGATTCACGTGATCTTAAGCGCGAACAATGCAGTCAGTCATTTTGTGCATCAATGGTCGCCCCGTTACGGCATGGGTGCTACGGAAATTTTCTTTAAATAAACTATGGAAATGTCGCCTTGATGGGGTTCCGGAGGAAATCCGTTTGCGGTGGAATCTGTATATTTTTTCAGCGCAGCCGGTTCAACGACTTGATCAGCTTTTCATCTTTGCGGATGCCTGCCCGCGCCATGAAAAGCAGGATGATTGTTACAACGGGTATAAATGATCCGATCCAGTAAGACCCTTCGTCCGTGCCCGTTAATTTGTTTTTCGTATCATTGATGCTGACAAAAAGCCAAACCAGCAACCCGACATTGACCAGCAGGTTCAGCCAGATCAGGTTCAACTGCAGCGGTCTTTTTTTAAACATAAATAAGGTGTAAAGACTGAGCAGGACGCTTAGGCCGGTTAGGATAATGGCCAGGTAATTATTGCTGATGGACAGGTCGCCGCCGGGTAAATGATAATAATCAAAATAAAACAAAGACGCCGCGACCAAAGCGGCAAGCAGGAGCCATATGGATTGAATGCGCTGAATCATAAATCGTGTTTTAAAAAAGATTTTAAATAGAGAAATTTAATTAATAAGATCGCTTCCGAAATAAGGCGCCAGTGTTTCAGGCAGCCTGATGCCCGCCGCCGTTTGTTTGTTTTCCAGCAGGCAGGCCACGATGCGGGGCAATGCCAGGGAGCTGCCGTTCAGCGAATGGAGCAGTTGTGTTTTACCATTCCCGTCTTTACAACGAATTTTCATGCGATTGGTCTGGAAGGTTTCAAAATTGGAAACGGAGCTGACCTCTAACCAGCGTTGCTGCGCTACGCTATATACCTCAAAATCGTAGGTGAGGGCAGAAGTAAAACTCATATCTCCACCGCAAAGGCGCAGGATGCGGTAGGGCAGCTCCAGGTTTTTCAGCAACTGCTCCACATGCAGCACCATTTCTTCCAGTTTTTCATAGGAAGATTCCGGCGAGGTGATCTGAACGATCTCTACCTTGTCAAACTGATGCAGACGGTTAAGCCCGCGCACATCTTTACCGTAAGATCCGGCTTCGCGACGGAAACAGGGCGTATATGCCGTCATCTTTACCGGCAATTGCTCCGGGTGCAGGATGGTGTTCCGCAGTATATTAGTGACCGGAACTTCAGCCGTTGGAATCAGGTAAAAATGATCTTCCGTAACGTGGTACATCTGGCCTTCTTTATCCGGCAACTGGCCGGTTCCGTATGCCGTTTCTTCGTTCACCATCAGCGGCGGCATATATTCGGTATACCCGGCAGCGGTATTATAATCCAGAAAATACTGAATCAGGGCGCGTTGCAGCTTGGCGCCTTTGTCGATATAAACCGGGAACCCGCTACCGGTAATTTTGGTACCTAATTCAAAATCAATCAGGTTGTATTTTTGAGTTAACTCCCAGTGCGGAAGCATAGTCTTGGTTAGCTCCGGGATGTTGCCGACCTGGCGAATTACTTCATTGTCTTCCGGTGTACGACCTTCCGGGACGGATTCATGCGGCAGGTTAGGCAATTGTACGATGAGCTGATGCAGTTGCTCTTCCAGTCCGACCAATTGCCGGGCTAAGTGTTGAGCCTGCTCTTTGAGCATGGCTACTTCATTTTTCCGGGATTCGGCTGCTCCCTTTTTTCCCTGCGACATTAGTTGCCCGATCGCTTTCGATGCTGCGTTAATTGTGGCAGCTATGCTGTCGCTTTGTTGCTGGGTATTGCGCTTTTCTTCATCTAAGGAGATAATGGCGTCCACCAGCTCCGTGTTTTTAAAGTGCTTTTTGGCCAGACCCGCAAGGATCTGCTCTTTTTGTTCTCTGAAAATCTGAATCGTTAACATGTAGTATGCCCGGCAATAAAAAGTATAATGTGTATGAGGAATAAGGCTGGCAAAAGTATTAAATCCTGTAAGAATCCGCGATATTTTTCTCTTAAAAAAGCACAATGCCTGTAGCCGGCTTTCAGGTGTAAAAAAATAATTATCGGTTTTTTGAAATTCCAAAATAGAATTTTACCTTTGCCGTCCCAAAAGCAAACGATGCAGATTTTTTGGAAATAAGTTCTTTAATTTTTTAAACAAATAATTGCCGCTTTAGCTCAGTTGGTAGAGCAGCTGATTTGTAATCAGCAGGTCGTTGGTTCAAGTCCGACAAGCGGCTCCCTGATCAGTTTGAATCAGTTCTTTACCGGGAGGAATCTTACCATCATCCGCCTTGTAAATGCAAAGTTCAGATTCCAATATTTGGGTAGTTGGCCGAGTGGTTAAAGGCGACAGACTGTAAATCTGTTCTCTTACGAGTACGGAGGTTCGAATCCTTCACTACCCACAACCTGATCAATCAGGTGGATTATTTGAACTGGTGAACAGAACATATTTGTTAGTTCGCGGGAGTAGCTCAGTTGGTAGAGCGACAGCCTTCCAAGCTGTAGGTCGCGGGTTCGAGCCTCGTCTCCCGCTCATTTTCAATAGGCCGTTTAGCCGGATTTATGGGCTAATCCGCCGATTGAGTTGCTGTTGTAGCTCAGTGGTAGAGCACTTCCTTGGTAAGGAAGAGGTCGGCAGTTCAATCCTGCTCAACAGCTCTGATATTCTTTGTGATGAAGATTCCGGAGGGAGTGAAGTGATTTTTTTATAATTTTATATTTTAACAATAACTCTTTAAAAAAATAAACAATGGCAAAAGAGACCTTTAAAAGGGAGAAACCCCACGTAAACATTGGTACCATCGGTCACGTTGACCATGGTAAAACTACTTTGACTGCTGCTATTACGTCAGTATTGGCAAACAAAGGTATGGCGGAGAAAAAAGATTATGATTCGATTGATAATGCGCCTGAAGAAAAAGAACGTGGTATCACTATTAACACTGCACACGTAGAATATCAAACAGTCAACCGCCACTATGCACACGTTGACTGCCCGGGTCACGCCGACTATGTGAAGAATATGATTACCGGTGCCGCACAAATGGATGGCGCCATCCTCGTGGTTGCTGCTACCGACGGTCCAATGCCGCAAACAAAGGAACACATCCTGTTGGCCCGCCAGGTGGGTGTTCCCCGTATCGTTGTTTTCATGAACAAAGTTGACCTGGTTGATGATCCGGAAATTCTGGAATTAGTAGAGCTGGAAATTCGCGAATTGCTGAGCAAATACGAATATGATGGCGATAATACGCCTATTATCAAAGGCTCTGCATTAGCCGGTCTGAACGGTACTCCGGAAGGTATTACTGCAATCGAGGAATTAATGACTGCTGTGGATGAATATATTCCATTGCCTCCTCGTGCTGTTGATCAGCCTTTCCTGATGTCTGTGGAAGACGTGTTTACCATTACCGGTCGTGGTACAGTGGCCACAGGCCGTATCGAACGCGGTCGTATCAAAGTGGGAGACAACGTAGAAATCGTTGGTTTCAACGACAGCCCCTTGACTTCTACCTGTACCGGTGTGGAAATGTTTAAAAAGTTGCTGGATGAAGGTGAAGCCGGAGATAATGCCGGATTGCTCCTTCGCGGTATTGAAAAGAAAGATATCCGTCGAGGTATGGTAATTGCTGCGCCGAAATCCATTACTCCGCATACCGAATTTAAAGGTGAGGTTTATGTATTGAGTAAGGAAGAAGGTGGCCGCCATACGCCATTCTTCAACAAATATCGTCCCCAATTCTACTTCCGTACTACCGATATCACTGGTGAGGTGGTATTGCCTGAAGGTGTGGAAATGGTAATGCCTGGCGATAACGTGAACCTGACTGTTAAATTGATTGCTCCAATCGCGATGGATAAAGGTCTTAAATTTGCGATTCGGGAAGGCGGCCGTACTGTTGGTGCAGGCCAGGTAACGGAAATCCTGAAATAAGAATCAATATTTCATTTTATAAAAATGCCCGTCGGAAATCCGGCGGGCATTTTTTATATTTGTAGCATTAATCAGAAATTGAGCTATGCATATTAATGAGGCGCCAAATGACAAAGCAGACTACCGGGGAAAAGGAGACATCCGAAAGAAACTGTATGTCACCTTAGACGATGGTTCTTACACTTCCGTGATGTCCCAAGGCTGGGCGGTGGAAAATTTTGCTACAAAGCAAGCCTGGAACGTCATTGAGGAAGAAATGGAAGCTATTCGGCGGCAGGTAATTCAGGGTAAATTAAGCCCGATTGCTTTCTATATGCACAAATCTCTTATGGAACTACCTATTCTGGCACGCTATATGGGACTTTGGAAATGGCAGGTAAAACGTCATCTGAAGCCTACCGTCTTTAAAAAGCTGAAGCCGGAAATCCTGCAGCGTTATGCAGGGGTTTTTGATATTTCGGTTGATGCATTGAAATCTTTATCTTAAACTTGCGGATGATTGTAAACCAGACGGGCATTGATTCCCCGACACTGATAATAAATGGCGCGGCCATACACCGACAGCACGCCCACTGCGAAAGCGGCGTAACCGCCAACCTGCTGCGTTATCATGGTATTGATATCTCCGAACCTTTGGCTTTCGGAATCGGCGCCGGGATTTTTTTTGGCCACCTGCCCTTTGTAAAAGTAAGCGGAGTGCCGGGAATTACTTTCAGAATATGGCCGGGCTATATCTTTAAACGTGTTACCCAACGGCTCGGTGTGAAGATCAAAATGCAGAATTTCAGCGATCCGCCCAATGGGATGAATACCCTGGATGCCGCATTAGAGCAAGGTATTCCGGTCGGGCTTTTGGCTGGCGTTTATTATCTCAGCTATCTGCCTGAAGTGTATCGTTTTCATTTTAATGCCCATAACCTGATCGTATATGGTAAGGAAAACGGGGAATATTTAGTGAGCGACCCGGTACTGGAAGATACCGCCCGCATTGCACCTGAAGACCTGATGCGTGCCCGTTTTGCAAAGGGTTTCCCCGAGCCGAAAGGGAAAATGTACTATATTGAATCCGTACCGAAACATATTGATCTTACAAAAGCTATTATATCAGGTATTAAGCAGACCTGCTTTTTCATGCTCAGCCCGCCGGTGCCCTGGTTTGGTATCAATGCCATTTACCTTCTTGCCCGGAAGCTGGAAAAATACCCGCAAAAACTGACGCCAAGACAATGCCAGCTATATTTGGGTAATATTATCAGGATGCAGGAAGAGATTGGTACCGGTGGCGGTGGCTTTCGTTTTTTGTATGCTGCTTTTTTGCAGGAAGCTGCAGCGTATCTTAAAAATGAAGAACTGATGGCGATGTCGCGGCGATATACGGTAATTGGCGATCAATGGCGGCAGTTTGCCTATAGTGTTGCCCGGCAATGCAAGTTGCGTACTACGGACGTCGTGTCGTATGATGAGCTGGGGGCTATGCTGCGCCGTATCGGCAATGATGAAAAAGCTTTCTTTAAGGACTTGAAGCAACTTGCCAAACAACTGCATTAAAGCTCTCTTCAGGAAATGTGCATATAATTATTTGAAGCTTTATGATTTTTTCTGCAATTTCGCAATCAGGCAGAAATGACATTATAATATTAATCTGAAACACAGGTGAAGAAAACGACTTCCTATATTTACTCTATAATTGGTATTGCATTAGTTTTGTTTTTATTAGGAACAATTGGTTGGTTGTTTATTAATGGCATTGCCCTGAGCAATTTCGCAAAGGAGAATGTGCAGCTTCAAATTGTGATGCACGATAATACCCGGCCGGAAATGGCGCGGCGCTTAGAAACCATTTTGCAGAAACAACCTTTTGTTTCCCGCGTTAATTACATCAGCAAGGAAAATGCACTGGAGCAATATGTTCGTGAAAAAGACGAGGATCCCATGCTTTTCCTCACGGAAAACCCTTTGTATATCTCTATTGATGTGAACCTGAAACCCCGTTATGTTGTGCAGGACAGCATCGATAAAATCCAGCAGTTTATTCAGCAAAGCAATATCGTGCGTGAAGTAGTATATGATAAAACCGTCGTAAGCTCGTTGGATAAGAATCTTCGGAAAATCGGTATTATCCTCGGTATTATTGCAATCGTGTTATTCGTTGCTGTGGTTTTCATTATTGATAATACCGTCCGCCTGGCCATGTTCAGTAATCGTCACCTCATTAAGACGATGCAGATGGTAGGCGCTACGCGCAGATTTATTGCCAAACCGTTCCTGAACAAGGCAATAGGTTCCGGATTTATCAGCGCAGCTATTGCTGTATTTTGTATCCTGATTCTGATTTATTTTGCGCAGCAACTGATACCTGAGCTTCCGGCGCTGCAAAATATATACTCCTTATGCCTCCTGATAGCCGGGATGGTGGCGTTGGGCGTATTTATCTCCGTTTTCAGCACTTATCGTTCCGTGATAAAATATCTGAAAATGAAAGTGGATCAATTGTATTAACTTTGTTGCTTATCAAAAAAAATACGATCGTAAAAAGATAAACTATGTCGCGTTCAAAACCAACCAAACCTGTTGCAAAAGACAACAACCGCTCGGGTATGTTCTATTTCGGTAAACAAAATTATTACTGGATGTTTGCCGGGCTTGTGCTCATTATATCGGGTCTTATTTTAATGGCCGGCGGAGGCAGTGATGACCCTAATGTTTATAATGAGAAAGAATTGTTCAGCTTTAGAAGAATTACCCTGGCGCCTATCCTGATGAGTATCGGATTTGTATTTGAGGTGATCGCTATCATGCGTAAGCCCAAAGTGAAAGAGTAGCTTTTTATAAAAATTTTCGGAATGGGCCTGGAGGTTTTACCTTCCAGGCTCTTTATTTATATTTGATTATATTATTAAAATATGAAAATATTGAGTTTTGCAAACGTTAGGCCGTTTTTTTCCGTCTTGGTTGGTATAGAATATCTATCTTACTTTATTCAGGAATCATTTAAATTTAATCATGAATATTAAAACCGTTTCAATCCTCCTGGCGTGTATCGCAACAGGCGGAATAGTTTACGCTCAAAATGCCGTAAGCCCCCGGCACATACAGGCTGCGCCTAAAAGCAATACGGCTCAACTGACTGTTAATCCCGAAATGAAAAAATCCAATGCCCCCCAACATATAAAAGCGGAGGTTTCAACGACTCTAAAGCCACAAGTGGCAACTAAGTTTAAAGTCAATCCTAAAGCAAAGGCGGCAAATGCTGTGCAGCCTGCACCTGCTGAACACCAAAACCGGAAAATAAGCCGGGCGAAATAAACCCCCGTGCATTTACAGATTGCTGTTGCGCTTTAGCTGTCTGATCACTCGGACTGATCTCTATATTTGATTCCTAATCAGATGAGCAATGCCGGCAGGAATATTGTGAAGTTTGTCATTTTAATATTTGAATAATAAAAAAATAAAATTAACCCGACCAACCACAGGTAATCGCACAAAGTTGATATTACCCTGTATTTGTTCCGGCTGCTTAACTAAAACAATAAAATTGCTAACATGAAAAAAACATTACTGCTGCTGGCAGGCATAATAACCGGTTATGGCGTTTTTGCCCAGGCTGTGGACAATTGCCAGAATGCCGTACCCATATCGTTGACGAATGGTGTATCTCAAACTATTACGGGAACAACAGTCGGAGCAACGGATGATGGCATTGAAGGCGCTCCGATGATGTGGGTGGCTTTTACGACTCCGGGAGGTATCTGTAATTATGAAATCACGGTCGATTATTGCAATAGCCCGACGATGTTGCTGTACTATGGAAATTTGGGTGATGTCTGCGGTTCTTCCGCAGTTTATACAGAGCCGTCTGTTGTTATGACCTGCACTTCCGGCATGAACGAAACCCGTACTTTTTCGGGATTAACACCCAATACAACTTATTATATGCCGATTGTTGGCTACTATGATGATGGTTTGGGGAATATCAATGATGACGGGCCTTTTCAGATAGCTATCGTAGCTAATTCCGCCTGTGCTCCTAATAATGATATATGTAGCAATACCACACCTACTACTTTAAACAGTGGAGGAACCGTTACCTTTTCTGGTACCACTATTGGTGCAACGATGAATACCAATGAAGAAGCACCTACGGTTTGGGAGTCGATTACATTACCGGCGATGGCCCCCGGGTGCACCTATGATATTGATGTTTCCTATTGCGGAAGCCCTACGGATCAAACGATATATTATACTGTAATGACCACCAACTGTAATTCAGGTACAGAATATAACGGAGATTTTTCTACGGAAATAATTTGCCTTGATAATAATTCTACAATATCCTTTACCGGTATTCCGCCGGGAACCTATTATATTCCTATATTAGGAGCTTATAGTGATGGATTGGGCAATGTGAATGCGGCAGGTAATTATGTTATTAACGTAAGCGCTTCCAGCAGTTGCGGCCCGTCCAATGACCTGTGCAGTAATGTTACTCCGGTTAATCTTGTAGCAGGTGTTACGCAAACCGTTTCCGGAACTACTGTTGGCGCCAATATGGACATAGGCGAAGATTATCCTTTGGTTTGGGAAGCCTTTACCATCCCTTCCGGTTCCGGTTGTACATATAGTGTCAATGTGTCTTATTGCAACAGTCCGACCGTATTGGCGCTTTTCGGAAACCTTGCTAATTCCTGTGGTGTGGGTGCGCTGTTTCTCGCCCCCGGTCCTATGCAGCCTTGCGTAAGTGGTAATAATTCTATGGTATTTTCGGGACTGCAATCCGGAATGACATATTATCTTCCTGTTTTAGGCTATTATGATGATGGTACTTACTATAATCCGGAAGGCAGTTATGCTATTGATCTGACACTGGAAGAAACCTGTTCGCCGCCCAATGATATCTGTGCAAATGTGACGCCGACAACCTTACAGAATAATATAACACAAGTATTTAACGGCACTACCGCAGGCGCTCAGATGAACGGTAATGAGATTGTTCCTGAAGTTTGGGAGGCCTTTACACTTCCCGGATCATCTGCCGGCTGCAACTATACGGTTGAGCTGTCCTTTTGCGGAACGAATCCCGTACCTGCTTATTATGAAAACCTATACACCTCCTGTGGTTTAACTGATCCCATTGAAGGCATAATAACCAGTTGCGCCGATGGCAATTATATCCTCACCTTTGAAAATATGGCTCCCGGCACTTATTATTATCCGATTGTCGGCGCTTACGAGGGCAATCCGGAAGGACCTTATACAATGAGCGTTACAGCCAGCGCACCTGCGCCTGCTACGCCGACTGTTTCAACATCAGGAAACACTTCCTTTTGCGAAGGCGGCAGCGTAACCCTTACCTCCAGTGCATCTTCCGGAAATTTATGGAGCAACGGAGCTACTACTTCGTCAATTACGGTTAGCCAAAGCGGCAGCTATACGGTTTCAATAAGCAGCGGGGGATGTCCCTCAGCCTTATCCATTCCTGTGGTGGTAAATGTTACCCCGGCTGCAAGTGTTGACGGTGTGACGGTGACTCCCGGCCCTGCCGGTTATGTATCGGCATCTGCAACAAACCCGCAGAATGTTGCCACTTATCTTTGGGATTTTGGCGATGCCTCCGGTAGCAATCCGGGAACGAATCCCCAGGCTCATACCTATATTGCAAACGGTGTGTACGTTGTTTCGTTGGTAGTCAGCAATGAATGTGGAACAAATTCATCCAGCTTTACCATAACCATAGACAATGTTCCGCCAACCGGTATCGGTGAATTGGGTGT
Source organism: uncultured Taibaiella sp. (assembly GCA_964622775.1). Taxonomy (GTDB): domain Bacteria; phylum Bacteroidota; class Bacteroidia; order Chitinophagales; family Chitinophagaceae; genus CAZUSO01. The sequence continues at coordinate 2,420 of CAZUSO010000053.1, read as the reverse complement.
GGATGAACAGGAATTACACCTGTATCCAAATCCTGCCGGCGCATCCATTCAACTTCAGAATAACGGCAAACTCCATATCCGCAACCTGACTATTTATGATATAGTAGGAAAAGTGGTTTCCCGGAATAAAGTTGATGATGCACCGCTTTATAACCTGGATGTTTCCCACCTGGGATCCGGAAAATATATCCTTAGGATTGATACGGATAAAGGTGCGGTAAGCCGTAAGTTTGAAATACTCCGTTAATGATTTAATCCGTTTTTACAAAAAAGCGCCTTCCGGATTCGGGAGGCGCTTTTTTGTATGCTTTCATTTGAATTGATTTGTTAATGTTGTCGGATGCTAAAATATTTTTGATATTATAATTAAATATACCTACCTTTGCACCCGCTTTGAAAAAAGCAGGTTCAGGTCAGGGAATTATAGCGTTGATAATTTAAGAATAATTATTAATAAGATAACAGATTAATTCAGGTCAGGTCAGGGTACAACGCTAATTTTGCAAAGTCAATTCCGGTATAATACTTATTTCATTTTTTTATAAAACAATAAAGATGGCTAATCAAAACAGCAAGACTTTTGTGGATTCTATAATGGATACGCAAAAAAACATGATGGAGACAATGGTGGAAAACACCAAGAAGTTTACCAATGGTAATTCCGTGGTAAACAATGCACTTGAAAAGGGTACGGCGTTTTACAAAAATTGGTTAGATCAGCAACAAAAGTCCTTCTCGGATGTTAATGATAAAGCCGAAACCGTAGCAGATTCCATGAAGGAAAACACTAATAAGGCGAACGAGTACTATCAAAACTGGCTGAAAACTCAGGTTGACTGGGCTAAGCAGGTTTGGGAAATGAATCAAAGCTGGGTGAAAAATAATATGCCTTCACAGGAAGCCATGAAGACGAATACACCCGCCGACTGGTTTAATATGTGGAACAATCCCATGAACAATTTTAATACCTGGATGCAGCAAAGTATGCAGGCCAACCAGTGGTGGAAGAACATGCAGCAATTCAATCCGGCTGCTGTTGCAGACAACATGAAAAATGTGAGCGAAAACTGGAACAAAATGTTCGGTAACTATCAGGAATTACTGAATACCTCATTTGCAGAGATGCAGAAGAATATGCAAAGCGCCACCACCCATGATGTTTACCAGAACATGATCAATGCCATGAGCGGCTTTGGTAAGTTCAACGAAATCTGGGCGCCGTTTTGGAAATCCATCCAGGACAAAACCTTCAATGCCGAAGCATTTAAAAATACCTTTAATACCGCTGCTTATAAGGATATGGTAGATAAGTTTTTCGGCTTTATGCCGGAAAGCGGCCGTCAGTATATGCAGCAAGCCACTGAAATGTGGAATAACGGCATGAAGAACATGGCGGAATATGGCAAGTCAGGCTACCAGGTTAGTCGTGAAATGATGGGCAATATGAATCCTTTTGCAGGCAGCAATGTGTTTGCCAATATGATGGAAGCCTATCAGGCGATGCATCAAACCATGCAAAATGCTATTTCACCGATTGCAAAAATGGCAACACCAAATCAATACACGAAAACTGCTGCTGAATGGGCTGATATTGCAAACGAAACCGCCATATTCCATATCAAGAATGCCGAGCTGCAATATATGATGTATCAGCAAAGCACTAAGGTAATGGATAAGCTGGTAGAAAGCATTATGAATAAAATGGAAAACGGGGTGGAAATCAACAGTATGTCCGCCTTGTACCAGGAATGGCTGAATATGGGCGATAAGGTATATGTGGAATTGTTTGAGAGCGACGAATACAGTAAACTGATGGCAGAAGTAAGCGCAATGCAACTGAAACTGCGTAAGCAGGTGGATATGCAGGCGGAAAAAATGCTTTCCGGTGTTCCGGTAGCTACCCGCAGCGAGCTTGACGAACTTTATAAAGTGATTTATGATCTGAAAAAGGAAGTGCGTCAATTGGAAAAAATGATGGATATAGAAACTGAAGAAGAAGCTCCGGCAGCTAAAGCCACTGCTGCGTCAAAATCAACAAAATCAGCCACAGCTAAAAAATAGTATTGCTGAGACATTCCATAAAAGCGTGCAGTTGCCATCTGGTGGCTGCACGCTTTTTTTATTGAGATAAAGGCGCATGCGAAGGCATCAGAGAGAAAGAATGGTTAGTTGTTTGCATTTATTGATGTTGAAAATATCAAAAGCGATGGAAAAAATCCCCGCTCGGTTAGTCTCCGGACTACGTCGCAGCGGTCTCAGGCCGCAATGCATTTATTGAAATGAAATAGTGCTGGAGCAAATGAGGTTATGTGGAATTTTATCTGCAAAGAAGATTCCAATTGCATGTATTTGTTGTTGGCGAAAACACCATAGCCGTCAGGCTAATAATTTTAGTTTTTGTGCCGGTGTAGGTCTGTGCT
>CAZUSO010000052.1:0-20002 GCA_964622775.1 uncultured Taibaiella sp. | reverse complement strand
CCAGTAAAATCAAGCATTGCAGCCCATAAAAACAAAAAAACGTGTCAAACTTGAGTGGTGTTAATTCAAAATACGAGTATAGGGGTTAATACTTTTTATGCATAGAGACAAAATGTGTTCGCCTAATACAGCAGAAGGACTAAAAGCGATTTCCCTGCTGATTATGCCGGTTTGGGTGTACCTGTATTGTTGCGTTTTTTTATTTCAAAAAAGAAATAATCCGTTCGGCATTGGCGATATTATCATAACGCTGCAATAAGATACGGGATCGTTCCTGAATATCGGAGGCTTCAAATGGCTGCTGCATGCATGCGTTCATATGCTGCAGGAAGTCTTCTGCATTGTTGGCGATCCGGCAAACGGACGCCAGGCCGGTGCCGGTTACCATATCATCATTCACCACTACATGGCGACCGATAAACAGGGCATGTAGTAATTTTAGCTTCAGTCCCGTGGGCTGAAACGTGGGCAGCACATTGATATGCGCATTGGCAATAAGTTCCTCCATTGTCGCCATGTCCGGGTTTTCAATCACGGAGCAATGCGGTAAAAGCGCGCAGCGTTGTTTCAGTTTTTCATCGGGATCCTTGCCGGCAAAGACAAAAGGCTGGTTGAGCTTAGGAGCAATCTCATCCAATAAAAACAAGGTGGCTTCCACGTTTTCCGGATGGGCAAGGTTCCCGTGATATAGGATATATCTGCCGCTGCCGGGCTGAATCTGAACAGTATTATAGGGATGAAATGAAGGAATGTACTCGTGTATTTTATCAGGATACATTTTTTTGAAAAATGTATGATCATGTTCGGCTACGGTGAAAAAGGCATCTGCCGCCTGAAGTTGTGCTTCCTTTTTCCGGAGCAATTTTGATTCAATATTATAATAGAGCTTGGCAAAGCCGGGGGCTTCTCTTTTCGCAAGCCGATGATAGTAATCCTGTTCCAGGTTCTGATTCCGCATAATGGTAAATCGACCGGCCAAAACGGGATGAGAAAGATAATAAGTGGTATGAATGCCCTCGTAAAGAATCGGTGCTTCTATATTGATCAGGTTTTGCAGCATTTTCCCGTCCCGGCGGGAAGTCATCATATAGGGCTTATTCAGCGAAATGCCGTGCAAGCCTGTTTTTCGTTTATAATAAAAAATGGTCTCACAATAAGGTTCCAAAGCCGGAGGGTGACCCCGCCCATATTCGAAACAATGCAGGTAGATCTTTACGCCTGCTTCTTTCAGGCATTTAATCTTGTAAAATACATCTACCATCCCGCCGTAATCCGGGGGGAAAGGCACATCAGACGATATAATATGCAACTTCATTGCCTGAGTTTTCATCATTTTTTATCGGGTGCGAACAGGCGCCGGTAAACCTCCAGAAGGCGAACTTCTTCCTCCTGCCAGCAATACACTTTCCTTGCATTCAACGCATTTTCCTGTAATCTTTGATGATAATCATCATCGGTTAATAAACGGTTCAGAGCATCTGATATTATGTCGGGGTCAGGATGGTCTATCAGGCAGGCCAGCTCAAATGTTTCATTGACCTTTTTATATTCCGGATAAGCCATGCACAACTGCGGCACCCCGGCATGCATATAATCAAAAAAGCGATTCGCCATGGATAGTTTATTACTGAGTCCTTTCGCTTCGAATAAAGTAAGTCCAATCCAGGCTTTAATGGTGTATGTTTTCAGTGTATCCGGTGCTACATAGCCCTTAAAAGTTATTTTGTCCTCCAGATGATATTGCCGGGTCAGGGCATGGGCTTCTTCAAAAAAATTTCCTTTTCCGCAAACGACTAATTGTGCATCCACTTTTTGCATGGCCGGAATCAGGTATTCGAAACACCGGCCGACATTTACGCCGCCCTGGTATAAGATGATCCGCTCTGACTTTGAAGGAACCGAAAGCGGCTGCAGGATGGTTGCGTTGCGTACAATGGAATAAAACACTCCGTATTTTTCCCGGAAAAATTCCGCATAGCATTCACCTATGGTATAGCCTGCCGGAAAATGAGGAACACAAAAACGGCCAATCCATTCCCAAAGCCTTTTTACACCGGGTCGTAAAGCCACTTCCTGCATTTCGGTAAAGATCTCATGCGCATCATATACCCGTTTGCAACCTTTAATCTTAGCAATCAAAAAAACAGGCAATATGGTATCAAGATCGATAGCGCAGAGCGCATCGGCTTTTTGAAGCAACAAATAAAAGAACAGGCGCAACCAATAAAACACATACAGTATTTTTCCTTTTTTCCAGGGTACGAATAAGCGGTGCCGGCGAAAAGGTTTTTCCTGCAGGGGTTCGCTACTATGCCACCTCCAGCCAACCAGCAGCACGTCATATCCCGCATGAGCCAGCGAAGTGCAGATACGATCCATCCGCTGATCGTAATTGAGATCATTCGTGACTGTCAGGATAATTTTTTTCCGTGTTGACATAAGCTGAAATGAATCGTGCCGGGGTTATCGGAAAAAGGGGGCAACCGCCCCCTTTTTGCTCCATTATTTCATAATTCCAGTTGGAATATTGATTAGTATAGCTGTCCTCTGGTATCTTCCACATTAGCCTTTTCCCGCATCCCCTGGATAACTCCACCTACTGCATTATTTTTAGACATCATTGTACTCATCATCTGTTCCATTTCCAGATTACGTTCGGCAGGTACCGGAGCTTCAGTCCGGTTGCTTACCTGAATAAAAACTACGGAACTTCTTCCGCTGATAGCAGGAGAAAGGGTGTTTTCTTTAAAAGATTTGCAGAAAACATACCCTAAAGCTTTTGCCTCCTGACTGATTGCAGAACGTCCGCCGTAGAATGTGAGCGAATCATCGGCAACGACCTGTTGGTTTTCTGCCTGAGCTATAGCTTCCAGTGTTTTCCCTTTATTTCGGTCTGCCAGAAGCTGAGCTTTTTTTCCGCGCATAACGAAATTGGCTAAAGAGGCTCTGTTGTCATCGGTGATATTGGGCAGGCCTGCTTTTTGAATTCCGTTCAATTTTGCCACCACATATTTATCACCTAAAGTCATAATGGGAGATACATCATTAACCTTGGCAGAATAAGCCCATTTTACCAAATCCCTTGCTGCACCTAAATTACCGACTAAAGAGCTGTTTGCGTCCAGACCATAAGCCGGTTGCTTGATCAGGCCGGCAGCCTGCACTTCTTTATCAAATACTTTCGGATCGGCGGCAACCTTATTGGCAAACTGAGAGGCTTTGGTAAACACATCGTTGTATGTATTCTGATCAGGAGTAAGTTGCTTGCTCACCAGCGCAATTTTGCTGGTAGCAACGGGCGCACCCTGGTGCAGTATCTCAACATAATGATAGCCGCTGTAATTCTCACTTTCTACGCGGACGATTTTGCTTTCGCCGGTTTTGCCTTCAAAAATAAAATCGCCGAAGGGTTTGGTTAATATGGATTTCTGCGTTACTGCATAATCGTATTCTCCGCCTCTCTGTACGCTGCCCGGATCGTCGGAATATATTTGCACAACGGAATCAAACGAAACACCGGCTTTTACCTGTGCTACTGCACTGTCTATGCGGGATTTGGCCTCTGCATCGCTTCTTATTTCCTGGGCGCCTTGTTTAAAGGTCACTAAAATATGGCGGCATTTCACAGAATCTGGCAATGTCCGTTTTTCCTCAATGCGGGCCAGCATATAAGCATTAGCCGGGCTATAAAAAGGACCTATAACCGACCCGGCCGGAGCAGCCATTAATTCGGATGCATTCGGAAATCCCTTTAGGGTCTGATCCGTTTGATACAGAGCCCGCATGGGATTTTCAGAATTACGGTTGATAAATGCATCAATATCTGTGGCCGTGGCAAATGAATTTTTCAAGGTATCTAATGCTCCGAACACTTTTTGCGAATCAAGGCTCGAAGGCGTTACATCAAAGGAAACATATTCGATGGAGCGGGAGGGATTCTTTTGTTCAAATAAGGGTCGATGGGCTTCCATATATTTTTGAATTTCATCATCGGAAGCCTTCACGTCATTATCATTAATCAGGGAGTAGGGCAGTTGCACGTATTGTGCCGAAGCAAACACGTAACGATCCTTATTGCCGGCATCTAATATGGCTTTGGGCGTGTAAATCGCTCCGTTAACCATAGCGTTAAATTTGTTCTCTAAGCGTTGCTTTGTCAGTTCGGCTTTGAAGTTTTCCCAGGCCATCTTCTCATTAGGATCCTTGCTGCGTTCCAGACGTTGAACCGTTGCAATGGCTTCCTGAGGGTCAAATTGTCCCGTATTCGGATTGGTAAAGGCCTGACGAACCTGCTGGTCAGGATTCGGGCCGGAAATCATATCGGTAATTTCCGCCTTAGTCACCACAAGACCAAGCTTTTCATTCACATTACCCAGCAGGTGGTCATTTATCATTTGATTCCATACCTGGTCACGAAGCTGTGCTTCCTGGCTTTCGTTCAGACTGGCATTGGGATTTTGCTGCTTAATCTGATTCTGGCGTTGTTGCACCAGCGCTTCATATTCCTGGTAATCAATCTTGTCTCCGTTGATCGCTCCCACGGAAGTAGATTTATTGAAGAATGAACCAATATCATTAGTTGCATACATTAAGATAAACCCTAAGAGTGCCAGGATCATCACAAAGAACATTACCTTGGCATACTTATTGCGAATGGTTTGAATTACAGACATAGGCTTCTGAAGCTAAAATTATATTATAAAAGGCTGCAAATTTAATGGAAAAAATGAATTTGCAGATAAAAATAATTTTTATGCTTTTCCCCGATAGCCGGATATATGGAATCTTGAAAAATGCCGGAAAATCGATCCTTTTTTAAATACTTTTGCGGAGCTATGTATCAACTCGATGACGAACCAGCTATAGGTATATTGGCTAAAGAACTGCTTTCGGAAACGCATCCTGCCGGCACGGAAACGCTCGTGGCGCAATTGCGCCGGGTAATTAATTATGCCGACTGGAAATATTATGTGCAGGACAATCCTGTCCTGGCGGATGAGGAATATGACCGGCTTTTTGCAGCATTAAAACACCTGGAACAGGAGTATCCTGAGTGGGTAACCACAGATTCGCCTACCCAACGGATTGCTTCAGGCCTTTCCTCAGGATTCAATACGGAATCCCATTTAGTGCCTATGCTCAGCCTGGAAAATTCTTATAATGCGGAAGACCTTCGTGAGTGGGATAAACGTTGCCGGGAAAGCTTGCCGGGAGTGGCTGTCACTTATGCTGTTGAGCCTAAATATGATGGTGCTGGCATTTCGCTTTATTATGAAAATGATCTCCTGACCCGCGGTCTGACCCGCGGAGATGGCATCAGAGGCGATGATATTACCATAAATATTCGCCAGATCAGGTCAATACCATTGTCCGCCCGCTTTTCGGAAAAGCATATTCACACGATGGAAATCCGCGGCGAGGTAATTATTCATAAAAAAACTTTTACAAAATATAACGAACAGCGAATTGCAGAGGGGCTTCCGCCGCTTGCCAATCCTCGTAATGCGGCATCGGGAACCCTGAGAATGCTGGATCCGAAGGTTGTAGGAGAACGGGGTCTTAGCGCTGTATTGTACCATGTCAGTTTCCATACCACTGAAAGGGGGCAGGACGACCCTGTGGAGCTGTCCGGACATTACGATACCCTGCAATGGCTGTATAAATTGGGATTCCCAACCCCGGTTCAGGAAATGAGACAATACCATTCTATTGAAGAGGTGCTTGCTTATTGCAGGGAATTTGAGGAAAAAAGAGATACACTTCCTTTTGAGATTGACGGGATGGTGGTTAAGGTTGACCAATTAGTTCAGCAGGACAGGTTGGGAATGACCACGCATCATCCGCGCTGGGCGATTGCCTATAAGTTTAAGGCACGACAAGCAACGAGCAAATTACTGAATGTTACTTTTCAGGTGGGTCGTACCGGCGCCATTACGCCTGTTGCCAAGACGCAGCCCGTGCCTATCGGAGGCGTAACGGTCAGCAGTATTTCCCTGTTCAATGAAGATGTGGTTAGGGAAAAAGATCTGAGGATCGGTGATACGGTATTGATTGAACGGGCCGGTGATGTGATTCCTTATATTGTAAAATCCCTGCCCGAGCTGCGTGATGGCAGTGAGACCGTTATTGAATTTCCGAAAACCTGCCCGGTTTGTGATGAGCCTATTTATAAAGAACCCGGAGAGGCTGCCTGGCGTTGTATTAATTTAGGCTGTCCGGCACAGGTTGTGGAGCGCATTATCCATTTTGCCGCTAAGGATGCGATGGACATCCGTAGCTTAGGCGATGCCAATATCCGCCGGTTTTATGCATCGGGGCTGATTCATGGTATTGCTGATCTATATACTTTGGATTTTGAGCGGATACAAACTCTGGAGAAGTTTGGAGAAAAATCAGCAACCCGACTGCGTCAGGCTATTGAATCTTCTAAATCGCAGCCGCTGAACAGGCTGATATTTGCCCTCGGTATCCGGTTCGTTGGCGAAACAACGTCCAAAACGCTGGCCAATGCAGTGCAGCATATTCGGGAGTTAAGTTCCTGGTCTATGGAGCAGTTAGCCACATTAGAGGATATCGGGCCGAAAGTAGCAACTTCGGTGTATCATTTTTTTCAATCACCTGAAAATCTCCATTTGCTCGATATGCTGGAACAATTAGGGCTGAATATGCAACGGCAGAACGATGGTCAGGGCATCGAGGGCGGAACATTAGCGGGGAAGACTTTCCTGTTTACAGGCGTGCTGTCCCGCTTCAGACGCAGTGATGCCGAAGCCCGTGTGGAGGCATTAGGCGGCAGTATCCTGAGTGGGGTAAGCAGTAAGCTCAATTATTTAGTGGTAGGCGCCGATGCCGGTTCCAAATTGGAAAAAGCGAAAAAAATAGGTACGGTACAGATCCTGTCAGAAGAAGATTTTCAGAATCTGGTTGCAGATCACTGATCTTTGAGCGTAACTACAGATAAGCCGGAATGATTTATAATGAAAAATAGCTTTGTTGCAATAGCAAATGACTTAAAATCAAAAAATTAACAATATTGATAAAAATAACGCGATTATCTCAAACGCGCATTTACGCTTAATATTAGATAAATTTACAACATTTAATATTTTACTTAATATATTGAAAATCAATTGTATGCTCGTTGCAATAAAGTCATGAAAAATTGAGTTGAACGTGTTATTCAATACCACAAATTACTTGTCCACACTAATCGCTATTTAGTAATTATTAACTGAATGGCTTTTGTAATAAACATCCGCGATTTACCCTTGAGGGAATCGATCGTGGTGATATGATCAAAAAAGGCGGTATCGCCGGGCTTGGAACGTTCCTGCATAATTTTCACCCAATCCTCCGGTAGTTTTCCGCCCGGACAGGTTGTGGAGAAATAATCTGTTGTTATCATCGACGCCCCGGTAGTGTCCTGGTAAAGCGCCCGCTCGGCATAGGTGAAAGAAAAATCACTTACCGGATATTCCACGCCATTACTGTCGCGCGAAAATAAAGGCAGCGCAATCAGCGCATCAAATTTTTGTTTGGATATTGTACCACTCCGGGTCTGGCGGTCGCCCATATAACTTATGCCTGAATATACCACCTTTTTTCCCGCTTGCTGTGCAACAGCCACAACAGCCAGTATGCCGGTAAAGACCAATAAAAGCAACGATATTTTCTTCATAACCGCAAGGTATTAAAATCTGTCAAACAATGGTATTTATTTAGGGCAATTGGCTACAGTATTATTGTTACAAACCGGTTACAGGGTGATATTGGATTTGAAAATTTTAATGGCAATAGCAATTAAGATAACTCCGAAAAATTTACGGATAACTGCAATGCCCGAAGGCCCCAGTACCCGTTCCAGAACGCGGATACTGCGCAGGCAGAAATAAACGATAATCAGATTAATGATGATGCCTATCAGAATATTATACTGATGGTATGCGGCCTTGAGAGACATAATAGTGGTTAGGGTGCCGGAACCGGCAATAATGGGGAATGCAATAGGGACAATGCTCCCCGTTTTGGAACCTGACTCTGTTTTGAACAATTCAATACCCAAAATCATTTCCATACCCAGAATGAAGATAATGATGGAACCGGCAATGGCAAAAGAAGAAACATCCAGCCCCATAAACTTCAGCATTTCTGCTCCAAACAAAAAGAACAAAAGCATCAGTCCTCCGGACACACTGGTAGCCTGCCAGGGCGAGATATCGCCCATCTTGTTTTTCAGGCCGATGAGCACCGGGATAGAGCCCAGGATATCAATAACGGCAAAAAGTGAGATGGTCACTGTAAGTATCTCCGAAATCCGAATTTGCTCCAGGCCGTACATAATATAAATTTATACACAAAGGTATTTTTTTTTGTATAGTTTACAACTATCCTTCCGGTTCCTCATAAACCGAAACTTTTTGAGTTGAGGCAAATAATTGATGATGCAAGTAAAACATTAAAAATGCCGGGTATCATTGACTATATTCTGCTGTTTATCAGAAAACATTTTGTTATCTGAGTATTGATATGGTTTATCTGAGATTATTTGCATGAATGCAGAGCAGTGTACTCTTAAACACTTACACCGGCTTTAGAATTGCTTTTGGATTAAACAGCAATTATTTCTTAATGTGTTTATTGTCAATTAATTAAATTATGTATCTTTTGATAAATACGTATTTCTACGGATGTCAGTACCGTATTTCTACGTATCCTTAAACCCGTAGAAATACGGGTAAAAAATCCGTAATTGTACGCTTGTTTTACTTATGACAGGTTATCTATCTTTGTGCCATGAATTTGCTCATTGAAAGTGCTATATAGATAAGATGATATATTAATATATATTGTAAAACGAAAAGGCCCCTGAGACCTATCACCCGAGGAGCTGCTTGTATAACCCCCTGTCATTGTGCCGGGTATATATTCCCGGAGCAACAGCAGCAGTTCTTCACACTAAGCCTGAAGCCGTGTTACGCCATGAAAAGAAATCTTGTTTTTGTCCCCGGTTTTTTAAAGCTCAGCTTTAAAAGGCCGGGACAATTTTAAGTTCATGTTCCCAAAACCATGCTGCCCAAATCCATATCCGCCGGAGCATATATCCGGCGGATCACCATGATTATTTTTATGGAAATATTTATTTATAATACCGGTTATCTGTAATGTATTCGGCTACTTTGTCGGGCACGAGATAACGAATGGACTTGCCCGTCTTAATAAGTTGCCGGATATGCGTAGAAGAAATTTCCAACAACGGCGCTTTGATGAGGCTAAGGTTAGGGTGCGTATCTCTTACCTCGAAGCCGGGACGGGAATAAACAATGACCTCGTAGTAGGCTAAAATTTGTTCATGATTTTTCCAGCGGGGAAGATTTTGATAGCTGTCGCTTCCCATAATTACGCAAAAATGTTCCAGGGGAAATTTTTCCTTCAGATAAGTAAGCGTGTCGATGGTGTAAGAAGGTTTGGGCAAATGAAATTCCACATTGCTGGCACGGAATTTAGGATTGTCGCCGATGGCCAGTTCCGTCAGGTGCAGACGGTCGTATTCATTCAGTAAAGTATGCGTTTCCTTTAGCGGATTGTGCGGCGAAAGCACAAACCATATCTTATCCAGATCGCTGTGCTCCACAATATGGTTGGCAATGATAAGATGTCCGGTATGAATGGGATTGAAGCTCCCAAAATACAAACCTATATTCATAAAATTCAGAGATAGTAATGGTAAACAGGTGCTATACTTCTATCCAGATTGAGAATGCCTCAGATTTCCGAAGGCTCAGTTTGTAATTCGTAACCTTTATAATAATCGGGTCGCCAAAAGGAGCAATCGTTTCTACGGATATGGGTTCTCCCGGCAGGCAGCCCATTTCCATAAGCTTTATTTTTGCGAATTCATCGTCAAACTCCCTGATGATCCCCATGGAGCCGGCTGGTAATTCAGATAGTCTTGCTGTCATCATTAATGATACCTGTAAAATCTGCCGCAAGTTAACTCAAAAAAATCTTTTTACTTTTACCGGATAATGTTAACAAGGAATGAGTGTTTATAATAATTATGTTGCCATACTGGCTGGAGGTATCGGTAGCCGTTTCTGGCCGGAAAGCCGTTTGCGCTATCCGAAACAATTTCTGGATCTGCTGGGAACCGGGAAAAGCATGTTGCAGTGGACGGCAGGACGCTTTCGGGATATCTGCCCTAAAGAGAATATCTTCATTATCACACACAGCAGTTATGTGGATCTGGTAAAGGAACAATTGCCCGAGCTGCCTGAAGCGAATATTGTAGCTGAACCTTCCCGGAAAAATACGGCACCTTCCGCAGCTTATATTGCCTATAAGATCCATAAGATGAACCCGGATGCTAATCTCATCATCAGCCCGGCAGACCATTTAATCATGGATGAACACGCTTTTGAACGTAAGGTGTTCGCAGCATTGGATTTTGTGGCGCGCAATGACGCTTTGCTGACATTGGGGATAAAGCCTACGCGCCCGGACACGGGCTATGGTTATATCCAATATGGATTGGAGGAAGTGACCAGCCAGGTACACCGGGTGAAAACCTTTACGGAAAAGCCCAATATGGAACTGGCAAGAACCTTTTTAAAATCGGGCGATTTTCTCTGGAATTCCGGCATCTTTGTATGGAATGTGACGGTATTCCTGAATGCACTGGCAGAATATCTTCCGGAGATTAACGAGGTGTTTGCCATTGCCGAGGATATCCTTAATACGGAAAAGGAAGCTGCCGGGATGGAAAAAATATATATGCAGTGCACTACGGTTTCCATAGATTACGGTATTATGGAAAAGGCCCGTAATGTATATGTCATTCCTTCCAATTTCGGATGGAGCGATTTGGGAACCTGGGAGTCGGTTTACGAATTTTCGGAAAAAGATTATTTAGATAATGCCGTTTATGGTAAACACATCATTGTTATTGATGCATCCGGCAGCATTATCAAGGCGCCGGATGATAAGCTGGTGCTGGTGCAGGGGCTTGATAACTTTATTGTGATCGACACGAAGGATGCCTTGATGATTTGTGAGCGCGGTAAAGAGCAACAGATAAAAGACTACCTGATTGAAGTAAAACGCAATAAGGGCGAACAGTTTTTATAGTGGGGATTTCGTGCAGGGTCGTTATTGCAGAAAAACAAAACCCTTGTTTTTTCGAATCTGTCCCTTCTTCAATAATTTGGAAATAGTCCTGCCAGGTTATTGGCAGCGCATTTTATTTTTTCATTTTTTTGCATCTGAGCAAAACACAGGTATTTTTGCCGCGTTTTTTATTGATTAAATTTTATTATTAAACCTTTAAAACAACCTATGAACATTATCAAACTACTCATTGCCAACCGGGGCGAGATCGCGGTACGGATATCCCGTGCGGCAACAGAACTGCATATTCCCACAGTGGCTGTTTATACTTATGAAGACCGCTACTCCCTGCACCGTTATAAGGCCGATGAGGCTTATCAGATTGGCGAGGATAATGACCCGCTGAAACCCTATCTTGATATGGAGGCGATAATTCGGGTGGCCAAACATTCAGGTGCCAATGCCATTCATCCCGGCTATGGATTCCTTTCGGAAAATGCAGCCTTCGCACGGCTTTGTAGTGAAAACGATATTATTTTTATCGGACCGCGTCCCGAAGCTATGGCTGCGCTTGGTGATAAAGTTACCGCAAAAGAAGTAGCCAGAAAGGCAGATATCCCGCTCATTGAAAGTAATATCGAACCCCTGAGGGATGAAGCCACAGCGCTTCGGGAAGCCGGTAGAATCGGCTATCCGCTGATGCTGAAATCTGCATCGGGCGGGGGTGGAAGAGGTATGCGCGTGGTACGGAACGAACAGGAATTGCAGAAATCATTTCACGAGGCCAGGAGTGAAGCTAAAAACGCTTTTGGAGATGATACTGTGTTCCTGGAAAAATTCGTGGAAAACCCTAAGCATATTGAGGTACAGATCGTAGCGGATCAGTATGGTAATATCGTCCATTTGTTTGAACGCGACTGTTCCGTGCAACGCCGGTTTCAGAAGGTCGTAGAAATGGCGCCCTCCGTAAGTCTGAAAAAATCAACACGGGAAAGCCTGTATGAGTATGCCGTGAGCATTGCCTCAGCCGTGCAATACAGCAATTTGGGCACGGTAGAGTTTTTGGTGGATGCCGATGAAAATATCTACTTTATAGAGGTGAACCCCCGGATTCAGGTGGAACATACCGTGACGGAAATGATAACCGGTGTGGATTTGGTGAAAACGCAGCTTTATATTGCCGCAGGTTACCGGCTTTCCGATCCGGAGATTTCCCTGGATCAACAGGCAATCACTACGCATGGCTTTGCCATTCAATGCCGCATTACCACAGAAGATCCCCTGAATGAATTTAAGCCCGATTACGGAACCCTGATTACCTATCGGAATGCTACGGGGTTCGGAGTGCGGCTGGATGAAGGAAGCACATATCCGGGAATGAAGATCAGCCCGTTTTTTGATTCCATGCTGGTGAAGGTAAGCACGCAGGGCAAATCGCTTGAGGAAGCTACCCAGAAAATGCACCGGGCGCTTAAAGAGTTCCGTATCCGTGGGGTAAAAAACAATATCCAGTTTCTGGAAAATCTTATAGCCCATCCCGATTTTAATTCCGGCGGAGCCACGGTAAATTTTATTCAGGAGCATCCGGAATTATTCAATTTTTCTGCCCGCCAGGACAGGGGTACAAGGATGCTGAAATTTCTTGCGGATGTTACCGTTAACGGCAATCCCGATGTGAAATTTAAGGAGGATAAAAAGGTTTTTGAAAAGCCGGTATTGCCGCATTGGGATCCGGATAGCGCAACTCAGAAAGGTACTAAAGACCTGCTCACCGGATTAGGCCCGGAGCAGTTTGCCCAATGGCTGAAAAACGAAAAGAAAATCCATTATACCGACACAACCTTGCGCGATGCGCATCAGTCCCTGCTGGCTACCAGAATGCGCACTTACGACATGGTAAAAGCAGCGGAAAGCTTTGCGCATCATCATCCTCAGACATTCAGCATGGAGGTCTGGGGTGGTGCAACATTTGATGTCTGTCTTCGCTTTCTGAAAGAAGATCCCTGGAAGCGGCTTCAGCTCCTGAGGAAAGCCGTGCCGAATATTCTTTTGCAAATGCTGATCCGCGGCATGAATGGTGTGGGCTATACGGCATATCCCGATAATCTGATTGAAAAATTTATTGACAAATCCTGGGAAAACGGCGTGGATATTTTCCGCATTTTCGATTCGCTTAACTGGATGGAAAATGTGGCGCCCTGTATTGAAATGGTTCGGAAAAATACCGGTGGACTTGCCGAAGGTTCGATCTGTTATACCGGAGATATTCTCAATCCTGAAAGAAGCAAATATACGCTGGACTATTATGTGCGGATGGCAAAAGATATGGAAAATGCCGGTGCGCATATACTCGGCATCAAAGATATGTCCGGCCTGTTAAAGCCTTATGCTGCAAAAGAATTGATTGCCGCTCTGAAAGACACGGTTACAATCCCGATTCATCTGCATACGCATGATACCTCCTCCTTACAGTCCGCTACGTATTTGATGGCGATTGAAGCCGGAGTGGATGTGATAGATTGCGCTATCGGCGCCTTGTCCGGACTTACCGCTCAGCCGAATTTCAATTCCATAGTGGAGATGATGCGCTTTCATGAACGGGAAAATCTTTTCGACATCAAATCGCTCAACCGGTTTTCTGATTACTGGGCAGCAGTACGGGCCTATTATTATCCGTTTGAATCCGGCCTGAAAGCCAGCGCCGCCGACGTATTCCAGCATGAAATACCAGGAGGTCAGTATTCTAATCTCAAGCCTCAGGCCATCGCTTTAGGGCTTGGTGATAAATTTGAGCAAATCAAAGAGATGTACGCTGCGGTGAATGATATGTTCGGCGATATTGTAAAGGTGACGCCCAGTTCCAAAGTAGTTGGCGATATGGCTCAGTTCATGGTGGCTAATGATTTGACACCGGATGATATTTATCAGAAAGGAAGTACAATTTCTTTTCCCGAATCCGTACAGCAATTTTTCCACGGAGAACTCGGGCAGCCGGAGGGTGGTTTTCCCAAAGAATTGCAGCAAATTATCCTGAAAGATAAACAGCCGGTTACCGAACGTGTTGGTAAAAATATCCCGCCCATAAATTTCGATAAAGAACTAAAAGAATTCCAGGAAGCATTTGGCGAAGACCTTAGCCTGCTGGATTTTCTTTCTTATAAATTATACCCCAAAGTTTTTGAAGAAGGATTGAAATTCCGGAGAGAATTTGGTAATGTTTCCGTTGTGCCTACCCCCGTTTTTTTCTACGGCTTGAAACAGGGAGAAGATACCACCATTGAAATCACCAAAGGGAAAACCCTGCTCATCCGGTTATTGAGCATCGGCCCCGTGGATGAGCATGGAAAAAGGAATGTGTTCTTCAAGCTTAACGGACAAACCCGTGCCATTGAGATACAGGACAGATCGATGAAGGTGGATATCCGGGAAAACCGAAAGGCGGATCCGGCAAGAGAAAGTCAGATCGGAGCGCCTTTGCAGGGCATGCTTTCCAAACTGCTGGTAGCGAAAGATGAAAAGGTGAAGAAGAACCAGCCGCTTTTCGTGATTGAGGCGATGAAGATGGAAACGGTAATTACTGCACCGGTAGCAGGCAGTATTAGTCAAATTGAACTGAAAGAAGGCACATTGGTAAATACCCATGATTTAGTATTGGAACTGAATTAACAGGTTTGTTTTATACCAGTATCTTTCAGGGGCAGCTCAGAAATTCTGGCTGTCCCTTTTTTTGTTTAGAAAAGATTATTTTCTTTGCACCCGAAACTTTTCCAATAACAACATCCTTTCCCGCTATGCTTCCTAAATACAATCGCGTTCTCTTAAAACTTTCCGGAGAATCATTAATGGGCGAAAAAAATTATGGTCTTGACCCCGCTATGCTCAGCCATTATGCCAAAGATATCAAAGATATTACCGACCTGGGCGTGCAGGTGGCAGTGGTGATTGGAGGCGGCAATATCTATCGCGGCATGAACGAGGCCGAAACCGGCATTGAACGCGCTCATGGGGACTATATGGGCATGCTGGCAACCGTTATCAACGGGATGGCATTACAGGCGGCATTAGAAAAAATCGGTATCAAAACCCGCCTGCAAAGCGCCATAAAGATGGAACAGATTGCGGAGCCTTATATCCGCCGCCGGGCCATCCGTCATCTTGAAAAGGGCAGGGTGGTCATCTTCGGAGCCGGAACGGGAAACCCTTATTTCACTACGGATACGGCAGGCTCCCTGCGTGCCATAGAAATCAATGCAGATGTTATTTTAAAGGGTACGAGAGTGGATGGAATTTATACCGCCGACCCGGAAAAGGACAAATCCGCGCAACGTTATGAAACTATTTCTTTTGCCGAAGTGATGGCTCAGGGGCTCAAGGTGATGGACATGACGGCATTCACGCTTTGCCGGGAAAATAATCTTCCGATTATTGTGTTTAATATGAATCAAGCCGGGAATCTTTTAAATGTGGTTAGTGGAAAAAATGTGGGAACTTTGGTAAAATAGTTTCCGTATTTTCATCCTACAATGACTATAAAAGAGCGCTACCTTTTTGTAATTGAATATTTTCTTGAAAATGCTCCGAATGCTGAAACGGAGCTGATTTACGACAGCCCTTTCCAGTTGCTGGTCGCAGTGATTCTTTCTGCCCAATGCACGGATAAGCGCGTGAATAGTACAACGCCGTTTGTCTTTGAAAAATACCCGGATGCTGCTGCACTGGCAAAAGCACAACCTGACGAAGTTTTTAATCTGATAAAAAGCATCAGTTACCCCAATAATAAAACCAAATCCCTGTTGGGGATGGCTAAGATGTTACAGGAAAAATATCAGGGGAACGTACCACTGACCGTTGAGGCATTAATGGAACTGCCGGGGGTAGGGCGTAAAACCGCTAATGTCATTACATCGGTCATAGATAACCAGCCCAATATGGCTGTTGATACGCATGTTTTCCGGGTGGCCGCCCGTATCGGGCTGACCGTGAATGCTAAAAATCCCCTGCAGGCTGAAAAGCAATTGGTAAAGCATATTCCCTCCGAACTGATCCATAAGGCACATCACTGGCTGATCCTGCATGGCCGCTATGTATGTGTGGCGCGCAAACCAAAATGTGAAATCTGCGGACTGAAAATGGTGTGTAAGTATTATGCGAAAGAGTATGGTACTCCGAAATAATCCGGGATTCCGCTACATGTTCAGATAGTTCATTAGCAGGTCGTATCGGTCAGAAAGATGTGCTTTGGTAGCGTCATCTCCGAAAACATGCAGTACTGTATATTCATAGCGTTCAAAAGTGGCAATCACATATTGCAGCTCGGTGCTGTTGAGCTTGAGCGTTACTTCTAACTGTCCGGTTTCGGGATTGGTATAAACGCTGCTTTTGAGGATGGTGGCCTGGTTGCTTTCGCAGATGCGGGCAATCTCCGCCAGGCTGTAATTTATCGGGTGTACTTCCAGAACCAAAATGCCGCCGGCTGCCGCAGTACTTTCCTGGTTAGCGATGTAATCAATAAGCATTTCCTGATCGATTACCCCGGTAAAGGCCCCGTCCCTGTCAATAACCGGGAGCACCTGCAGGTCAAATTTTGCCATAAGCTTCAATACATCGTAAGGGTGGGAATTCATGGCAATAGCAGCTTTCAGGCGAGGCACGGCAGCTTCGGTAATCGTTTTTTCCGCATTATCCACCTGGAGTAAATCCTCCTCATTAATCAAGCCCAGGTAGGCTGTGTCGCTTAATAAAGGAAGCTGTGTGCTGTGCGCATTCCGCATTAACCCTAAGACGCTGCTGACGCTGTCTGTGTCCAGCACAAAAGGAATACGATCGGATATTAATTGTTCTGCAGTTGTCATTTTTTGTATTTATGGAATGATGAGGTTTTACCGGCTTTACATTTAAGAATGATAGACATGAAAAACACAGAGAAGGTTTAGTGGAAATCAGATTTTCGCTAAACCGCTCTTCAGGAAGGAGGAATCTCCCTGGCTTTTTTTAATCCTTATGCTTCGACAGAAATTCGACAAGAATCCGGTTGAATGCCTCGGGTTGCTCCATCATGGGCGCATGCCCGCATTCGTCCACCCAGTGCAACTCTGAATTGGGAATTAAGGATTTGAATTCTTCGGCAACCATCGGCGGCGTGATCGTGTCATTCTTTCCCCAAATCAGACAGGTAGGTACGGTAATTTCTTTCAGCTCATTGTTCAGGTTATTACGGATAGCGCTTTTAGCCAAGGCAATAACTTTGATAGCCTTAAGCCGGTTGTTCACTATGGAATACACTTCATCCACTAATTCTTTGGTCGCTACATTGGGATTGTAGAAAGTCAGCTCGGTTTTTTTCCGGATAAATTCGTAGTCGCCACGTTTTGGATAAGTCTCGCCCATGCCATTCTCAAACAAGCCTGAACTGCCGGTTAAGATCAATGTCTTTACCTTGTCCTGGTTACTCAGCGTATAAAGCAGACCGACATGGCCGCCCAGCGAATTGCCCAAAAGATGAACCTTTTCAAATCCGCGTATCTCAATAAATTTCTGAATATATTTGGCTAATGAGCCAACCCCCGTATCTAAGCCCAGGTCAAACAAAGGTAACATGGGAATAATAACCTGATGGGTCTGGCTGAAATGGTCGAAAAGATCTTTAAAGTTGCTTAATGCGCCGAACAGCCCGTGTAATAATACTAAGGGCTCCCCATGACCCTGCTCAACGTATTTGAATTTACCCAGCGTTTTAATGTCTAGTTCCATAAATGAATTTTATAGCTTGCTAAGGTAATTTTTATTTTTTTAATTCAGTTTTTGTTTACATAAAATTGTTTTTTTGTTTTTAGTAAGGCTAAATAATGTGCGTGCAAGCAGAAGTTTTGGTATTTTTACGGTTTGCAACATTAGGAATAAATAATCAGCATAATTTTAAAACGAATTGTCGAAACAGGGATTATATAGAAATCTGAATGATGAAGATTTGCTGACGCATGTTGCACAACGGCAGGATCAGGAAGCATTTAATATGCTTTACCGGCGTTATGCGCATTTGGCGCTTGGCGTATGTATGAAGTACCTGAACGACCCCGGCCTGGCACAGGATGCTACGCAAACGGTATTTACCCGGATATGGACTGATGCTGCAAATTATCAGGTGCGTTCGTTCAGACCCTGGTTTTATAAGGTAGTAAAAAATCACTGCCTGATGATCTTGCGGAAAAGCAATGAAAATGCAGATCTTCCGGAAAATATTCTGGCTGATTTTATGGAATCGGATGATCAGGTGCATCGTAAGATAAAAGAAGAAGAATTGTTTGCCATAGTACAGCAATGTCTTCAGCAATTAAACGATTACCAGCAGGTTTGCATGAAATACTTTTACCTTCAGCAAAAAACCTATGCACAAACGGCAGCATTGCTGGATCTGACGGAAAAAGAAGTGAAAAGCTATTTGCAAAATGGCAGAAGAAATATGAAAATTTGCATAAAACAAAAATGGCATAACGGCACGCTATAATCATGGATCACCGACTTCTGCAAATATTGGAAAATACAACCTGCCTTAGCAAAAGCCAGCTTTTGGGATACCTCAGCAATACCCTTCAGCCGGAAGAGCTGTATGCCGTGGAGATGCATTTGATAGAATGCCCGATATGCAACGATGCCATTGAGGGCTTGAACGTCACGTCTCACACCGAGCGTTTGCTGAATACGCTGCCGGTGATGACCAAGCTGCCGGTTTCAAAAGGCAAAGATAAAAAGCCGGCTGAGGCTAAAAACGAGCCTGTAAATATTGCTGCCCCGGTCGCTGATAATAAAGTCAGAGATGAAAAGAATATTCCTGCCGAAAATGCTGCGCAGCCCCGGCCCTTAGCAGCCCCAACCGCTAAAAAAAGCCATCCTCATCCGGGCTTTTTAAGGCAATGGGGAAAACCGCTTGGTATTGTGGCGTTCTTAGCGCTGGGCTTTAGTTTGCTGTGGTATTTTGAGTTAGGTGGTAATACGGAAAAGCAATTATTTACTGATGACTCAGCTTCTATATCGATGGATTCGGATCGGCCTTTGGCAGCGGCAGAGCTGCCTGAGCAGTACCCCGCTATTATTCCGGTTTCAAAAGACAGCATCCGTCCGACAGTCATCCCTGCCAGAGATTCGGTAGCGACAAAATCGTATGATACCACGCTAAGAAAAATTGCAACAAAAGAAGATCCTGTGGCGCGGAAAGAGCAAGAAGATAATATCGTTGCCCCTGCCGTTGTAGCGCGTAATCCGGACTTGAAAGATCCGGATGTGTCAACTGAAAAGAATACACCTCAAAAGCCCGATGCACATCATGCTGAGCTAATAAAGGAGGAAAATCCCCCCCCTGTTATCCCTGAGTCGGCTGTGAGCCGGCAAACACCTGTAAAAGTTAATGCCGGGAAGGATGCATTGCCGAGCGACTTTGACAAGGGCATGGAGCTTTACCGGCAACAACAGTATGGAAGTGCTGTACTGTATTTTCGTGCGGCAGTTAATAAACCTTCAGACCCCAGGCATTACGATGCACTGTACTACTCTGCAATGGCCTATAAAAACATGGGCAAAAAGCGAAAAGCACTTAACTACTTTAAGCGCGTTGCCACCATAGATGCTGCGTCCCATAACGCCGATGCCCGGAAGCAATTGGATATGATGCAATAACAGCCTTTCCAACTTCCACTATATCCTGAACCCCTGTCCTGTATAGAGTTTTATGCATTGTTGTAATAAAAGCTGCTAAAATATTTTTTAATCCCGGAAGAAACCTCTACCTTTGCGGTCCAAAAAGCGGGAAAGATGTTGGGGATTATGAAGTGGGGAAGCTATTTGAGTATGTTTTGGGATTAATTTTTAATTATTTAGAAATTAATTTTGGGGATAAGGAAAATGT
>CAZUSO010000051.1:0-20283 GCA_964622775.1 uncultured Taibaiella sp. | reverse complement strand
TCATGCTGTAAGCATCTAAAAATTAACAGCAGGAGAATGAAAAATGAAAAATGAAGAATGAAGAATGAAAAATCAACGCTGTCACGACCGCAGGATGAAATCTCCCGAAGACTAAAAAACGGGAAAGGGCTTTGTCATTCCGCAGGAGCTTTTCTCACCGCAGGTAATGCAGGTAATCCAATTTCGTAATTGATCATTCGTAATTAAAATGGATGCTTACAGCATGACAGTGGAGCATTGAGCATTGAAAAAAAATGACATCACAACCACAGGGAGAAATTTCCTAAAGCATGAAGAGTTTTTCTAAAAATATATTATTGTGTTTTATACTCATCTTTTGCGCATCAAAAAATTTGTGCGCCCAGGATTCCGTTTGGTCCTTACCACGTTGCATTGATTATGCCAAAGAAAATAACCTGTCCGTACAGGCAGCAATTATAAACGAACGCATTGCCAAAATGCAGGTAGCCCAAAGCAGGATGGCCTTATTGCCCAATGCATCCATGTCGTCAGGTTACGGTCGTAGCTATGGGCGTTCCATTAATCCCACCAGTAACCAGTTTGAAAATAACGCTTACGAATATGCCGGAATAAGCGGTAGCAGCGGCGTTACCTTATTCAGCTGGTTTCAGCACAAAAACATCATCGGGAAAAATAAATTGCAACAGGAAGCAGCCACCGCGGATAAAGAGCAAATACAAAATGATGTTGCGTTAAATATTACGGCAGCTTATTTGCAGATTCTCTTAGCCAAAGAACGCATCACCGTTGCCGAAGAACAATTGAAATTAAGCAATCAAAATGTAGCGAAAACAAATGCCTTACAAGAGGCAGGCAAAAGTAACGGCCTGGATGCTGCACAGGTCAAAACCCAACTGATGAAAGACAGTGCAATCTATTTCAACGCCTTGTTAGCATACCAGCAGTCCCTTATTGATATTAAGGCTATGCTCAATCTTGAATTTCAGACACCGTTTGCAGCGACAGAAGAAAAAGAAAATCCTGCACCATATTTTTTACAAACTCCTGAAGAAGTATATATGACTGCCATTAGCTGGCTGCCCTCCATAAAAAGCAACCGGTTAAAAATTGCCATGGCTCAAAAAGACATTGAAATAGCCAAAGGGAAACTTTACCCCTCGCTTTCATTGGGATATTCTGCAGGGAGCAATTATTCTTCTACATCTTACGAATACTTAGCTCATGGCGAACAGAGACTGATGAACTGGGGAAAACAGCTCAGGAATAATCTGTCGCAATCATTTTCATTAAGTTTTAATATTCCCCTGTTCAACAACTGGAGCAGCCGCTACGCAATTAAGCAATCACAATTTTCCTTACAACAGGCAGCAATACAGCAGCAGGAACAGCTTGTAAAGCTGAAGCAGGATATCTACAAAGCATGGAATGACGTACAAACGGCATTACAGGTATATCATGCTGCGAAAAGCGCTGCTATCCTGGCTACAGTCGGGTACGAGTTTGCCGGGCAGCGTTACGGCTTAGGATTGATCGCCGCCAATGACCTGCTGCTGGCACAGCGCGATAAGAACGTTGCGCTTATTGATGAGCTCACTGCAAAATATGACTGGATATTTAAAATGAAGATTGTGGAGTATTATTTGGATAATTGAAAATCCATAATTCAGACCGGCCAGGCCCCGGCTCCCTGGCGCAGCACTTCGGCTGCATCGCCGGTGAAGTCTATAATGGTAGAGGTTTCGGTATTGCCGATACCTCCGTCGATCACCATGTCCACCTGGTGCTCAAAAATACTATGGATTATTTCAGGATCGGTATAGTAGGCAACATCCTCATCTATGGGCAGGGAAGTGCTCATGATCGGGTTGCCTAAATGCGCAATGATCATCTGGCAAATTTGGTGTTGCGGCACGCGAATCCCGACGGTATCTTTTTTGGTTTTGAGCATTTTAGGCACTTCCCGGCTGGCTTCGAGGATGAAGGTGTAAGGGCCGGGCAGCGCTTTTTTTAACTGCCGGAATACCGGTGTGCTGATATTACGGGCATAATCGCTCAGATGACTCAGGTCCCGGCAAATAAACGAAAAATGCGCCCGCTTGGGGAGGATATTTTTGATGCGGCAAATACGTTCAATAGCATTAGTATTGTAAATGTCGCATCCAATCCCGTATATGGTATCCGTCGGATAAATAATTACGCCGCCTTTACGCAGGCATTCCGTAACCATTTTCAGGTTCCGCTCCTGCGGATTGTCCGGATGAATAGGAATCAGCATATACAAAGGTAATCTTTTTGTCTTTTTTATTGCCCGTGGTGAATAAGGCATTTATAAATGCGGCGAAACTTTTATCTTTGGCCACATTTCAATTATCCGAAAACAAGATTTATGCATTTACTGAAAAAAATCATAGTTGGTGCTTTGTTATCAACTCTGCTCATACAGCCCGCTGTGGCGCAGCAATCGCACGAATGGAAAGAAGCCGAAGCGGGTGGCTATGCTTACCGTTATGTGACCAACGACCCTGCCCAGGCCCGGTTTTACACCCTTAAAAACGGCCTGAGCGTCATCCTGAGTCCCGATAAAAGAGAGCCCCGCATTCAAACCTTTATTGCGGTGAAGGCGGGCAGCAAAACCGATCCGGCAACGCATACCGGGCTGGCTCATTACCTGGAGCACATGCTCTTTAAAGGAACCGACAAATTCGGATCGCTGGACTGGGCAAAGGAAAAGCCGCTGCTGGATCAGATTCAGGATCTTTATGAGCAATACAATTCCACAACCGACGAAGCTAAACGTAAGTCCATCTATGAAAAAATTGATCGGGTATCAGGCGAAGCTTCAAAGTTTGCTATTGCCAATGAGTATGATAAAATGATGAGCAATATGGGTGCGCAGGGTTCGAATGCTTTTACTTCGTTTGAGCAAACCGTTTACGTGGAAGATATCCCTGCCAATGCCATGGATAAGTATCTTGCCGTTCAGGCGGAACGGTTTCGTTACCCGGTCTTCCGGATATTTCATACGGAATTAGAGGCCGTATATGAAGAAAAAAACCGGGGCCTGGATAACGATAGTCGTAAATCTTTTGAGGCGATGTTCGCCACGCTTTTCCCCAATAACAATTATGGAAAACAGACCACGATCGGAACTGTCGAACATTTAAAAAATCCCTCTTTACAGGAGATCCGAAAGTATTTCAATACGTATTATGTCCCCAATAACATGGGTATCATTATGGCGGGCGATTTCAATCCCGATGAAGTGATTGCTAAGATTGACCAGACATTTGGCTATATGGAAAATAAAGCGATTCCCGAATACAAATTTGATCCGGAACAGCCCATTACCGCACCGATCATGCGCGAGGTTTACGGCCCGACCCCCGAAAGTATTATGCTGGGCTTCCGCTTCCCGGGAGCAGCTACCCGGGATGCGCAAATGCTGCAACTGGTGGGAAGTATCCTGACCAATGGCGCTGCCGGCCTGATTGATCTGGACCTCGTGAAGAAACAAAAATTGCTTTCTGCGTACGCCTTTCCTTATGTGCTGATTGATTACAGTATGCTGATCCTTCAGGGTGGACCGGTAGAAGGACAATCGCTGGATGATGTGAAGCAACTGATCCTGGCGGAATTGGACAAGCTGAAAAAAGGTGACTTCCCCGATGATTTGCTGACCTCTATTGTGAATAATGAAAAGAAAAGCGTGATTGAGCAAAATGAAAAATACAGCAGCCGTGCCTATATGCTGATGGATGTTTTTACTTCCAACGAAGACTGGAAAAGACAGGTAGCATACGTGGATTTTCTCAGCTCCATTAAAAAATCCGACATCGTGGCTTTCGCTAATAAATACCTGAATGATAACTACGTGGCGGTTTATAAACGCCAGGGGGAAGATAAAAATATCGTGAAAGTGGAGAAACCCCCCATTACACCGGTAGAAGTTAATCGTGAAGCGCAGTCTGAATTTTTGCAAAGCGTAAATGCGATGCCGGAAAATAAAATTGAACCGGTATGGATGGATTATCAGAAGGATATCCAACGGGCGCAGTCCGGGCCTTATGAATTATTAGCTGTCAAAAATGCAGATAATAGCTTGTTCCGGATTAACTACTATTTTGATGCAGGAAGCTGGAACGACAGGCTGTTGCCCATTGCAGCAGATTACCTGAACTTTATTGGAACAGCTTCAAAATCATCCGAAGATTTTTCGAAAGATTTTTATCGGCTTGCCGCTTCTTTTGATGTGTATTCGGGCAGCGAACAAACCTATGTTTCGCTTGAAGGTTTAGATGAAAATTTTGAAGCGTCGGTTTCGTTGTTCGAAGATTTATTGCGGCATTGCCAGGGCGACACAGCTTCGCTGGATGCATATAAGCAACGGTTGAAAAAGTCGCGCCGGAATGCGAAAGAAAATAAGGGGTCGATATTGCGCGGGCTGATGAGTTATGCCCAATACGGAGCCGAAAATCCATTCAACAATGTATTGACGGATGCTGAGCTGGATGCGCTTACCACAGCGGATCTGATTAATGTGTTGCGTAACCTGACAGACTATCCGCATAAGATTGTGTATTATGGTCCGCGTACGGCTACGCAGGTAGCCTCGGTGATGGACCGGCTGCACCCGGCACCGAAATCGCTGAAGAGTCTCCCTGCAAAAAAGGATTTCGTGCAGCAGGATATGACGACCAATAAAGTGTATTTTGCGCATTATGATATGGTGCAGGCCGAGATCAACTGGGTACGTAATGCCGGACAGTATAATGCAGCTTCGGCGCCGACCATATCCTTGTTCAATGAGTATTTCGGTGGCGGTATGGGCTCCATTGTCTTTCAGACTATCCGGGAATCCAAGGCGCTGGCTTATTCCACCTACGCTTATTTTGCGCAGCCGCAGCGCAGGGAATACCGTAATTACATGATGGCTTATGTGGGTACACAGTCTGATAAATTAAACGAAAGTATTTATGCGATGAATGAATTGATAACCACCTTGCCGACGTCGGAAAAGGCTTTAGAGAATGCACAGGAAGGATTGGCTAAAAGCCTTGCAACAGATCGCGTTATGGAGGACAAAATCATATTCTCTTACCTGACCGCCCAGCGCCTGGGTAATGATCATGATATGCGCAGAGATGTTTATACGCAGGCTCCGAAACTCACTTATGAAGATTTAGCGGCATTCCATAAAAATGAGATCAGCGGTAAGCCTTATGCGTACTGCATCGTTGCCGATGAGACCAAAGTGAAGGAAGAAGATTTG
Organism: uncultured Taibaiella sp.; assembly: GCA_964622775.1. Classification (GTDB taxonomy): domain Bacteria; phylum Bacteroidota; class Bacteroidia; order Chitinophagales; family Chitinophagaceae; genus CAZUSO01. The sequence goes on along the minus strand of CAZUSO010000051.1, from coordinate 15,032 downwards.
AAAAAATACGGCGAACTGAAAAAGCTGAATCTGGAAGAATTATTCGGATATTGATTCTTTGGTTTTATACTGATTATTGATTTGCCGGCTTTCATCAGCCGGCAAATTTTTTGGTAATCAAAGAGACTCCGGCTTGTAGCGAAATGTAAAAGGACTTTAAATGGCCGTTGATAATGGGTAAGACCGCCACAAAGATTTTCATAGAGGATGAGATACTATGCTTTCTTTTAAAATCCTAATCATCCGTTTGTCTTTAATGCACCACAAGTACCATGTATCTGTCCCGACCTGGCGGGACAAGCTCCCGAATCCTCGGGACAGGTGTGATTATAAAATAAATTTAACCAACTTCTTTGACAGATGACAATACTTTCCACGCGTTCATTTTCCACTATTCACTGTTTGTTTCCCAACATTATATAAGCTGCCGCCCTTTTCAAATAAACGATCTACCCGTTGCTCTACGGCGGGATCAGACTCAAGAACCGGCGCATGATGTGGTTTCTGACGGGCATCAATGATGAGCTGATCGCAGGACCAGTGTTTATGTTCCGTGCGGCTGTTTATGCCGTGTATGTCAAAGGCCGGATTGCTCCGGGTGAAGGTCACCCACAGGAAATTGGACAATCGCTGTGCAATAAAATCGCTGTTGTCGCAAATAATAATCAGCGGGCATTTATCCCCGGAGCCGGGCAGGGCGCATAGTTGCCGGTTTAGCGCTTCCATCTCCAAACCGGTTTGCTGATAATCCTGAAAGGGGCGGGCTTGGAATGCCACAATTCCGGGCATAATCAGTTTGGGATTAAGGAAGTTCTGAAGATTTTTTAGCGCTTCCGGCACGCTTGTACAGAGTTCCCTTTTTACCGGGCCACAGGCAGCAATGACTACTTTACTCCCCCGGTTAAGTCCCGATCCGGAATAGTCTAAGGTATCAATAGTGGTATTGGTTTGAAAATGAATGTCCCGACTTAGATCGATGCGCTCCAGAAGGTATTTCAAAAACGAAGCTTCTTCATGGCTGTCTAATTTGGTTTGATCATCCGAAGCTGCAATGAACAAATATTTGGCAAGGCTTAATTGTCCGGTACCTAAAATCCGATTGGCCTGGGTGAGGATTTCTGCCGGCTTTTTGTCTTTTAAATAAGGCGTATAACGCTCTGTGCCCACTGCAAATAATAGTGGATGAACGCCGGCGGCATCTACTGCATGCACTTCCTGCACGCCCGGGATTTCCTGTGGGATCGCATCGCCGGTGAGCTCGTGGATCAGGGCGCCGAAGGCGGTATCTTCCTGGGGTGGACGTCCTACTACGGTAAAGGGCCAGATGGCGTTCCTGCGGGCATAGACTTTATGCACATTCATCACCGGGAAAGGATGACGCAGACTGTAATAACCTAAGTGATCGCCGAACGGGCCTTCCGGTTTGTTGGTTCCGGGGATTGCTTCACCAGTGATCACAAAATCCGCATCGTTACTGATGCAAAATCCATCCTGATAATGGTAGCGGAACCTCCGCCCTGCAAGCATCCCTGCAAAGGTTAATTCGCTTATGCCTTCCGGCAAAGGCATTACGGCGGCTAATGAATGTGCCGGATGTCCGCCCACAAAGCAGCTCACTTTCAGCGGAACGCCCAGCGCATTGGCCTTCGTTTGATGGATGCCGATGCCGCGGTGAATCTGGTAATGCAAGCCGATTTCCTGGTCAGGCAGGTAATCGTTTCCGGTCAACTGAATGCGGTACATACCCAGATTGGATTGCATCACGCCGGGATGATCCACGTCTTCAGTATAAACCTGCGGGAGCGTTACGAAGGCTCCGCCGTCCTGAGGCCAGTGTTTAATTAAGGGAAGATCATGAATATGGATTGCTTCAAAATTACCGGTGCCCGAAGTTGTTTTATGGGGCATAGCCCTGGTTGCAGCCCATGCCGTACCCAGATGCTGAAAAGGTTGCCGGAGGGCGCGCATGGGATTATTGCGCAGGGCTATCACTTTTTCTACCTGGTTCCAGGTGTTGCGGAAGATGAATTTGCTGCGTTCTATTGTGCCAAAGATATTGGAGGCGGCACGATACCGGCAGCCTTTTACATTTTCAAACAGCAATGCCGGCCCCTGCATGGCATGCACCCTGAGATGAACAGCCGCCATCTCGAGATCGGGATCCACCAACTCCGGAATCCGTATGAGCTGATTATTTTTTTCTAAATCAAGAAGGCAATCTTCTAATGTCGCATACATAGTCAGCGGTTGAATGCTCAATGAAAATAACAGGATTCAAGGTGAGATTCTGGTAACCGATCCTCAGAAACAGTGATAAAAAACGCACTCTTTACTTTAGTAAAACGGTCAGAATAATTCCTCTGCTGGGGAAAGGTTATGGTAATTATTTCTTCACAATTGACAAATGTCCGTACAGGTTTTATTATCAGTGCTTTTCTGTGTGACGATTTTCATTATAGATTTCCAATAAAATAAAACCCGTTGGAAACGGAAAATTGATTTTCCACAATTACTCATTTACAATCATCATAATGAACAGAAGCATGCAACGATATTCCGGTTATCAATAAGGACTTCCTTTTACAATTTATAATCATTGATTTCGGAAGTCCTTTAACATCAGTTGTTGTACTTTCATGGAGCAATCACTACGGGTTACCGTTCAATGACCGGTAAAAAACAGACCCAATCAGGCCTCAGCAGTAGGTCCGCCAAAGGTAAACGGCAGGTTATTCGACTGCTCCTGATCTTTAATGACACCGTTTTGCGACTCATAGCGCTTCACATTATCGATGATCGCACGCATCAGGCGTTTGGCATGTTGTGGCGTCATAACAATACGCGACTTTACTTTCGCTTTAGGCACACCCGGCATGACATTGACGAAGTCAATAACAAATTCGGCAAAGGAATGGGTAATGACCGCAAGATTGGCATATGTGCCATCGGCCATTTCTTCGGATAATTCAATGTTGATTTGTTGCTGTTGATCCTGAGTTTGATGATCCATTTTCTATTGTATTTGATATTTATTTTGTAGGAAACAAAGATATTGATTTTTGGCGGTGATGTGTAGCGATAAAATATCTTCCCCCGTTTATAGCATCTCCCTCAGCGCTTCCATCACTTTGCATACCGGTAAGCCCATGACATTGTAATAATCGCCCTGTATCTTTTCAATGCCTGTAAGGCCGATCCATTCCTGGATGGCATAAGATCCGGCCTTGTCGTAAGGTTTGTAATGATCCAGGTAATGTATGATTTGCTCTGCAGTCAGCGGCCGGAAAAAAACCGTAGTGGTTTCGGAAAAACGGATCTTCCGCCTGCCCTGCTGAATGACCACACCGGTTACCACCTCATGTTTTTTCCCGGAAAGGGATTGAAGCATACGCAGCGCATCTGCCCGGTCAACGGGTTTCCCGATAATTTCGCCCTCCAGAATGACGACGGTATCTGCTGCAATCACAATGCTGTCCGGATGCTGCTGCGCAATAGCTTCCGCTTTGTTGGAAGCGATAAAAACGGGCGCCTCGGCAGGAGGCATATCCGCAGGAAAATCTTCCGCTATGTCGGCAGATTGTATGGTGAATTTCAACTCCGCCTGCTCCAGCAATTGCCTGCGCCGCGGAGATTGGGAAGCTAAAATGACGGGAAATTGCACATGATTATCAGGCATAAAGATTTGTAATGAAATTTGTGATTGTAGAAAAATCAGGCATTGTTGATTTAGTATAGATATTAGTTAACAATCCCAAAAATAATTTCCGGTATTAATGACCGGACAGTATCATTTGCCGGATATATTTTACAGGTGCACTGCCATAACTTAGAAATTGCTCATGGAATCTTTTAAGATCAAAAGCCTTTCCTTCTTGTTGCATCAGGGCGTCACGCAGTTCGGTAATTTCTTTATATCCGTTAAAATAGCTGGCCAGCTGCACACTGGTTATGCTGACCCGTTTCCATTTTCCTTCCGCTTCAGCCTGCTGCTGAAAGGCTTCCCGGGTTAACAGCTTCATGGCATCTGCTTTGCTCATATTTTGCGTATGAACCGCATAATCCAGGATGGTATTGCATACGGTGCGCAGGTTCCATTTATACCACATCAGCCACATTTCCGGCGCATTGTCGCCATACCCGTTTTCCAGCATCATTTGTTCGGTATATACCGCCCAGCCTTCAATCATGGCGCCATTGCCAAAGATGGATTTGATCATACTGGGCGACTGGTTGGCATAAATCAACTGGGTATAGTGGCCGGGAATGGCTTCGTGAATATTGAGGATTTGTAAGGTATAATGATTGTATTCCCGGAGATAGCTCTCCGCTTTATCGGCAGGCCATCCTTCCAGGCTGCCTACGTTATAATAAGTATTCCCGTTTTGATCATAAGGGCCAGGAGCGCTGATGGAAACTCCGGCTATGCCTGCCATATAAGCGGGCTCGCGCCGTACCACTAAGGGCTTGGAGGGATCGAGGTAGAGCAGGTTGTTCTCATTGATGAATTTTACCAGTTCCGGCAACTGCGCTTCAATGGCCGATTGGAAATCTTCGGGCTTTACATGTATAACGGAAAGCGTATCGATCATCTTGCGGATCACTACCAGACTATCGGATGGCATGGGTTCTTTCCCGAAATATTTCGGCCATAACATTCGGCTGATACGAGCCATTTCGGTATGAATATACTGCTTTCTGCCCATTGCGTAATCATAAAGCTGGCGGGCGGAATACTGCGACTGAATATCATAATGGAATTTCTTTTCATAGCGCTTTACTCCTAAACGAAAACTTCGCGGTTGTTCGGGTTTAAAAGCATCCAGCCAGCTCACAAAACTGCGGATGCTGCTTATGGCCGTTTGCACCGTTTGTGCCATCTCCGTTTTTTCCTGATCGGGAATACCGGATTTTTTCAGGGAATCTGAAAAGTCCTGTTCGAACACCGATAGCCCGCCGCGGATTTGATCCACGGCCAGCGCCTGAAGCTCCGGTACGGGATGTTGAATGTTTTCCTTGGCTGCCTGATAATAGGCCGGGAGCATCCCGGCTCTGCTTACAAAATTTTTCAAACGTTGTTCCAGGGGAGCATAGCTTTCATAAAGCATAGTGGCAAACAAATCGCTTACGTTGTATTGTGCCGGATTCCATTGCCAGGCCTGCTCTTCATCTATTTCCCACATTATCTTTTCCAGTTCATTCTGGATTAAATGATAGTCTATTTGATCAGCCGGACTGAGTTTTTCCGGATACTGTTGTTTCAGTTTTTCCAGATAGTTTGTTGCAAAGGCTCTTGCATTTTTGAAGCCGGCCTCATTGGGCAGGAAAAGCATATCGTCATATTTATGATAGCCTGCTGCGGTAGCCCATTCCGGATAAGTCTGCCAAAGCTGTGTGATGAAATCATCCTTAAAAGATCCAAACGCGTCATTCTGCGCATGGGTATGGGACGGGTTTCCGATGCTGGCGGCAAACAATAAAAACAAGGGAATGGCTGATACAAATCCGAATTTCATTGAAATGATTTTTTTGGCGATAAATTTAATTTTTTATAAAAAATGGTAGCATTAATTCAAAATTCGTAATTCAAAATAGTAAGCATGTTGTTAATCCATTTAATGATTTTTGAGCATACAGACAAATTATGCCTGGGTTAAAAGGGGGTTGACTCTTTCCGTCAATTTTTAATAACTCAGGCGTGCTTTTATCTTATAAAGATAAGCTAAGGCTTTTGAGCTGATGGGTTGACGACTGATTTTACGGGGAATGGTTTTTATCCTCCTTTTATTTTCTGCATATCCTTTCAGGTCGAAGCCGCTGTGGCGGAGGTAATACAATCCCCACATGAATACTGTGGAACGAAAATATTTTTCCGGAAGATATTTCCAGGCCACTACGCTTTTATTGTGCCACATCATTTTCAGCTTATCGCGGTTGGGAATACGGCCTAAAGCAGATTCCTTATGCCAGACCTTAACGCTGCTGTCGTAGGCAAGCGTGTAACCTGCATCTATGATACGAAAACTGAGATCATATTCCTCCATACCATAGAAAAAATCCGGAGGATAATAGCCGGTTTGCTCAAACAATGCCTTTTTCATCAGGTGGGCGGCTCCGGTGAAATAGTAGGTGAGAAACCAGTCTTTGTCTTTGTATTCCTGGTAATTTTTATGGGGCAATGCATTCCGCTGGCGTTCGCGGGTTTCATAATAATGAATATTCAGTGTGATGACTGCCGTATTATTTTTTTGGAATGGCTCTTTCTCAAATAGCCCTGCAACGGTACGGATGGCATCCGGTTGATCAAACTCTACATCATCATCCAGCACTAAAAGACAGTGAAACTGCGCCCGTTTAATGAGAAAATTACGTCCGCCGGCAACACCTAAGTTTTCCTGATGCTGGATATATTTTATAGGCAGCAGGCTCCGTTTTATAAAATCCTGCACCGGTTGATAGCTGTCGCCGGAATTGTTATTCAGGAGTAAAATTTCACCGACATATTCATTGATATTATGTTGACTTTCTAAATTTTTCAATAATAACAAACAATCATCACACCGGTTGTAAGTGATGATTAAAATGCTGAGGGAAGGTGCCGTTGAACTCATAATTTTTTCTTTTTCGTCTGTGGTTCCTGTTAGTTATTTCCCAATCCACAAGACATATTTGTCTTCAAATTCCGGCTCAGGGAAAATCTGGTGTACCTCCCAAATTGAGGGCCGCGTATTACTTTCATAAATTTCCTGCGCCAGATCGCCGCCTTTCAGGCAAAGCAGGCCGTTAGCCAGTTCTGTGGATTTTCCTTTGCTGATTTTAGGCTTTGCCCAGTGCCATAAATCTTTTACGGAGGCCACCGCGCGGGATACGGCAAAGTCAAAATTACCCTGTGGAATATCCTCAATTCGGGCATGAATCGCTTTAACATTTTTCAATCCCAATACAGTGGAAATTTCCTGTACCACTTTTATTTTCTTGCCAATGGAATCCACTAACAAAAATTCCGTGTCGGGATAAAAAACGGCGAGGGGTATTCCGGGGAATCCTCCGCCTGTGCCGATATCCACAATATGCATGCCGGGTTGAAAGGTACATACCGCAGTAAGACTCAGGGAATGTAGGATGTGTTTGGTGTAGAGGGCGTCAATATCTTTTCTGGAAATCACATTGATTTGCGCATTCCAGTGTTCGTACAGGGCTTGTAATTGCTTATATTGATTTATTTGCTCCCTTGTGAATTCGTCAAAATATTTCAGAATTATTTCCATGCCTGCTTGTTTTTCCAAAAGATATACGGTGACAAAATTACGTTATAAAAAGTCCATCCCAAATCCCCTAATGGATAAAACCAGAGGAGCTTTTTTTCTTTCAGCGCATGATACCATATTCCGGCATTGAGCCACGATATGCCGAGACGTGCCGTAAAACAGGCCGTTATCCAGATGCCCTGCTGCACAGTCAGCATTCCTGCGCTGCCCAGCCAGATGCCCACGATCCCCAAAAGCCAAAACAGGGAATGGTTCAGCGCGTATAGTCCGAGCAGTTTTTTTACCCGAGGAGCATAATACTTGCCGGTGCTGACATGGCGCTTTTTTTGCCCCCACCAGGCTTTCCAGCTGTCTTTGGGAATCGAAACAGTATGCGCTTCAGGGTGCAGGCAGATACCGGTATTGCCGGGCCGGGCAATAAAGCTGATGGTTAAGTCGTCATCACCCGAACTCGTATTCCGATAGACACGAAGAAAATCTTCCTGGTTAAGCAAGCCGGTTACCCGGTCTTTTTTGTACAATAAGTTCCTTCCGACCCCCATATAAGTTATGCCGATTTCGCTCAGGCTGCAATATTGCATACAGGTATGAACGGTTTCCCAGCGGATAAACCGGTTCAGCAATCCGCCGCGTTGCTGATAGCCTCCGTAACCCAGCATAATATCGCTATATCCGGAGCCGGCGGCTGTCATCATAGCGGCCAGCCATTGCCTGCTGCCGGGCTTGCAGTCTGCATCAGTGAATAGCAGATAAGGATGCTTTGCTGCGGCAATACCCTGCTGTAGCGCGAATTTTTTCCCCGGCAGATCACGGTGTGTTTCCGGTGCAATATGCACGATTCGCAATCGGGGGAATTGTGGTTGAAAAGATGCCAGCACTTCGGCGGTATCATCATCAGAAGAGTCATTCACTACAATCAGCTCCCAGTTGCCGGCATATTCCTGTTTTAAAACAGCAGGAAGAAATATCTGAAGATTCTCGGCTTCATTCCGGGCGCAAATAATAATGGATGCGGCAGGCGGGTCAATTACCGTTCCGGTTCTCAGCCATCGTTTTCTGAAATAGAACAAAACCTGGAAGGCTGCATGCAGGCCGCAGACAAACAAAAAAAACAGTATGAAAAGTTGAGTCTGCAAACGGCACGGAGTTTTTTAATCAGGAATCGAAAAACAAAACGATGGTAAAAAACGGGGTATTGTTAATTTGAAATAGTTTTAGCTTTAGCCGCAACAAATTATTATACATTCTCGATTGCTTTCCAGATTTGATAACTCCGCATGTACGGAGTTGTCAAATCTATCCGATGCCTATTCTAAATTAACAATGCCAAAAACTAACTGCATTTCATCAGGTACGGGTCATACGCGCTGTTGTGCTTAAGCGTTCAGGAAAGGCCGTTCATGATAGCACAGGTTTGATATACATCTTCAAAGGAGTTGTATAAAGGTACCGGGGCAAAGCGAATGACATTGGGTTCCCGCCAGTCGGTAATGACACCTTTTTCCGTAAGCGCATCGAAAACTTTCTTTCCCCTGGTGCCGAACAGCAGGGAGAGCTGAGCGCCTCGTTGATCGGGATGAGCCGGTGTAATGATTTCAAAATCGAGATGCTGCATTTGCTGTAGCATATATTCGAAATAGGCGGTCAGTTTCCGGCTTTTCTCCCTCAGTTGTGTCATAGTTACTTTTTCGAAAATGTCTAAGGAGGCCCGGTGTGCTACCATATTAAATACCGGAGCGTTACTCACCTGCCAGCTTCGGGCGCCCGCTGCCGGCACAAATCCTTTTTTCATCTGAAAACGCTGCGTTTCATCATTGCCCCACCAGCCGGCCAGGCGCAGCACTTCCGGGTTATTGCCATGCTTTTCGTGAACAAAAATTCCGCCTACGCCGCCCGGCCCCGAATTGAGGTATTTATAAGAACACCAGCAGGCGAAATCCACGTCCCAGTCATGCAATTGCATGGGCACATTTCCTGCCGCATGCGCCAGGTCAAAGCCGCAGGTGGCGCCGGCCTGATGTGCAGCATGGGTTATGGCAGCCATAGGGTACCATTGCCCGGTATAATAATTTACGCCGCTCATCATCACGCAAGCCAGGCTGTCGCCCGCATCTTCAATGGCCTGAAGGATGTCCGCTTCTTCCAGGCAGTGAGCGCCTTCACGCGGCGAAAGCTCGATGATGGCCTGGTTCGGATCATAGCCGTGCATGCTGACCTGAGTTTCTACCGCATACTGGTCGGAAGGGAAAGCTCCCGCCTCCATAATGATTTTATAGCGATTCCCTTTGGGGCGATAAAAGGAGATCATCAGCAAATGCAGATTCACGGTAAGCGTATTCAGCGCGCAAACCTCCTGCTCTTGTGCCCCGACAATTTTTGACAGGGGAGCGGCAAACTGATTCTGATAGCCAAACCAGGGGCTTTTTGCCTGAAAATGCCCTTCCACGCCCCATTTTGCCCAGTCGTTCAGTTCCTTTTCAAAAAGGTAGGCCGTGCTTTTAGGCTGAAGGCCCAGGGAGTTGCCGCAAAAATATAATGCGTTTGCTCCCTCATGTTGTGGGAAATGGAAGCGCTCCCGAAAGGAAAAAAGTATGTCCATATCGTCTTGCGTACGGGCATATTCAAGTGTCGGTTCAAAATTATATTGCATGTAAATTAGTCGGAAATTTTATGATTGAATGCTTAGGCCGAAAGGGTTTCTGTTCCGGCGAGAGGCCTGGCGGATGATTGCTGGTTCTTGTCCGGCTTTTTCATTAATCTTTTTTGAAATAATAATAAGGTGATGACACCAATGGAAATGGAGGCGTCCGCAAGGTTAAAAATCGGTTCGAAAAACCGGAGCGCTTTGCCCCCCCACAACGGCACCCACTGTGGCCAGGTGGTATCAATCAGCGGGAAGTATAACATGTCCACTACTTTGCCGTGCAAAAACGAGCCGTATCCTTCCCCGAATGGTACCAGGCGGGCTACGGCATAATCGCTTTCCGTAAATACCAGACCGTAAAACATGCTGTCAATAAGATTGCCCGCAGCGCCGGCTAAGATAAGCGCCGAACAGATAAGCAGCCCTTTTGAATGACCCTGACGCACTAATTTTTTTACCCAGAAAAAGCCCAGGATCACGGCAACGAGGCGGAACAGGGTGAGGATGACTTTCCCTGCGGGCGCATCCATGATCTTCATTCCAAAAGCCATGCCTTCGTTTTCAATAAAGCAAAGCTGAAACCAGGATCCGGTAACAGGCACGGATTCGCCCAGATAATAATGTGTCTTGATATATATCTTAATAATCTGATCAGTTAATAATATCAGAAAGACAATAAAAAGCAGGTGTTTGTATTTCAAAACGTGAGATAATTTTATGGGGCGAAGTTAAAAAACTAAATGTGTATATCTCAGGGAAACTACAGGCATCCGGGTTAAATTAACTTTAATGCCGGCTGTCGGCACCCCAGTATAGTTTCTGCCGGATGGTTTTGAGGAAATTATGCTCGTCTAATTTGACTAAGGAAATTTCAAAATCTTCTTTCTTTACCGCAAGTTGTACGTCTTTCGTGATAGTTTCCATGCGTGCATCTAAGGTGCACAGAAAATGGTCGGTGCGGCCTTCTATTTCAAAGGAAACCACATAATCATCGGGAACGACTATCGGGCGGATATTGAGGTTGTGCGGAGCAACCGGTGTGATTACAAAAACGGAAGCCTGGGGAAACATCACCGGCCCATTACAGCTTAGGGAATAGCCGGTGCTCCCGGTAGGGGTGGAAACAATCAGTCCGTCGGCGAAATAAGTGTTTAAAAACTCTCCGTTCAGATAGGTGTGTATCTTGATCATCTGAGAGGAGTCTTTCCGGTGCAGGGTGAACTCGTTGAGCGCATAAGGACTTTCGTCAAAAAGCGGAATACTGCTGTCTAAATGGATCAGGCTCCGTTTTTCGATAGAATAAGAGCCGCGAAGAAGACCTTGCAGCGCCGCATCAATCTCATCTTCCGGAATATCTGCCAAAAATCCCAGCCGCCCCAGGTTGATGCCGATGACCGGAATGCCCGAATCGCCGATATAGCTGACGGTATCTAACATGGTACCATCTCCGCCCAGACTAATCATAAAATCTGTTTGGGGCGGAAGATCCTTATTGGATTGAAACAAAAGCGGCTGTTGCTTAAAATCGATATGCGGCTGTAATCTTTCGTAAAAATCCCGGAACAATACCATGCGCAACTGGTTGTCCTCCAGGAATGAAAACGTATGCCGCAGCATCGGAATGTCGGTTTCTTCAAAAACGCGGTTGTATAAGGCAAATAACATATCGGCTATTGAAATTTCGGTATCATGCGGGGCAGGAACAGATTTTGATCCTATTCTCCGCTTTTGTGTAAAAATAGACCATTTTCACCAAGCGCATTTAAAGTATATTCTATCCTGATTTTTATATCATAAAACGTAACGATATCCAAACCCAGCCCGCCGCTATAGAGCATTTTGTTGTAAAGGTAATCATTATAAGGGTTGGCATTGTATGCCCGGCCGGCATCGGCATATATTTTACCATAGACTCGCAGAGGAATTACCTGGAAATACCGGATCGGCAGATGTATTTTTATATTAAGCATTTCCCGCTTTAATGTGCCTCTCAGCAGCGCAAAAGATGAACCGTCAATAACGTAATATTCATAGCCGCGTACATAATCGTAGTCATAACCCATATTCCTGAGAAAGATATAAGGCTGTATTTGCGGGAAAGACAGCTTGCCCCGGAATACCATGCTCAGATACCATTTCCCCCGGGGATTCCAGTATTTATCGGCCTGAAAATAGAGTTGGCTTTTGGTATATCTGTTTTTCAGGGCAAGCTGCTGCTGTAACGATCCGACTATACGCATACCGGTAAGGGGATATTCCCAGTTATCCACTCCGTTGAATTTATAGAGATAGGTTAGCGTCAGCACATCCTCCTGCTTTTGAGCATCGCCTAAGTATTCGGGATTCATCTTAACGATGGTATCGCTGATCCAGTAATGCTGATAGCTCAGGCTCAGCCGGTGTATAGAAGCATATTGAGGGCGGTAGGTGTACCAGGCTGATAGCTCGGTCTGACGCAGCATGGGATGGGTCAGGCTGCGGTAAAATGACAGCTTGTTGGAATCTGTTTTGTAAGCAATCTCATGATTTTGCATACCATAAAAAGAAATGCCTGCTCCGTGCTTTTGCTGACGATCCAAAAAGGGTCGTTCGTAGGCAATGCCTATTTTCTGGGTATAACCGATTTGCCCGAGTAGAGAAACCTGCTCGCGGTTCCCGCGAAAATTACGGTGCGTTAGCGCCAGTCCCAGATTGATTCGGCGCAGATCATGATGCTGCTCGTTCCACCATACATTGAAATTACGATCGGCAAATTCCACAACCGGTTCGGGAATTATCGGGAAGCGTTCATATACCCGGATCTGCATTTCCGTGCTGTCGGCGGATAAAGCCTGCCAGTCAATCTTTACGTCGTTGAACAGTTGAATGTTCATCAGTCGTAAACGATTCGTCATTGTGAGTACCGCTATAGAATCGGCGGGGATGCAGTCACCTTCGCTGATATTCAGCTCCCGGAGGATGACTGTCCGCCGGGTCTTATTGGCGCCTTCAATGCGAATAGCTTTCAGGTATTGGCATTCGTCGGATGCGGATGCTGTTGTTTGTGCCGACGCCGCTGCGGCGGTCAGCAACCACCAGCAGGAGGCTATCAGAAAGCGGTATTTAGGCATACGGCATATTAAAAATATAATTGGCGCGAAAATACTATCCAATATTGAACTTTAGGCACAAGAATCCGGATGCCGGATAAAATCACTTAATTTTGTAAACTTTCTTAATTAAAAATTCTTGATCTGCCTGCTGATGAGATTATTTCGAAATTTCCTGCTGTTTTGTTGCTGGGGAGCAGCCTTTGCAAGCCTGAGCTCCTGTAGTCATCACGATGGAAACCCGGACATTTCCGATATACCTGTTTCTTTTCAGTCTTATCTTTTTTATAAGGATTTTTCGGCTTTGGACACTAACCATTTGCAGGAAGGCCTGACCGGCCTGAAGGCAGCATATCCGCAGTTTCTGGATGTATATCTGGATCAGTTGGCTAATCTCAGTGTCCGGGGCAATTATGCCGACACCCTGAATTTGCTGGGCTTTTTGACGCATCCTGATTTTAAAGCGCTCTTTCAGACCGTGCTGCAAAAATTTCCGGATACCAGGGTTCAGAATGCCGGACTGAAAAAAATGCTGCAGCATATCCGTTACTACGACAGCAGTTTTACATTGCCTGAAACGGTATATTATTATGCGGCAGGACTTAACTATGCTGCTACGCTGCTGCCGGGCAATGCGCTGGGCATTGGCCTGGATATGTTTTTAGGCCGTGACTTTCCGCCTTATGAACAGGTGAATATTCCCTATTATCTGACCATTCGCAATACACCTGAAAATATTCCGATAGCGGCTGCGCGGGTCATCTATGAAAATAAATACCCGTTTTCATTTGAAGATAAAGATTTGCTGCAGCTCATGGTGGCCTGCGGGAAAGAAACTTATTTTTTAAAAAAGGTGTTGCCCGATTCGAAAGAAGCGCTGTTTTTCCTGTTCAGTGATGAACAAATGCAATGGTGTGAAAAAAATGAACCCCTGATATATAATTATTTTCTGCAAAACAACTTGTTATATGAAACTAACGGGCAAAAGGTATATCGTTATCTGAACGATGCGCCTACATCCACCGGAATGCCGCCGGAAAGCCCCGGTAATACGGCCGTGTATATTGGTTATAAAATCGTGGAAAACTACGCCCGCAACACCGGGAAATCTTTACCGGAAGTTTTGCAGGAAAGCGATGCGCGTAAAATACTGGATGAGGCGCGGTATAAACCGCGATGAACATTCCGTAATTTCAGAAGTAAAAACCGTAATTACTCCTGCTTCATTAATTTTTAGGACTATCTGCCTGATAGAAACAAGAAGGGTAATGGAAAAAATAGCGTTAAGTCAACAAGCCGAAAGCTGTATGTGTATGACTGTCATATTATGTATATATTTTATTATCATGTTATTTTATATTTGACTTAACACCACATGTAGATAAGCTTATTCTTTTATCAGCTTGAACGCCGCCCTGCTGCCGTCCGCCAGGCGGGTTACTTTGAGAATATATATTCCCGTTTTCAGTCCTTCTAACTTACCGAGCGCCTCGTTCAGCGCTCCGGTATTGCCGCTGATATCCATGCAGTTTCTGCCGGTAATGTCGTAAAGCCCGGCCTGCCAGGTTTCATTGGAGGGAGCAAAAACGGACACTCCGTTATGAAAGGGATTAGGCGCAATCTGAAAAGGAAATATTTCTTCCGGACCTTCAATGCCGGTATAGTTCCGGTCAATGATGAGCATGGTATCGCTCACGTAGCCCGGCGTGCCGCAGGCGGGATTGCTATACACGGTCAGCGCCAGCGATTGCGGGGGTTGCGGAGTATCCACGTTCAGCGCCTGCACGGTGATCACTGCGGTATCCTGCCCCGGCTCAAAGCTGACACTGCCGCTTAGGGTAGCATAGTCTGTACCGTTTATGGCAGAGCCGCCAATGGTATAGCTGATGTTTTGCGCAGCAGCGCTGCTCTCCCGCACAATGGTAAAGCTACCGCTACAACCCCTGCATACCTGGGCCTGTGGAGTATCGGGCATACCCGGAGCGCTTTGTGCCGTAAGGCTTAGCCCTGCCTGGGGCAGTGGATTGGTATAGA
>CAZUSO010000050.1:0-20680 GCA_964622775.1 uncultured Taibaiella sp. | reverse complement strand
CTTTGGCCGGCGCCATCGCCCCTGCCCAGTTCAGCGACCTGTTCGGCAGCCAGCTTGACGGAAAGGTGCTGGCTACTGCCGCCACGCTGTATAACGACAATCATGCCCCCGGAGATGTAATTACCAGCTTATACTATGGCCTTAATCCATATGTCAAGGGAGTTTTGGGAAATTACCGGGAGCGGGAATCCTACGCCTGGCTGTCCCCCAGGAATTACAGCAATTCCCACGCACGCAGGGATGGTGTGCTTCAGACCTATCAAAACCCCTGGTATATGGGTAACCCCTATGAGGAAGCCAACCCCTGCGCCACAGAGCATAACATGATTACCTGGTACCCGGTACAGGCCGGCGAAAACTGGAAATTCTCCCGTACCATTCAGTATAATGCTTACGGATTGCCCGTGCAGGAAACGGATGCCGCCAATATCAGCTCCACCGTATTATATGGATATAACTATACCCTGCCGATTGCGGTGGCCAATAATGCAAAAAACAAAGAAGTGGTATATTACAATTTCGAGGACTTGTTGGGCTACAGGAATCTTAATTTCAATTTACTCGGCATATTGCCGGCCTTAGCGCCGGTCTATCCGTCCGGCCAGGCTATTCCGGTATATGATAAGTACAATTACGGAAAGATTTACCGTAAATATAACGCAGATTATTTCGGAGCCAATACTGCAATAACGCAGGAAGCTGCACATACCGGTATCTACTCCATGAAATTTACCGGCGCGGGAAAAATTTTATTAGGCAATCAAAGTAATTTCGGAAACGGCGTGCCATATTACTATATAAGCATGTGGGTAAAGCCCGTGTCCGGCACTGCCCCGGTAGCCGGCCAGTTCCAGATGGAGGTCAACTCCACAAGCTATAACGCCTTTTGGGTAAGCACCGGATCTATTGACGGCTGGTATAAGCTGGAGGGCATGGTCGATTTGCCCAACAGCTCCACGGCGGTGGTCGGATTAAAAATCCCCGCAGGCTTTTACGTGGATGACATCCGCTTTTGCCCCGACAAAGCCAATATGAAATCTTTCGCTTATCACCCCCTAACCTTAAGGTTAATGGCAGAGCTGGATGAAAATAATTTTGCCACTTTCTATGAATACGACCAGGAAGGTGCCCTCATAAGGGTTAAGAAAGAAACGGATAAAGGCATACTGACGGTTAATGAGCATCGCAAATCCGTTAAAAAGCAATAGCCGCGAAGCAGGCTGTTTGCTTAAGCAGTGTATAAAAAACAACAATAAAAGCCCGACAGGAAATAACTATTATCATCACGTAAAAATATTTATTTATGAAATATGCCAGGTATCTGCTGATGATTTTCACCACAGGCGCCGCAATGTTATTATATGCCCAAAGCGGGCGGATAAACAGCGCCCGCGGTTCTGCCGCTGATTTTTATCAGCCCTATATGGATGCCATAGCCAAATATATCAATGGCCCGGTGCTGAAATACCGTTACACAATAGCGCTGTATGATGAAAAAACAGGCAAGAATACGGACAGCCTGTCGGGAATGATCTATAAGGCAGACAATGAGTATATAGACAGCAATGTGACCGGTATCAGCCTGCTGGCAAAAGGATATTTCTGCAAGATTAACGAGGATCGTAAAACCATCCTGGTTTGCAGTATTCCTGCTATGGAGCAACGGTTCGGAATAAAGAAAGAAGATATGAACAACACTTTATTATCCATAACGGATTCAACAATAAGATCGCTCGGCAATATTACGGTAAAGGAAGAGAAGAACGGTACGGTACTCTATTATACCGCTCCGCCGCAGCAGTCGGATCTGCATAACATAGCCTTCTTCATGAACAAGGCAGGTAATGCGGTTCAAAAAATCATCATGACCGTAAACGATCCCCGCGAAAAGGATCCCTTATACCTAAAGCAATTGACCATATACGATATTTCCAACGCTCCTGAACCGGCATTGCTGCGTACGGACAAATACTTCAGCATTGCCGGTAAAAAGCTGGTTCCCGCAAATAAATATAAAAAATATAAAGCAAGCGCATTGTTACAATAAACAGATAAGGTCTTCATATACCAATCATTAATTTATATGCTAAATCTATAGTTATGAAAAACACAGGTATAAAAATACTGCTCTTATGCATGATCGCCTTCCCATTGCAGGCACAGCAGTTGAACTGGCAGCCGGATGAATTCTGGAAGATCAATCATTCTGCAGATATTCAGTCCGATCCCAACGGAAGCCCCTATACATACGGCGACGTATTGCAGGCTACCACCCAGGACAAATGGAATGACATGCAGTCCAATCCGAACTGGCAGCTTTCTTATCTCTTTAAAAGCGTCAGCAATATTATTAAGGTGTCGGTAAACCATGAGCAGCTGTTAATCAGCGACAGCTACAAATACCGGCTGGACCTGCAGATAAAAGGCTATACCACCCCTGGAGGCAGTCAGCAGACCAAAAATATTTCGCTCGTAATCGAATACGATAAAGACAGCGGGGCGGTGTATAATGATCTTTCTTTATTTAAGCTGGAAGGAACCGGGTTCCATACTTTCGAAACCAGGCTGATGGACGTAGTTGATTTGAATCAAAGCACGCCGACCACGGTTCCCAGGGCCAGCCTGGCAAAGAACTTCGATATAGAAACCAAAATAATAGTTCAACGGTACGATAAAAAGCTGGGCTTTATGAGGGTTTACTCCAAAATGCTTAGCCCCGTGGCCCCTGCAATTGATGTATGGTGGGAGTTTTTACCCGGGTTTCCTTCCTCGCCTTCCAATTGTAACGGAACGCTTTACAGAACCTGCTATACCCCCCTTAAGCCCATGATGTATGAGCTGGAATGGACTTTTGTGGATAATTACGGCTATAATCTTGCCTCCGGCGCCCCCACCAATCCCAATCCCACCCAGGTAAGCTACGATTTTAAAAACAACAGCACCCGCATCATTACCAGCCAGCCCTGCTACAGCATTCCCAATATTTATGAGCGGGGCTTCGTGGTTTTCAGAGTCCGGACAATACGGCCCAGCCCCGACAATTTCAGCAAGCTGGAATATTCCCCCTGGAGCCTGCCGCAGGATGCCGGCAGCATTAACCTCAATGGCTCCGACTGCGCCTGGCAGTATGTACAGGCCGTAGCCGCACATGAAGCAGATGAAATAAACTGGCAGTACTCCGTTTCCTTTGCAGAAGAAGGTAAGCACAAAAGGGTGGTTAATTATTTTGACGGAGCAGGCTATAACCGGCAAACCCAGACCAAGATTAATTCCGATAACAATTATACCATAGCCGCCGATAAGATTTATGATTATGAAGGCCGGCCGGCCATACAAACGCTTCCCATACCGGTATGGTCCGACGACCTGAATTACAAACCGAACCTCAGCATCAATAAAGCTACCAATGCACCCTACAAGGCTGCGGATTTTGATGAAGGCTGCAATCATGATTCCATTCCTCCCTTGAAAGAAACTTCCTTAGCAGCCTTATACTACTCACCGGCCAACCCCCACCAGGAAGGCATACAAAAGTTCGTTCCTGATGCGCAGGGATACCCCTTTGCAGAAACCATGTATTCCCCTGATAATACCAATAAGGTGCTCTGGCAGGGAGGCGCCGGCTATAGTTTCCAACGCTGGAACGGCCATGGCACCCGCTATGTGTACGTAAGAGCAGGTCAGAATGAAATTAACAGGCTCCTGGGAACGGAATCCGGTTTTTACGAATATTATCCCAAGCAAATCGTCATTGACCCCAATCACCAGGCAAACTACACCATCTTTAACCCGGAGGGTAAAGTGGTGGCAACAGCCTTAACGGGTGCGCCCCCATCATCCTCAGATTACCCGGTACAAGCCCTGCCGGATCTTCCTGTTCCATCCGGTGTCAGCACCGAGCTGCTTGCAGGAATCAGCCAGCAGGTGGATAACGGCATGCGCCGGGCAGAGCACAGCTTTTATGCCGAAGCCGCCGGCCTCAATAAATTGCGCTATGATGCTACCGTGCCGGTTTATGATCCGCAATGCGGCAATGAATACCTGAAAGTTCAGGCGCATTATAATATAAAAGTTGTGGATGAATGCGGCAACGTGCCTTTAGAGCAGAACGGCACGGTAGGCGGCAGCAATGAAATTGTTACCGCTGCCACGCCGGTAACATTCAACGGTACCGAATTTTCCGAAACCCTCGACCCCGACAAATACACCATAGTCAAAAGCCTGTACTTCCCCGATACGGCCATGCAGCGCCTCTCCCGGCAGTTTGTCAGCAACCATATCGGGTATGAAGACTGCTACCTTACCCAGGATTCCTTTATCAGGAAAACCGTGGAAGCTGCGGCTTTCCCCTGCGCCGTTTCCGATACCCCCACCACCTGCGAAATGCGGAAAAGGCAGATGATGGACGACCTCTACCCCGGAGGGAAATACGGACAATATATCCAAAATTCCGAAGGCAACTTCGGAGGAGAAGTTACCAATAACTCCATTTTCTCCAGGGTAACCGAGCTTGGGAGCATCAATAATAATAACGGTATCATTGTCTACCCCGTTGAGCAGACCGGAGGCCTTTATGCAATGACGATGCTTGAGCCGCAATATATCGTATCCTACGTCAACCTGGCTGCCTTAAACAGTAATAATTTTATTGCTTTCAGCGACTCTGTCGTGGGCGGTAAAAAGCTGCTGGTTTCTTTCCAGGTATTGATGCCCGAATCACAGCTTAAAACCCTCGATTCCGTAAGGCTTCCGCCTCATGACGGCGCTGACTTTGTCTATGCCGCAGGCCCTTACGGAAACACAACGGTAAATTCCTGCCCCACCTGTGAGCTTATTCCTGAGTATGACGAACCCGTTAACCCGTCGCCGAACCCGCCGCAGCCGCCCGTATCGAATTACGCCTGCAAGGTAGCCGTTTATTATATATACCCTACAATTTTACAGGAGGACCTCCCAAGCCTGGACGGAGATGGCGGAACGGGGGAAATGCAGCTGCCTGGAGCAAACAATGATCTCGTAAACAGCGTCCCGTTCATGTGCCCCGGCAGGTATGATACCTTTTGGGTGGCCAATGAAAGCCAGATTCCGGCGACCTACGACTTTGAGGCAAACGAGGACGGGAACTGTGGCGGCGTTTACCAGTTAATGTTCTACGAAGTCTTATGGTGCGGAGATACCAGCGCCGTAGAGGAGCCCCAGGTGATCGACACCTTCTACCGCTACCAGGCGCCCTGCCTCACTTCAGACCCTATTGTAACCGTTATGCAGACCATCACGGTGAATGGCAATACATTCTCCATGTACATAGACATTCCTTTAAGCAACGCTACCCCGGATCAGCTGATAGCCGGCTTTAACGATGAGATAGCCGAGGCCCTGCTGCCCCTCCATCCTGAGTATTGCAAGCTGCTTCTTTGCGAAACCGGCGATTTTGAAACTAAGCTGGAATACATTGACAGCTTCGCAGAAGCTCAGGCCCTGCAGCTGCACACTTTGTCCGGCATCCTTGCCCAGGATCCGCTTAGCCAGGCTGTAAGCCCCTCCGCGCCCTTTACCGCCGCAGAGCTTTCCTATTACGGGATAGATGCCAGCCTTACCGGAGCTAATGCCGGTTTGCTGCGCCGCATTGACACCATGGCCCTGGAAAAAGCCTATTGCGGCTGCAGCTCCGTAGAGCCTTACCTTTATTGCAAAGAAGCCGAATACCGGGCAGCCATCAACAGCATGTCCATGCCCAATACGCCCATTAAAAATCTTTTCTTTCAGAATTTACGCAGCAGCTACTTAGCCAACCGCAACCTGCTGAAGCAAAAAGCCTTCGACGGAGCCGGCAATGCCTGCGCGCCCTGCTCGGAATGGAGGATGCACCTCATTGCCCCGCCGGTATTCCCTTCGTTCTTTAATGCGGCCGGGAGCGGGATATTATCGCCGCCCGACCCGGCATTAGCCCCCTGGCAGGCTATCATCAATCAGGGCATTAACGGCACAACGCCCAATTATGTGCCGGCACAGGTACAAGCTACGGCAACTGCCTGGGCGCAGGAAATGAATGTCAGCCAGGTCAATGAGATCATGGAGTCTTTGCGCAACTGCGGGCTGAGCATTCCCGTCAGCAACAGCATTGCCAATACGCTTTTACAGGTCAGCGCTGCAGCCTACGGTGCGGGCATTACGCCCCAGATGGTCAAAACCGCCCTGGTGCAGAACGGCGTATCACTCACGGATCTCTGTAACCCTTTCCTCGCTGAATATGGAATATATGACGTAAAGAAGTATAAGCCCCACAGTAATGACTATGTCAATAAAAGCGCCGGTTTTTACTCCGGCCTCCAGTCTTTCCTGAACAGGACGGCAGTAAACAACGCCCTGGTAAACGCTTCGCCTTCGGGCAGCAGCGTCTATACCGTCAATCTGGATATTTCCGGCAATTTGTTTGAAAAAGAGCTTGGCGCCCTGCTTGGCGCAGGCTCAGCTGACAATGTCGGCATTAAGGGCTACTACACGATGCTGACCATAGCCGATAATTACGTAGAAGGCTATTATAAGCTGGCGCTTACCTTCGGCTCACAGAGCGATACCCTCTTCCTGAGCAACCGGAAACTGACCCAGCCCGCAGGCAGCAATTATCCTGTTTACAGCTCCACCTTAACGCCCCAGACCGATATCCCCAACACCCTGTTCTCTTCCTTCAGCCAGGTGCACAGCGTGCTGGACGATGATAAGGTAGTCGTTCCGGAGAAAGGATACATAGCCCCTTACGGCGTATTTTGCCGTTATAACAAGACCATGCTCCAGAATATTAATGGCACGCAGACCTCCGTTCAGCGCTACAGCTTTTATAACGTCTGGTCCCGTAATATCAGGATGCTTAATCCAAAAGAGCCGGACGCTCCCGACTATTGCCTCAGTTGCATCGCTGTTAAAAATGCCGTTAAGGATTATTATGGCGATGCTTTTGTCTATGCGCTTCCTACCCAGGTAAACCATCCTTATTTTGAGCGGATGTTCACCAATTATCTCAATAACCGCCTCGGCAGAAGGCATCATTTTGAAGAATATGAAAGACTGATGAAAGGCTGCGCGCTGTCGAATATACTGGCATTCCCTGCCGCAAAGGCTACCCTGCAGGCGGTGTTCACGGGCGATGCGGCTGCCGATGCCTATCTCGGCAGCCTCCTGGCTGCATACCCCGATGTGAATGTGCAGCATTTCCGCTTTAAAAAAGCAGGCACTAACCAGGTGGTGGTATGGTTCGACCTCAACTCCGTACCCTGGGAAAAGCTTAAAGGCATTAAGCAGCATATCAGCGCCAATGCCTCCGGCGTAACCTACCTGCCCGCCGGCGCCACGGCGGAAGTATTTGTACGGCAGTCCTGCGCGGCAACGCCCTCCTTTGCCAACGCCACGGTCAGCTCAGAAGACGTCAGCCTGAAAAATTTCAACAATACCTATACGCCCTATAAGCGGTATCTTATCTCGGCGATAAACACGGAGCCTGAGCCGGTATCCGACCTGCTGCAGGCGGTGGAAGACTATTATAACGACCCCCAGAACTGCCGGGCGGGCTATATGGTTACCAATGCGAAGCTGTACCGCAGCGATGACTATGACAACTCCGTTAAGCAGGATTTCCTAAGCTATATTTATGCTATGGATGGCTACGGCGAAGAAGAGGCGCTGGCTAACCTGGCCCCGGCAAAGCTCCGGGAAAACATCCCCTCCCTTTCCGGCCTCCTGCTGTCCTACGACGATACCTGGTGCCGGAACGTAAAGGAAGACTTATACTATTATTCCATGCCCGCCGGCAGCGATCCCGGCTGGCAGCGTCTCAGCGGCATACTCACCAAGGTAAGGGGCGCGCTCGGCAATAATGAGCTGTTTCCCGCAGCGGCCGTTACCAATGTCTCCATGTCGGGCAGCAGCATCGGCAATGCCCTGAAGATCTTTAAGATGGCAGACGGCGGCGTATGGTACCGCCTCTTTGCGGGAGAAGCGAAGATGTATAACGTGTATCTCTATCCTTCGGAGCGCATGGCATATCCCGCTGCAGATTACAGCTTCGTAACCTCCACCGGCTCCGACCCCAACCCGGTTCCCCTGCCCGGCACGGGCGGTATGTACCGCTTTAAAGTGCACATGAAGCAGGGCACGCATTACGTGGATTGCGAGGGCTTTACCGATTTTCCCTTCGGCAGCGCCGGCAGGCTGGAAAACGTGGTGCTGTACGACAATCAGAACCAGTACCAGTGCATCGATACCCTGCCTTGTGAGCGGCAGGTGCTGTTTTCCGCCATGGAGCAGGGCAGGCTGCTGCACGGCGCTTATATAGATTCGCTGGCCCAAAGCCATTTCTTAGCCATGAAGCAGTTCTTCCCCGCCCATGCCGCCGACGAGCTGCATTTTACCACCCAGCAGATGCAGCATCATTATACCCTGTATTATTACGACCTGGCCGGCAACCTGACCCGCACGGTGCCCCCCGCCGGCGTGCAGCCGCTCGGCGCATCGCAGGATGCCGATGTGAATGCCGCCAGGAGCAGCGCCAGCGCCGGCACCCAGCTCACCTTAAAGCCCGCACATGCCAAAATATCCACCTATAAGTACAACTCGCTCAACCAGCTTACCTGGCAGGAAACGCCCGATGGCGGTATTACCGAGTTCTTTTACGATCCCGCAGGCCGCCTCGTCTTTTCCCAGAACGCCCGCCAGCGCCCGGCCGGGAAATACAGCTATACCCTCTACGACCCGCAGGGAAGAATTACCGAGACCGGCGCATTTATGCCCGCCACCTCGCTGCTGCCCCTGCTGCCCGGCCAGCACCCGCAGCAGATACTCCAGTCCTCCTCCACCCAGGCGGACGTGATAGCCGGCCTGGTGCACAGCAAGCCCCGGGAAGATGTGGTGGCCACCATATACGACCATGCCTTCCTTAACCTCGGCAACATCCAGGGGCTAAGCCCGCAGCAGAACCTCCGCAAGCGGGTGAGCGCCATCCTCTACGCCCCCGTGGTGGCGCAGTCCAACACCATAGAGTCTTATTATGCCTATGCTACCCATTTCAGCTACGATGCTGCGGGCAACGTAAGCGCCTTAGTGCACGACAACCCCTATATGGACTATATGGGCCAGCGCTTCAAGCGCATCGACTACGACTATGACCTGCTGAGCGGCAAAGTGAACATGCTGAGCTATAACCGGGGGCTTGCCGACCAGATCTACCACCGCTACCGCTATGATGCGGACAACCGCATCATTAAGGCGGAGAGCAGCAGGGACGGCCTGAGCTGGGACCGTGACGCCGCTTATGAATATTATAAGCACGGCCCCCTGGCGCAGGTCAGCATCGGCGACCTGCAGGTGCAGAGCCTGCAGTATGCCTATACCATCCAGGGCTGGCTCAAGGCCCTGAACGGCGATGTGCTCAACCCGGGGGAAGACATGGGTAAGAACGGCGAAAACGGCGGTCTTTTTCCCTCCGACGTGATGAGCCATGCGCTGGACTACTACGCGGGCGACTACAAGCCCATCGGCAATACGCCTGTGACGCACACCCTTCCGGGTGATGGCATCAGCCGTTCGCTCTACAACGGCAATATAGCCCGGCAGACCACTGCGATGGCGGGGATGGCCAACCTGCAGCGGGACTACGAGTACGACCAGCTCAACCGCATTAAGCAAACGGTCTATTCCTCCATGGACCATATTACCCATGCCGTGAGCAGCCTCGGCAATGCCTTTATGAATACCTACGCCTACGACCCCGACGGCAACATTACGGCGCTGACCCGCCGCGATGCCGGCGGCAGCCTTATGGACAATTTTACGTACGGATATTACAACGCCGGCGTCAATAACCGGCTCAGCTACGTGTCCGATGCGGCTGGGGGCGGCAGCGGCAGCGACCTGCAGCCCGGGCAGTATGCAGGCAATTACGGGTACGACCCCTCCGGCAACCTGACAAAGGACGTGCAGGAAGGGATAAAGCGCATAGAGTGGAACCTTTACGGCAAGGTGAGCCATTTAACCAAAGGCACAGCGGAGGACGACACCATGGAGCTGTTCTTCTCCTACGACGGGTCAGGCCAGCGGGTGCGCAAGGACTATATCCGTCCGGGGGAGACGCCCGGCGTGCAGGAACGGGTAAGCGATATTTACGTGCGGGATGCGGCGGGCAATATCCTGTCCGTATATAAGAGCAGCTCCCGGATAGACGGCGGCTCGCTGATAGAATGGATCAACGACCAGATTCTAAGCCAGGACGGCGGCAGCTGGCTGGCCCCGCAGGGCTGGGGCCTTGCGTCCTTTCTTTCGGCGCAGTTCGGGTCCAACGGCTCTTTTGCCGGGCCGGTGCTGGACTATGCGCTGGGTAACGATGCGGGCTGGGTGCAACAGCAGACGGACCTGGGGACGGGGTTTTACTTAGCTCATTCGGCCGGCCTGCTGCTGCAGGCGGTGGCGGAGCCTAAGCTGGAGGACTACCTGGATCCCCTGCAGCAATACACCCTCGGCCAGGCCGGGGCCCTGATGCTCATCGGCTCCAACGGTCCGGAGCTGCTCTACCGGCTCTGGAACGAGGGCAGCGGGCGGGCCTTGGAAATAAAAGCCTCCTTCCTGAGCCTTTATGCAGCCAGTCCGCCCACGGCAGACAGCCTTCTGGATATCCTGAACCTTCCCTACAAGCCCGGCGACCCCTTTGACAAGCGGGCCGAATTGCTGGCCGGCTATGCCATTCAATACCCGGCCGCTACGCTTCAGGCCTGCGCCTCGCTTCAGGACAGCATGGGGGCCGGCGCCCTCAGCTACTTCCGCAGCGCGCTGCTGAGCAATCCCCTCATTAAGAAATGGGTGCTGGACCGGAAGCAGGAGTCGCTGGCCGGCAAGCTGCAGCGCGCCTTGGCCGGGCAGGAGGGCGGCGCGCGCGATACCGTCCTGTCTTTCTTTACGGAGTGGCTTCCGGACTATGATGAGGACTGGCTGAAGAATCACGCCACGCCTTTAGACCAGCTCAATATCGTGTATGAAAGCAACCGGACGGGCCTTTTAGTAGGCTTTTTAGACCAGTTCGGGATAGCGCCGGTAAACGGGGTGCTGGCAGGCATCCAAGGCCTGACGGGGACGGCCTATACGGAAATGGTGAGCGCCGCCGTGCTGACCGGCAGCCTGAACCCCTCCTACAACCCGCCGCAGGTGAATACCCCCGACCCGGACAACCTGCTGGGTGAAAGCATGTACCTTGCCGAGCACCACCTCTACGGCAGCAGCCGCTTAGGCATCCGGCATTACGACAGCATGGAGTACCGGGCCATATACGACCAGGAGGAGGCCGGGCTTACCGTAACCACGCTCAACCAGCGCCGGCCCTGGTACAGCTATAGCCAGAGCGACTGGATAAAGAAAGATAAGGTGAGCGAGTTTACCGGTGCTACTTATAACTTTTCCATTGATACCTTACGGGAAAGAAGATGGATAGGCAGGAAAGAGTACGAGCTTACCGACCACTTGGGAAATGTATTGGTTACGTTCTTAGATAGGAAGACAGGGTACGGGAATGCTAACGGGAACTATGTAGGGTTTAATGCGGATATTGCCAGCATTACTGACTACTATCCCTACGGGATGACAATGCCAGGGCGTTCAGTAGCTCACAAAGAAAGTCGCTTTGGGTATGGAAATCACGAAAAGTTAAATGAGGTTTCGGGCATCGGAAACACTATTGATATGGGCGACAGGTGGCTTGATACAAGAACAGGAAGAACGCCCAGAACAGACCTGCACGAAAATAAATATCCTTCTATTAGTCCATATTCTTATGCTGCCAATAGCCCTATTGCTTTTAATGACCCCGATGGTAAAGATTACAGGCTTTCGATAATTAAAAACAATCAAGGTAAAACACAAATAGTATCTGCTCACGCAACCGTTTATCTTCAAGGAGCAGGAGCTTCGCAAGAAATGGCAAATAAGCTAAACAAAGAGTTTCAGGATAAATACGCTGGATTTAGAAAAGTAAATGGTGTGAATGTCGCCTTTGATGTTGTTTATGTCTATGATGCTGATAATATGAAGAATGAAAAGAATTTAAAAAATGGACAAAATATATTCAATGTCAGAACCGATTTGGAACAAGATTACCGCTCCAGAGTATATGGTGGGCAGGATTTAAAAGGAACTAAGTTCTATACAGGCAACAGAGGCACTATAAACAGCAAGTCGTCTAACTTAACTAAAACTGTTATTCATGAAACACTTCATATGATGGGTTTGAGTGATAGGTATGATGAGTTTAAAAACAATCTTTATACAGGCTCGGACGTACACAAAGGATTTGATAAAGACATAATGGGAGGCGGAGATAAAATATCAGATGTGCATTACGAAAACTTATTAAATCATGCAAACACAAAAGATGAGGATTACACCATTCAAGATAATGAAAGGTATGACAGAGCATCTCAAACTGATTTAAAAAATGGCAATAAGCCCAATACGCAATATCATGAAAGGTCAACCCAAGTACAAGGAGAGTAGTTTAATCTTTTACCTCTTTCTGTTGTTTTTTGTATCTGGCTGTACTTCTGAAAACAGGCAGAAAGGATATTTTTTGGTTAATTATGCCTATTTAAATGATGGATTAACTAATATGCTTTTATGCAAAATTGAGCACTATAATCCCAAGAAAAATATAGCAGAAAATTTAAAAGGGATAAATGAAATGAAATGTATTGGAATTGCATACTCTGAAAGGGATGAAAATTATAAATACATCAGACAGTTAAAGGAAATTAATAAAAGGAATAAATTTGAATCTATACTATGTAAAACTGATTTTGAGATTGTAGATAGCAATAGCTTATCTGATTTCTTTTATGCACAAGATATTAGTACTATTGATTCATTTACCATTAATTGTAATTATTATATTTTGTCCTCAATTAGTGATAAAGTTATTTTTCATTATTTTGAGCCGATTGAAGATGTAATATTAAAATGAAAATTACCATTTGGCTTGTGGCAATGTTCCCCTGCTGGCGCGCGCACCCTTGCGCGTGTCACTCGGCAACCCAATAAAAACACACCTAAAGTGTACGGATATTCGTCAAACGCAGTAAAATAAGTGGTTTTAGAAAAATGGGTATGTATTTCGCCGGTAGAAAATAAAATTAGCGTTAGTAAAAATTCAGTTTTGCATATCGTCAGCGCAAGAGTTGATATTCAAAATGCTTTTGTGGGTATTTCAATTCTTTTTCGGGGTTTTTTATGGCGTTTTATTCACCATGTGGCATAGTACACCTATTGAATGTTTTGTTGGTTGTTCTTCTGATACCGGCAGCTTGCCGTATTTGTTCTTTAAAACGGTTTTTGTCGGGAACAGCGCCGTTTAGTATTTGCAGGGGCGTAATACCGTATAGTTCCCCAAAATACCTGTTATGGCAATGTGTGATAAAATCGTTTGCTTTTTGGTTAAGTTGTTTTTGGTCGGTGATGGCTTGTCCTTTGAGGAAGTCGTGTTTGAAGAGATGAAAAGAGCCTTCAATCATATTGTTGGAATGTGGAAAGGCATCTGATTTTGCGGTTATTTTGTGTATGCAGGGCGGAGCTTTTATACTGCCCGTCCAGGTCAGTACTTCTCCTTTATTTTCTGCACCGCCATCGGTGACGATGCTTATATCGTGGGTTCGGTCATAGAGTTTGTATTTGTCAAAAGTTTGTTCCAATACCTGTTTTATAAAAGAGCTGTTTACGTTTGACGGGGTAATGTCAAAGTGTAAAGGAGCTTTAGAGAAGTTGTCTTTAACCATGGTTAGTTTTAGCACGCCATCCAGGAGCGTTGGTACATAAGTGGTATCTATGTGTAATGCTTCAAAAAGATGGTTGGCTCTGTATCCTTTTTTTGCTTTTGCTTTGGGCTTTCGGAATGTTTTTTTGTAACCGCATAGCGTGGCATAATGGTTAAAAGTATTTTTACTGCAAAAGACGATTTGTTTGTTTAGCGCTTCGTAGTAAAGCTGGGTCAGGTTTTTGTATTTGTTTTCGTCTTTTTGTATCCAGTGTTTTATAGTTTGCTGTTCGGAATAAGTCAGTTGGTTGGGGTGTTGTTTAAAGCATATTCTAAGCGCATTGAAAGGACAGTTTATTTTCCGTTTATGATATTGATACCAGCTTTTTTTTAATCCGAACAGTTTACAGGCCTGCTTTACGGAAAATCCTTTGCAGGCAAGTGTAGTGATATGTTCTACTATATTGTGCGCTTGCGCACGCAGTAGCTTTTTGTAGAGCGTAGCATTTTGAGTAATGGCTAAAAAAGTTTTTTGTATGTCTATTACAATGCTAAACGCATAACGGCTAAAAGTGTATTTGTGGGCGAATACTACATCATCAAAGTACTTGATATATAATGCACAAAAAGAAAACCCGAAAGTCTTTTGGAGGTTTTTATTTTTCCATTCATTGCGTGTGGTTCTTGGTATTTGTTTTACGGCTTCGTGTGGCAATAAATCCAATACGAATAAAACGATAAATAAAGGATGATAGTTGTTTTTGTGATGTTGCATCGAGCAAATTTGTCGAATTATTTTTTTATTCACAAAATCGCTCTGCCTCCTTTCCTGTCGCCCGGCAACCCAATAAAACATACCTAAAGTGTACGGATATTCGTCAAACGCAGTAAAATAAGGGGTTTTAGAAAAATGGGTATGTATTTCGCCGGTAGTAGAAACTATCTTCTATATTTCCCTTTTACCGATTTTTTAGTGTGATGTATAGCAACTACATACACTTCATTTTTAATTTCGTTGTGTTTATATACTACAACAAATGGGAAATCTCCTACTATGGCTTCCCTATATGGTTTTCGTCCATAACCATAATATTGTGGGTGTTTTGTAATTTTCTTTATGATTACTTCTACCACTGTTTCAAAAAGCTCTCCTAAGCCTTCTTGCTTTTCTTCATACCATCTGAAAGACGTGATATATTCTTGTTCTGCTTTAGGATGGAAAATTAAAATATTCATCAAATGCCGATTACATTAATTGTGCTTTTCGTTTTACTTCTTTCCACGTTACACCCTTTATTTTACCATTTTCCAACGCTTCTGCTCTGTTATCTAATTCTTCCATTAAAGCATTATTATAGTCCAAATTAGAGGTGTCTTTCTGTTGTTCTTTAAGAGAAATAAAAGATTTGATGATGCCCAGTACAGAACGTTTTTCATTACTTCCGAGCTGTGGCAAGTATTGCTGTATTTGTTGGTCTAAAGTCTGGTTCATACTATTTCTTTCTTTTCTACAAATTTAATCATTTTCATTCTGCTTGCCGTTTGGAATATTTAATTTATTTCTGCTGCTGTTTTGTTAAATTATTTTTTACCCATAAAATACGGTTTTAAAATCTATTTTTTTTCACCTGCCCGATTGTCTGTACCCCGGCAACCCAATAAAAACACACCTAAAGTGTATGGATATTCGTCAAACGCAGTAAAATAGGGAGTTTTAGAAAAATGGGTATGTATTTTCGCCGGTAGAAAATAGAATTAGCGTTAGTAAAAATTTAGTTTTGCATATCGTCAGCACAAGAGTTGATATTCAAAATGCATTTCAATTCTTTTTCGGGGTTTTTTATGGCGTTTTACTCACCATGTGGCATAGTACACCTATTGAATGTTTTGTTGGTTGTTCTTCTGATACCGGCAGCTTGCCGTATTTGTTCTTTAAAACGGTTTTTGTCGGGAACAGCGCCGTTTAGTATTTGCAGGGGCGTAATACCGTATAGTTCCCCAAAATACCTGTTATGGCAATGTGTGATAAAATCGTTTGCTTTTTGGTTAAGTTGAGCATTTTGTAAGTTACCACATTGCTTATAATGAAGGAGTCCATTAGTTTGTATTTTAAATCAGGTTCATTATAACCACCCCAATTGGGCATTGTCTTCATTTGTACCATATCATTTATAAATGAATACATAGTGTACGTGATGTGCTCCATTCCGGGATCAATAATCGTGCTGCCGTCTGCCGTAGTCATATTCACTACAATCCAATCCCCCTGTAGCAGCTCCTGCATTACCTGGGCAAATCCGGCATGGCTCAGCAATAAAAAAAAGCATATTGTCCAAAGGATTGATCTTTTCATGAAAGCTAAAATTTAAAGGTCGCTGGCAAACCATTGCCGCCGGCTTTACGATGTAAATGTATAAAAATCATATCGTATCTTTGTCCCCCTTAATTTACGGGGGCGGCTGATGGAAATCTGTATTAAAGCCGGTAAATAGCAAACGCAGTATTTTTTCATTCAATTGATTGAGATGTCCACCTGGTTCAAAAGAAATAAAAAAGGTATTCATACCGATACCAAAGAAAAAAAGGAAGCTCCGGATGGCCTTTGGCATAAATGCCCGGAATGCAAAACAACGGTAACTACCACGGCATTGAAAGAAAATGCGTATGTATGCCCCGGCTGCGGTTTTCACAACCGGATTAATGCTGTGGAGTATTTTGAAATATTGTTTGACGAAGGACAATACAAAGCGCTTTTCGAAAATATAGCTCCTCAGGATTATCTCCATTTTGTGGATCTTAAGCCGTATGATGAACGGCTGAAGGCTGCCCGGCAGAGTACGGGACTGAAAGATGCCATGACGGTAGGCATTGGAAAGCTCCACGGCAAAGAGTTTGTTATCGCCTGTATGAATTTCAATTTCATCGGCGGCTCTATGGGCTCGGTGATGGGCGAAAAAATAGCACGCAGTATTGATTATTGTATCAAACATAAGCTGCCCTTTATGATCATTTCCAAATCGGGCGGCGCCAGGATGATGGAAAGTGCATTTTCACTGATGCAAATGGCTAAGACCTCGGCAAAGCTGACCCAGCTTGCCAAAGCGAAATTGCCGTATATCTCCCTGATGACCGATCCTACAACCGGCGGTGTCACCGCCTCTTTTGCTATGCTGGGCGATATTAATATTGCCGAACCTAAAGCGCTGATTGGCTTCGCCGGGCCTCGTATCATCAGGGAAACCATTAAGAAAGATTTGCCTTCCGGCTTTCAGCGTAGTGAGTTTTTACTGGAACATGGCTTTCTGGATTTTATTGTAGAAAGAAAATCATTGAAGGCGCAGTTAAGCGATGTGCTGGACTGGTTTGGGAAAAAGGATTAGGGCGATGCTTCATGTTGACGGAATTAATGAGGACACAAAAGTGATTCATCACATGGTGACCTGAAGCGTATCTTCTCCCGAAGGTTTAATGTCAAGAACCTGCAATTGAAGTGCGGTTTTCCCGTTCCATTCATTTTCCTCAATCGTATATACCAGATCAAAACGAGCGCCGTTTTTGACGAGCTCATATTTATCCGCCATATTAAAGGCTATTCCCGAAATGAACTGTCTTCCGTCTGCGGCAGTAATCTTCAGATGCTGCTCTTTCAGCACCCGGCTGTAGCCTTTGGTATCCTGCAGGTTCCGGGAGATGAATACCGGGCGCAGATTTTGTGGCCCGAAGGGTTCTAATTGCTGAATAATCTTATAAAACGAAGGTTTGATATCGGCGATGCTGATCTCCGCGTCAATAGCTATTTCAGGATATAACGACCGTTGCGGGATGGTTTCCCGGATCACGGACTCAAATTTCTCCCGGAAGGCATGCAGGTTTTCGGGAACCAGGGTTAATCCGGCGGCAAAATAATGACCACCATAATTTTCCAGATATTCCCGGCAGGCATGGATAGCTTCATAGATATTGAATCCCTGCACGGAGCGTGCAGAGCCGGTGATTTTTCCATTAGATTTCGTCAGCACGATGGTAGGCCGGTAATAATGCTCAATGAGCCGAGAGGCTACGATGCCAATCACGCCTTTGTGCCAGTGAGGCTGATACAATACCGTACTGTATAAGCGCTCCTCCTTGCTTTGCCGGTCCAGTATAGCCAAAGCTTCCCCGGTAATTTGCCTGTCGGTTTCTTTCCGGTCGTAATTATGACTATGGAGCGCTTCGGCTAAGGCTTTCGCCCGCTCCTCATCTTTTTCGATAAAAAAACGAACGACTTTTCCGGCTTCATCCATCCTGCCTGCGGCATTGATGCGCGGGGCGATAATGAAGACCACATCGGAAATGGTCAGGTCGCGTTGTAAAGCGGCAACCGCTTTCAGCGCCTTAATAGCCGTGGACGGGGCATTGTTCACACATTGGAGTCCGTAATAAGCCAGTACCCGGTTTTCTCCGGTCATCGGTACAATATCCGCTGCAATGCTGGTGACTACCAAATCCAGGAATTGCAGACAGCTTTCTTCCGGAAGATTCCAGTGCCGGGTCAGCGCCGTAATGAGCTTGAAGCCGATGCCACAGCCGCTTAATTCTTTATAGGGATAATTGCAGCCCTCCTGTTTCGGATTCAATATGGCATAGGCATCCGGCAATACTGCACCGGGCAGATGGTGATCGCAAATGATCAGGTCAATGTTTTTGCTTTTTGCGTAAGCCGCTTTTTCCACGGCTTTGATTCCGCAGTCTAATGCGATGATCAGGTTTCGGCCTTCTGCCGCAGCCTGGTCAATACCTTCGTATGAAATGCCATATCCCTCCCGGTAACGGTTC
Organism: uncultured Taibaiella sp.; assembly: GCA_964622775.1. Lineage (GTDB taxonomy): Bacteria > Bacteroidota > Bacteroidia > Chitinophagales > Chitinophagaceae > CAZUSO01. The sequence goes on along the minus strand of CAZUSO010000050.1, from coordinate 2,088 downwards.
GGAATGTAAAAAGAAACCTGATCGGGATCTGTGCTAAAATATTTTTGCAAAAAGGCATACACCAGAGAAACTGCCGTAGTGCCATCCACATCGTAGTCGCCGTAAACCATTATTTTTTCCTGCGCCGCTCCTGCCCGGTCAATACGTGCTACGGTTTCTTGCATTCCATGCATCAGGAAAGGATCGTGAAGCATGCTCAGCTCCGGCCGGAAAAAAGCTTTTGCCGAATTATAGTCCTGAATACCCCGGAGGGCCAGCAATCTGCATAATGCGGGATGCAGGTTTAAATCCGTTCGTATTTGCTGCACAACTGCCTCGCCGGCATACTTCAGTTTCCATTGTTTTTCTATGGTCATAATATGGGTTTAATCAAAAAATACAATTACCTGCCGCCCTGCATGACCCCGTCTAATGGAGCCTGCCCGTCTTTAAGCTTTAAGGGAGCAATGGCATTTTGAGTAAAATGCCACACGCTTCCCTGCCATTCCAGCGCATCGGTTTGTCCGGCCGGAACATAAGTGCCTTTGAGGCTGGGATTATTGACTTCTGAGATGAGGCGGTCGAATACAATCATGTTCAGGTTGCTGTCATAGTTCAGCGTTACCTGAACGCCTTTTTTATATTCCAGGATAAATCTTTTTTTGAAATCATCCTTATCTTTTGAGGAAGGCAGCACAAATACCGGCAGCCCAAAAACGGGCGCCTTGTTTGGAAAGCTCAGTACATCCACTATTTTTTTAGTCGTATTGAATCCGTCATTATTATAGCCTAACAGCGTATAGATGCGTGCCCCATCCTTTCCGGTTACGGTTTTGATATGGTAATATTCGCATCCGTACCATTCGCCATCGGACAGTATTATATCTTCTCCGTCTTTCAGATGTTTTGACGAAACATCCTTCAGCGGATGTAAAACGAGCTGCTCATTATCGGCCATTTGAACAGCGCCGTAATAATGCCGGCCGAAACCGCTGTAGGACAAAACCCAGTTGAAGATGCGGAAACTTTTGTCCTCGGGGTAAATGATATGGATCCTTTGCTGAAGCCTCGTAAAAGGGTAGTTATAGGATCCTGGTTGCTCCAGTGCGCGCACCAGCATCTTACCAAAGCTGGTGTTGGCAGATACGCGAAGTTCGGGAATAGGTGTTTTGTAAAATGAATCGGCAAGAATCAGTAAGCTGTCTTCCATGCGCGACATGACTGTCGTGTCCTGAGCTTTGACCGTTAATGGTAAAAAGCCTAAAACCGCGATTCCGAATCCCCATATTGTATTCATTGCAGATGAAAATTTTGAGTGGTAAAGATAATGAACAATTGACAATGGACAATTGACAATACATTGACAAAGGCTTTTGGAAATTGATTTCAGATAGGATCGGGGGATGCGCCTGTAACGCTGTAAGCCATACCGCTTACAGCGTTACAGTGAATTTTTGAGTCACTATCCTTTCCCCGCCTTTTGATATGGTGAGGTAGTATATCCCCGGCGCAAGATTGCCGGCGGTTATCTCCTGGAGCAGCCGGTTGTCAGATGCTTTTGTATCTTGCGTATATACCTGTTGCCCCAGAGCATTGGTGACGGTAAGGGTATAGCTTCCCGCACCGGGAGCAGGGCCTTCCAGCACAAAATTTCCTTTGTTGGGATTGGGGTAAAGCGAAAACCTGTTGCCGGCTTCCTCTTCTATCTCCTGAATACCTGTTGTGCCGCTCAGTTTCACGATCCAGTAATCGGAAAAACCCTGATTGGTCGTTACATCTCCATCGTCAGATCCGGAATATCCTGCAATGATATATCCGTTATCTGTAGTTTGCCGTACAGAGAGGGCAATATCTATTTTTGTTCCACCGAGGGATTTTTGCCATTGCAAATCACCGGTTACATTGAGTTTAACAATCCAGTAATCAAAATAATCACTGCTGCCATGATGACCCGTTACATCACCATCATTGGAATGGGAAAGTCCTGCTACGATATAGCCGCCATCCACAGTTTGTTGAACAGAGCCGGCATGATCTATTTTTGTTCCACCGAAGGATTTTTGCCATTGCATATCGCCGGCTTCGTTGAGTTTAACGATCCAGTAATCA
>CAZUSO010000049.1:0-22120 GCA_964622775.1 uncultured Taibaiella sp. | reverse complement strand
CCATTGGGATATCGTTTTTGCCTGCAAAGATAATTATTAGCCTGACGGCTATGGCGAAAACACCCACGGCGGAATGCGCACGATGAAGATGAATATTACGTTGCGCTTTTCGTATTCGTTGTACACTTTGCGTGAAATTTAGAAAACCCGGCCAACATCAGCTATAACCAATATTACCACCCGAACAGCAGGGATTAATGTCGCCCAAATTCCATTGCTTTGACAAAAACACGGAACATTCTTATACGGTATGAAGTATAACGAGTAAAAAAACAATATTCCTATGTGATTTATTTTTATTTTTACAGTTTTACAAAGCGATGATTTATTTGACCTTTATGATGAGAATAATATGGACAATGTGCGTTCGGATAAAGGCTCATCATGAATATGCGTTAAATATTCAGAAGTTGCCTTCGGGGAAAAAAACAAACCTGGGGGTTTTTGGCCGGTATTAAATTAGAGATTATGAATCCAATATCTGAAGCATATACGCTCATCTCCCAAAGCGAAATCTTTAAAGGTTTGCCACAAGCTACTATCCGGGAGTTATCAGAATATATGATACCCGAACATTTTTCCGAGGGGTCCGTTATCCTTGAGAAAAATACAATCGGTGACTGGATGTACATTATCAGGAGTGGGCAGGTGAAGGTGCATAATGGCGATCATACGGTTGCTGTCCTGGAAGCAGGTGAAGTAATCGGTGAATTGTCCCTGTTGAAATCGGAAGTCCGGAGTATGTCTGTTACTGCTATTCAGGATACCTCCACCTATAGCATCTCTCACGATGATTTCTTTGGTATTGCGGAAAAAAGCCCGAGTATACTGAGTGGAATCCTTGGGGTGCTGGTGGATCGGTTGCGCAACCAGACCACAGCCACCTTACGTAATTTTGAGCTGCGGGAACAGGAATTAACCAGGCTGGTGGAAGAGCGGACGATTGATTTGCGTAATAAAAACCTGGAGCTGGAACGTACACAAAAATACAAAGAGCAGTTCTTGGCGAATATGAGCCATGAGATCAGAACACCAATGACGGCCATCCTCGGGTTGACGAACCTCGTTCTGGAAACACAACTTACGGATAAACAAAGAAATTATCTGACAAGCGTATATAAAGCATCGGATAATTTATTGAATATCATTAATGAAATCCTTGATTTTTCAAAGATAGAGGCTGGTAAAATTGACCTGGAGCAAATGGATTTTTCCGTTCGGGATGTCATTGAGCAGGTTTGCCAAACCCTGAAGCATAAAACAGATGAAAAAGGTACCGAACTTATTTCCATGATAGCGCCCGAAGTGCCCGAAGTGATTATTGGTGATCCCGCCCGGCTGAACCAAATCCTGATTAATCTTGCTGGCAACGCAATCAAATTCACCGAAAAAGGGAGTGTGGCCATTGAAGTTGTCCGAACGCCGCAGGGAATGATTAGGTTTGCCGTAACCGATACAGGCATTGGTATTCCCGAAGATAAACTGCATCATATTTTTGAAAGTTTTTCCCAGGCATTCTCTTCTGATTCGAGAAAATACGGCGGCACGGGGCTAGGATTGACTATCAGTAAACAATTTGTTGAATTGATGGGAGGCAATATGATTGTGGAAAGCCTGCCTGGCAGCGGATCTACTTTTTCATTTGAACTGAATCTGCCTCTTGGCTCAAAGGAAAGATTAGCGCAACAAAACGCAGCCGAAAGGATAGACGGCAGCTCGCTGGACGGTTTGCGTATCCTGTTGGTTGATGATAATGAGGTAAACAGGGTTGTCTGTTACGACACGCTGACTTCAAAAGCCAATGTACAGATCACGGAAGCTACAAATGGTAAGGAAGCCGTTGAAAAGGTGAGGGGGGGGGACTTTGATGTGGTATTGATGGATGTGCAAATGCCGGAAATGGATGGCTGTGAAGCCACAAGATATATCCGGGAACATCTTCCATCTCCAAAAAATGCAGTTCCGATTATTGCACTAACGGCAAGCGTGATCAGAAAAGATTTGGATAAATGTCGTGATTCGGGAATGAACGATTATATACCCAAACCGTTCAAGCCTGTTCAACTTTTCACAACAATTGCCAAAAACACAGTGGGTGCGTTAAAACCACAACCGGCGCTTCATATATCAGCAGAAGTAGTTGCCGGAACTACAGAGATTTTTGAAGCAGAAAACAAGTCCATACCTCCTGTAAGTCAAAATCCGGATTTAGGATATCTCCATGATTTTTGTAAAGGCGATCGAACGAAGATGCTGAAATACATCAATCTTTTTTTAGAAAGCGCTCCTTCATTTATCGAAAAACTAAAAACGGCATTGAGTGAAAACGACTATAAAGAGATTGCGTCGCAAATGCATGGCTTCAAATTGAAATTTGTGATGATGGGCATGGACAGGGCAAAAGATCTTGGGATGGAACTTGAAATGGATTGTCGTGAAGAAAACCCGGATAGTAATGTTACCAATCAAAAAACCACAGAAGTAATCAACCTGGTTTTGATGTCAATAGTAGCATTAGAAAAGTATAAAGGAGCTTAATTCCCTGTTTTTGTTTTTCGGAACCGACAAAATGGAATCGTTCCTTAAGTTCATCGAAATGAACACGGTAAGTCTGTTCCTGCTTTACAATCAGAGATTGCCTGCCACTGCGACGTAGTTTGAAGAAACGTCGGTCGCCGTGGGTATCCTCACCTACCACATTATGTATTTTCCATTTAACAAGGTAAGGTTTTCATGTCTCATGTTTTAGATTGTGTTTATCGAAATGAACGTATTAAAGCTCAACTAAACTTCTAATTTGAAGTCCTTTTTAAATGAAGGCGTCTTTTATTTTTTCAAAAAAACTTTTTTCCTTCTTAGCTTCTTCTCCCGGCTTAAAATTTTCGGAATCCTGTAGTCGTTCAATAAGCGCTTTTTCTTCATCAGACAACTGCTGAGGTGTCCATACTTTCACCAAAACCAATTGATCACCTTTCTGGTAACCGTTCAGCTCCGGGAATCCTTTGCCTTTCAGCTTAAAGATTTTTCCACTGTGCGTACCTTCCGGTATTTTTATCTTGGCTTTTCCGTCAATAGTAGGTACTTCTTTTTGTACACCTAATACTGCTTCCGGGAAGGAGATAGGTAAGATATATTGTACATCCATACCATCGCGCATCAGTTCGGGATGTTTTTCTTCCTCAATTAAAATCAGCAAATCTCCCGGAGGGCCATTGCGTTCACCGGCATTGCCTTTTCCGCTCATGCTCATTTGCATGCCTTCCTGTACGCCGGCAGGTATATCTAATGAAATAGTTTCCTCGCCATAAATCCGGCCGGAACCTTTGCAGCTGTTGCAGTTTGCAGTAATGGACACACCCTCGCCATGACATTGCGGACAGGTGGTAACGGTTTGCATTTGTCCCAAAAAAGTGTTGGATACCCGTCGAACCTGACCGCTGCCTTTGCACATTTCACAGGTCTGAACCGAATTGCTGTCTTTAGCGCCGCTTCCCTGACAGGTGTCACAGGCAATATGTTTCTTGACCTTAATTTTTTTGTTGGCACCGTGGGCAATTTCCCGGTAATTCATCTTCATCTTTACCCGGAGGTTGCTGCCGCGCGAGCCGCGATGCCTCCTCCCGCCTCCGCCGCGATTGCCGCCAAAGAAACTGCCGAAAACGTCATCGCCGAAGATATCGCCGAAATTTTGAAAGATATCCTCCATGCGCATACCGCCACCGCCGCCACCTGAAGAGGCATGGCCGAAACGGTCGTATTGTGCCCGCTTTTGAGGATCGCTCAGGATGTCGTAAGCCTCTGCCGCCTCTTTAAATTTTTCTTCTGCCGCGCTGTCGCCGGGATTCCGGTCGGGGTGATATTGTAAGGCCAGCTTACGGTACGATTTTTTGATCTCGTCTGCCGATGCTCCCCTGGCAACGCCCAGCACCTCGTAATAATCTCTTTTGCTCATTGTAATATTGTAAAAATCCTGTTTCTGTTTTTTTATTTACCGACAACCACCTTTGCATGACGGATAATCTTATCATTCAGCAAATAGCCTTTGGCGACCACATCCATAATCTTGCCGGAGGTATCTTCACTCGCAGCCGGAATCTCGGCTATGGCTTCATGCATTTCCGGATCAAACTCCATGCCGGCAGCTTCCATCTCTTGTAAGCCTTTTTGCTGTAGGGTGGATTTCAGCTTTCCGAAAATCAAAGTAATGCCTGCTTTTAATTGTTCGGTGTCCTCGCTGCTTTCTATTTGCTGGCTGGCACGATCCACATCGTCCAGCACCTCTAACAGGGATTTAATAACATCTTCCGAAGCATTCCTGATCAGGTCCAAACGGTCTTTCATGCTGCGCTTCCGGAAATTATCAAATTCCGCAGCAAGCCGAAGGTATTTGTCATTACATTCCTGCAATTGGGACTCTAATTGCTGAATGGGATTTTCTTCTGATTCCTGTGGTTCACCGGTACCCGTGTCCGCATGTTCGTTAAGGTTTCCTTTTTGTTCCTGCATTTCTTTGTCATTATTTACTTCGTCCTGCTGGTGCTGATTATTCATAGTAAATTTATTTTTAATGAATTTATGTAGTTTTTTCCTCACAATGATGTAGTTCAAATTATTTGCCAGTATTTTATTTTGCCAAATTGACATTGATTTTTTTCAATCCGGTATTTTGTTAAGCCAAAAACCGGAAACTAAAATGCAAAATAAAGAATTTTTTAAAATGATCATTTTATAATGAGCTTGTTGTGCATTTTGTTTATTTATAATGCTATTTAATGTTCAATGTGATGCAATCTTTGAGAAATTTCTTTATATCCTTTGCAGTTAATATTTGAAAATTTTCAGAAATGTGCTTTAGTAAATGTAGTGATTACCAGTACTTGCAATGTTTCTTCATTGTTGATTTTTCATTTTTACTTATCATTAGTATTCTCTTTTCAATAAAAATGAAGTCAGTTCTTTTAAAGGAATCTTCGATGACTCATCCTGTTCCAGTTCTGCTAAGCTGTTCAGCGCCTTATTCGTAAATTCCTGAATAAAATCCTTTGCAATACGTTCAATGTCAAGTGAGTTATATATTTCTATCGTCTGGTTAATCTTTTCAATCCCTTTCAGATTCCGGGCTTGCTGTAGGATTTCTTTTACGGCAGGATCGGCTAATTGCATCGCCAGCACCCATAAAATGGTCTTCTTATCAGCCAGAATATCGCCCCCGCGCTGTTTGCCGGTTTGTTTGTCGTTTCCGAATGTGTCTAAATAATCATCCTGTAGTTGAAAAGCAAGCCCCAGGTTTTCTCCGAATGTATAGATCAGTTGTTGTTCCTGCTCGGAAGCGCCGGCAAGAATGGCACCGGAGCACAAACTGGCTGCCAATAATACCGATGTTTTAAGGCGGATCATCTGTAGGTATTCATCAACCGTAATCTCATCCCGTTGCTCATAGTCCATATCCAATTGCTGACCTTCGCATACTTCAATGGCAGATTGATTAAACAGTCTGAGCACCTGTGAAAGGTGGTGGGGCGATTCAATCTGAGCAAGCGCCTGATAAGCGTATATGTTCATCACATCTCCGGAAAGGATACCGGCCGGCATTCCATATTGTTCATGTACGGTTTTTCTGCTGCGGCGGAGCGGTGCATGATCCATGATATCATCGTGAATCAAGGTAAAATTATGAAAAAGCTCGAAGGTTGTTGCTGCATAGAAAGCTGATGGACGGAGGGTACCGAACAATTCCGCCGCCATCAGACATAAAGCAGGGCGGATACGTTTACCACCTGCATCTAAGATATACCGGCAGGGATCATAAAGGTTACCGGGCAACTCCGGGAAAAGCGGTTTTTGTGCTAAAAATGACTCAAACTGACTCGTGATTTCGCGGAATGTGTGCATAATTGAAAATAAAAATAAACCGGAACGCTTTATAATTCCGGGCTAACCGGTTGCCGTTTTACGGCATTTTAATTTAAGGTCGCAAATATAGCTACAAAAGCGCTTTTATATAGAATTGCCCTGGAAATGCCGTCAGAAATGATAAACCAATAATGCCAGTATTCCCAGTAACATAATAATTTTCAGCCAGCGGCTGACCAGCCCGTAATGCTGCGTATTGGTATGCCGGGGCAAATAAAACAACACGGCGATTACCGGAAAAACCAATGCGGAGATGATATAAACACCGAAATATAACTTCGTACTGTACAGCAATTTATAGCTGGCAATGATTAAGGGAATCAAAGTAAAAATCCCCAGGATAATCACAAAACGGGCAGAGCGGTGAAGCCCCCAGCGGATTGGCATGGTGTCGCAACCCTGTGCCGCATCTCCACGGAAATCTTCCATATCCTTCACAATCTCCCGCAGCCAGGTCAGCATAAAGGCAAAATAAGCATACACCATGATAACCCAAAACGGGTTAGGAACTACCTGGTTGTCCACCGGAATAAAAAAGTCAAATCCTGCGTGTTGATGTATGGCCGGTTCATAAATGGCCAATGCGATAATGGTTAGCGCCGTGAGCATGGACACTACAATATTACCTTCCATAAAGCGCCGTTTATACCGGGTAGAATACAGCCAGAGCAGGATGGTGCAGGCCAGCTGCAGCAATAGGGGGTAATAGTATCCGATACGATAACACAGTATTGCCGCCAGCAGTATTCCCGTCACATTGAGCGCCGAATGCCATAAGATGGCGGTGCGGCGACTGATAACCCTGTTGATGATTACTTTGTCCGGCTTGTTAACCGAATCAATATTCACATCAAAATAATCGTTGATGATATAGCCTGCTGCTGCGATGCATATCGTGGAAAGTGTTAATAGTAAAAAGGAGAAAGGCGTTAAGGCAAAGATACCGCTGCTGACTGGTTTTACCGGAAGCGCCACGCAATACCAGATGACCAGTTGCGTAATGAAAATAATGGCCAGATTGCGCCATCGTATCAATTGGAAAAATACTTTCATGTCCTTTAGTTCAGGGCAGGGTTGTTTTTACTCTGAGAAATTCAAAATTGCGAAATGCAATATAGCAAAATTATTGATAATCAATTCGATAAACTTTTTTAATACAAGCTAAATTTACCTGACTTAACAGTAGTTTCGACAGTTTTTTTATAAAAAAACATCATAATTCAAATTGAAGTAGAGGTAGTCGGGGATTTTAAACAGTAGCAACTGAATTGCTAAGAAATAGCAGTTATTCCATTTCAATCTTCTGCAATCTCTTTCAATCTCCTTTCAGGGTTTGGGATCCGAAACTGCCGGCATATAAGGATTGTTCTTTTGCCATTGCTCAAAATGAGTATAAGTTTCCTGGTTGGTTTTTAGCCAGATGCCGAATTGCTGGGAATTATCATTAGCGCCGAAAAGCCATTGGTTGTAAGCATCGAAATTTCCGGTACGCAGCAATTTGTCATGATAAGAAAACAGCGTGTAGAAATACCGATCGACATAAATGCGGTTCCAGTCTAAGATAAAACGCGTACGCAGCATAATCAGCCCTTCTACCAAAAAACCATCGCTTATTACCACGCTGTTCCGCATCATGATTTTCTTATAGGCATCGGCAAATGACTTTGGTACGGAGTTCTTTTCGGATTGTTTCCCGGCGCTGAATTCCGGCAGCCCACCGGAATTTTCAGGAGAGAATAACTTTTGATAGGCCTCGGTAATCAGTTTTTTCATTTCAATGGTTCGCGGTGAATTTTGGTCCAGGTTGACATACACTTCTGCATAAAGCGCGGCCCAGACCGGCGCTCCGTTTGTATAATAATACTTTGCCGCATTGTAATAATTTCCATAGTACGCCGGGTCGGTATCAATACCGTTTTGCCAGGCCTCTATGGCATTTTTTTCACCTTTTTTTTCCCCCATTGCAAGATTCCCTTTGGCATTATACAGAATGCCCGATTGCGGAAATTTTTTCAGTCCGGCACTGATGAGCCTGGAAGCTTTGCTGTTATTGCCCAGCGAGGCTTCTATTGCACTGGCAACCTGGAATGTTTGCTCATCGGCCACATCGGAATTTACTACCGGTTCGATGATTTCCTGTGCCTTTTGCTTGTTGCCGGATAAAAAATAGGTATATGCCAAATCCCGGCGCAGCATTACGTTGTCCGGAGCAAGCCGGATAGCCTGTGCATACATCATGATCGCATTGGCGTAATCACCATTGTTTAAAGCATTGCCGGCGCTTTGATATGCCTTTTGGGCTTCAGCCGGCAGGGAAGAAGGCTGGGCATTTGCAGTTAGTACACCGGAGAAGACTATAACTACAGTAAAATATAAGATGCCGCGGATATTCATCTGGAAATTTTTATTGTTTTTAAAGGACATATCGGGCGAGTACGCTGACACCGGAATCTTTTCTTCCTGTACGTAGTTCTTCCAATGCTGTCCGGTTCGTGAATTTTAAAATGACCCTAAGTTGATTTTAAAAATAACGGCAAAGATAGTATTTTGATCTTTCTTAGCTTTGCATCCCATAATCCGGATTTAGAATAATGCCGGCATGAATTAGGGGTTCCCCGGCTATTCGGTTTAACCGGTCATGGATAATATTAAATGTATCAGCTATTAAAAATATTTATCATAATATTAACAGTCATTCATCTGTGGTCGGAGCCAATCGGTAGAATAGTTAAAAGAAATATTCCTACCTTTGCAGTCCTTTTGAAAAAAGTATGGCCAAACAAGCATTGATTAAACAAGATGGAACCATTATAGAAGCCCTTTCTAACGCTATGTTTCGGGTTAGATTAGAAAATGGGCACGAAATACTGGCGACTATCTCGGGAAAAATGCGGATGCACTATATCAGAATATTGCCGGGAGACAGGGTAGGCGTGGAGATGAGCCCTTATGATCTGTCAAGAGGAAGAATCATCTACCGGTACAAATAAGGATGATTAAAAAATAATTTTTCAGCTTTTTAATATTAAACTCAAAATGAAAGTTCGCGCATCTATTAAAAAACGCAGTGCTGATTGCAAAATTGTCCGTCGTGGCGGGAAGCTATATGTAATCAATAAAAAGAATCCCCGGTTTAAACAACGTCAGGGATAATGCTTATACAGAGGAGTGACCGGAATGGGGAACGGACAGTTGTCTGTTCTGTTTGCTCAAAAAACTAATATTAAACTCAAAACTCAAAAAATAAATAAATGGCTCGTATAGCTGGTATTGATCTTCCTAAAAACAAACGTGGCGAAATTGGTCTTACCTATATCTTCGGTATTGGCCGGAGTACTGCCCGCTACATACTGGATAAATCAGGTATTGATTTCAATAAGAAAGTAGGAGAGTGGAACGATGAAGAACAAGGCGCCATCCGTAACGTCATCAATGGCGAGTTCAAGGTAGAAGGACAATTACGTTCCGAGGTGCAGATGAACATCAAGCGTCTTATGGATATCGCCTGCTACCGTGGCCTGCGACATCGTAAAGGCTTGCCTTTGCGCGGACAACGTACCCGTACCAACAGCCGTACCCGTAAAGGAAAGCGCAAGACTGTTGCAGGAAAGAAAAAAGCGCCAAAGAAGTAATAATATATTTTTTCTGCGCATTTTCCGGAGCCGCTTTTTATACTTTTTGGCCGGTTAGGGAATACGCAGCTTAGCTGAAATTCAGTTAGGATCATTTTTAACAGATTACCTTTTTTGAAAAACAATGGCTAAAGGAAAAGCAAATTCGGCCAAAGCCGCCGCAAAAAAACGTGTTGTAAAGGTGGATGTACACGGCGATGTACACATCAGCGCTACGTTTAACAACATCATCATCAGCATTACGAACAAGCAAGGTCAGGTGATCTCCTGGTCTTCAGCCGGTAAAATGGGATTCAGAGGATCCAAGAAGAATACGCCTTATGCCGCCCAACTGGCCGCCGCAGATGCCGCCAAAGTGGCTACCGATGCCGGTATGAAAAAAGCGGATGTATATGTAAAAGGACCGGGATCAGGAAGAGAAGGCGCTATCCGCTCCATTTCCAATTCCGGTATCGAAGTGACCCTTATCAAGGACATCACCCCCTTACCGCACAATGGTTGCCGTCCTCCTAAGAAGCGTCGCGTTTAAAATAATTGTAACTTTAAGGCCGCTTTTCCGGGCTTCATGAAATTATATACGTTTTTTCTGTATCCGGTTTTACGATTTTTAAATGAAACAGAAAAAATATTATTCACCAAAAATCGATTGATTTAATTAAACATGGCACGTTATACTGGCCCAAAAAACAGAATTTGCCGTAAATTCGGCGAACCCATCTTAGGCTCCGGAAAAAGCCTGAAGAAAAACAGTACTCCTCCCGGAATGCATGGAAACTCCCGCCGTCGTAAGACACAAAGCGAGTTTGCCATTCAGCTGAAGGAAAAGCAAAAAGCAAAATACACCTATATGGTGCTGGAGCGCCAGTTCCACAATACCTATAAAGAAGCTGCCCGCCTTAAAGGCGCTTCCGGTGAAAACCTGATCAAATTGCTGGAAAGCCGCCTGGATAATACCGTTTATCGTTTAGGTATTGCGCCTACGCGCCCTGCAGCCCGTCAGTTGGTTTCTCACAAGCATATTATGGTAAACGGAAATATCGTGAATATTCCTTCTTACCAGCTCCAGCCCGGTGATGTGATCGAACTGAAACAAAAATCTAAGGTAAACGAATCCATCCTGGCTATGGTCGGCGGAAAAAACCCGGCAATCAACTGGCTGGAATATAACGAAAAAGAGTTTAAAGGTACCTTCATCGCTGCCCCGGAACGGGAGCATGTTCCTGAAAATATTAAGGAGCAACTGATTGTAGAATTGTACTCTAAATAATCATCTGCCTGCTGCGCTACAAAACGCCGCAGGCTTGATGTTTTTATATTTATCAAAGCTCAAACACTTAAATTAATACAAATAATGGCAATCTTAAATTTCCAAAAACCGGATAAGATCGTGCTGCAAAAAGCAACCGATTTCGAAGCCCAGTTTGAATTTCGCCCTTTGGAACCCGGCTATGGCGTTACGATCGGTAATGCCCTGCGTCGGGTATTGCTCTCTTCCCTGGAAGGCTTCGCGATTACCGGAATAAAAATTGCCGGAGTGGATCACGAATTTGATACCATCAAAGGTGTGATAGAGGATGTTACCGAGATCATCCTGAATCTCAAGCAAGTGCGCCTGAAAAAAAGCGGCGACAATGATATCAATGCCGAAAAAGTAGAATTAGTGATTAAAGGTAAGGAGCAGTTTACGGCAGAAATGATTGGTAATTCATTAGCCAATTTTGAAGTGATGAACCCGGAGCTGGTGATTTGCAATATGGACACTACCGCTACGGTAGAGATTGAAATCCATATTGGAAAGGGTCGGGGATACCGCCCTTCTGAGGAAAATCAGCAGAAAGATGCACCGGTGAGTTTTATTTCCATCGACTCTATCTTTACGCCAATCAAGAATGTGAAATATACCATCGAAAATACCCGTGTGGAACAACATACTGATTACGAAAAGCTGATTATGGATGTGACTACCGATGGTACCATTCATCCGGAAGAAGCCGTAAAGGAAGCTTCCCGCATCCTGATTCAACACCTGATGATTATTACAGACGAAAACATTTCTTTAGACAATAAAAAAGAAGAAAAGGAAGACACCGTAGATGAAGGTATGTTGCAACTGCGTAAGGTACTGAACACGCCCTTAGAAGATCTGGAATTGTCCGTTCGCGCCTTCAACTGTCTGAAAGCCGCTAAGATCAATTCGTTGAGCGAGTTGGTGCAATATACACAGGACGAACTAATGAAATTCCGCAACTTCGGTCAGAAATCTCTTACGGAAATCGAACAAATGCTTAATGACCGCGGATTGCAATTCGGTATGGATATCAGCAGGCTGAAATTTAGCGACAACTAAGCAAAGAATTAATACCATTTATTTAAAATAAGATAATCAAACACTGTATTCCTTGACACGGTATAGTGGTAAAATTTAAAATTATGCGTCACGGAGATAAAATAAATAATTTAGGCCGCACTACGGCACATCGCAAAGCATTATTGTCAAACCTGGCCTGCCAGTTGATCGAGCACAAACGGATTTTTACCACCTTAGCCAAGGCCAAATCACTGCGTACCTACGTGGAACCGATGATTACCCGCTCGAAAGTTGACAACACGCACAACCGTCGTTTGGTATTTAGCCATCTTCAGGATAAAGATGCCGTTACCGAACTGTTTTCCGTGGTGAGTGATAAAGTGGCCAACCGTCCCGGTGGTTACACCCGCATTATCAAAACGCAGGCTCGTATGGGCGATGCCGCAGATATGGCGATGATTGAACTGGTCGATTTCAATACCCTGTATGTGAAAGATGCAAAAGACGGCGCTAAGAAAACCCGTCGTAGCCGCCGGGGAGGATCTGCTAAGCCGGCTGCTGCCCCTGTTGAGGCAAGTGTTGCCGCTGAAAATCAGGATACAGCACCTACAGTGGAAGCTGATGTTGCTGATGTTGCCGATGTTGCACATGAAGCTGATACTGATGCTACCCCTGCCGCCGACACTGATGTTACCCCTGCTGCGGATGACCTGAATAAGGTTGAAGGAGCAGAGGAAAATTAATAGTGAAAATTTCAGAGAGCGATTAAAAATTATCGCTTTGGAGCTCGGAGTGAAATAGTGCTTTACTTAATGTTGATTTTTTAAAGGTGAATATTGTTAAAGGAAGACTGTCTGCAAAGACAGTCTTTTTTTAATGGCCTTTAGATTGAACCTGTCGCAGTATGAAGCGGTACGCAATGGGCGTCCTCACCCACCACAATCAAGCATTATCATGTATTCCGGGAAACATTACAGGTTTGTAGTCGGGGGTGGCACCCACATCAGTGGGAAAATTTTCCACTGAATAGTACTGAAACAATCAGCGGGAGAAACCGAGCGTAATTTTCCCGCTGATTTTACAGATTAACGCAGGAAATAATAGGTTGCTATAGGTGTCTCCACCCGCCACATCTTTTAGAATGGCAACACTCAGGGCAACAGAAGTAAATTTTGAGGTACGAAAAAACTATGACGTGGAGCAATCCCCCTGCTTCTGACATTACCCAAAGAATAATATTTTTTGCAGTAGCCCTGATTTTTCCTAATTTCAGATCATGAAATCCGGATGCCTGCTTTTGATACTTTGCTGTCTGCAATTGCAGGCCTGGGCAGGTTTTCAGTTAAATGGACGAAGCCGTATTGTCATCTCGTTTCAGTTCGTCAATAATATCATCATCCTGCCGGTAACGGTTAACGGCGTGGCGCTTTCCTTTATCCTCGATTCGGGGGTGGGACAGACCCTGCTGTTCAGTACGGATGACCAGTCCGTTAATTTCAACAATGTCAGGAAAATGCGCTTTAACGGGCTGGGGGGTAGCGAATATGTGGAAGGGCTGGTCTCGACCAATAACCGGTTTAATATCGGTCAGGATTATACGGACACCAATCATACCATTTATATTGTGCTGAATGAAGATTTCAATATGTCCTCCCATCTTGGCGTTTCGGTCAATGGGATACTGGGCTATGATTTCTTTGAAAATTATCCCGTGGAGATTGATTATGTTTCCCGGAAAATCTATATTTATCCTGATATCCATGCGGTGAAGAATATAGAAAGCCGCTTCAGCAGCCTGCCCATAACCGTAGAGAAAAACAAGCCTTATGCGGAAGCTGCCATTTTTATAAACCACAAATATGTACCGGTAAAAATGTTACTGGATCTTGGAAATGGAGATGCTGTCTGGATATTCCCTGATGTCGTTCCCGGGTTCAAATTTCAAAGCCCTTATCTGGATGATTACCTTGGTCGTGGCTTCAACGGCGATATCCGCGGTCAACGCGGGCGCATTCATTCCATAAAAATAGGTGATGATATCCTGCCCAAGCCGATTGTTGCCGTTCCGGATGAACGCTCCGTCGCATACATCTCGGCGGTGGAAGACCGGGTCGGATCTATCGGGGCAGAGGTATTGTCCCGCTTTCATATCATTCTCGATTATTCGGGCAAGACATTCTACTTCCGTAAAAACCGTTATTTCAATTACCCTTTTAAATTCAATATGAGTGGTATCGAGGTTCGGCACGATGGAATGGAATGGTCGGAAACTTTAGTGAAAATGGAAGTAGCAACGCCTTATAATAGTAATGAGATCAATGATATTAATGGCACGCAGGTATATAATGCCCCCAGCCGTTTTCAGTACAAGCTCGAACTGAAGCCCTCATACCGTATTGCCGGGCTGTGGAAAGGTGCTCCGGGTGAAATAGCGGGCCTGCAGGAGGGAGATAAGCTTATCGCCCTGAAAGGGATTAACGTCAGCCGGCTCAGCCTGGAGAATATTTATCAGATACTGAGCTCGAAGGAAGACCGGTTCGTTAAAATCGTAATAGAACGCAATGGGTTGCAATTGCACATGGTGGTGCAGCTTAAAAATCCGCTTCCTTATATGGAAAATTGATGTTTGCTATGAGCCGCTTTATTGTTTTACCCTTAAAATCTTTATTTTTGCAGACCATTTCGGAGCTTGCCGGACACCGGCGACAACAAACTGTTGTTCATCCATGACCTTCGGATGCGAATTTTAAATATTTTGATTTAACCAAACCAATGCTCCACAACGAATCTATACCTTCCGACAGAAAAAAAATTATCGTATTAGGCAGTGGCCCCAACCGTATAGGGCAGGGCATCGAATTTGATTATTGCTGCACGCACGGACTGCTCGCCATCAAAGAATGCGGCTATGAAGCTATCATGATCAACTGCAACCCGGAAACGGTCTCTACCGATTTTGACATTGCTGACAAGCTTTATTTTGAACCGGTTTACTGGGAGCATATCTGGGAAATTATCGAACTGGAACAACCCGAAGGGGTCATTGTACAACTGGGTGGACAAACCGCATTGAAGCTGGCGGAACGGCTGCACAAAAACGGGATTAAAATTATCGGCACCTCTTTTAATGATATGGATATTGCCGAAGACCGCGGACGTTTCAGCGATATGCTGAAAGCCCTGGGCATTCCTTATCCGAGATACGGCACGGCTTATTCTACCGATGATGCCATTGAGGTGGCTAATGAGGTAGGTTACCCGGTGTTAGTGCGCCCGTCTTATGTGCTGGGCGGCCAGAGGATGCGTATTGTGATTAATGATGATGAACTGGAGAAAAGCGTGTTGAGTCTGCTGAAACACCTGCCGGGCAATAAAATACTGATTGATCACTTCCTGGATCGCTGCCAGGAAGCCGAAATTGATGCAATCTGTGATGGTGAGGAGGTTCATATCATGGGTATCATGGAACATATAGAGCCCGCCGGTATTCACAGCGGCGACAGTCATTCCGTGCTGCCGGTATTCAACCTTGGTCATCTGGAAGTGGAAGAGATGGTGGATATTGCTAAAAAGATTGCGCTGGAGCTCAATATCAAAGGCCTTATTAATATTCAATATGCCATCAAAGACGGGAAGGTATTTGTGATAGAAGCCAATCCGCGTGCCAGCCGCACAACGCCGTTTATTGCCAAGGCTTATGGTGTGCCTTACCTGAATATCGCTACTAAAATAATGTTGGGTATGCATAAGCTGAAAGATTTTAAAATCGAAAAGACATTAAAGGGGTTTGCAGTGAAAGAACCCGTTTTCAGCTTCAACAAATTCCCGAATGTCAATAAGGAACTGGGCCCTGAAATGAAAAGTACCGGAGAAGCTATCCGTTTTATAAAAGATTTGCGTGACCCCTGGTTCAGGCAGCTTTACAGAGAACGCAGCATGCACCTGAGCAAATAAAAAAACGGGCATTTTCCGTATCCGGATTCCGTCCGCTGTCTACACAAAAAACAATCCTGTCTAAACACTGTTATGAAAGTAACCGAGCATATTGCGCAGGCGAGCCGCCCGCTGATCTCTTTCGAGATATTACCCCCCGTAAAGGGTAAAACCATTGACAGCATTTATCAAATCCTGGATCCGCTGATGGAGTTTAATCCGGCTTTCATCAATGTCACTTATCATCGGGCGGAGCAGATCTTCAAAAGAAGGCCGGACGGCACTTTTGATCGTGTGGAAATCCGCAAACGTCCCGGCACTGTCGGTATTTGCGCAGCCATTCGCAATAAATACCAGGTGGATGCCGTGCCGCATCTGATTTGCGGCGGGTTCTCGAAAGAAGAAACGGAAAATGCCCTGATCGATTTGCATTTTCTCGGCATCAATAATGTGCTGGCGCTTCGGGGTGATGCTCCGGCGAATGAAAAATCTTTTACACCTCATCCACAGGGTCATCGCCATGCAAGGGAATTAGTGGAGCAAATCATTGGCCTGAACCGGGGTCGTTATCTTGAAGAGGATATCATGGACGGCGGCAAAACGGATTTTTGCATTGGCGTTGCCGGTTACCCGGAAAAACATTTTGAATCGCCCAACAAGGATTTTGATGTTCATTACCTGAAAGAAAAGATCGACAGCGGTGCAGAATATATTGCCACGCAAATGTTTTTCAACAATAATAAATACTATGATTTTGTGGCTGGTTGCCGTACAGCCGGAATTAATGCGCCCGTGATTGCGGGCCTGAAGCCCATTTCCTCCCCGAAACAGCTCACCTTGCTGCCGGGCATCTTTCATATTGATATTCCCGATGATCTGACTAAAGAAATTATGCGTTGCAAAAACAATGATGATGTAAGCCTGGTGGGCACTGAATGGCTGATTGCACAATGCAAAGACCTGATTGCCCTGAATGTACCGGTGCTTCATTTTTACACCCTGGGAAAACCGGAGATCGTGCAAAATGTGGTGAAGGCGATTTTATAAAGTTCCCAATTGATTTTTATGGTAATTTTGCGCTGATGAAAAAAATAATCTTGCTGCTGATTCTTTTTGCCGGTTTTACCGGAAGGGCATTGGCTCAGGGCTGTTCCTTATGCAGCCGGACCGTAGAAGGTATGGGCAACGAAAGCGCTACCGGCCTCAACAACGGCATTATTTACCTGGCTGCCATACCATTGGTTTTTATCGGTACCGTGGGATTTATCTGGTACCGTAAAAATAAAGGCAGCATATAATTTCTTATTATTTTCATATTTTTATTGAAAGCAGTTTAATACTGCTGATGAATAATGTCGTTCATGACCTTGGGCAGCGACCTTGATGCAGGGTTGCTGCGAACATGTACTGCTCAAGAAAAAACAACCCTGCATCAAGCCTTATCTCTCGTTGTTGTCCTACTGTAAGCAGCTCCAGCTACTGTCTTCTAAAGAAAAATAACCGGTTTATTGCACAAAAAACATTTTTAAAAATCCTGCCATTTTTTCCACAGGCTAAAAGCCGGTGGCAATTGATACAGTCCGGATCATCCCGGATGTTATCAATAGAAATGGGTTTTAACCCATTTTAAAAAAAATCCATCCTCATCATCCGGTATATTATCAATTGAAACGGGTTTTGACCCATAAAAAAATCACGCTCTTTGTGCGAAAAAAAACCATGTTTATTTCAACACATCCTCATAGCGGGCATCCCCGGAATCCAACAACGAAAGCGCCTGCCGGATATCACTGTCCCCATTATACAGCCGGTTAACTACGCGGCCTTTTTGATAGTAATACCGGCTGGCAATTTCTCCGGCCAGCACCCGGCTCACTTCTGCCGCATGTTTTTCAATATCCTGCTTTTTGTCATGAGCCAGCTTTGCTGCTAAGGCATTGTATTCTGTGCGGATTTTTGTAAAATTGCTATCAGCTTCTGCCAGCTCTTTCAGCTCCTGTAATTTTTTTTCGCTTGCAGTCTGGTAGGAGTAGTCTTTGGAGCCCAGCCAGTTTACAAAGGCGCTAAATTCTGCATCAGTCAGCCGGAAATCCTGTGCAGGCGCAATTTGCGGATGATCGTAATAGTATCTGGTCGCATAATCGAATATATACCCTTTGGCTAATAAAGACTGGAGGATATTGCTTAGCTCCACATCTTCCGTCTTGATATCCGGCTCAATGCCGCCTCCGTCATATACCAGGCGACCATTTTTCGTTTTAAAAGATTTTTTCAAAGAATCCGGCACGGAAGATACGCTGCCATCCTCGTTCCGGTGGGAGTAGTCAATCACCTGGATGCAGCGTCCGCTGGGCGTGTAATACTTTGCGGTGGTGACCTTCAATTGCGTGTTATAGCCTAATGGGCGGACTATCTGCACCAGGCCTTTCCCATAAGAACGGGTGCCGATGATAACCCCACGGTCCAGATCCTGCATAGTTCCGGAAACGATTTCACTTGCTGATGCCGAACCGTGATTGACCAGAACCGTCAGCGGAATGTCGGCATCCCAAACCGTAGCATTTGTACGGAATTCTTTGTTCCAGTCGTCATTTTTACCCTTAGTGCTTACCACTAATTGTCCGCGATCCACAAATAAGTTGCAGATAGAAACCGCCTCGTTCAGCAAACCTCCGGGATTTCCCCTTAAATCTAACACAATACCCTTCAGGTTCTCCTTTTGCGCCTTCATGCTGTCTAATGCCTTCATTAAATCGCGGCTGCAATTCTGTGTAAACTGGGTTAGCGAGGCATAAGCAATATCTTTATTCTTTCCCAGCAAAGTAAAATAAGGCACACTGGAAATGCTGATTTCTTCCCGCTTAATAGTATGCGTTGTTTGTTTTCCTGTAACCGGATTTTGCACTACCATCGTGATGGACGTGCCGGCGGACCCTTTCAGTAAGGGGCTGAACTGCTCTTCCGTTTTTCCTTTTAAATTATTACCGTCAATGGACACAATGATGTCGCCCGCCCTGATGCCGGATTTGTCCACGGGGCTGTTTTCGATAGGATCCGCAACCACGATATTGCTGTCCCTGTCAATGCGGATACCGGTTCCGATGCCGCCATAACGTCCGCTGGTCTGAAATTCAAAATCCTCGATCTCGGCTTCGGTAATGAAATTCGTGTAAGGATCCAGTCCCTTCAGCATAGCGTCCACACCGGTTTTCATCATATTCCCGGGCTCTATGGGATCCACATAATAGATATTGAGCTCCTTAAATAAATTCGTATAAATCTCCAGGTTTTTGGAAATCTCAAAATATTTGTCAGTTGCATCGCCGGACTGGGCGCTGAGCCGGAAACCAGTTGTCATTAATAGCGCCAGCGCCATATAGGTTTGGAGGTATGGTCGTTTCATTGAATAAAGTTATTGTTTTCTTTTTTATTTCATGAAGGTAAAATAGGTTTGCAAAGTTATTCCATGTACCTCAGAAAAAGGAACCGGATTATTCAAAAAAATGATTGCAGGTTGAATCAGCAAATACTCAAAAAAATCGTGGTAACAGGCCCGGAGTCAACCGGGAAAAGTACCTTAGCACAACAGCTTGCGGCGCATTATGATACGGTTTGGGTACCGGAATTTGCCCGCGAATATTTAGCCGGATTGAACCGCAAATACCGGGAGGAGGATTTATTGGCGATTGCCCGGGGACAAATGGAAAGAGAAGATGCTATTGCCCGGAACGCCCGAAAGGGACTGCTGATCTGCGATACCGGCTTATATGTTATCAAAGTCTGGAGCGAATATAAATATGGCCGCTGCCATCCCTGGATCCTGCAGGAGATCGCGAAACGCTATTATGACCTTTTTCTGCTGTGTAATATAGATATGCCCTGGACTCCGGATTCCCTTCGGGAACACCCTGATCCTGCTATGCGGGAATATTTTTTCAAAGTTTACCAGGAAACGCTTTCCGCTTCCGGCCTGCCTTTTGCCGTAGTGAATGGCATTGACGCTGACCGGCTGGATGCTGCGGTAGAAATTATCAATACTGTTCCTGGCCGGTGGAAAGGAGGTTGATTGACAGTGCTTTGTGCATCATCCATTACAGCATTGAGACTCTGTTTTTATCCACGAACCGAAGCTAATTATAGAAACTATAATTGATAAAAATAATTTGATATTGTTAAACCTAAAATAGGTTTATTTTGGTTTAAATATGATTGAAATGTATTTTACATTGATTTTTAATTTTGCCAATTTTTAAAAAGTTGGCAAACTTTCCCCAAGCTATATGAATTTAACAATGCCAATAATTTTAAACACATCCTTAATAATTGTTTGTGGAGTAATGGTCATTTTTATTGCTAAATTTTCTACTACCATATCATAAAATATAACTGGCTATATTTTAATTAACGGATAACAATGAAATTAATAATACGGTTTATTTGTAAGCTAACTAACGATTAAAAGAAGTATGTATAATATTCAGGAATTTTAACTTTAATACTTTTCAAATGCATGTTCTAAAAATACTATTGTTGCTATGCTTATGTTTAAATTTAAATTTTAGCTATGGGCAACAGCTTATAAGCAATAATCAACAACTAATAACTTTAATAAAAGTATGGGGTTTTTTGAAGTATTATCATCCGGTCGCTCATGATGAACATACAGACTGGGATGCAGAATTTATAAAGCGATATCAAAAGGTCTTTACAATCGAAGATAGTGCCGCACTATCCACCTTTTTTGCCGGCTGGGCCGATTCACTCAACGCTGTTTGCAAACCTTCTGGCATGATGCAGCGAAGCGAAACAGACAAGCAGTTTATTGACTCTGTTGCAATTGATGTTCTTCATAATTCAACTTTAGAAAGAAACGATAGTTTTAAGGAAAAATTGATAGAAACACCTAATCGCTATTATACTTTACGTAATAAATATATACTATATAATCAGCTTATTCCCGATTTTCCTGAAGAAGATCCCTGGCTTGAATATCCATATCCACCATTAGAAGGTCGCCTGTTAGCCATAGCGCGGTATTGGAATATTATCTGCTATTATTATCCTTACAAGCATTTATTGGATAAACCCTGGGAACAAACGCTCCGGGAGGTACTGCCCATGTTTATTTCGGCGAAAAATAAAGAAGAGTATTTTTTGGCGATAGCCAAAATGACCAAAGGAATTCCTGATACCCATTTGGATGGTTTGTTCAACCGGTCGTATTCCTTTTGGGGTAAATTCATCATACCGGTCAGGTTACGGATTGTGGAAGGAAAGGTTGTTGCTACTACTGACCTTTATGGTAATGAGATTCCCAATGCTTATAATGTACAGAATGGGGATATAATAGAAGCGATAAATTCCCACTCTGTAAAAACGCTTATTGATTCTTTTTCAAATTATGTAACTGCTTCAAACGAATCCGCACTTTATAAAAATATAGCCCTGAAACTTAATGTTAGCCGCGACAGCATCGTTACATTAAGTATTGACAGACATGGCGAAAAGATATTGACGGAAGTAAAGTGCTTTACATATAAAGTGTTGGAGCCAATAGCTACGGCAATAAGCCGTGAAAAAAACAGGTGGAGATTGATCAATAAAGATATCGGGTATATACATTCCGGGGTCGATTATAGTGAAAAGGAATTTAAAGCGGTACTGAAGAAGATGCGCAATTGTAAGGCGATTATTTACGATAACAGAGCAGGCGGGGCAATTCATTATCGAATTTATTCAAAATATTTTTCAGATAAAAGAACTCCGTTTGCCCGATTCTTTTTTCCCTCAGAAACATTGCCGGGAAAAAGATATCCAGAAACATCATTTGCAGGACTGCATCAGAAGCAAACTTATTACAAAGGCAAACTTATACTTCTTGTTGATGAATATACACAAAGTGGTGGGGAAACAGACGGGCTGATATTTAAGACTTTTCCCAATGTTACCATAATTGGAAGCCAGACGGCGGGAACAAATGGCAATTCTAAATTCATTAAGCTACCCGGAGGTTATACTATTGTTATAACAATTCTGGGGATAACCCAGGCTGATGGCAGTCAATTTCAAAGAATAGGAGTAATTCCTGATATTTACACAAAACCAACATTACAAGGGCTAATGGACGGGCGGGATGAAGTGCTTGAACGGGCAATAAAATACGCAAATGATGAAAAATAAATGAGGAGAAATCATAAGTACTATAAAGATTTATGCGCGCCGGAAAAAGAATTACGAATTACGGATTATGGATTTTGAATTCTCAACTCTCCATTAACTTTATCGTATTCATAATTTTCATTTTGAAAATAACATTGCACCTTTGCAGCCAAAT
>CAZUSO010000048.1:0-22596 GCA_964622775.1 uncultured Taibaiella sp. | reverse complement strand
AGACGCTATCGCTGAATATCAATACCTTATATTAAAATAGTGTCAAACTTGAGAGGCTGCCATCGGGAAATGTAGCCTCCGCATCATAATTGTCATACCAACTGAGCTCTGTGTTATCATGCGCGGTGATAACCGTTGTGTCCCCTTCATTGGCAAACGCCTGATATGTTGTAAAGCTCAGACAGGCTATCAACGAAATGTAAAACTTCTTCATTCGATTTTAGTTTAAAATAAAAATGATACTATCACCCCAAAAGTACAGAATGTGCCCTTCATTAGAAATTTAATGGCTAAATTAATTATAACTACTACACCTTTATGTGGCAGATTCGGGGTACAATATTGCCGTCTGCAAAAATCAGGTGCCGGGAACCATTGAGGAGATTGATAGGGGAACAACACTTTGTCAAAAGGGGGGAACGCAAGCCTTGAATAATTTTTCGGGCTATAAAAAAACTGCACATTTCATCCGTAAATATTTATTGTGTTAATGGACGAATGGAACTTACCACAATAAAATTTTCATTCCTCCGTGTGATAAAAATGAAAATTTTATAATGGACGTTTCATAAAATGAAAAAAGCTCCCCGAAACAGGCCGGAGAGCTTTCCATTGTATAAAATGTATTACAGATTGCCCCGTTTGGCCTGTTCCCGTTCTATGCTTTCAAACAGCGCCTTGAAGTTTCCGGCGCCGAAACTTTGCGCGCCATGCCGTTCAATAATTTCAAAAAACAGTGTCGGGCGATCCTCTACCGGCTTGGTAAATATCTGCAGCAGATAACCTTCTTCATCCCGGTCCACCAAGATACCCAAGTCCTGTAACTTCTTTACATCCTCATCTATCTCGCCTACCCGTTCGGGCAACATTTCATAATAGGCCTCCGGCGGCGCACTCAGAAATTCCACACCGCGGGATTTCAGCTCCACTACCGTCTTTACAATATCCTTTGTAGCTACGGCAATATGCTGCACGCCTTCTCCTTCATAGAACTCCAGGTATTCTTCAATC
Source organism: uncultured Taibaiella sp. (assembly GCA_964622775.1). Lineage (GTDB taxonomy): Bacteria > Bacteroidota > Bacteroidia > Chitinophagales > Chitinophagaceae > CAZUSO01. The sequence continues at coordinate 21,585 of CAZUSO010000048.1, read as the reverse complement.
TGCGATTTCTTTTTGCCTTCTGCCGGCTCGTTGATCGGGAATTTGGCATAGCCGTTTCCATTGCTCATCACCTTACTCATCAATGCCGAATATTCCGTATTGATCTGCTTGTCGTCAAAGGAAAGAATATTTACAAAACCCATCACCTCTTCGTACCACTGCACGGTTGGGAGCATCCGGTTCCAGCCTACATTGCCCACGCAATGATCCACATAGAGCAGGCCGGCTTCGGAAGGCTGATAGCTGCTTTCCCATTTTTCATACCCGGGCATAAATGTACCCTTATAGTTTTTACGTTCGATGAACATGTGCACGGTCTCTCCGTAAGTGTAGATACCGCTCATACGCACTTCGCCATATTCATCCTTTAGCGTAACGGGCTCCTGGTAAGGCTTCCCGCCCCGCTTTGTCGTCTCTTCAAAAGCGCTGTATGCATCGTCCACCCAAAGTGCAAGAATTTTTACACCGTCACCGTGCAATTTCACATGTTCGGAAACGGGATGATCGGACTTCAGTGCGGTAGTGAGCACTAAACGGATTTTACCCTGCTGCAACACGTAGGATACGCGGTCGCGGACACCGGTTTCGGGGCCGGCATAGGCGACAGACTGAAAGCCGAATGCGGTTTTGTAAAAATGAGCAGCCTGCTTGGCATTGCCCACATAAAATTCAATATAATCCGTGCCGTTGATCGGAAGAAATTCCTGGGCCTGGGCTATTTTTTCTGCAAATGTTTTGCCTTGTACTACTGACATATTCAATAAAATTTTTTTGTTTGATAAAAATAATAACAGAGGATAAATAACAAGCTGAACCATTTATGCCGTTCAGCAAAATTTCACCCGGCTCCATTGCGCCATGGCCACTTTTCTGAGGCGCTTTTTTACCCGGATATAGCCGGAATTGAGGTATTCTTTTTCCATAATAAATTATCAAAAAAATCAACCAGGTGCTCACACCATGCTGATAATTCAGGTTTATTTAATATCAGCCTACTCCGCCCAGCTCATTTCATAATGCTGATCTTCTATGGATAAGGCATCTTCCGTTAAAAACAAAGGATGAAAAGTATCGACCATCACGGCTAATTCGCCGGTTTCTTTCTGCCCGATGCTTTTCTCTACGGCCCCCGGATGCGGCCCATGGGGAATGCCGCCGGGATGCAGGGTGATCATACCGCGCTCCACATGTTTCCGGCTCATAAATTCTCCATCGACATAATACAATACCTCATCGCTGTCGATATTACTGTGATTATATGGCGCAGGAATGGACAGCGGATGATAATCATACAGGCGCGGAACAAAGGAACAAACTACAAAATTATGGGCGTCAAATGTCTGATGCACAGGCGGCGGCTGGTGAACCCGGCCGGTAATAGGCTCAAAATCGTGAATGCTGAAAATATAAGGATATTCATAACCATCCCATCCTACCACATCAAAAGGGTGCGTACCGTACCAGATATTGTAGAGCAGGCCTTTCTTTTTGACTTTAATCAGAAATTCTCCGCTTTCATCATGCGTTTTCAGGTTTTCCGGCTGACGGATATCGCGCTCGCAAAAAGGAGCGTGTTCTAACAATTGCCCGTATTTACTCAAATACCGATTAGGGAATCTAACCGGGCTATGGGATTCGATAATCAATAAGCGATTGTCAGGGCTGTCAAACAGTACCTGGTAAATGCTTCCCCGCGGTATGACCACATAGTCGCCGTATCCGAATTTCAGTTCACCATACTGGGTGAGCAGCACCCCGGAGCCTTCGTGAATAAAAAGGATTTCGTCAGAATCTGCATTTTTGAAAAATATATTGTCGCCTAACCCGCCTTGCGGAGTAGCCAGCGCCAGGCATACGTCGTTATTGAACAGAACAGACTTGCGGCTTTGAAGGTATTCCGCTGCAGGTTTAATCCTGAAACCCTGTAAGCTGCGGTGTTTCAATACGCTTTCGGATGCTGCTTTAGGCGAAACATCTACCGGCAATTCCGATCTGATAATTTTCGTCGGCGGCTGAATATGATACAATAAGGAATAATTGGAGGAAAATCCTTCTGTACTGAAAAGCTGCTCGGCATAAAGCCCGCCGCCGGGCTTTTGAAATTGGGTATGACGCTTGTGTGGAATTGATCCCAGCTTATGATAATGTGGCATTATTTAATCCGATTAATTAATCTGTTTAAGGTTCACAAAGATACGCAAATTGCGTGATTTCATGCACTGCATCGGATTGCAAATAGGTGTATCCCAAATTGTCGCACCGGAGCAATCTCCCGAATGTAAAAGGTATCGTCATTCCGGGTGAAGCGTATAAGCGGTCGTCATTCCGACCGGAGTAAAATTTACGGAACGCAGCGCAGTAAATTTTATGGAGCGGAGGAATCTCCCGGGCGTTTTCCCATCCTCCCGATTGGGAGATTCCTCCATGCGAAAATCCTAACCGGATTAAGCGTAATCCGGGATTTTCTTTTCGGAATGACGGCACGTTTTTGCGGAATGGCAAAGAACATTACACCACATGCAACATTTGGGATACACCCATTGCAAATCCTGTTTTGTCAACAGTTCGGGATACGCTACCAACAGTCCCACGTTTTGTCGGGAATCACTTACCAGATCTTCACCCTTGCACTGTCCGGAACATACATACCATCGCCGGGCTTCACATTAAAGGTTTCATAGAACGCCGGCACATTCCGGAACGGGCCGTTTACCCGGTATTTGGCGGGGGAATGTACATCCGTCAGCAGGCGTTGCGCGAGGGATTCTTCCCGGATATGATACAGCCAGCCTAAGCTGTAGCCCAGAAAGAATCGTTGCGCCGGAGTAAGCCCGTTTATTTTTTCTCCTTTTTTATATTGTTCCGTGCGGGTAAAAGCATCCCAGCCAAGCAGTACGCCGCCCAGGTCGGCAATATTTTCACCGAGTGTAGCCTCACCGTTAATGTACTTGCCTTTGACAGGCTCGAAAGCGTCAAATTGCTGCACCATCACCCGGGCGCGCTTGTTGAACTTTTCTTCGTCTTCCGGGGTCCACCAGCTTTTCAGGTTGCCTTCCGTATCAAACTGGCGTCCTTCATCGTCAAAGCCATGGGTAATCTCGTGCCCGATCGTGGACGCAGCAGCATAGCCATACACTAATGCGTCGTCAAGTTCGCTATCCTTTTTCCCAGGCACCGTGAAGATGCCTGCGGGCAATACGATTTCATTGTTTGAGGGATTGTAATAAGCATTATAGGTTTGCGGGGTCATATCCCATTCATCGCGATCCACCGGTTTTCCCAGTTTGCTGAATTCGTATTCATGCCACCAATGGCGGGCAGCAATGATATTCAAAACATAAGGCTGTTCGGCGATATCCATTCGGGAAAAATCTTTCCATTTGTCCGGGTAGCCTACTTTTTTACGCATCCTGGCAAGCTTATCCAGCGCCTTGACTTTTGTAGCAGGACTCATCCAGTCTAAATTTTCAATGCGGGCCCTGAGAGCAGCCCGGATATCCTCCACTAAATTTTCATAACGCCTTTTAGCGGCGGTATCAAAATTTTCCTGCACAAACAATTGACCGAGAGCTTCTCCCATAGCATCTTCTTCTGCGTCCAGCACCTGTTTCCAGCGCTCCTTTTGTTTCTTCACCCCCGAAAGCATCTGGCTGTAAAACCGGAAATCTTCATTTACGAAATCGCTGCTAAGGTAGGCGGCCATCGAGGAGAGCAGGTGAAACTTCAGGTACTGCTTCCAGTCTGCTATGCTTACCGTTTTCAGCAGGTTATTAATGGCTTTCAGGAATTCCGGCTGACCTACAATGACGCTGTCAATATGACGAACGCCCATTTCGGAGAGCCATGCTTCCCAATCTATTTCCGGGCTGAGCTTCGTTTGGATTTCCGTAGTGCGGAGCTTATTATAGTTTGCATAAGGATCGCGCAGGGCTTCCAGCTTTCTGCTGGCGCGGGCTAATTGCGTTTCAATATTCAGAATAGCCGCCGCCGCTTTATCCGCAGCAACAGGGTCCGTTCCCGCCAGTTGCAGCATCCGGCTGATATGATACGGGTATTCATTCCTGATCTTTGTGGTTTGGGCATCAGTATTAAAATAATAATCGCGGTTGGGAAGCCCCAGTCCTCCCTGACTCAGATACAAGGCCATCACATCGCTTTTTTTGGCATCCTGCTCTACATCCAGGTCAAATAATACCGGCACCTGTATAGCATGTAATAAGGCTACCGCAGTCATCAGGGAAGCCCGGTCATTGATGTCGTCAATGCGACCGGTCAACTGCCGGATTGCAGAAATGCCCTGCCTGTTAATGTTAGCAGTATCCATTGCGCTTTTCCAAAATGCCGCGATCTTTTTTGAGATAAGATCTTTAGGGTCTTTTACCGCTGCTTCGTTGATCGCTTTCAGGCGAAGCTGTAAATCATCGCGAACCAGGTAAGCGATGCCGTAAGCGCTGTACTCCTCCGGTATGGGGTGATTTTTGATCCAGCCGCCATTGGCATAATCAAAAAAATCATCTGCGGGATTTACCGTCGTATCCAGGTTTGCAGCAAGCAAATCCTGACCGGCCGTAGCCGTAATGTCTTTATTATTTTGTCCGCAGGAGATTATGCCGGCGAGAGTGATCATGCCGAAAGGAACCAGGTAAGTTAGTTTCATTGATTGGTAAAAAATTTTGAACACCAAAAGTAATAAAAATGATCTTCCGGTTTATTTTCATAAGCGTTTCAAAATAAGCTCCTGATTTTCGCTATTTCGACCCGGTCAAAAGGTGATGGCTCACAACCGGATTACGATGTCCATATTGATCTCTGTTTTTTATGTGGATAATACAGCTACCGAAAGGCATTATGGTATAGATAACCAAATTATTTTTTTATCATAAATTTCCGGCAGGTTTTATTTGCGGTCAAAGGCTGCTTACCGCCTGAATGTAGTCCGGAGAAGCCCCATTCGCTGTAGTGTTCAAGTGGATGTGTTCGGCATTCTCCAGACTACGTCGCAGCGGCTTCACATTGTGAATAGCTCAAAGGTTATACAATTGATTTAATTAAAAAATATTTATATATATTCTATATAAAAAACTTTCATATATTTATGCCTGGTGTGTAATATTGAAAGACCCCCACAAAATTCCAAAGTCCATTTAATGATTTCAGTCGCTAAACTTGCTGTAGAACTTAACATAGGTATAGACGAAATATTATATTTTCTTATTCAAAATGGGTATGACAAACCAAATCTAAACTCAAAAATTACAAATGAATTAGAAAAGGAGTTCAAGAAAAATTTCAAAAAAGGTAAAAATAAAATAAACAAACCTTTAGGGGGTTTTGAAGATAATTTTTTTGACAAAGAGCAACAAATAGTTCATTTTAAAGGAAAGACAAGTATTCGCTCTCACTTTAGCGACATTGAAGCAGCTGCCATATGCTCAAAAATGTCAGATGGAATTATCCGCTATTATGCAAAAGAGTTTAGTGTTGAAACCAGTGAGAAACACAAATTGTTCTTAAAATACCAGCTTCATTATTTATCAATGAAGGCATTAAATTTTTATGGTGGACATATTCTGACATTTATTTTTAAGTTAAAAATCTTTCCAGGAAAAAGAAAAAATGCTAAAATCTTGACAGCATCAAAAAAACACTTTTATGAAGTTGACCCAACACTTCCTGAATTAGGGTTTTTTACTGTTGGAGAAAACGAAAAATGTTTTATAAGGTTTTCAAGAGAAATTGATAGAAAGAAAACACATTTTTCATTCACAGTTTATAACAGGTACAGGCGACCTTTGTACTCTGTGAATGACAGAGGAGCATTAATTACTAATTATGAAAATAGGTTTCCAAGAATTTCAATTTTTACAGAATTTATAAATGGAGAGAAAAAAATGTACAGTGGTTACGACAATATTTACTGCGATATTTGTGGCAGAGAGTTGACAGACAAATTATCCGTACTCTATGGACGGGGACCATCGTGTAGAGAGAACCACGCGCTTTAAAAATACTACGCACAATAACTAAGGTTTCGTTGGGCCTGAAAGGTCAACAATGAAACCTTAGTTGAACGAAACCGGCCATGGTCAGGTGCTATGGTTTATCCATTCTTGTTATTTGCTTTTCAGACAGGCAGAACGTCTGTTTTTTTGTGATGCACAAGGTATAAAGCCTTCTAGTGCGAGAATTTTCAGCATTTTTATTCCTGCAGGCACAAAGCTACCTTTACCCATTCCGCTATTTCGGAACAGGTGCAGATTGATTTTATAATATTATATCCATTATAAATGCTTCAAATAAGCCCGAAGGACTGATATGATTATAGAAAAATAGAGGAATATAGTTTCAGAAAACCCCGTAGGGGTGATACTATTCAATCTAACCATTCAAACAAATATTCGTCCTTGTATTCTATTTCAAATTTTTGCAGAAAATCCAAATATTCTTCCCTGAATGTTCTCTTACGATGATGTTCTTCCTGATTCAAAATATAACGATAAACATCCTCTATCTGTGAATGTGCATAAGAAAATGCACCATAACCTTCCTGCCAGGAAAATTTATCACTCATCCATGTTTGTTCGTTGATATAATTTGATGAATTGTTTTTAATGTCCCGAATCAAATCCGAAATACACATTGAGGGTTTCAGCCCGACAAATACATGCATATGGTCTGCAACACCATTTACAATAATGGGTTTCTGACCTTTTCCTTTTATAATACCCGAAATGTATTTGAACACTTCGTCACACCACGGTTTTTGTAATAAATTTTGTCTGCCTTTTACGGCAAAAATATACTGAATGTAGATTTGTGAAAATGTGCCTGCCATAATTTTTGAAATTTTATTATCCTTTCGGGATTTTGTAAGATTGTGATTGTTGTTGGTCTATAATCCGAGATTTTATTAGTTTGTGATTGTTGTTGGTCTATAATCATTTCATCCCTTCGGGATTTTATGCGATTTTATTTGCTGTTGCTATAATCTTGTCATCCCTTCGGGATTTTTGATAATGATTGTCACTACCTTTTATCTTCCCTTATGGGTTCTGATTTGATAGTATTATTTTCTATTTCCATAATCATGCCATTCCTTCTGAATTTTTGTTTATGTACGCCCCCCAAAAACACGGAAATACATACAATCAGAACACGTTTTGTGCAAAAAATTCCGGGTTGTCAGCTATATTTGTATCCGTATGTCAACACCATTTATCCCCGAATTTTACGAAAATGGCTTTTTGTTTTCCACGGATAATAAAAGGCTGAAATTAGCGTCCATCCACCGCTTTTTGAGTGAAGAAAGCTATTGGGCACAAAGGATTCCTTTTGATACGGTGCAACGCGCCGCTGACCATTCCATTTGCATCGGCATATACGATGAAAACGGGCAACAGGCCGGGTTCGGCAGGATGATAACCGACCAGGCGACTTTTGCATACCTGGCTGATATATATATTGTGAAAGCGCACCGGGGCAAGGGCCTGTCAAAAATAATGATGCGCCTGTTTTGCGAATTAGCCGGGCAATTCGGCCTGCGCAGGTTTATACTCACCACACAGGACGCGCATACCTTATATGAACAATTCGGCTTCGTACCCTTTCCCTGGCCGGAAAGGCTGATGAGCCGGCCGGGTGTGCAATATTAATTCTTGCTCAATATTTTAATCTTACCCGATAAATCAATCTGAATAATGAAACAATTTATGATAATGCTGCTTAGCTTAAGCCTGTTCTCAGCCTGTAAAGGAGGCGATGCTCAGGACGGTGAGCATCAGGATAAAACCGACACTATTTCAGGATCCGGAACGGAAACCATTACCTATTCCGACGGTAGCATAAGTATGAAAGGCTTTGTGGCTTACCCGTCTGACCCGGAACCCGGGCCGGCGATATTGATCGTTCACGAATGGTGGGGACTCAATGAATATGTCATGCACCGGGCGGAAATGCTTGCCGCGCTGGGCTATGTGGCCGTAGCTATAGACCTGTATGGAAACGGGACGCAGGCCAATACGCCGGAAGAAGCTCAAAAACTGGTTGCGCCTTTTTATAGCGGTTTCTCCACAGCCCAAAAACGGTTTGAAGCAGCCCTGCAGGCGGTAAAAAAGCTTCCCCGTGTGGACACTTCCCGGATCGCGGCTATCGGCTATTGCTTTGGCGGAACCCAGGTGCTGAACATGGCCAGGCTGGGTGTGCCGCTGAAAGCCGTAGTGAGCTTTCACGGCAATTTACATGGCGCTCCTGTTGCCGGCATTGAAGGCCCCAGGGCGGCCGTTTTGGTCTGTAACGGCGCTGCAGACGCCTTTGTGACCCTGGATGATCTTGCTCATTTTAAGCAGGAGATGACCGCTGCGGGATTTGACTATACGGTTAAAAACTATGAAGGCGCACATCATGCCTTTACCAATCCGGCATCGGATATTGCCGCAAAAAAATTCGGCCTAGACAATATCGGCTATAATGCTGCGGCAGACAGCGCATCCTGGATAGACATGAGGCAATTTTTAGGAAGGATATTGCAGTAGGTTATCAGGCCTTATTTTTTCTGCGGTGCTCCAGCTTAAGCTGATGATTTTTTTGCGCTTCATCTATCGAATGAGACTGGTGGATATTAAGTTCTTTCCCGGCTAATTCCGTCAGCTTTGCAAAGTACTTGTGCAGCTGATCCAGTTCCGCTTCCGTCAGCTCTTCAATATTAATCATCCGGTTACTGGCCAAGCGACTGGAGGCGATCAGCTCATTCAGCTTGAGCTGAATCGCTTTAGAGTCTTTATTCTGCGCCTTCTGAATTAAGAATACCATCAGGAATGTAATGATGGTCGTTCCGGTATTGATAACTAATTGCCAGGTTTCGGAAAAGTGAAATACCGGGCCGGAAACCGCCCAGGCCACTACCAGGAAAGCCGCGCCAATAAAGGCATAAGAGGTTCCTGTAAAAGCTGTCGCCGCATTGGCAAAGCGTTCGAAGATTTTTTTTTGTTCCGCCATACTCCAGTTTTTAATTTTTCAAACTTACAATTTCAAAACACTGCCTGATAGCATACCCACAATTTTTTCCAAAAATTGTGATTTGCTGCTATCAATCTGCTCCTGATAAATAACAATATAGTCGCTGTATTTGTGTAAATTTGCCGACTGTTTTCTACAGGATGTATTTTATGAAGAACATTCGCAACTTTTGCATTATTGCCCATATTGATCACGGGAAAAGCACGCTTGCCGACCGTCTGCTGGAAAGCACCAAAACGATTTCGGAACGCGACATGCAGGCTCAGGTGCTTGATGATATGGACCTGGAGCGGGAAAAGGGCATTACCATAAAAAGCCATGCGATACAAATTGATTATATCCATCAGGGTGAAAAATATACGCTCAATCTTATCGATACGCCTGGTCACGTTGATTTTTCCTATGAAGTCAGCAGGGCATTGGCCGCCTGTGAAGGCGCCTTATTGTTAGTGGACGCCTCTCAGGGCATTCAGGCCCAAACTATTTCCAACCTGTATCTCGCTATTGAAAACGACCTGGAAATTATCCCTGTTATCAACAAAGTGGATATGGAAGGGGCCATGATCCCCGAAGTTACCGACCAGATCGTGGATTTGATCGGATGCAAAGCAGAAGATATTATCCTGGCAAGCGGAAAAAGCGGCATTGGAATTGAGGAGATACTTACGGCTATTGTAGATCGCATTCCACCGCCAAAAGGCAAGGTGGATGCACCGCTTCAGGCGCTGGTGTTTGATTCCGTATTCAATCCGTTCCGGGGTATTATTGTTTATTTCCGGGTTAATAACGGCATATTGCGTAAAGGCGATAAGGTAAAATTCGTCCATACCGGCAAAGAATATGAAGCGGATGAGGTGGGCATTCTGAAGCTGGGACTTACGCCAAAAGATAAAGTGGAAGCCGGAGACGTAGGTTATATTATCACCGGAATAAAAACCGCAAAAGATGTAAAGGTCGGCGATACTTTAACGCTGGCAGCCAACCCCACAAAAGAAACTATCAAAGGGTTTGAAGATGTAAAGCCAATGGTATTTGCCGGAATATTCCCGGTGAATACGGATGATTTTGAAGAGCTGCGGGACTGCATGGAAAAGCTTCAGCTTAATGATGCCTCCCTGACCTTTGAAGCGGAAACCTCCCAGGCGCTGGGCTTCGGGTTCCGTTGCGGATTCCTGGGGATGCTGCATATGGAAATTATCCAGGAAAGATTAGAGCGGGAATTTAACCAAACCGTAATTACTACGGTTCCCAACGTAAGTTTTAAAGCTTATTCTTCCCGCGAAAAGGATGTGGCGATTATAGTCAACAATCCTACTGAAATGCCCGATCCTACCCGGTTGGATCGCATTGAAGAACCTTTTATACGCGCCCAGATCATAACCCTGCCGGAGTATATTGGCAATATTATGAGCCTGTGCTTAGGCAAACGCGGAATTTTAATTAATCAGAATTACCTGACATCCAGCCGTGTGGAGCTGATCTTTGAGATGCCTCTTGCCGAGATCGTGTTTGATTTTTATGATAAGCTAAAATCTAATACCCGCGGTTATGCTTCTTTCGACTATCATCCCATTGATTACCGCGAGAGCGATATCGCCAAAATGGATATCCTGCTGAACGGGGAAAAGGTGGATGCGCTGAGCGCCCTGATTCACCGCAGCCGCGCTCACGATTTCGGGCGGAAATTATGCGTAAAATTAAAAGAATTGCTGCCCCGTCAGCAGTTTGTTATTGCCATACAAGCTGCTATCGGCGCTAAGATAGTTGCCCGCGAAACCATTTCCGCCATGCGCAAAGATGTTACGGCAAAATGTTACGGCGGTGATATTTCGCGTAAACGCAAATTGCTGGAAAAGCAAAAGGAAGGTAAAAAGCGTATGCGGCAAATCGGGAGCGTAGAAGTGCCGCAGGAGGCATTCCTGGCCGTGCTGAAGCTGGATGAATAAAATAGTGAAACAGTGTATGCATTGCTCCAAAGAAACGCTGTGCATTTTTAAAAATGGTTAAACCGGTATTTGCTTTGAATGTAGTTTTATATCTTATGATCGCATCCCTGTCCGCCTTGTTCACCGGCGGCAATCCGGATCAGGATGATTCCGGGCAGGATACGGACACGGTAGAAGTATCCGTAACATTAAAACGCATCAATGAAGACCATAAGATTGACTATCAACCGGGGCGGATGCTGACTTATTCGGATTTTTCCGGTCGCCCGGATCGCAGCAGTCCCGGCGTAGCAGCCACCTATTCCGTCATTTCCGTGGGTTCGGAAATAAATTATAACGAGGATATTTTCATGGCGCAAATAACAGTGAGCGTGTTTATGGATTGCAACGCCTCCTGGATGAAAAAGGAAGGCCGTTATGAACATGTGCTTGCTCATGAACAATTGCACTTTGACATCAGCGCCTATGTGGCATGCCGGCTGATGGAGGCCATCAGGGGCACAACATTTACAAAGACGCATTTTAAGCAACAATTGAAAGACCTTCAACAACACTATATGCAAATACGAGATTCCTTACAGAATCAGTATGATCTGGAAACCCGGCACGGCACCCTGACTAAGGCGCAGGCAGAATGGGCACAACGGATTAGCCGGGAATTTTCGCAAACGAACTGCTATTAACCTACAGTGAAATCAAAAGTAAAAGGTAAAATAGCGCAAGCGCCGATAATCAAATAAAAAATTTGATATAACAGACAAATACGATTAACACTACCACCCAAATGCATCTGAGTATGGATATCAACACCCGGGAAGCGCAGGACAGACCTTCTCCCACTGAGCATCAGGCCGGAGGCGTATTTTATCATATTGTTTCCTATGTCTTTCATCCGGTATTTATGCCGGCTGCAATGACTTTATTGATTTATTATTTTTATAAACCGGATTTTATTTCCATCAACAATACGACACCTTTCTGGCTGGGCGTTATTTTTTTAAACACCATCTTATTCCCGCTTGTGTTCACCTTCCTGTTACGCGAGTTAGGCTTTATAAAAAGCATCAGGATGGAAGATCCTAAAGACCGTATTATTCCGTTGATCGGCATTATGGTTTTCTACTTCTGGACTTATCAGGTTTTCAAAAGCATTCAGGCTCCTATGCTGATGTGCAATTTATGCCTGGGTTGCTTTTGGGGAATCATTGCCGTGTTTATGGTGAATATTTTCTTCAAAATCAGTATGCATACCGCAGCAGCAGGAGGCGCTATCGGCATTGGGCTACTGATGTTGCTGCCTGCTCAGAACAACCTGATCATTCCTTTTACAGCCATATTATTAGCAGCCGGACTGACAGGCACGGCAAGAATGAAACTGGGCGCACATATTGGTCTGGAAATATGGCTGGGCTATATAGTTGGTATCGCTTCGCAATGGGCAGCGTATTTATATCTGAATTAATGAAACCGGAGATTTAATTTATCATACTTTGGATAACAAAAAATATCGTTATGTGGAACAAACAAAACAATTCATTACAAAAGCAATTTGAGTTTAAGGATTTCTCCGAAGCTTTTGCCTTCATGGTTCGGGTTGCCTTAGTAGCCGAAAAGATGAACCATCATCCAACCTGGAGCAATACCTGGAATACCGTTCAAATTTCGCTCAGCACTCATGACGCGGGAGATATTGTTACCGAGAAGGATGAGCGCCTGGCAGCAGCTATTGATGTTATTGCGGCATCTGCCTGATTGGTTCCGGCATTATCAACCCATATTATTTTTGTCGAAACACTTTAAGTGAATGAACATCGCATCATATATAGACCACACGATACTGAGCCCTGTAACAACAGCGGCTGATGTGCAAAGATTATGTGCGGAAGCCGTTCAATATCAGTTTGCAGCCGTTTGTGTGCCGCCGCATTATGTTTCGCTCGCAAAGGCAAGTCTGGAATCCACAACTGTGAAGATTACTACCGTTATTGGATTTCCCTTTGGGTATTCCTCCACGGCTTCCAAGATTGCATCCATAAAAAAAGCGATAGCCGACGGTGTGGACGAATTGGATATGGTGCATAACCTGTGCACGCTAAAAAACGGCGACTGGGAATATCTAAGTCAGGAAATGGCAGCCTGCCTTCAGCCGGTACGATTATATGACAAAGTTATCAAAGTGATTCTGGAAACCGGTTTATTATCCGATGAAGCGCTGATAAAATGTTGCGCACTATATGCAAAACGAAAGGTGGATTTTGTAAAAACATCAACCGGCTATGCTCCTGAAGGTGCTACCGTCAAAGCCGTAAGCCTCCTCCGTAAACATCTACCCGAAACCATTCATATCAAAGCATCCGGTGGCATTCGCACTTTAGCATTCGCCAGGGAATTGATTGAGGCGGGCGCCGGAAGAATCGGCACTTCAGCCGGGGTAAACATAGTTTTGAGTGATGAGGCTTGAGTTGGGTCACCTTTTGTAAAATGAAAGATTAAAGGCGTTGTCATGCCAGCCCCTCGAAGCATGCGTAAAAACATCTCCAGCATTAATCGTCACGTTTGCGCCGTTTGAATGTTCCACGCAAAGGGAACAACGAATACAAAGGATGCAACGTAATGTTCCGATAATGACGGAACGTTCAGCGTTCAGGAACGGTGCATCCCAAATTGTCGCACCTTTTGTCGTCATTCCCCGTAGGCGTCGCAACCAAAGAAATTTCAATTTACTTCGTAATTTGATCAGAATTTTCGCATGGAGCGATCCCCGTAGCTTATTTGCCAACTCGTGACGACAGGGCATTTACCGGGCTGTCATTACATGATGGTAAGAGGTATTGCAGGCAATACAGCAAACAAACGAAAGGCAATACCCAAAATGCTCGTGCCTGCAATCGCGCAATAACCGTTGAAAAATTCGCCGTTACAAAAGCATTAATCAGGATAAACAAAATCAGGACTACGAATATTGTTTGCCAATCAATAGTTGCTTTGTCAGAAAAATCACCTTTGTATTTGCCTGCAAAAAATAAAAACACCAAAAAGATAATGCTGCATGAAACAAAGATGACGACATTAAACATCCTTACCGGCAGTTGACTGGTTGCCTGTAACGAGGAGCGATATTCTTTCAACTGATGATAAAACAATTCACTAATCGTTTCATAAGGGCTGCTGCCTTCTAACTGCGACGACAATCCGTCTCCAACATAGAGTTGCGTTAATTGCCTGCATGTGGCATCTGTGGCTTTTATAGCGTGCAGAGCCAGATATTTCGGCGAGGTAAGCGTGCCAAAAATAATGCTGTTGTATTCCCGTTGTACGTCTTTATCCAACCAACCCTTTTTAATGTGCGGATAATCACCCATCCACATAAATTCCCATTGCCGGTCGCCGGTCTTACCCTGATAGTCACAAAGTTCAAAATGTTGAGTCGGACATTTATCGGTTAGATAATTATCCAAAATGCCGTTTTCCGCCATTCGGCTCATCATAAAAATATGCGAAGCAGGGCTTAATGTAAAACCTTTCCCGGCAATTAAATTTACTGTGGAAATCGCGCCGTAACAAGCTAAGGCAATAATGCCAAGTGTTTTGATTTTTGAAAAATTCAGCCGGGTATTTTTTACGCGACGATAAATAAACAATGCCACAGCGAGCAAAATACAAATCAAAATATGCGAGTAATGTAAAAGCATGAATGCTGTAATCAACAGCATTAAAACTGCATTTGCTTTTGAGCTGCTTTTATCTTCAATGAAAAACAAAAGAATAGTAATCAGCAGCAAACCGGTAAAAGCATCAGGCATTAGTTGAGAAGTGAACCAGGCGGCCTGTGTACCGAAAGAAACAATTGCCGTTATAGCCAAAACTACCGGGCTTGTAGCTTTCACTTTTAATATTTTTACACACAACCGCTGTACCAACAAAGCAAACAATAAGCCCTGTGCCGCAACTACATTCCACAATGAAACGCCCCAACTTGTCAGAACAATGAAAATGCTGTAAGTAACCGGCCGGTCTATCGGTAAAGACAGTCTCACGCCATTATGCACATAAGCACCGCTGTCAGGCGTTACCAAAGGGAAATTATTGTACAGCGCAGGAAATATTGCAATGATGGTTGCAAGTAAGATAAAGATGATATTGTTGAATCGTAATTTCATAGGAGCCCCCCCTATTGCATTGTTTGTATCTTTTCCTGAAATGGCATGATTTCGCAATTATTATCTCTTGGGAAAGAGAACCTAAACTTGTTGAATATAATCTCAAAGATACAAATACCATTACTCAACAGCTATAAATCTATCGTTATATTTTGTACGGGCAATTGGAAATAAGAATATTTTTATTGGTATTCCCCAAAAAAGAAAACGGTGTTTGCAGGAAATATAAATGGATCTACAAACACCGTCTATATGTTAGGAAAGGCTATTTTACATTAACCATCAATTTCCTTAAAATGGGAGAAATAATAATTAATACTACACCGGCAGAAATGGCAATAATTCCAATTGTTTTATATCCACTTGTATATTGCTCTAGTTTATCCCAATTTGTAGGATTGGCGATATTTGAATCTACCTTTGCTAAAGCTGAGCCAATTAATCCAGCTCCATATTGACCATAAGCAGAGGCTAAAAACCATGTACCCATCATCATTCCATGAAGTCTTACTGGGGTTAGCCTTGTAATCATTGATAATCCGATTGGGGATAAACATAATTCACCAATAGTAAGAACAAGATAAGCTCCAATAAACATGGAAAGGGGAGTCAATCCATTTCCAGTAGCAAAAAATTTACTTGCAAAGAAGACCAAGAAACCTAACCCCAAGAATATAAAACCCATTCCAAATTTTACGACCGTATTGGGTTCAGCTTTTCTTTTACTTAATGCAATCCATGCCATTCCGATTAAGGGTGCAAATACTACAACCCAAAGTGCATTTATTGAGTTGTTGACCTGAGTCATATTAAGACCCTTATTATTTACATTACCAACTGCAAAAAAGTTAAGTGACCCACCACCCTGCTCAAAAAATGACCAGAATAAGGCAGAAAAAATAATCAATATTACAGCTACTACAAATTTTCCTTTTTCTTCTGCAGAAACTTTAGCCATAAGATATATGAGGTAAATAAGTATCATTATACCAATTGAAATCATAAACAAGTCGCTAAACTGTACGACATAATCTGTTCCTGGTTCACCACCGAATAACCAAGCAAAATCAATGTCTATAGGGAAATATACTAAAGCAAAGAAAAAGGGAATAAACAAAATGGATAATATGAATACCCATGAATTCTTAGTTATTCCACCTACCTTCTCTTTAAGTTTATCCGGATTGGATGGCAGACCGATTGGTCCTAATTTTTTCTGAGTAAAAACAAATAGACCTAATCCACAAAGCATACAGATACCAGCCGTAGCAAAGCCTAATGACCAACTAATAGAAGTTCCAATATATGCAATAGTCAAACCACTTAGCAATGCGCCAATATTAATTCCGGAATAGAAAAGTGAAAATCCAGCATCTCTCCTAGGGTCATCTTTCTTATATAATTGCCCCACCATTGTAGAAATATTCGGTTTAAAGAACCCATTTCCAACTATCAAAATGCTAACTCCCAAATAGAATGTAAATGCGCCAGGAATAGCCATCATAAAGGTCCCAATTGCCATTAAAATACCACCCCAAAACACGGATTTTCTAAAACCAAATATTTTATCTGCAAACATTCCCCCTACGAATGCCATTGCATAAATAAAAGCTTGAATCAATCCATATTGTTTATTGGATCTACTCTCTGCCTCATTCTGAAACTTTGGTTGTGAAGTTTCAATATAATATCTTGGGTGGGATTCATTTAACTCTTCTTTATTCTGAGTTAAAAATTCCTGCTTCTTAATCTCAATTTCCGCCTGAGACATAGGCTGATAATTAATTCCAGATAAGGCTAAGTGAGAAATATAAAGTGCTAATAAAGCTCTCATTCCGTAGAAAGTAAAACGTTCCCACATCTCAACTAAAAAGAGGTACCATAATTGTTTGGGATATTTTCCCTGGAAATTTTGAATTTCGTCAAGGGTAGGCTGTTGCTGACTCATAAGAATTATGCTTAAATAATAAAGGTCAAATATAATTAAGGCTTGCTAAAATCCTAAGGCTTCCGGCAATTTTATTTCACGCCGTGCATGATGCGTTTAATAACGGGATTAAGACACATAATCAGTACGCCTGCCGCTGCCGGAACAATAGTAAAGATTAAAAAGAAAGTAGGCATGTTGTATTGTGCCGTAATTTTTTCTATCTCTCCGCCTAATGTTCCTGCCAGCTTATTGCCGATGGCTATAGCCAGATACCACATACCAAACATGAAAGCAATCATGCGGCCGGGTACCAGCTTGCTGACATAGCTCAGCCCTACCGGCTGGATGCACAGCTCGCCCAAAGTATGAAATAAGTAAGCCAGGATTAGCCATATCATGCTTACGCGGATGCTTCCGGGCAGGGCGCCCTGAGGGATAATACGCGAGCCGTAGGCCAGCAAACCAAAACCAATAGCGGTAATAATCAGTCCTATGCCAAACTTAATGGCTGCCGGGGGATTAAATTTACTTTCCCATACCTTGGAAACAAAAGATGCAAATGCTATAATGAAAAAGGAATTCAGAATGCTGAACCAGGACACGGTAATCTCCGTATTTTCCTGGTTAAACTCCCGGAACAACATCCATAATACCAACCCCCAAACGCCGGCAAATGCCAACCCCAGTACCGTATTAGAAGCTAAAATTTTATGATGGGTTTCCTTAAATAACTTTACCAGCACCCAGGTAATAATACAAAGCGGAATAACGGTCAACAGCGTATTGATAATATTGAATGTAACGGCAGCACCACCCTCTAAAGTCCTGTCGGTAAAGTCACGGGCAAACAATACTAAAGAGGTGGCGCCCTGCTCAAAAGACAATACAAAGAATACAGTAAAGAATACGAATATAATCACCACGATCATGCGATCCCGAATGATGCGGTCGTAACGCACAATCCTGGAGATAGTCAGAATAAGGAACAACAATAATCCCAGGATAATAATCACGGAAGAACCCGAAAGCCACTCGGGATTGAGCAAAAATTCCCGGGGCAATAAATTGATATTGCCGATCTTGGAAATAGGATCATTCAGCAAATACAATAAGCCGATAACGGCGGTTATTACAATCAGCACTTTGTCTATAAGCGTAAAACGGTTGGGTTTGTAATCCAGCACCTTGTCCGCTTTTTCCTGTTTAGATTCCTTTACCGGGCGGTCGCCTATTTTACCGAACAAAGGCTTAGCCAGCCAAAACTGCAGGCTGCCCAGCAGCATGAATATTCCTGCCAGCCCGAAGCCCCAGCTCCAGCCAATTCTTTCGGCCAAATAGCCGCAAAGCATCATGCCAAAGAAAGCCCCTGCGTTCACGCCCATGTAAAATATGGTATAGGCTCCGTCTTTCTTTTCGGGAAGGTCTTTATACATTTCCGAAATGATAGACGTAATATTAGGCTTGAAGAAGCCGGTACCTATGACCAATAAAATCAGGCCGGAATAAAGTGAAAATTCGGTTTCAAAGGCCATGGCAATATGGCCCATCGTCATGATCAGCGCTCCTATAACGACCGCCCAGCGATAGCCGGTAAGCTTATCCGCTATAATCCCGCCCACTATGGGCGTTATGTACAACAGGCCGGCATAGGTACCAAACAGGGCACCCGCATTTTCACTGGACCAGCCCCAGCCCGGGTTACTGCCCACAATGGCCATAGTCAAAAAATTAATCAGCAATACCCGCATTCCATAAAAAGAGAAACGCTCCCACATTTCCGTAAAAAATAATACAAAGAGTCCCGAAGGGTGGCCAAGTACTTTGCTCTTAAAAAAGTTTTGGGTATCTGATGAAGACATACCTGGTAAATAATTTTATGAAAATGAAAATAAAAATCTGTACAAGATAGTTATTTTAATAAATCTGCAAAGCACACGCTGCTAATTCCCCCGTTTTCTCCCCCGAAAATCATCAGCCGGTAGCCGATAATTATTGCAGGCCTTTTTCCCGCATGGCCCGGTTCAGCCATTTCAAGATAGACCAGGCTAACAAAGCGGACACCAGCAACAGGCCGCAGTTCACCAAGAAGAAATGTGCCTTGTTGGGATAATCATACCAGAGTGTGGCCAGTACACCCGACAATTTATTACCGATGGCAGTTGACAAAAAGAAGCCGCCCATCATCAAAGCGGTCAGCCGCGGCGGGCTTAGCTTGGAAACCAGCGAAAGACCCATAGGACTTAGGAACAATTCGCCTACCGTAATCACACCATAACAGGCAATCAGCCAGAACGGGGATACCTTTACCGCTCCATTACTCCCTATATAAACCGCCGCTACCATCACTAAGGTGGATAGTGCAGAAATGAAAAGCCCCCATACGATTTTAGCCGGGGTACCCGGCTCTTTACCACGCCTTCGCATAAAGGCAAAAAACGCCACCACTAACGGAGTCAGCAAGATGACCCAACCCGGATTAACCGACTGGAACAGCTCGGTGTTTACGAGGTATATATTCGACCCGTCATCCGGAACTTTTGCGGGCTTGATATTTTTAAAATACACATCCCGGCCCGTCGCTTTTACGGCATCGCCATGTTCATCTTTCACCGCACGAAACTGGTCGTCATATTGGCTCACCATACCTTCCGCAGACGACAATTCTTCTGCCAGGTACATTTTGTTGAGCGGTTTTTCCACGCTTTCCGGAAGTTGCCGGTCGGTGTAAAATTTTGCCCAATTAGTTAGTGCAGTACCGTTCTGCTTGAATACGGCCCAAAACATCACGCTCACGGCGAAAATGGCCAGTAAAGCGCCAATCGGCCGCTTATCACCGGCATTGGCACGGGTATAAAGCGAACCGAAAAAGATAATAACGGGAATGCAGGCGAATATAAAAGCATCCGTACTGTCACTGCCCAAAAGATTTCCCGGAATAATCCAGCCCAGAAAACCTGCGATAATTGCCGGTAAAAAAACGATGTTAATGACCCGTGCAATACTCATATCACCCTTTTCCGCCGGTTTGAGCACATTGACATGACGGTAGTGTTTCAGCCCGATGGTAAATACGATCAACCCGACGAACATGCCAATTCCCGCAGTGGCGAATGCCGCGCCCCAACTGAACTTATTGCGCATAAAGGCGGCAATAATATTGCAGACAAAGGCACCGATATTGATGCCCATATAAAAGATACTGTACCCCGCATCTTTCCGGGCTTTATAAGCATCTTCGGAATACAGGTTACCGAGCAGGGTTGATATGCTGGGCTTAAAAAATCCATTACCGATTACAATCAAAGCAATGGCGGTATAAAAAAACAGCTCCCCCGGCAATGCCAGCGCCAGATAGCCCAGCCCCATTAAACTTCCTCCTAAATAAACGGCATTGACATATCCCAGCTTACGATCCGCAAGAAACCCGCCTAAGAACGGCGTAAGATAAGTAAAGGCAATAAAGGTTCCAAAAATATCATACGCATTCACGTCCGGAAATGCCAGGCCACCTGTATCGACATCAATCATGTAAAGCACGAAAATGCCCAGCATCAGGTAGTAGCCGAATCGTTCCCACATCTCTGTAAAAAATAAATAAGGCAATCCTTTGGGATGTCCTTTTTGTGTCGTTTGATGTGGCGTCATACCGGAAATTTACTTTTTAGAAGAAGCTATGGGGTATTTTATTTTGACAGGGCTAAGATAATAATCAGGGCGCTACCGGCATTCCGGCCTCACAGAGTTGTTTCAGGTTTTGCAGCCCGAGGGTAAAGTCTCCGTCCATCATCTTATCCATATTGATGAAAGGCATAATGGCATTCATCGGATAAGGGGTTTCGCTGTCGAATCCCCAGGTGACCTTTTGAGCGGCATCTTCGGGAGCGATATTGATAAACGCCGTAGCTTTACTTTCATAAGGCTCTAAAAACAGCAGGTCAATACCCACATGCGAATAAGGATTCAGCGCCGTATAAGTCTGGGAGCCGCTGCCGACTTCCTTATTACCTTTCCAGCGATAAACGGCGCCGACCGTACCGTCATTACCTTCTATCGTATTAATCATATTCGGGTCATGTATCGAAAAAGGATTCCATTTTAAGAAGTTGGAAAAGCTGCTGACATTCTTCCATACCACCTCTTTGGGTGCATTAATGATAATGCTTCTTTCAAAATGATAATCCTTTGCAATGAACAAGCCTCCGATTAAGGGATATAGAATGATAACAAGGAAGAGTATGCCCAGAATTTTCAAAACCTTTTTCATAATCAACAGATTTTAGTTAAAGGTTCAAAAATATACAAATAACCAGGAAATCCAAATGAAATAAAGATATGCGAAACAATGTGAATGACCAGAGGTTTGTTGAAGCACGTTACCCTTAGATTCCGGATGGCCATCGACAAATGGAAAGAGAGTATCCCAAATGTTGCATGTGGTGTAAGGTTTTTTGTCATCCGAAAAGAAAATCCCGGATTACACTTAATCCGGTTAGGATTTTCGCATGGAGGAATCTCCCAATCGGGAGGATGGGAA
>CAZUSO010000047.1:0-22876 GCA_964622775.1 uncultured Taibaiella sp. | reverse complement strand
AGTAAAATCAAGCATTGCAGCCCATAAAAACAAAAAAACGTGTCAAACTTGAGAGGATAGTGTTGTGTATTTCACACAAAGGGAACTAAGAAAACAAAGCTATATTCTTTATGTCCGTTGTATTGCTCTATTGCCGGAGCAGCCGGTGTACCGCCACCCGTGCTCTATCCTATGCTTCCATTAATGCATTTGTTATCTGCGAAAATCTCCGTAATCTGCGGGAAAAATATTGCTGTTCGAAATGTTATCCTGTAAATACGATAAACCAGAATTTGCAATCCGTTTCGATGAATTATCGGAATAAGTTTTGCATTCTTGTTATTGAAAACACTAACAAAGTCAGAACAGCAGAGGGTATATAATCCAGAACTACATATGAACGGTTTGTAAGCTCAATTGATATTATTTATTAATTCTCAAAAATATCCCATTCCTTATGATAAAACAATATGGGTAATAGTAAGTATAGATTATTCAAAGCACTATTGCATAACTTATGGTTAACAAAGCTGTTTTTTATTTATTAAAAATGCATATTACTTTTACTGAAATTTTTAAAAAACACATTATGAAACAAACCTTTTACAACACACCTTCATTTGCCAAAGTAATGATGCTTAGCATTTCATTTTTTTCCGCTACTGCTGTGCAGGCGCAGATCTCTTTAACTCAAGCCTCTTTCGCTTCGTGGTCGCCTGCTGATGATACGACCCGCACTGTAGCTTCTATGAATGTTACGCCTGTTAACAATGGTACATGGGACTTAAGCGGCGCTACTTACGGAACTGCCGATCCTTTTACAAGAACACCCGTTTCCGGAAACAGCACCTATCCCGAAGCCACCTATTCGGTACTAAGCGGATATAGTTTTAGTGAATTACTATCCTACCAATCAACCGAAATGAATGCAATCACTGCGGATGGCATACAAAATTTTGGACATTCCGTTGACCGACAACCCATCAGCCTGGCAATGCTTACCGGCGGAGCGAATGACAGCTTAATCTTCAACGAGCAGGATGTTATCTTATCTTCGCCTAGAAATTACTTAATGTTTCCTGCAACAGCAGGTTCAACTTTTGGATCAGATTTCAACTGGGATCTCCATTTTGAACTTAGCGTCGCAATGTATGCATTAGAAAATGCGCCCTGCGTAAAAAGTGCGCATTCTGTTTATACAGATTCCGTTGTAGGCTGGGGCAAAATGCGTGTAGAAAATTTAGCCGGTCAAATCTCGGACAATATGGATGTGCTGGCTGTTAAAGTTGCTTATGCACAACAAGACAGCTTTTTTATGTTTGGCACACTTGCACCTGAGTCGCTCGTAAGCGCTTTTGGCTTAACACAAGGACAAATGTCCAACCTTTATTATATTAATTATTATAGGGCAGGTGAGGTTACGCCATTACTTACCGTTTATTATACCGACAGTACTTACGGCACAGTATCATCTGCGTATGTGCATGCGGCACATATACCCGATGCTCCATCCGGCATAAATAATGTGGAAGCCTTATCTGCGCTGAATATTTTCCCCAATCCTGCAACAAACGGAACACTCACGATTGAGTGCTCTTATGTATCCGGCAAAACGTATAGCTTTGAAATAGTGGATGCCTTTGGAAGAAAAGTACAAAACGGAACATGCAAGCCCGAAAATGGTCAGGCTACAATACAAATTAATCAGCCCAATGGTCTTTACTATCTTAATCTTAAAGAAAACGACCGCTTAATCGGTGCCAACAAGATACTGATCAGACAGTAATTTATGGATTAATTACCCTGATTTTTTTTAAATAATAAACAGAAGTTGCCTTCGCGGGCAGCTTTTGTTTTTTTGAATCTTATTTATATCAAGTTATGCTCCAGACTTTTTTATCTGAGAAAATCTACGGAAAAAATCATTGCTCTCCTGCTGAAAAAAATACCTGTAACGGCACAGCGAAAAGTATTGATTTCCCGTTTTACTGTTGGTGAAAATATCATTCGGGTCAGGAAGATAGTTTCACACAAAAGGGGACAAAGAAGACAAAGATGTACCCTTCTTCCATATCCATCACAGGTTCTGCAAAACGAAATTTATCAACCTGTTATTAATGACATTACGCATTAAAATCATTATACCACATTTTATTGTCCAAAAATAACGCGCCTTTCAGCATATCGCCTGATAATTTATTATTTTCTACAGGGGAATTACCCTAATTTTGCAAAAATTTCAATCTTTCCCCCGCTATATGACTGACCACTCCCACAGACGCCGGAATGTGTGGGCTCCTTTTATTTTCTTTGCAGCAATGGCAACCGGAATCCTGCTGGGATACTTTTTAAGCAATCGCAACAGCAAAAGCGGTGTATTCCAGGTCATGGTGGAGCGCAATGATCCTTTACGGGAAATCATCTCGCTCATCAACAATCAATACGTTGATTCCATTAACAGCGACTCTCTCTATCAGGATGCAGTCAGCGGTATCCTGAAGCACCTTGACCCCCACACTCTGTATATTCCTGCAAAGGATTTAGCCCTGATCAATGAGAGCCTGGAAGGCAGTTTCCGGGGAATCGGAATCGAATTTTACAGCTTAAACGATACCATCCAGGTCATATCGGTCATCCGTAACGGCCCATCGGAAAAGGCCGGTATAAAGGCAGGAGATAAGATCATCAAAGTCAATGACAGTCTGGTTTCGGGAGTAAAGATCTCCACTGACGCCCTGATCAAAAAGCTGCGGGGCACGGAAAAAAGCATGGTGAAACTCAGCCTGCAACGCGGGCATAGCGGGAAGCTGCTTTCCGTAAATATTGTCCGGGATGTTATCTCCCTGTACAGCGTTGACGCCGCTTATATGCTGGACACTACTACCGGCTATGTGAAAATTAACCGCTTCAGCGCAACCACTTACGATGAATTTAGAAAAGCGGCCGGCATACTGAAAAAGGCCGGGATGCAGCAAATGGTGCTTGACCTGCGCCAGAATCCGGGAGGATATATGGATGCTGCCGTAGCCATTGCCGATGAATTTCTCGGGGATAACAAAATGGTTACCTTCACTCAGGGCCGGAGATCAGCAAAAGAGCTATATGATGCAAATCGTCCCGGAGCTATGGAAAGCAGCCGATTAGTCGTACTGATTGATGAAGGTTCCGCCTCGGCCAGCGAAATCATAGCCGGCGCCATGCAGGACTGGGATCGCGGCGTAATCATGGGGCGGCAAAGCTTCGGGAAAGGCTTAGTACAACAGCAATTTGAACTAAGCGACGGCTCGGCGCTCCGGCTTACTACCGCCCGCTACTATACGCCATCCGGACGTTCCATCCAGCGCTCCTATACTCAGGGGCGCGACGCTTATGAATACGATTATTTCAGACGACTGTACGATACCACAAAAACGGACATAACCAACGCTCCGGCTGATACAATGGTGTATTATTCCCTGGGAAACCGTCGTAAGCTATACGGGGGCGGAGGCATCACACCGGACATTGAAGTACCAATAGATCCGCTCTATTACTCGCACGCACTGGAATTTATGGGATCCACGCCAGTACTGGATAATTATGTTTACAACTATTTCAATAACCAAAGAGAGAGGTTGCAGCAATACCGAAATTTTGATGATTTTGACCGGGAGTTCCACCTGTCTCCGGGGATGATGGAAGAGCTCCGTCGTGGATTTGTATTGGAAAATGCTGCATACACCAAAGCCTTATGGAAAAATCCTGCTGCACTGGCTTTTTTGAAAAACAGAATAAAAGCCATGCTGGCGAGAATGCTTTTTGAACCGGGAGATTATTACCGGGTATTAAATGAAAATGACACCTTATTGAAACGTGCTTCGGAAATCATTAATACCCCGCAATACCAGAAAATTTTGCAGGAGGGATCAACACCCTGATCTATTCGGTTTTTTTCCTGTTATCTATAAAACGAAGCGGTTTGCGGCCTGCGCCGGGAAACTGCATCCTGTGAATTTGGGCAGCATCATGAAAACGAATTTCCGGCACAACCCTTAACCTCGATTGCAATATCGGATATAGTATGCGCAAACAGTCCTCAGATGATGCCACAGTACTGAGATGCAATAAAATCACATCCTGCCCGACCTCATCCGAATTTACCTCGACCACGTATTCCTCAATAATGCGGGTTTCGTTCAACAAATCGAAAACGGCAGGAGGGTACAAGGTCGTTCCTTTGTATTTGATCATTTGTTTTTTACGACCCAATACCGACCCCAGCCGCAGGGATTTCCTGCCGCAGGTGCAAGGTTCATAATAAGCCCTGCAAATATCACCTGTACGGTAACGCAATAAGGGCATGGCTTCAACACCGAATGTGGAAATAACCACTTCACCTGCTGCACCGGGTGCCACAGGATACCCCTCATCATCCAGCAACTCTACATAGATCAGTTCAGGGTGATGATGCCCTCCCCTGCCGGCGCTACATTCTGTGAAGCCGGTCTGCATTTCTGTAGAAGCATAAGTGCCGTAAAGCTCAATATCCCATTCCGCAGTGATTTGCCGGGCAAGGATACCCGGTTCCAGATTTTCGTCACGGATACTTTCTCCAATCACCAAAGCTTTCTTCACGGATGTTTGAGCCAGATCAATATGATGCTCCCGTGCATAACCGATCATCTTCAGCAGGAAACCCGGCACGGCCACCAGGCCATCGGGATGCAGCCTGTGCATCACTTCCCATTGCATCTGAGGCAGCCCGGCACCGGTACGGATAGCCGCAGCACCCAGTTTGCGAAGCCCGGAATAATAAGCCATTCCGGCCATAAACTGCCGGTCAAGTGTCAGCATCAGTTGGAAAACATGCCCTGGCGCTGCCCCCATACTGCTGAAGGAAAGGTACTCGTTATAGGCAAGCCGATGCAAATCGTTTTCGGAAAGTGCAATGGTCACCGGACGACCTAAGGTTCCGGAAGTTGCTGTATATTCCGCAACCTGCTGCGGAGGGATGCATAAGAAATCGAAGTTGTGATCCTGTAAATCTTCCTTAGTGGTGGTAGGGATATGATTCCAGTAGTCAAGGACATCGGGCTGACGCGGACCCAATTGCAGATCCGAAAATAACTTTTTATAAAATGGCGCATGGTCCGCCAAACGAGTCAGTAATTCTCTGCGTTTCCCTTCCTGAAAAACGGCCTGATCTTCCAGTGATTTTAATTCTATTGGCGGAATCGACGACATAATAATATAAATAGTTACGCAACAAAAATAATTACTAATTGCAACCAATTACCATATTAATTTAAAGCTTACCTTTGCAAACAATTTTCTTAACCATAAAAAGAATCTTCATTAGCTATGAGCAACAACAAGATTGTTGAATTATTGGGCGCTGATGCCGAAAGCCTGTTAAATCACAAATGTGAAACCATTCCGACGTCTTCCCTGCATGCGCCTTCCGCAGATCATGTAGATCAGGTATGGGCCATGTCTAACCGAAATATTCCTACATTGCGCAGTATCCAGTCTCTGCTGGGTAACGGTCGTCTGGGCAATACGGGTTATGTATCCATCCTCCCGGTTGACCAGGGTATTGAACATAGCGCCGGAGCTTCATTTGCCCCCAATCCTTTGTATTTCGATCCGGAAAATATTATCAAACTGGCGATGGAAGGCGGATGCAATGCCGTAGCTTCCACTTATGGCGTATTAGGTTCAGTAGCCCGCAGGTATGCTCATAAGATTCCTTTTATCGTAAAAATTAATCATAACGAATTTATTTCCTACCCTAACCGTTTCGACCAAATCATGTTTGGCACCATTAAAGATGCCTGGAACATGGGCGCAACGGCGGTAGGCGCAACGATTTATTTCGGCTCTGAAGAAAGCCACCACCAGATCATCGAAGTGGCAAAAGCATTTGAGTATGCTCATGAACTGGGTATGGCTACCGTTTTATGGTGCTATCTACGCAATGGTTCTTTCAAGAAAGAAGGTATAGATTATCACGCGTCTGCCGACCTTACCGGTCAGGCTAACCACCTGGGCGTTACGATTCAGGCGGATATTATCAAACAAAAACTTCCGACCAACAACGGCGGGTACAATGCCATCGGCTTTGGCAAGACCAGCAAATTAGTGTATGATAAGCTGACTACTGAAAATCCGATCGATCTGTGTCGTTACCAGGTAGCCAACTGCTATATGGGGCGCGCCGGGCTGATCAATTCCGGCGGCGAATCCAAAGGCGCTTCTGATCTGTCGGAAGCCGTAACCACTGCCGTTGTCAACAAACGTGCGGGCGGCATGGGACTTATCAGCGGCCGTAAAGCCTTCCAGAAGCCGATGAAAGAAGGTATAGAGCTACTGAATACTATCCAGGATGTATATTTAGACAGCAGCATCACGCTGGCCTAAGGACGGGAATCCAATCGAAATACCGAATACTTAATAGAAGCACATTGTCAACCAGCAATGTGCTTTTTGTGCTTCATAGCATATAAGCATGCGCTATGTTTCTGTCAATGGATTATTTCACACAAAGAGCACTAAGAATACCAAGAGTACAAAGATGTGGACTTTTTCATCTGCGCAAACCAGGGGAATCTGCGGGATAAATATCCTGTCACTTTCGGTGTATTTTAGTATAGGGTTCCCGTTTTGCTATGGTGAAAACACCAATGGTAGCAGAGGTTTTCTGTCCTAAGGTAATTATAGAGAAAATATAAAGTTGACTTTACAGGCTATAATTTCCATGTATTGTCTGTATTGAATTAGTCTCTTACCAATACCTTTTCCTGCCTTATGTTTTTTTTCAATTTCGTTGTGATACGATGGCTTTTGCATGGGTGTACCTTAGTCCTGCTAATTAATTTTTTAATCATTAAAAATGTGCGTTATGGAAAATCAACAAAATCAGCAGAACCAACAAAAAAGGATTCAGCAATTAGAAGAAGTCGCCAAACATTATACACAGGCTGCAAGTGCTTTACGCAATCAAAATGAGCAGGAATACACTCAGCACATCCAGCAGGCTCAGCAAACCGCTCAGCAAATCAAGCAACAAGCGGCCACAACAATAAAATAGGGCGCTAAAAAACGCTATAAAAATCTATTAAACAGCAGGCAGATGTCTGCTCCATTATTCCGATGAGAATAAGGAATTCAAAAAGGGCTCCTATACTACAAGAGCCCTTTTTTTATTGAAATAAGATACATTTTCGGTACTGATAAAAGCCGGATCTATACTTTATTCAAACCGAAACAGTAACCTCGTATTTCCATTAAACAAAAGCAATTAATATGATTTATGCAAAAAATTGATTACTTATGGCAAAGTATAGTAAAAAAGCCGGCGAAAAAGTAGCCAGGGCGATTCATGAAATGAAAGAAGGAAAATTAAAAAGCAGTAGCGGTGATACGGTAACAAACCGGAAACAAGCTATTGCTATTGGCTTATCCGAAGCGCGGGAAGCAGGCGCCAAAGTGCCTGAAAAGAAAACAATAACGAAAAAAGCGGCTGCTCCTAAGAAGAAGGCACAAAAAAATAAAAGCACAAAAAAATAAAGTTATGACTTCTCAAAAAAGAAAGATACGGCCACCACAAACGCAGCCGAAGCCCGGCTTGGAATCCAAAATGTCCCCTCCACCCGACTCCGATCCGAAAGGCGCTCCCGCACTTCCGAAGCTTCAGGACAAAGTAACGGTCATATCGGGCGGGGACAGCGGCATAGGCAAAGCTACGGCTCTATTGTTCGCGCAGGAAGGCTCCGACATTGTCATCGGGTATCTGAATGAGCAGGAGGATGCCATGAAAACGCAAAAGCAGATTCTGGCCTTAGGAAGAAAGTGCATACGGGTAAAAGGAGATCTCAGCAAGGAAAGGAATTGCAAACGTTTAATAGACATTACAATAAAAAAATTCGGCAAGATAGATATTCTCATCAACAACGCCGCAGTTCATTGGGAAGCGCAATCGCTGGAAAATATTACTACGAAGCAGCTGCAAACAACCTTTGCCACAAATTTCTATTCCTGCTTCTGGCTGACAAAATACACCTTGCCCTATCTCAAAAAGGACGCTTCTATCATTAACACCACATCGGTGACCGCCTATAGGGGCAGCCCCCACCTGATGGATTATGCTGCCAGCAAAGGCGCTATATTGTCTTTTACCAGAAGCTTATCTTCCAATTTGATCCGGCAGGGCATCCGGGTGAATGCAGTGGCGCCCGGCCCGGTGTGGACGCCATTAATATCCTCTTCTTTAACGAAAAAAGAAGTGACAGCGTTTGGCAGCGATACGCCTATGGGAAGAGCGGCGGAGCCGAATGAAATCGCTCCCTGTTTTCTATTTTTAGCCGGCAATAACGCATCATTTATTTCCGGACAAGTTCTCCATCCCAATGGCGGAGAGATCATAAACGGCTAATGCGTCTGAATAGACAATACCGTAACAGAACCGCGTGCGTATAACCGGAAATTGCAGATGGGTGATACAGTATATCGGGAATTATTGTTTGGTATTGTTAAATTCATATAGCTTGGGCAAAGTTTACCCACTTTTAAAAGTTGACAAACTTAAAAATCAGCACAAAACACATTTTTCTGCTATTACCTGGAAGTAAATACGAATAACTGTCCTGCGAAAAGTGATGATTTCCCGTTTTGTTGTTGGTAAAACACTAACAACGGCGGGACTGGCTATACGCGAGGGCGCACGCTAACACAGGAAGACACGTGTTAAAGCAGAGGAATACATTGTTGCTTTATCTCCGTGGCTTTCTTTGCTGAAATACAGAAATCTCCAAAACCCTTTTACCGGCTTTGGAGATCCTGCAATTATACTATTCCGGCGCCTGCTCAGGCTACTCCAAAATCTTTACGAATTACATTGAGGCAGCTTCCTGCGCGGAACCATTCAATCTGCTGCTGATTGTAGGTATGATTGACCGGGAAACTTTCTTCGCTGCCGTCTTTATGGTGTAGTACCACAGTCAGGGGCTTGCCGGGAGTAAATTCCGTAAGTCCCAGAATATCTATAGTATCATCTTCCTGTATCTTGTTATAATCTTCCTTGTCGGTAAAAGTGACCCCCAGCATCCCCTGTTTCTTCAGATTGGTTTCATGAATGCGGGCAAAGGATTTTACCAGCACAACACGCACACCCAAATGTCTCGGCTCCATAGCCGCATGTTCCCGACTGCTGCCTTCCCCATAGTTTTCATCTCCAACCACAACCGATCCGACTCCTGCTGCTTTATAAGCGCGCTGCGTGTCGGGCACCGCCCCGTATTCACCGGTTAATGCGCTTTTTACACTATTGGTTTTTTCATTGAAATAATTGGTGGCGCCAATCAGCATATTGTTGGAAATATTATCTAAATGCCCGCGGAACTTCAACCAGGGACCAGCCATCGAGATATGGTCCGTAGTGCATTTTCCTTTTGCCTTAATCAGCAGCTTCAGCCCTTTCAGATCGGTGCCTTCCCAGGCCGGGAAAGTCTCTAATAATTGCAACCGCTGCGAGTCCGGAGCTACTTTTACCTTTATCATTGTATCATCATCGGCAGGAGCCTGGTAACCGGGATCGTCCACATCAAAACCTCTTGGCGGCAGTTCAAAGCCAGTTGGGGGATCCAGCTTCACCCGCTCGCCATCTATATTGATCAGTGTATCGGTCAGCGGATTGAAGGTCAGGTCGCCGGCAATGGCCATTGCGGTTACCAATTCCGGGCTGCCCACAAATGCAAAGGTATTGGGATTACCATCCTGACGTGCAGCAAAATTGCGGTTAAAGGAATGCACGATGGTATTTTTCTCGCGCTTTTCGGCGCCTTCCCGTGCCCACATTCCGATACAGGGACCGCAGGCATTGGCAAATACCGTACCACCCATTTTTTCAAAAACATCCACAAATCCGTCACGCCTGATGGTATAAAATACCTGTTCCGAACCCGGCGTAATCGTATATTCCGATTTAGCTTTTAATCCTTTATCAATAGCCTGCTGTGCCAGGTTAGCCGCCCGGCTGATATCTTCGTAAGAAGAGTTGGTGCAGGATCCAATCAGGCCCACTTTAATGTCGGTAGGCCATTCGTTGGCTTTGGCGGCATCCTTCATTTTAGAAATCGGTGTAGCCAGATCCGGTGTGAAAGGCCCGTTCAGATAGGGCTCCAGCGTAGAAAGATCCAGCTCGATAACCTCGTCAAAATATTGTCCCGGGTTGGCATACACCTCTGCATCGCCGGTCAGGTGTTCCCGGATACCATTAGCCAGCTCCGCAATCTCGGCACGGTTTGTAGCACGCAGATAGCGCTCCATGCTGTCGTCATACCCGAAGGTAGAGGTTGTAGCGCCAATCTCCGCACCCATATTACAAATCGTACCTTTACCAGTAGCGCTGATATTACGCGCACCTTCACCGAAGTATTCCACCACGGCGCCGGTACCACCTTTTACCGTGAGCTTGCCGGAAACCCATAAGATAATATCTTTCGGAGAAGCCCAGCCATTCAGTTTACCTTTCAGGTGAATGCCTATCAGCTTGGGCATTTTCAGCTCCCAGGGCAGACCGGCCATCACGTCGCAGGCATCCGCTCCGCCCACGCCAATGGCAATCATTCCTAAGCCGCCGGCATTAGGCGTGTGGGAATCCGTACCAATCATCATCCCACCGGGGAAAGCATAATTTTCCAATACCACCTGGTGGATAATACCCGCACCGGCCTTCCAGAAACCGATACCATAGCGGTCGGAAACAGAGGCGAGGAAGTCATAAACCTCTTTATTGGTATCTACGGCAATCTTTAGATCTGTTCCTGCTTCCGCCTTAGCCTGAATCAGGTGATCGCAGTGCACGGTAGAAGGAACCGCAACTTTATCACGGCCGCAGGTCATAAATTGCAAAAGCGCCATTTGAGCGGTAGCATCCTGCATGGCTACCCGGTCCGGTCGAAAATCCACATAATCCTTTCCACGCTCCAGAATACGGTTTGCAGGCTGGTCAAGGTGGGCATACAGTATCTTTTCAGTAAGCGTAAGCGGGCGGTTCAATAAGGTTCGGGCGGTTTCGATTTTTCCGGGGAGACCGGCATAAGTTTTTTTAATGAGGTCTAAGTCAAATGGCATTTTGCTATAATAATTGAATTATGAAAGAGAAAAATAGATATTGTAATTTTATGAGTTATATGTAGTAATTTTACGGATTGCAAATTTACTTCATAATCAAGACAAAGAAAAATTATGGCCGCATCATGACCTTAAAATTTAATGAAAACCCTATTGAGGATATTTATACTATCAGAAAAAAAATCAAAATGTATATTATACTTTACATTTTATTGATAAAATAGTACATTTGGGTAAAATATATTGTATATGTCCATCTCATTTTTATTACCCCATGCTTTCAAAAAAATCGGGAATTATTGCTTCCCGGTCGGGTTATTGGTCTGGATTGCCGTGCAAAGAGGTGTGGCAACACGTTTAGCCTTATGGATATATCCTGATTCCGGCCCACTTCCGGCTAATCCGATAGCAGCATATCATAAGCTGAATGTTGTATTATTGGCCGTCTCCTTTCTGGCAACCATCCTCGGCTTGTATTTTATCAGTTTTTCCAAAGAAAAAAAGGAAGATGAATTTGTGATAAAAACCCGTCTGGAAAGTTTCCTGTTTGCAGCATTGGTACAGGTCATCCTGATTGTAGGCTTCATGAGCTCGGCCGTTTTCGTATGGCAGGCGGAATGGGGAGATTTTTTGCAGGAAGCTTTCCCGCTCTTGCTGGTACTGGTTTTTTGGCTGACCTACATAATCCGCTTTCATTATTGTTTACACTGGAAATTTTATCGTGCGAAATAAAGTCAGGGAATTGCGTACCGCCTTAGGGCTTACCCAACAGGATTTGGCGGAGCACGTCAATGTCAGCCGCCAAAGCATAATCGCTATCGAAAGGGAAAAATTTATACCTTCCACACTGCTTGCTATCCGGATTGCGCGAGTCTTGCTCCAGCCGGTTGAAGCTATTTTTTTGCCGGATGAACAGGAAAGATAATCAAGTGCTAAGTCAAAATGCAAAATAGCGAAAATGCTGATATCCAATTCAATGAAATTTCAAAAAACAGATAGAACATAGCTGGCTTTACCTTGGCCGATCACAGAATACTGTAGCCCGTTATTCCTATTCCCAATATACGCACTTCACTTTCTGCCCATTTTAAAGGGTATCATTCCAAATTGCCGTAAAAAAACAGTCTTACAAGATTAGGTTGTAATAATAGATTCAGAAATAAGATTTATAAACCCGAAGGGCCTAACTGTAAATAGTCGCGGACGAAATCTGCGGAAAATGAAGAATCACGCAAAACACAAGCCTGAAAGGCTTGAACGGCTCTAAACAATTACGCATTACAGATGGAATTAGTTTCGGTCAAAATTATTCTTATAAATTGTAATTCACCCCCTTCAGGGCTGAACGCATGGAATTTATCAACCGCAGGGTTCACCTGCGGTTAAGCAAATTGAAGCCGGGCTTCCTAAAAACAATAAGTTTGCGTATATTATGGTACAGAAAGATTACCGTTTACGTATTTTGAGATGCACTCTTCCCGCCAGCTACCTTTTTCCTCATTAGTTTATTACTTACTTTTGCGCCACAATCATTTGAACTATGCAAACAATCTCAACGTATAATTTCTCCGGGCAAAAAGCTCTGATCCGCGTGGACTTCAACGTACCTATCCGGGACGGGAAGATCACCGACGATACCCGCATCCGCGCTGCGCTGCCTACGCTGAACAAAGTACTGTCTGACGGCGGCAGCGTCATCCTGATGAGCCATTGGGGACGACCAATCAAGGATATGGAAAAGAAGCCGGAACTAAGCAAGTCCGACTTTTCCCTAAGCCGCATTGTAACGCATTTGTCGGAGCTTTTGGGCAAACCGGTAATCTTCTATGATGACTGCAAAAGCGATGATGCCCGCGCCCGGTCGGCAGCGCTGCAACCCGGTGAAGTATTGCTGCTGGAAAACCTGCGTTATTATAAGGAGGAAGAAAAAGGCGACCCTGACTTCGCAAAATATCTATCCGAATTAGGGGATGTATATATCAACGATGCCTTCGGAACCGCTCACCGCGCCCATGCCTCCACAGCCGTAATAGCGCAATTTTTCCCCGCAGGGAAAAAGATGTTTGGTTGCCTGATGGAAGCAGAGGTAAAGGCTGCGGAAAAAGTATTGCATCATGCTGAAAAGCCCTTTACCGCTATCATTGGCGGAGCCAAGGTTTCCGACAAGATAATGATCATTGAGAACCTGCTGGACCGGGCTACTGACATTATCATCGGAGGAGGGATGGCCTATACCTTTTTCAAGGCGCAGGGCGGGCATATCGGAAATTCGCTTTGTGAAGATGACCGCTTAGATACCGCCAGAGCGCTTTTAGAGCAGGCAAAGGCAAAAAACGTGCAGATTCATTTGCCGGAAGACAGTCTGATTGCCAACCGCTTTGCCGCCGATGCCGACACGCAACAGACTAAGAGTAATGTTATACCCGAAGGATGGATGGGACTGGATATCGGGGAAAATGCCCGCAACGCATTCCGCAATGTGCTGCTGCGCTCCGGAACTATTTTATGGAACGGCCCGATGGGCGTGTTTGAGATGGAAAAATTCCAGAGTGGCACTAAAGCCATTGCCGAAGCGGTAGCCGAGGCTACGCAAAAAGGCGCGTATAGCCTCGTAGGCGGCGGAGACAGCGTAGCAGCCGTCAATAAGTTCGGGTTTGCCGATAAGGTGAGCTATGTATCTACCGGAGGAGGCGCCATGCTGGAATATTTCGAGGGTAAAGAATTACCCGGAATAGCTGCTGTGAAACAGTAACCTGCATATATAAAGATACTGAAAATCATAGCTCCGCAATAAAGTACTTGACACTTTCCAACCGCCTGACCTGTTATACAGAATTCCCCGGACCATTGCTGCTCCGGGGAATTCTGTTTTCTAAGAAAAAGGACAATAAGTACACTTTGCCGAAGCAAAAAATAACGCATTTATCGGAACTCATCCAGGATATCAGGGCTTTTGCTCGCTGAAGCTAATCATCCAGTTGATGTCAAAAGGATCGGTAAGCATCCCGAAATAATCGCCCCAGAAAGTCTGATTCATAGGCATGGTCTGGCGGCCTCCGTCAGAAAGGCGTGCGTAGAGGTCGTCCGCCTGGGCTTTACTGGCTACATTCAGCGAAAGAGTGATATTGTTCCCGACCACGGTTTGATCACTCCATTCGCCTCCCGTGTCACTACCCATCAGCACAGCGCCATCGCCAAGCGGCAGTCCGATATGCATAATCTTGTTTTTATCTTCTTCCCTGACTATATGATTTTCATCTTCCGGCATATCGCCGAAGCGGCCTATATAGTTGAATTCACCACCAAAAACGGACCGATAAAAATTAAAGGCCGATTCGCAATTACCTTTAAACGTCAAATAAGGATGTAGTACTGGCATTATTTTTTGTTTTAAAATTGAATAATTCCACAAAGTGGTTTGAGCAGATTAAGATTAATATCTTTTCCTGAAATATCAGGTATTTTTTCGCATAAACTCAAAGGCGCCCCGGCGCAGATTAATGCCATATTCTAAATTGGCTTTCAGGCAGGCTAAGAAATTAGCCCAACCCTCCATATTATTTTTCAACCAGTTGATATCGGGCTCGGACCGGTCATCGGCAGTTTCCCGCACCGTCACTTTTGTATCCTGCCCAACCGCTTCCAACTGCATCTCTACATACGTTCTCAGATTTTCCGCACCATCCCAGTAAAATGATACGAACTGAAGCGGTATGCATTTCCCCGGATGGATTTCAAAATTACCATCAAATTCCGGCCAGGACCATTGCACCGGATTCGGCTGATCCAGCCTCCCGGATCCCTTCGCGATAAAATAACCGGCCATCCTGACGGGATTAACAATAGCTTCATACACTTCCCCCGGCAGCCTTTGAATCTGTATGGAGGTTTTAATATTGTTTCTATCCTGATTCATGCCTCAAAAATACCAAAAAACAAAGTGATTTATTGCAGTAAAAACATTTAAAGATCTATTAATCGACCACAAATTCGGCATGGAGCTTTTCATCGTCCAACTCTTTTTCGGAGCGGGCCACTACACAACTGGCCAGGCAATTACCTAAAACATTTACGGAGGTGCGCCCCATATCCATTAGCTCATCGATTCCCAAGATGGCCATGATAGGCCAGAGCGGCAGGTTAAAGGTAGCCGCCGCTCCGGTAAGTATCACTAATGAAGCCCGCGGAACGCCCGCCACTCCCTTGCTGGTGAGCATCAATACCAGGCCAATCATAATCTGCTGCCATATGCTCAGGTCAATATTGGCTGCCTGCGCAACAAATACGGTAGCCAAAGATAAATAGAGCGTGGTGCCGTCGAGATTAAAAGTATAGCCCGTCGGCAATACGAAGGATACAATCTTACGCGGCACCCCGATTTTCTCCATATTTTCCATAGCCTTGGGCAATGCAGACTCCGAGCTGGTTGTGGCAAAGGCAATACTGACCGGCTCCCAAACCGCTTTCAGGAAGTTCTTAACGGGGATTTTAAAAATCATCATAATGGAACAGAGTACCACAAATACAAACACCAGCAGGGAAACGTAAAGGGTGCTAAGCAACTTAACCAGGGCAATCAGGATATCAACGCCAAGTTCGGCAGTGGCATGTGCAATGGCAGCGCCCACTCCAAATGGGGCAAAATACATGATGATATTAGTGAATTTAAACATAGTCTCAGCAAGGCTTTCACAAAAATGCAACATTGCCTGCTTTTTGGCCTGTGGCACCAGAGCCAGCGCAATACCAAAAATAATACTGAAGACTACGATGGGCAAAACCTGCCCCTCCGCTACCGCTCTGGCTATATTTTCAGGAAAAATATCCAGAATATGATCCTGCCAGGTAACTCCCGATACCTGTGGTAAATCATGATGATACCCCGGCGGGAGGCGAATACCTGATCCTGCCTGAGAAATGTTAATGGCCAGCAGACCGATGCCCAATGCGAGAGTGGTAACAATCTCAAAATATAATAACGATTTCCAGCCTAACCTGCCTAATTGTTTCAAATCGGAATGTCCGGCTATCCCTACCACCAGGGTCGCAAAAAGAATCGGGGCAATTATCGTCTTGATCAGCTTCAGGAAAATCTTACTCAGTACCTGAAGATTTAACGCAATCTCCGGAAATTGAAAACCGAGCATGATACCAACGACCATCGAAACCAAAATCCAGGTGGTGAGTGATTTCTTCTTTAAGGCGAACAAAACGGCCACGATAGCAAATATCCACCAGAATCCTAAAACGACCCTTAAATCAATCGATACAACATTATTTGAATATAATATAGTAACAATAGATGCTAAAGTAAATGCGACCAGATTTATTACAGTAAGTTTTTTTCTCATATAAAAAATAAGATCCTGTTTTAAAAATTTGATTCCGGAACGGAAAATAGTCAAAAATCACTTAAATACAGCATATTTTAGCTAATATTTTTTACATATTACCGAATACATGATTCATTTTTTCGATAATGATAATTCACTAATCTTAATAAATAAACAGCATTAGATAAAAACAATAATAAACAGAAAATCAAATAAATGAATAAAATTTTCAATGATTTTAAAATATTATTGCCAATATGTCACAAAAATAAAAAACAAATATTATAACTATCTGTTTTTAAATTAATTATCTACTTTATATAAACTACATTACCTAATTGGTATTTTTCATTACTACTCAATTTATATGAAAAATATTTAAAACGGATTTTTATCTATTATATTTATAAATCATAATTTAGAAAACAGGAAGAAAAATAACAGAATTTCTGAAGCAGAACTCAGAGGATAAAATCATGTCCGTATTTTTATTATTTTATAAAAATATAGTATTTAATAATTTTCATTTTAACTACTCCCCTACCCGATTTAATTTGCCTTCTATTTTACGTTAGCCGGATATCTATCCCTCTTTTTGGAATAAAATACACAAAATATCTAATGTAAAAAATAATAAATATATCCGGCTGAAAAGATGCTGGAAATAAAGTTTTGATGTTATTTATGCATTCAAAATATTTGTCTCCGTTTGTGTTTTCCTACATAAATCAGGAGCCGGGAATCGGTATTTTGGGGAAAACGATGGTAGTAAAAACAGGAATTTGTCTGCAATTTTGATATTGCCCGTGGCGAGATATCCTGCCCCATTTATGGTGATTTATAGAGCAACATGCAGAAAGCAATTTCGGATTCGGGGCATCGGAAATTTATCGATCGGCATTTTTGAGTGTATAATTACTTCTTCACAACGTTAACATTTGACCCGATAATTTGAATCATTATGTCAGGAATGCGTTTTTATGAGGATAGGCATAAGATCAGAAAGCAGCCATTCAACTTTGCCATCATTAATGAGCATGGCAATTAATTTCTTTAGATACAATAAATTATACAATATCAAAGAACAACGCTTTATCTTTTCTTTGAACCGGACCGTATTGTATAGTTATCCACATCTATTATAGAATTCAACAGCGTTGCCTTAAATATTGCTATTGTACAATAACCGGGAAAAAGTTCGTAATTTTGCCGCTCATTTTCGATTAAATAATTAAAAACCATAATAAATTAAAACAAAAATGAGTGTAGCAAACATATCCGCTGCTGATGTAAACAAATTACGCCAGGCCACCGGCGCAGGCATGATGGATTGCCGGAAAGCATTGATGGAAAGTGAAGGAGACTTTGAAAAAGCGATTGATTATTTGCGTAAAAAAGGTCAGAAAGTTGCG
Source organism: uncultured Taibaiella sp. (assembly GCA_964622775.1). Lineage (GTDB taxonomy): Bacteria > Bacteroidota > Bacteroidia > Chitinophagales > Chitinophagaceae > CAZUSO01. The sequence continues at coordinate 5,040 of CAZUSO010000047.1, read as the reverse complement.
GCAAACCGCAGCGACCGTGACGCAAAAGAGGGCGTTGTTATTGCAAAATCCAGCGCTTCCGGGGACTTCGGCGTTATCGTTCAACTGTCTTCCGAAACAGATTTCGTATCTAAAAACCAGGAGTTTGTTGATTTTGCCAATAAAGTGACCGAACTGGCGCTGGAGCATAAACCTGCCGATATTGATGCTTTAAAGGCTTTAAAGATGGACGATGCTACCGTTGGCGATAAGCTGCTGGAAATGGTAGCCAAGATTGGAGAAAAAATTGATATCGTTCGTTATGAACAAGTGAGCGGCAGCGCGGTAGTGCCTTATATTCATGGTAATTACCGTATCGCAGTATTGGTGAGCCTGAACAAAGCCAACAGCGAAGCCACTACAGCAGCAGGACGCGATGTAGCCATGCAGATTGCCGCAATGAACCCCTTAGGCGTGGACAGCGACAGCATTCCTGCCGATGTAGTGGAACGTGAAAAAGCCATTGCCATCGAGCAAATCGTTGCAGAAGGCAAGCCGGCGGACATGGCGGAAAAGATTGCCGCAGGCAAACTGAATAAATTCTTCAAAGAAAATACCCTGCTCAATCAGCCTTTCGTAAAAGATACGAATAAAACCGTTAAAGAATACCTGAATGGCGTGGATAATGGCATGACCGTTACCGGATTCTGCCGTGCCGCTATCGGATAAGGATTTCCTATTTCCTGCTATAAGCGCCGGCATTGCCCGGCGCTTTTTTCATTTCAGATATATTCCCACGTTGCTCTTGGCTTTTGACTAAGGTGTATCAACGGTGTTACTTAACAAGCAATTACCCATATCTTAGCTATAGTTTTTCGAAACTTTGCTTCGTAAAAAATCATTAAAATGAAAAAGACCGCTTTAATCACCGGAAGTACCAGTGGCATAGGATTAGCTACTGCAAAGGCTTTCGCAGCAAAAGGATACCGGATCGTATTTAACGGGCTGGAAAAAGACGGGACGGAGATCGCCGCCGCCGTTGCCCGGGAATACCATACAGGGTATCTGTTTTCTCCCGCTAACCTTCTTTTCCCCGACCAAATCAAAACCATGGTTCAGCAGGCTCAGGAACAATTCGGCGCGATAGATGTCGTGGTAAACAATGCCGGGATTCAGTACGTAGCTCCCTTAGAAGATTTCCCGGATGAAAAATGGAATGACATTATCAATATCAATCTTACGGGCGCCTTTCATGTTACAAAAGCCGTTTGGCCACAAATGAAATCCCGGAAGTCCGGCCGCATCGTAAACGTATCTTCTGCGCACGGGCTCATTGCCTCTCCCTTCAAATCGGCATACGTGGCAGCCAAGCACGGACTAATCGGTTTCACTAAAGTACTGGCGCTGGAAGGCGGCGCATTTGGCATCACCGCCAATGCCGTCTGTCCGGGGTATGTGCACACGCCCATCGTGGATAAGCAGATTCCGGATCAGATGAAGGCCCACCAAATGACCCGCGAACAGGTGATCAACGAAGTTTTCCTGGCTGAGCATGCTATTAAGGAATTTATCAGCGTGGAAACTATCGCTCAAAGCATCCTGTTTTTGGCTGACTCGGACGCCGCGGCCACCATTACCGGAATTGCCTTACCTTTAGATGCAGGATGGACTGCTCATTAAGTCAAAAAAGCTCCTATAGGCAATGACAGAAGGATATATCGAAACAAATAATATCAGGCTACACTATCTTGAATATGCAAAGCAAGACAGCCCCCTGCTTATTTTACTACATGGACTGACGGCCAATGCTCATGCCTTTGAAGGGTTGATATCCCATGGCCTGAAGGACCATTTCCATATTATCGCACCGGATCTGCGGGGACGGGGACTAAGCGAAAAACCGGCTTTTCACTATACCTTGCAGGATCATACCGATGATATTATCGGGCTGATGAATGCCTTAAAGATTGAAAAGGTAATACTGGGCGGTCATTCTTACGGAGGCTTGCTTAGCGCTTTCCTGACCGCTCAGTACCCGGAGCGGGTAGAAAAAATCATCCTGTTAGATGCGGCAGCCAGAATGAACGACAAAACGCTCGAAATGCTGGGGCCGACCCTCTCCCGTTTAGATAAAACTTACCCGGACTATGCGTCCTATCTGTCGGAAATGAAAGCCGCGCCGCAAAACACGTTCTGGGATCAGGACATGGAAAAGTATTACCGGGCAGACGCTAATGTCCGTGCGGACGGCACCGTGAATCCCTACCCTAATCTGGCCAATATCATAGAGGTATCATCCAACGTGATTATTCAGGACTGGGAAGCCCTGTTCGGATCCGTCCGGCAACCGGCTCTGCTGCTGAACGGATGTGCCATCTATACCTTAGGAGAGCCGCTGCTGCCTGAATTTCTGGCCAAAGAAACCGTAGACATGATGAAAGATTGCCGGTATGTCAGCATTGACGGGAACCACCATACGATGCTCTATGGAGCAGGGGCAGCGCAAATTGTGCGGGCGGTAATTAACTTCGCCGGTTCAAAGCAATAGTAATTCTTATAAATAATCAAATTTCGATTCACCCTGAAATTAATCAATACCCGGTTCCAAATCAGAAAGACAGTAATACCTCAAATCAATGAAAATAGCGGTTGTAGGAGCAACGGGTTTAGTAGGCGGCACAATGTTGCGCATATTAGCAGAACGTAACTTCCCGGTTTCGGAGCTCATTCCCGTTGCCTCAGAAAGTTCCGTGGGGAAATCCCTCGGTTTTAAAGGGGAAAACTATCCGGTGATATCTGCCGGGGAAGCGGTTTGCCAACAGCCTGATATTGCCCTGTTTTCTGCCGGAAGCCAGATATCCTTAGACTGGGCGCCTGCTTTTGCAAAGACAGGTTGCTACGTTATTGACAATTCATCAGCATGGCGGATGGATCCTCAAAAAAAGCTGATTGTCCCGGAAGTAAACGGCAATGTATTAACCCCGGACGACAGGATCATCGCCAATCCCAACTGCTCTACCATCCAGATGGTAATGGTGCTAAAGCCTTTGCACGACCGGTACCGGATCAAACGTGTAGTGGTCAGCACTTACCAAAGCGTTTCCGGCAGCGGCCAGAAAGGCGTGAATCAGCTGCAGGCAGAACGCTCCGGGGAGGAAATCAGGCTATGCTATCCGCATCCCATTGACCTCAATGTCATTCCGCATATTGATGTGTTTCTGGAAAACGGCTATACCAAAGAGGAGATGAAAATGGTGTTGGAAACGCAAAAGATCATGGGCGACTCCTCCATAAAGGTTAGCGCTACAGCCGTGCGGGTACCGGTAATGGGTGGGCACAGCGAGAGTGTCAACATAGCATTTGAAAATGACTTTGAGCTGGACACCATTCGGGAAATTTTAGCGGGATTTCCCGGCCTCGTTATCCAGGATAATCCATTAAACAACAGCTACCCCATGCCGCTTTATTCCGGCGGAAAAAACGAGGTTTTTGTCGGTCGAATCCGTCGTGATTTTTCCCAACCGAATACCCTCAATTGCTGGATAGTAGCCGACAACCTGCACAAGGGAGCCGCTACAAATGCCGTACAAATTGCGGAATACCTGCTGGAACATGGTTTTCTGAAATAACCAATTATTTCCTGATACGAATTCTCCTGATTCTCCTCTGCATGCCACCCATCACAAAATACCTGTTCCAGTCACCGCTACCCCTTCACAGCAGTTGCAATAACTATATTCACGGTAGAGATAAAGTGGTGCTGTGCATCAGCATATTCCATGCTTTCATATAAAGCAGCCAGCTCATCCGAAGTGATATATTGCTTTGCCTGCATTTCCCGCAAAATAAATTCCAGCCGGGCAAAGTCAATCACCTGCTTTAAAGAACCGGACACGACCGGGTAAACCCGCATCGTTATCTCTTCGAAACCGGCTTCACGCAAATAGGAAGCCAGATTCAGCGCTGCGGAACCATTGGCTACGTTATCAGCCATATAATAGTTCCGTATCCGGTGCGAAAATCCGGGAGGAGCATTGTATAAGGTCAGGCTGCTCCAGTCCGTCTCGACAATAGTCAAGGGTGCGCCAGGCTTCATCACCCGGTAAAACTCCCCGAATGCCTGCGCCGGATGATGCACATGCTGAATGAGCCGCTCATTCCGGATACCAGACAGATAGGCATCTTCAAAGGGAAGCAGCTCCACATCCCCTTGTAGAAATGTTATGCGGTGCTCATCCTGTGGCAAAGATCGCGCCTTACTGATCATTTCCTCGTTGGCATCCACGCCCACGACCTTCACGGTATCGGGCAAAACCTGAGAGAGGTTGATCACATCCTGGCCGGTGCCGCAGCCGAGGTCGGCAATAATGCCCTGCTTCAATTCCATGAAGCGCGCATAAGACTGTTCCTTGATTTCCCGGAACAGGTTCATGGTTTGCTCTAAGTAAGCGATATTGTACAAGGATTCCTGTGACATACGTTTTTTGCTTTATGTTATTTATGAATCAAATTTATGTTGTTTAGGATCAAATTGCTAATTTTCTGCATTTTTTCCAATAAAAAAAGCCGGCAACCGGCAGTTCAAAACATGAAAAACTCACAGCATAAACACTGTTGTTTTTCGTTTGGACAAAAACACCAATAAAGACGGGACATATACTTAACATAACACTATCAGGCGCTCCACATCAGCAAATAACATACCCGAATTAAAGCGAAATGCTTTCAGTACCTGTACGGTTGTATTTAATACACTGCCCGGATTACTGATAATCATAATAAGGAATTATCAGTCATTTACTTCCATGGTAATCTTATTTCATACGCATCGTTTCCATACCTTCTGTTACCATCATAGCCACTATCAATGGTATTTAGCGATGGTAAGAAGTCACTGACTACAGGGAACTATTGAAATAAACACCTGCCGTTCAGGCTGTCAGTGCATCCGAAAATTGGTAAACCAGAATTTCCAATCCAATTCGGTAACCGGATTGCTATTCTGTTTCTTCAGTCTCCTTCAATCGGGTGTATCCCAAATGTTGCATGTGGTGTAAGGTTTTTTGTCATTCCGAAAAAACG
>CAZUSO010000046.1:0-24092 GCA_964622775.1 uncultured Taibaiella sp. | reverse complement strand
GTGCTTGCCTTTTTGGGTTATACCCTTTAACTCCTCTATTTCTTCTACTGTAAGGGTAATCTTATATTTCTTCATAGCTTTTTAGCTATAAAAATAATAAATTTACCCGTAATTTTATATTTGACATGACAGTAGAAAGTCTAAAAGCGTTTTCCCTGATAACATCAACTCGCTTGCGATGAGGTCAATATGCTATTGTTATTAGAGATAAATTGCAATCATCACTTCAGAACGTGGACAAGGGCAGAAGTTTGCCGTCATTCCAAACGTAATCGGAGGTTTTTCCATGCGAAAATTCTGATCGGATTACTATGTAACCCGGAATGTTCTTTGTAAATATTAGTCTATGATTATCAATTCATCATAAAACTTCTCATTGATAGTGATGTAAAGCTTCCATGCTTTTCCTAACCGATCCTGACCGAGGTCATGGTAAGCGATCCTGCCACTGCTTTATCGTTAAAGAAAGAGGCGCCTTCTTTGCTTCCTTTCAGCCCCAGTGTATAAAGCAGGGGCAGGTAATGTTCCGGTGTAGGGATAGCCAGTTTCGCTTCTCTGCCTAAGCCTTCATAATTGATCAGCGCTTTGTGATCTCCTGATGATATCAGGCCTTTGAATGTATCATTCATTTGCAGCGCCCAGTCATACCCGTAGCCAAACTCATTCAGCTTATCCCATGCCACCATACGCAGGTTGTGCACCATATTGCCACTCCCGATTATCAGGACGCCTTTCTTTCTCAGTACATATAATTCTTTCGCAAGATCATAATGAAACTGCGGGGCTTTGGTATAATCAATACTGAGTTGCAATACGGGAATTTTCGCATCAGGATACATGTGCCTGACTACTGTCCAGGCACCATGATCCAGGCCCCAGTCGTGATCCTGCTCTACATGAGCGGAATGGATTAATGAAGCGGCTTCCTGCGCCAGGGCAGGATTACCCGGTGCATTATATTGCACATCAAAAAGCGCCTGCGGGAAACCGCCAAAGTCATGGATGGTTTTTGGAAAATCCATAGCCGTGATTTTTGTGCCTCTGCTGAACCAATGCGCTGAAACCACCAGCACCGCTGCCGGCAGAGGCAGCTCTTTTCCCATTTGAGCCCAGCGGCGACTGAATTCATTGTCCTCAATCCCGTTCATCGGCGAGCCATGCCCCATAAATAATACCGGCATCATTTGTTCCTGCTCTTTCAGATCACTGGTAAAATTTCTGAATGCTGATAACGTTGTCATACCTGCTACTCCTGTTATTAATGTTTTGATAAATTGCTTTCTTTCCATACTACACTCCGGAGTTTGTAGCGGTTGTCGATTTATTTGCACGAAATATTCTTCTCATTGCCGTGTGCATTTACAGTGTTATTGTTTTTTAATTCAATTTAAATTCACCATCTGCTTTTATGCGTACTTCATCACTGATCATAGGTTCGGGAAATTTTGGTCCAACCTGGAAATCCGAGCGTTTAATGGATCCGGTCAATTGAAAACCGGCAGTTGACACATTCTGATTTTCAATAGTTCCGCGGTAGGTTAAATCCATGGTTACAGGTTTGGTGATATCACGAATAGTGAGATTGCCGGATAATTTGTATTGGTCTTTTCCCACATTCTTAATAGAAGTGCTTTTGAAGGTCATAGTCGGAAAATTTTCCACATCAAAAAAATCGGCGCTTTTAAGGTGGTTATTCCTTTGTTCCACACGGGTATCGATAGAACCCGTATTGGCCGTCAGTTCAAACACGACATCACTGAAATCTTCCTTTGTGGCGCTTACTTTTACATTAAACTCATTAAAGACTCCCGACACGTCGGAGATGCCCATGTGGTTTACGGTAAATGTTAGCTGGGAGTGCGCCTTGTCATTTGTCCCGGTAGTAAGGCCTGTGGTAAATGCGGTTAGCATAAAGAATGCGGACAATAAGATTGCTGCTTTTTTCATAACTGTAATTGTTTTTTAATGATTGAAAATTGGTTTTAATGTAAAATTTTCCAGCCTGCCGGCCGATTGAAATTATTTTTTATGCCCAATTGAATGAGCAAAAGCTGCATTTGCTCCAATGTGCTGCTTACGGACAGATTACCTGTGACAATGGGATTAAAGCCGGCGGTAGTTACCAGCCCGGCAACGGTTTGTAATGCGTCTTCATCATTTCCAGCCAGGAAAGCGTCCAGCTGCGCACCGTCAATTACCGGTGAGGCAAAACCGCTTGCGAATGTGGTATTGAAAGCTTTGATCACCCTGGAATGGGGCAAAAGCTTTTGCAATTCTTCCGCTGCACTTGTGCCCGGCGCTGTTGTCAAGCCATCATAAGCGCTGTTTAAAGGATTGGCAATGCTGACTACAACTTTTTGGCTGGCCATCTCCCGGATGCTTCCTGCAACTTCTTTTTCCGCTTCAAAAGGAATGGCCATGATAATAATATCCGCTTCCCAGCTTGCCTCTACTGGGCAATTCATCTCATTCACATCAACGGATGCATTTGCCGCTTCTAACTGTCGCATCAAATCCCCGACTTTATTCAGTGTTCTGGTACAAAGCAACAGCCGGTAATTACCTTTAGAAAGGCTTTTGGCAATAGCGGACCCCATATTTCCCGAAGCGCCTATAATTGCAACCGTCTGTTTTGTCTTCATTCCCTTGTTGTTTGATAATGCAAAGGTATGTCCGGTTCGCGTCTTGTTCCATTGTGTTCAGGCAAGAAAAAGCATTGATTAAAGTCAATGCTTTTGAAAGCAGCGCATTAATTTATTTCGATGAAATCCTGCGCCGGATACGGCTTAGCGTTTCCGGCTGAAGCCCCATATAAGATGCAATCATGTGTTGCGGCACGCGCTGTGCTATATTCGGATAGAGACTGATAAAGTTCGAATACCGTTCTTCAATGGTAGCGCTGATAATGGAGGTCAGTCTTTTTTGCATGGCAATATATGCACCGGTTATTTGCAGGCGGTTATAGGTTTCGTATTTTGCCACTTGTTGTAACAATTCTTCATGGGCAGATTTGCTGATAAGTACCAGTTCGGCATCTTCCAGGGCATCAATATTATACGTAGCCGGCTCCCCGGTAAGGAAGCTGTACAGATCGGCTATTGTCCAGCCTTCCAACGCAAACTGAATGATGCGCTCATTAGCGTTGTCGTCTAATGAATATTGCCTTAACGCCCCTTTCTCTATAAAGGCTATGGTTTTACAAACATCGCCCTCCTGTAGTAAATATTGCTTCTTCCGCAATTTTTTAGGACTGAGATAGCGCTTAATTACCGCTTCTTCTTCAGGGCTGAGGGCAACTTTTTTATTAAACTCTCGGAAAAACAATTCATACATACCGCCAGTTTTACCTTTAAAGCTGCTTTTCAGCAAATATATTTTATTCTCCCGGTTTTGCCGCATTTTGCCGGTCGTTATTTCCATGCGGAAGGCAGCAGCATCTTAGCATTGTCTTATCCTGTTTGTTTATTTTGGTGATTGATTTACAAAAGTTATCCGGAAGCATCAATATTAAGCGTGTAATTGTTAAATCCCTACAGCCTGTTCCGCCAGATTTTTATCGTCATTATCTTTGACCTTTGAGGTTAATCATCTTTTATAATGAACTTCGGAATTATTAAAATAAGAAAGACAGGATTTATACTTGTGCTGGTTGCCGCACTTTCTTTCAGCATGACTGCTTGTGCCCCGGAAGATACCGACATTAAAGTGCGCGTTGACGAAAAGCTGTCCGGAACTCCGGATGTTACTGTGGTAGTTGAAAACGGAGTGGTTACTTTATCTGGTGAATTTAAAGATGATACCGCCCGGAAAGAAACTGAAGCAGAAGTGAAAACAGTAGTTGGGGTAAAGGCGGTTGTGAATCACACCACTGTTACGGCTACTCAGGAATAGGTGGCAACAAGGATGTGTGATTTTAATGAAGTGGAGAAATCTCCCATGTGTATTGTGAGCTGTGACCCATTTGGCACACGTATTCGTGCGCCAGCCGGGAGCTATTCAATATTTCTATGCAGAGGAATGCTATTCCGTGCACAATCGGAGATTTCTCCACGCAGAAATTCTAATCAGGTTGCTTGCAATTTCTTTGGTCGTACGACGACCCTTTGAGGGAAGTTTCCCCATCGGAGTTTTAACTAACAACAAGTTCAGAGAGCCGCCTTTAAAGGTAGCAAAGATTTGAAGTGGAATATGACGATGAATATTTGTTGGGAAAATATAATGATACCATTTCGGGATGCTTCAATGCTTATTCGGGGAATATTTTTCCGGGGTTAAGAATATGATTCGGGTCAAAGAGGGCCTTAATGCCCCGCATCAGCGCCAATTGGGTATCATCAAATGCAATAGGCATATAGTTTCGCTGCACATAGCCGATGCCATGCTCTCCGGATAATGTCCCTTTTAATGCCACCGTGTATTCGAAAATCTCCCGGATGCCTTTAGGCACTTCTTCTTTCCATGCTGAATCCGTAAGGTTGCCTTTGACGATATTGACATGAAGATTGCCATCTCCTGCATGGCCGTAACAGACTGAGTGAAATCCGTACCGCTGCCCGGTTTCCTTGATTTTTTTCAGCAATTCCGGCAATGCATACCGGGGCACTACGGTATCTTCTTCCTTATAAACCGAATTGGATTTTACGGCATGACCCATACAACGCCGCAGTTGCCACAATGCCTCCCGCTGTTGGTGCGTGTCGGCAAAAAGCAGGTCTCCGCATTCGAACTGCTCCACGACCCGGGCCACCTTTTCGGCCTCCCCGGTCAGGGTGTCCATATTATTGCCGTCCAGCTCGATGAGCAACAGCGCCTGCACATCCGGGTTGAGGTCAATATGCACATCGGGTACATACTCCAGCGCCCAGTTGATGGCATCACGTTCCATAAACTCCAGAGCGGAGGGCGTGAGACCCGCCCGAAAAATGGCGCTGACCGCTTCACAGGCTTTGGTGGCTGATGGAAATGATACCAGGAGGAGTGCCTGTTGCGTTGGCGCCGGAATCAGCCGGAGCACGGCTTTAGTGATGATGCCCAGCGTGCCTTCACTTCCGGTTATTAATTGTGTAAGGTTAAAGCCGGTAGCATTTTTTAGCGTGTTGGCGCCGGTTCGGATGATAGCTCCGTGGGGGAGTACTACTTCAAGATTTAAAACAAAATCCTTAGTAACGCCGTATTTTACAGCCCTGGCTCCGCCAGCATTTTCAGCAATGTTGCCGCCGATAAAGCAGGAACCCCGGCTGCTGGGGTCAGGTGGGTAATAAAGACCTTTCTCCTGTACCGCTTCCTGCAATACCTGAGTAATGACCCCCGGTTCAACCGTTACCTGGAGATTGTTTTCATCAATGTGTAGGATGCGGTTCAGTCTTTCTGTGGACAAGGCAATGCCGCCGTGAATGCTCAATGCGCCTCCGCTCAGACCGGTTCGGGCGCCCACAGGGGTTACGGGAATTTTATGATTATTGCATAGCGCTAAAATGCGGGATATCTCTGTGCTGTTTGCCGGTTTTACCACACATTGCGGCGGAAAGAAAAGGTCTTCCGTTTCGTCCCGGCCAAAAAGGTGTAGCGTTTCCGGGTCTGTAAACATATATTCTGTTCCACAGATACCGGACAATTGCTGAATGATTTCAGGTTTCAGTTCCATCTTTCAAAAATCTTTTTTAAGATAATAATTGAAGATAAATTGCTTCTCGCCCAAAGCAGTCTCCGCTTCTTCCAGAAGATGAATTACATCTTCAAACTGCTCCAATTGCGGCAGGGTCATATTGATGAAAGCAATCTCTAAAGGCAATTCCGCCTTGCTGTTCAGGAAGCCCCAAAATGTATCTAAGCTCGCTTCAAAATGTTCCGGAAGCGGAAGCTGTTGCTCTGCGGCTCGGTAAAATGTTTTTATATTGGGGATATGGGTAAAGTCAAAAGTTGTGGTTCGCATGGTTGTGCTGATATTTGAGCAGGATTATTTTATGGGGAAAATCAAACTATCATCTGCCGGCGACAACATGAGATTGCCGGATTCCTGGTTGAAAAATATGTCTCATTTGCTTTGAAAATGAAAGGTTCGTGTATTGTGCAAAAGTAGCTTGTTTCCGGATATGAGGAACAGGCTGAAAAAAGTGGATTCCCCTGTACCCCTCGATGACCTTCATAAGTTTGATATTATTTGCGTTATTTTTGCAGCAATTATTTTTCAGCAAAGAAAGAAATTGATGAACTCACAGGATCGTTATGCACAGCGTGGTGTTTCCGCGCAAAAGGAAGAAGTACATCAGGCCGTTGCAAAGCTGGACAAAGGGCTTTTTCCTAAGGCGTTTTGTAAAATCTATCCCGATTATTGGGGCGGTGATGCGGAATGGTGCAATATTATGCATGCCGATGGCGCGGGTACTAAATCTATTCTGGCTTATCTATACTGGAAAGAAACCGGAGACCTTTCCGTTTGGCAGGGTATTGCCGTGGATGCCATTGTGATGAATATTGACGATATGCTGTGCGTTGGGGCGACCGGCCCTTTTACCTATTCCTCCACTATCGGACGGAATAAACACCTGATTCCGGGAGCGGTCATTGCTGAAATCATCAATGGCTCTCAGAATTTCTTTGATACGATCCGGGAGTATGGAATAGCGGTACATTTTATGGGCGGAGAAACGGCTGATGTTGGTGACGTGGTGCGTACGGTTATTGTGGACGGCACGATGGCCTGCCGGATGCCGCGCAAAAAACTCATTACTGCACAAGGTATTCAGCCGGGGAATGTGATTGTTTCCTTTGCATCCTGCGGACAGGCTTCTTATGAAAAGGAATACAACAGCGGCATTGGCAGCAACGGACTGACCAGCGCCCGGCATGAATTACTGCAACATGATTATGCTGCCCGGTTCCCCGAAAGTGTGGATTCGAATATTCCCGAAGAAGTGGTCTATAACGGCCGTTACAAAATGACGGATCCTACATCCACCCCTCTTGATATTGGAAAATTATTACTCTCTCCAACACGGACGTATGCACCTTTAGTATTGAAACTATTACAGCAATATTTTGATAAGATCAGGGGCATTATCCATTGTAGCGGGGGCGGCCAGACCAAATGTATGCATTACGTGCCGCAGGGCCTGCGCGTGGTTAAGAATAATCTGTTGCCTGTGCCACCTGTTTTTAAGTTGATCCGGGAAGCCGCATCTACGGAATGGCGGGAGATGTACCAGGTATTCAATATGGGGCAGCGGCTGGAGATCTTCACCGATGAACAAACGGCGCATGCCCTGGTGGATATTGCGGCATCGTTGCAGATAACGGCTCAGATCAGCGGCTATGTAGAGGCAGCGGACAGTAACGAGCTGATAATTGAAAGCGAATGGGGGCATTTTAAATATTAATCGCAGATTTTTTGTGAAGGAAAAATTTTACAACAGCAGACGGCTACAGGCGCTAAGGCGATTGATGTTTACATTCATTGATTTTTTCTATCCCCCTTTCCGGAATTGGGTACCCTTGAAAACCTTCCGGTATCTGGCTTGTGGCGGCGGCACTGCGCTGCTGAATCTTTTCGTGTTTTTCTTAGCCAATAACTTTATCCTGCCGGTGAAGGGTTCCTTTTTGATTGGAACAGAACGCTTAGGTTATTTTTATATGCAGCACTATACGGCTGCATTTATTATTGCACTTTTTATAAGCTTCCCTGTTGGATTTGCATTGAATAAATACATGGTCTTTCAGCAATCGCATCTGAAGGGCAGGGTGCAACTTTTTCGTTATGGCGTGATGACCGGACTTAATATTTTCCTGAACTGGGCATTGCTGCACTTTTTTGTAGGGCTGCTTCAATTCTGGGCCACTCCTTCACAGGCGATTACTACGGTTATCCTGGCTATACTGAGTTATTTTGCCCAAACCCATTTTTCCTTCCGCTCCCGAAGAACAGTACTGGAAGAATAAGTTTTACCATCCCATCCTGTATGCTTCCTTCCTTCTGAATGGTGCTATAATACCGCCGTATAGCGGTAGATTTGGAAACGCACATTTTTATCAGGTAGGGGAATATAATAAAAGCTACTATGGCATGATGATATTTACCAGTCAAACCCGCCGCCGCCATCGCCGAAGAATAAACCGACGGAAACGCCGAACTGCCAGTTTGTATTGACGTTATTGCTATTCCCGTTTGGGCGGGTGTTGGCTAACCCTTTCATAAATTGCCCGCGTACATACAGACCAACAGGGGTTTCATAGCCGATACAACCTGTCAGGCCGTAACCCAGCGGCTTGTAGTCATCAAGGCTTTTATTGTTTCCGAACTTTATATTCCTGTCTGATTTCACCACTTCTACCCGGTTATTGGTTGGCCGCGTACTATCGGTAACTTCTATAGGTGTTTCAAGGTGCTGCTGACCGGCCAGCGCATAGCTTAAATATCCGCCTGCACCAATAAAAAAACGCCCCTTGCCTTCAACAGATGTTTTGTACATCAGGTAGGCCGGGAACTGTGCCGTATGAATCAACAGTCGTGTTTTATTATCATAGGTGCCATCCGAAAGCGTGACCGGTAGGGATTCCTGCAGGCTATTGAGGGAATAATAGATGCCGGGCTGAATGGAGAAACGCTTTATAACTAAAAAATCTACAATCACCCCGGCCCGGAAACTTGGCTTCAGGTCGCCTGACCGGATTGTAGTCTGACCATTTTGCGTTATTCTATTTGTGAAATTAGTCAGTTGCAGTCCGAGTTCCGAGCCGGTTTTAATTTGTGCATAAGCACCCAGGCTAAACCCTGACAGCAACAAAGCAAATACAAATTTCTTCATAAAGAATCATTTTATCTGCCAAAAATACGAACTTAGTCTAATGATGCAGTGGTTCACATGTCAAAAAATAATTTTGCTGACCGGTTGCCTGGCTTTTTTGGGTGGCTGCCAGTATATCAGGAGCCAGCATAAAACTGAAAAAACAATGGGCACTAACACAACAGAAAATCCGTACTTCTCCCGTACCGACACTACACCTTTGCATGTACCTGATGCTGAATGGAAAAAGATACTGCCCGAAGAGGTGTATCTTGTTGCCCGGAAGAAGGCTACAGAGCGGGCCTTTACGGGCAAATACTGGGATGCCGATATCCGGGGCGATTATTATTGTGCGGTTTGCGGAAATCACCTCTTCAAAAGTGACGCCAAATTTGCCAGTAGTTGCGGGTGGCCGAGCTTTTTTGAAGCTATTCGCCCTAACAGCGTACACTATGAAGATGACAATTCTTTTGGGATGCGCCGGACGGAAGTATTGTGCGGTCGCTGCAATTCGCATCTGGGGCATATTTTTGACGATGGTCCCCCCCCTACCCACAAGCGTTTCTGTATGAATTCAATTGTGCTGGACTTCATGCCTGATGAATCCGGAAAATGAATCTTCAAAACGGATATATGTATTGGTTGAGGTCAGGGTTTGTTCCTGTAGTTTTTATGGCGGCATTGACAGGTGTCTTCTTCCCGGGAGTTACCAATGCACAGCTTGGTTTTTTAAATCCTGTGCTGCCGCGGGATTCCGCCTATATCAAGACCTATCCGGAAGGGATTACAGGACGTACATTACTGCAACGGAAATATACGAACTTCTCTATGCCGGGCGGGGAGTCCGCAGCATCATTTCGCTATTTGTCGAACAAAAGGGTTTTGGCCGGGGCGGGATTTGTTTATAAATTTCTCAACCTGAACCTTAGTGTAGGCTTGCCTTATCTGAACGGAGACATGAAAGCAAAGGGCAAAACAAAATCCTTAGATCTGCAGTCCCATATTTTTGGAAGAAGATGGATGTTTGATCTCTACGGGCAATTTTACAGCGGATTCCATATTGACCGGAAAAATTTTGTTACGGGATATGAACCCTATTATTTTCGGGATGATATCAGGCTAAGGCTGATAGGAGGTAATGCCAGTTATATCTTCAATCCTGAAAAATTTTCTTTCCGGATGGCCTTGCTTCAGGATGAATGGCAACAAAGATCCTCGGGCACATTTATGCTGAATTTCGGCGCTTATTATGGCGCGGTGTACAGTAATGATATGCGGTATATTATTCCCGAGCCGCTGGCGGATCAGTATGCAAATGCTCGGGTTTCACGTTTCCGGTTTGTCAATTTCGGACCGGGCGCCGGTTATGCTTATCATGCAGTTATTAAACAACATTTTTTTCTCAGCGGATCGCTTTCCGCAAATATAATGGCTTCTTTTATGCGGGAACATACCGATGAAGGTCTTCAGGATGTTTTCCGAATCCAACCCGGAATGGCATTTTTGGCTTCGGCAGGATATAACAGCGACCATTGGATATTTTCCATGTCCTGGTTGAACAGTACGTTGTATTACGCGGGATATTCCGGTGACGGCAATTATGCCATGCAGGCAGGACTATACCGGTTTACTGTTGCACGGCGTTTTAATAATGGCAAAGTATCCCGGAAGATCCTGCGCCCGGTTGATAAGGCTTCCCGGACGAATATTTTGCACCGCATATTTAAGCCGGATAACCGGGACACTTTAAAACTATAAACAATGCAGCATAAAAAAGCCCATACTGCTAGAGACAATATGGACAAACGAATATGCGATGACTGACCTTAAACGGTCATGATTTCCTTTTCTTTGTCTTTAAGGTGAGTGTCCACCAGTTCGATATGTTTGTCGGTCAACCCCTGAATGCGGATTTCGAATCCTTTTGCTTCATCCTCGCTGAGGCCGTCCTTCTGAAGCTTCTTGATCTGCTCAATAGCATCTCTGCGGATGCTCCGTACCGATATCTTGCCATTCTCTCCTTCAACATTGCATTTTTTCACTAATTCCTTACGGCGTTCTTCCGTAGTCGGTGGCAGAAAAATGCGGATCATTTGCCCGTCGTTCTGCGGCGTCAATCCGATATTGGCGGCCATGATAGATTTTTCAATGGGTGCAATCATGGATTTTTCCCAGGGTTGAATCGTCAGCGAGCGGGCGTCGGGAGCGGTGATATTGGCTACCTGACTAAGCGGAGTGGGGGAGCCGTAATAATCAACCATAATGCCGTCCAGCATTTGCGGACTGGCTTTCCCGGCCCGGATTTTCTGAAGCTCAGCTTCTAAATGGGCTACCGCTTTTTTCATATTGGAAGCGGTTGCGGATACAATTTGTTCTGCTTGTTCTGACATAAAAAATAGAATCTGGAATAACTTAGGGGAGGCAAAAATAACAAAGACGATTTCAAATGCCAAATATCATCGGCGAGCCAGCAATATTCTCGGATTATGGTTCAGGTCGTTTCGTAAGACAGTGTGCCATCCTTTATCCTTAAAGTATTGTTCCGTTGCAGCTGCATATTGCTGATTCACCTCGAAGAACATGCTCCCCGCAGGTTTCAGAATAGTGGCTGCGGCCTGCTCTATGGCTTTATAAAACTGTAAGGGATCCCGGTCGGTGACGAATAATGCGGTATGGGGCTCATAGCGGAGTACATTCCGATCCATGTTCCCGGCTTCGTCCCCATGAATATATGGAGGATTGCTGACAATAGTATCATATTGCGGGAGTGTTTCGACGCAAGATGCTTCTAAAATGTTGCCTGAAAAAAAATCAATATCTAACTGATGCTCCGTTGCATTTGCCTGTGCAACGTTAAGTGCTTCGGGGGAAATATCCATTGCGCTGACGATAGCATCAGGAAGCTGCCGCTTCAGCGCCAGGGCTATGCACCCGCTCCCGGTGCCGATATCTAAGACAGATGGTGCATGGAATGTATTTTCCCGGTAGTGTTGTATTATCCAGGCTACTAACTCCTCGGTTTCCGGGCGGGGTATCAGCACCGATTCATTGACCTGTAATTTCATTTCATAAAAATAAGCCTCCTTTAAAAGGTATTGTACCGGCTTGTATTGCAGGAGGTCTTTTTCGCAGGCCATCAGCAGGTCGATCTGTTCGGGCAGCAATGGGCTTGTCTTGTTTAGGATAAGATGCAGCTTGTCCTTTCCGGTTATATGTTCTAAAACCCAGTTCGAGATGCCCGAGGCTTCTCCGTTATCATAAATGGTTTTCAGGGAATTTTTTAAATAAAAAACAGCTTCGTAAATCGTCATAATTTGGTATAATCGTTGGGTTGTTGGTGTTCAAAATAGCGCATCCGGTACGACTGGCGTGCTGTATTTCCCAGTTTTTTTATTAATTGATAATTGGCTACAAAACCTACTGCGGCGCCGATATAGGGAATCATCTGTGCCAGCTTGGCCAGGTCGATATAGTCGCGGTATTGCTGTTGGAGCGTGCGCCAGTCGAATTGGTTGATGTCCTCAGGCAGCCTGTGCTTTTCCCGGTCAAATGCTGACACGAGGCGGAATACTTGTTGCCGTTGCTTTTGACTGGAGAAAGCCAGTTGGAAAATATACAGGATAAATACTCTTTCGCGATAATCCTTTACGTCGTAGCCGTATAAAGCGGCTATGTCGAACAGCAGCTTTATTTTCAGGCTGAGCAATAAGGGAAAATCCGCCAGGCTCATCAGAAATCCGCCGGCACCGGTAATGCCCCCTTCAGCAGCCCCGGTTGTAGTATAGAATTTGATACGTTGCTCTACCTTTTGTTCACGGGCCTGCAGCGTGTCGAAATGTTGTGGCGAGGTGGTGGTGTATTTAGAGCCGGTGAGCACGGCCTTGATCATTTCTTTTACACTTACCGTAATGATCCGGTGTATCTTTTCCGGAATGAAATCATTCATTTTTTTCTGTACATGCCCTGTTACTTTACTGCCCAGCGTTGGATTTTTTTGCATCCGTTGCTGCCAGTAATGAAGCTCCTGTCGGGCTTTTTCATCATAGTTTTCCATCATCAGCTCCCGTAGTTTCTATGGAATGTTTTTTGTTTTGCAATACATTTTCCGGAGTCCATATCAGCCGCTGTTGCATAGGATGTTTCCGTACCGGGCAATGATCGAGGGCGCATATCTTACAGGAAAAATCCATGCAGCCATCTACGTGTACGAAAAGCTCGATCTGGTTGCCGAACCGTGCCTGTACCGTTTTATCAAGCGCTTCGATTTCCTGGTGTGCCTCGCGTATATTATAATACCAGGGTAGTGTCAGGTGTCCGTCTAAGTGCAATATACTGCCATATTGGATCATTCTCAGGTTATGCAGGTCGATCCATTGATCCCGACGCTGCCTGTTGAGGTGTGCAATCAGTTTTTCCAGCAGAGAAAGATCGGCCTCATCCATAATACCGGCAAGCGATCTGCGCAGTACACGATAACCGGTAATGAGCATCAGCGTAGCGAAGATGATGGCCACTACAGCATCTAACCACAGCCATTGTGTAAAGCGGAGGAGCAATAGTCCGATAATCACGCCCGCAGTGGAATAGGTGTCGGTTTGCAGGTGCTTACCGCTGGCCACTAAGGCTACCGACCGGAGCTTATTGCCCCGGTTGATGGCAATTCGTCCGGCAATGAAGTTGGTCAATGCGGTGGCGCCAATCAAAAACAAGCCCGCATCCAGGCGATGTATTTGAACCGGATTCCTTAAGTTACAGAGCGCTTCCGTAATGATCGCTATGCCGGCAATGACAATCAACGTGCCTTCAATTGCAGAGGAGATATACTCCGCCTTTCCGTGTCCGTAAGGATGGTTTTTGTCCCGCGGCTTTGCAGCCAGCCAGAGGCTGTACCAACCGATCAGGCCGGCGACCACATTGATGATGCTTTCTAAAGCGTCGGTATAGATAGCTACGGACTTCGTCCACCACCATGCTGTTATTTTGATAAGAAATAATACAATGGCCAGAAAGGCAATATTGCGTTGTATGCTGATATTGGTGGTCAACGGCAGATTTTTAAAGGCGGTAAAATTACATCAAATAACCTTGCACATTTTGCTATCCCTGTATCATGGGATCGGGTTTAGTTTTCGCCGGGCAGAATTTGGTTCCCGTCGGATCGGCTTAATATGCGGCCCAAAAGCCCCTGTCGCTCCGACATAGTCAGGAAGTTTTTACATGCCTTCTTCATTCAGCCAGCAGGAATTACCAGCCCAAATAATTACCGTCATGCTACAGGCATCATTAACAATCGTCACTTTCCGATTAGACTGTAGTCATGTGTTGGCTTCTCAAACCATGATTTATTTCTCAGCCAGTACCATACCCACAGGGTTCCTTGAGGACGGGAGTAGATCTGCCTGAGGTTGCGCCAGAAGGGCGGGCGAACCCATTGAAAAGTTACCTGGTAACCGAGGCCGGTAAGCAGGTCAGAAACATATTTCCTGTCCTGGTCAAAATAAAGGGCCTGAGCGACCACCAAACCACGCTCTGTTGCGGGAGCTTTTTCAATAATTACGGTACATAGTTCCCGGACAAACCGGAGAATCAGCTCCCGGTTGAGCGCTTCGAACCGGGATACCTTTTCGACAATTTCGGGAGGAGCCGCCAGGTCTCCGTCATAAAAAACATAGCCCAGGTCTTTAGCAATCCGCTCGCCCCAGTAATTTTTTCCACAACCCATTTCTCCAAACAGGATAATAATGTGCTTCATATGATAAGCATTGTTTGTTTTAATAAGATTAGATGGCGCTCCTAAAAATAAAAGGCTCCTTATTGGGAACATGGTCTTTTATGTTTTGCCTGCCAATATACGTCTTCCGTTTCGAACAGCACCTGCAACAAAAATAATGAATTCATCGTTTGGGGTTAATCCGGGATGCGCCGTTTTTTCCAACGCTTTATCCGTCAAACAACAAAATATTTTACCTTTGACAGAGGAGTTTTATAGTTAAGCATGACACAAAAAGAAGAAGCATACAATGAAATCGCAGCGTTGGTAGAACGCTTTACCGGGCAATATGACAGCTACAAGAAAGCCGGTTACAACGAAACGCTGACAAGGCGGGACTTCATTGACCCTTTCTTCAAAGCATTGGGTTGGGACATTGACAACAGGAACGGTTACGCTGAAAGCTACCGCGAAGTAATCCATGAGGACAAAATAAAAGTTGGCAAGGCAACCAAGGCTCCTGACTATTCATTTCGATTAGTTGGCGGCAAGCGACTTTTCTTTGTTGAGGCAAAGAAACCAAGCGTAGCAGTCAAAGATGAAATTCAACCCGCCTACCAGGTCCGCAGATACGGTTGGAGTGCCAAACTTCCCGTTAGCATCATCACCGACTTTGAGGAGTTTGCCATTTACGACTGCACCAAAAAGCCCATTCCCACAGACAAGGCATCGGTTGCAAGAATTAAGCATCTGACTTTTAAGGACTATTTAAAAGAGTTTGACTTTTTGTGGGATACTTTCAGCAAAGAGAGGGTTCTGAAAGGCAGTTTTGACAAGTTTGTTCAGGGCAATCTCCATAAAAAAGGTACTGCAACAGTTGACAAAGAGTTTTTGCAATCGCTTGACAGTTGGAGATCCTACCTTGCAACTTCCATCAGTTGGAATAACAAACAACTTGACGAAGATGAAATCAACTTTGTGGTTCAGCAAACTATTGACCGAATCATTTTTTTGAGAATTGCAGAGGATAGAAGCGTTGAACCATATGGAATACTGAAAGAAGCAATCAGGAGCGGAGCATTTTATAAAAATCTTTACCGACAGTTTGAGCAAGCCGATGAAAAATATAATTCAGGCTTGTTTGATTTCAAGAAAGATAAAATCAGCAAAAATATCACCATTGATAACAAGGTTTTAAAAACCATCATCAATGAACTCTATTATCCCGAAAGCCCTTACGAGTTTTCGGTTTTGTCGGTAGAGATTTTAGGAAGTGCTTACGAACAGTTTTTAGGAAAAGTAATTCGTATTGACAAGACGCACCGTGCCCGCATTGAAGAAAAACCCGAAGTAAGAAAAGCAGGTGGTGTTTATTACACCCCGCAATATGTGGTTGATTACATTGTAAAGAATACAGTTGGCAAACTCATTGAAGGCAAAACACCGAAAGAGGTAAGTAAAATAAAAATAGTTGACCCTGCCTGCGGTAGCGGCAGCTTTCTTATAGGCGCTTACGATTATTTGCTAAAATGGCATTTAGAATACTATTACAAACATCCGGAAGAAGCAAAAAAAGCGAAGGCTTTAACTCCCTCCCCTTTGGGAAGGGCTGGGGAGGGGCATGGAAACCTGACCACAGCCGAGAAGAAAAGAATTTTGCTCAACAACATTTTCGGAGTTGATATAGATGTAAACGCAGTAGAAGTTACCAGGTTGAGCTTGCTTCTGAAATGTATGGAAGGCGAAACAGAAGCGAGCATTAATAACCAATTGCGACTCTTTAACGAAAGAGTGTTGCCAACGCTTGACGAAAATATTAAAAGTGGAAATAGTTTGGTGGATACGGATTTTTATGCAGGTGAACTTGATTTTGGTGAAGAGAAAAAAATTAAACCGTTTAATTGGCAGAAGGCATTCCCTGAAGTTTTCAATATAAAAAGACCAACTACAAATCAGGACTTTAGAAAGCAATTTGAAAAGGTTAAAAAACTTCAGGATGATACTGATGATTTGTTGGATAAATATGTTACAAAAGAACCTGAAGTTCATTATGGTTTACAAGGAGGTTTTGATGTGGTAATTGGAAATCCCCTTATGTAATGTTGCAAAATCTTGAAACAAGAGAAGTATTTGACTATGCTTTAAGAAAATTCCAATCGGCAAAATACAAGATTGATACTTACCAACTCTTTACAGAGCAATCAATCAGGCTTTTGAAAGACAAAGGTTTATTAGGTTTCATTACTCCAAATACTTTTTTGAAAAATATTCATGCAGAACCTTTGCGGAAATTTATTCTTGACAATACAATTATCAATGAAATACTTCTATTCAACTATTCTGTTTTCGCATCGGCAAGCGTTGACACTTGCATTTTTATTTTGGAGCAAGGAGAACCAGGTAAGAAAAGTGCACTTGAAGTAAATACTGCTGATATTGCTTTTGAAGTCCAAAATATTTCAAGAGTACGGCAATCAGTTTTTGCGAACAACAACCGGACAGATTTTAATCTTCTTATTTCGGGCAATGATTCTGATGTCCTGAATAAAATTTCAAAGAACTCAAAACCACTTGGAGATTTTTGCGGAGCTTATTTCGGAATCCAAACTTTTGACCGAACCAAATATGTAAGTGCAACCAAAAAGAACAGCCAATATGAACCGGTAATCGACGGAGGAAATATTGAACCATACAATTTGAAACCGTCCACAGAATTTGTCCATTACATCCCTGCTGCAATCAAAAGCGGAGGAAGCGAAACCATTTACAGGCAAGACAGAATTTGCATCAGGCAAATTGGGGCAACACCTGTTGCGACTTTTGTTCCTGCTCACATTTTTACGCTCAACACGATTTACAATGTTTATCTGAAAGAAGAGAATATAGCAGACCTCAAATTTTTATTAGGAGTAATTACTTCAAAGGCAATAAAATATTTTTGGAAGAAAAATAATTCAGACGAGAAAAAGACATTTCCAAAAATTAAGAAAGAGGCAATTCTTTCAATTCCGGTTCCGATAATCAACAAACAAAATAAAAACCTGCATGGTGAAATTGCAAAGTTGGTAAACCAACTTTTGCAACTCAATAAACAAAAGGCGGAAACTAAACTTGCTACGAAAGTTTCGCAACTGCAAGGCAAGATTGATTATTGCGAGGACAGAATAAATCAAATCGTTTATCAACTCTACGAGTTGACGGAAGCAGAAATAAAAATTGTGGAAGGGAGATGAAAAATTATTTACAAGAAAGCGGTTATAAGCAGCATGGTAAAATTTTCATTCCACCTATTTTGCAGTTGGGAGAATTTAATGCTGTTCATTGGCTTGATAAAATTTTACCTGAAATAATTTGGATTGGATTATTGCAAAATAAATTTGGACTTGGGCTTGGAAATAAACTTGCCTTACAAATTACTGAAACAACAAATGAATTAATTAGTGAGAACAGTTTAAAAAAATGGTTAGCTCCTTTAAGTTATTACAGCGCATTAACAGAAACTGAAAAAATTAAACTGAAAGAAAAGATTGAAAAATTAGGCTTCTTAATTCACTATGAGAAGGCATTTAGTTTGTTCGCTTATCTCTATCCGAAATTTTCATTATCCTTTTTACTTCCCGAAACCAATAACTCTGAAAAGAAATTAGACTATTCAGAGTTAAAAACTTTTTTATCAACTCTCTATGATAGAACAAATGCAGCGACAATTTTTATGCAAGCTACAGCAGTTGATATAGCTTTTCAAGCTGACATACTTACGGTAAACCCCGAAACATCGCTTGCTAAGTTTCCTGAAATAGCAAATTATCCAAATACTGAAATCTCAAAAGAAGTTGCAAGTAGTATTATATCAACTGTAAATGTTTTTTTTGGAAATGAAAATATATTTTCCTGCACTGATGAATGGACAAAATATTTTTGGAATAGAGGATTGCAAATTGAAAAGTGTTATTAAATGGAAAATCAAGAATTTTATAAAATACTTACTGATGCTACAAGCGAATACCGAAAATTGCTAAAAAATGAATTGAACGCAAGATGGGAAAGCTTAAACCTTGACCTAATGAAATCCGCAGAGAGCGAAGTTATTTGGGGATTAGTTTCAAGGCAATGTTCGTTAGTAAATGAAATATCCTACTCTTATCTTACTTGGAACGATTTTTTTTTACCGATTATTATGCGTTGTATGGTTGAGAATCATATAAACCTTTTATGGATTATTCAAAAACCAGATGAGAGAGCAAGAATGTTTATTGATTATGGTTTAAGCGGAGAAACAAAATACTTAGAGCAGATAAAAAGTAAAGCAGATGAAACTGAAGTAGATGAAAACTTGATTAAAGAAACTGAAAATTGGATAAGTCAACAGCGACATTATTTTTTAAACAAAATAAATATTGGAAGTTGGAATTTCAGTAATATTCGTAAAACCGCAGAAGATGCAGGTTGCAAAGAGTATTACGATTTAATGTACCCTGTGTGTAGTTTCGCAACTCACAGCACATGGAATTACATTGCGAAACACAATTTAAAATTTTGTGAAAGTCCTTTTCATAAAAACCATCGGATACCCTTTATTAAAGAACCCGAAATTGAAATAGGAATGTTTTTAATTTTGACTAAGATATTGCAAGACACTTTTGAAAAAGTAGATAAAGAATTGAATATTAAAACATGTGAGCCATCGGCTTTTGAGTATATACAAAACACTTTAGCTCTGCCAGCATAAATGAAAAGCCAACTCACAAAAAGCACATCCTTGTAAATTGCTAATCATCTTAATCTATTTTTGTCAACAATGAAAGTATCTAAAAATAAATACAACGAACTCCTTGACAATATCAGCTTGACCATTGAGCAGGCGAGGAAAAATGCTTTTAAAGCGATAAACACAGAGTTGGTGAAAGCTAATTGGGAAGATAGTCATAACTTTACGCTTCATTTTTTTTATGAAAACGAAATCTTTGTCCCGGTTTTTTATTCCGGTTATAATAATGGTATTGACGGCTGCATTGGCGTCTTGTAATAAATCCGACAATAGTGATACGGACGGCATTGGTGACGCTGATGTTCCCGAAGTGTATAAAAAGATTTACGCCGCCGCCAGCGTCACTAACGATGGCGCCTATATTTACATTAAGACAAATGGTATGCCGGATCATAAAAGCGTTTATTATCCTTCATCAAACGATTTGTACGAAAACTTTTCCGGGATGACTTTTGGCAATAATGTTTTTCATAAAAATCCCAATACGATAAGGTCGCAAAATTATACCTTCAAAATTCCGCTGCATCCGCAGGAAGCCATTGTGCATACGCCCACGCCTTTGGGCCCGATAGGCGTATCCCTAAACGGTGTGCCGTTTTTTAACCAGTATGCAGGCCCTAATCAACCGCTGACATCAGAAGTTGTGTCTTTTGATCAATGGTGGGGACATCCGGCACAAAACGGCGATTATCATTATCATGTGGAACCTTTATATTTAACCACGGTGAAAGCATCTCCGTCTGCCTTATTAGGCTTTTTGCTGGATGGCTTCCCCGTATATGGGCCCGAAGAGGAAGACGGTACGCCTGTAACCAATGACATGCTTGACGAATATCACGGGCATTTTCATGCTACGGCCGATTTCCCGGACGGCATTTACCATTATCACATTACCTCTACCGATCCTTATATCAATGGAAGCGGATTTTATGGAACACCCGGCACAGTTTCTAACTAAACTTTTTATTATGCTGTACGGCTGTTGTTGCCTTGCGTCCTGCTCCGGAAACCAGCAGGAGTTGTTGATGTTGAATTCGGATTCCATTGAATTAAAAAATAATAACGGGATCATGCTTAAAGCGGCTAAGGCGTTTTCAGGGATGGTTTATACGTTGTATCCCGGCTCCAAAGATACGGCGGCCATTGCCTGTTACCGGAACGGAAAGGAAGACGGCGACTGGAAGCAGTTCTATCGAAACGGGAAGCTGATGGAGCAGCGTAGTTTCAGGGACGGAGTAAAAACAGGCAACCTTATCCAATGGTGGGAAAACGGCAGGCGGAAACGGTTTTGCAGCTTTGAACACGGTGAATACAACGGCGCTTATAAAGAATGGAATGAAGCCGGAATCCTGATAAGAAACATGCATTACAAAGCAGGATATGAGTCAGGCATACAGCAGCAGTTTTATGATAATGGAAAAGTAAGATCCAATTATGTGATAACCGGCAACCGGCGATATGGCTTATTGGGAACTAAAAATTGTGTCAATGTCAGCGACAGCATTTTTAAGCAATAAGTGCCTGTTGCTACTGTTCTTGCTGTCTGCGTGTAAAGGGAAGCAGAGCGGGGAAGTACTGCCGTATTATAATACGCCCGATTTTACGCCTGTTTTCCTGAAGGATGCCCACAGTGCTGAAAAAAGGATCGATCATGTTATCGCTCCATTTGCTTTTCGCGACCAGGACGGGGAGCTGATTACGGATAAGTCCGTCGCGGGGAAAATTCATATTGCCGGCTTTATGTTTACCTCTTGCGCAGGTATTTGCCCGGCTATCACTAAAAACCTGATCCGGCTTAGCGAGCAATTTGAAAACGATACCCAGGTTGTAATTCTTTCTTACAGTGTTACACCGTGGATGGATAACGAAGAAAGATTAAAGGCCTATAAAAATGCTTACGGCATTAACAACCCCAACTGGCATTTCCTTACCGGGGATAAAGCGGAGATTTACACCCTGGCGCGTAAGTCCTATTTTGCCGAAGAAGACCTGGGCTATACCAAAGACAGTACGGAGTTTTTACATACCGAACATCTTATTCTGGTGGACACTTCGGGGAGGATTCGCGGTATATACAACGGGACATTGGCTTTGGATATAACGCAGTTGATCCAGGATATTATTATGCTCAGGAGAAAGCCTGATTAAGCGGGCGCATTTCAAATTTTCGCAAACATTCTCCCGTTCTGTGTGTCTCTGAAACGTTGCAACAGCAACAATCTCTGACCGCAAATAAAACCGTTAAAGCATTTACTGCGAAAAAATAATTATCGTTTTTGTTTACTTTTAAATGAATGGAAACTAAAGCTTGGGACATCGAAACCTAATGCGACGTAGCCTGGGAAATGCCGAACGGGGAAAATGGTAGAGCAGAGCGAAACAGATAACTGAAGAATCTTTAAAAATATACCAGCAAACAAATTTGTCCACATAGCTGTTCATTCACCCTTTTCCAAAGCGCTCATTGGTAACGGCCTTAATTTTATTCATATTGCCTGCATGGGATCACCTGTGATTGCGGATTAAATTTCCTCATTCCTCATTTTCCAAAAACATTACTGATGCGCTCGATATAGTTCCTCGAAACGGGAATGATTTTATCATTTACCACTAAGCTTTTGATATTGAATTTGTCTATTTTGTTTTTGTTGACCACAAAAGCACGGTGTGTTTGAATGAATAGTTTTTCGGGAAGCTGTTCCAGTATTTGCCTGATTGTAGAGCGGCTTTTATAGATCTTTTTATCTGTATGGATGAGCAGGTAATTGCCATCGGATTCTATATGGTTTATATCGTCTAAGGGCAGCATCACATTGTATGCTCCATCTTTTACCGATACGGAAGGTTTCCGCTTTTCTTTATGTGCCGACTGACGAATGGCCAGCTCTACTGTGGTGAGCAGATCCACATTTTTAAAGGGTTTGGTAATGAAGGAATGCGGCGTAGTGGCTACCGCTTTCTTCACAATGTCGGCAGTATCATAGGCAGTAAGATATATAAAAGGGACGGCGTATTTCTCTTCAAGCTCCTGGCCCAGGCTTATTCCATCCTGCTCGTCTTCGCCGAGATTAATGTCGAGGATGGCAAGATCAACCTTTTCCCTGTTCAATATTTCAAAAGCTTCTTTAGCATTTTTTGCTTCAAGAATGTGGTAATTATTTTCTGAAAGCACTTTTTTGGTAAGTCTTCTGTTGAGAAAATCGTCTTCTACAAGCAAAATTGATTTCGTTTGCATCGTCTGTTTATTTAAAGCTGAGGGTAAGTTCAAATCCGTTATGCTGGCTGCTTTCGGCAGTGGCGTCTAATTGCCCGATGAGTCCTTTGATGATTTCCATGCCCAATCCTTTGTTGCCGGTAGCGCTGAAGTCGAAGCCGCAGCCGTTGTCGGCATAGTAGAGCTTATTGCTGCCTGTTTCCCTGGTAAGGGCTATCTGCATTATGCCGATCTGCTGCCTTCTGAAAGCATGCTTCATGCTGTTGCTGACCAGCTCTACGATGATAAGCCCTACGGGCAGCGCTTTTTTAATGGACATCTTTTCTATTTCACAAGTAATGCTCAGGCTTATCTTTTTGCGGTGATTGTCGTATGATTCCTTCACCAGTTCTGCAAGTTCGGTTATGTATTTGTTCAGATTTACTTCATTCACATTGTCTGAAACGCTCAGCTTTTTGTGCAGCAATGCCATAGAATGAATGCGGTTTTGATTGCCTCTTATCAGCTCGTCAATATTGTTGAAATCAACCGATTCTTTTTGTATTTCCAGTATGCTGATCACATGTTGCAGATTGTTTTTTACGCGATGCTGCAATTCGGATAAAAGCACCTGCTTTTGCTCTAATGTCTTCATCAGCTCTTCTACCTGTTTGCTGATGACTTTATGCTGCGCGCTGATCTTCCGGTTTTTACGGATGATTAATATGGTTGCCGCTGTAATGACCCCGAGCAGGCTGATGATAAAAATGAGTTGTTGATTTTTGCTTTTTAAGGCTACTTCTTTTTTGTCGTTTTGATATTGTTCGGTTATTTTTCTTATTTCGGAAGACTCCATTTTACTAAGCTCTTTTACGTGGACATTATGGTATTGCTTAAAGTAGTAATAAGCAGAATCTGTATTACCTGCCATATCGAACAACTGATACCTTATCCTCAAAAAATAGTCGGCTTCAGGCAATGAATATGTTTTAAAAACCCATAGCGAGGAGTCGCTGTATTGAAGCGCCTTGTTAAGTTCTCCATGATGCAGATAAACGGCGGCAACATTGTTGTATAAAGCTGCTGCGCCTTCGTAATCATTCTTATTCAAAAAAGCGTTTGCAGCGCGTGAGGAATATTTTGCCGCCTTACGATAATCGCTCGCCGACAAAAGCCCGCCGAGCAATAAACAGCCGTCAATATATTCCCTGTAGTTGCCGTATTTTTTTGCATAATCCAACCCTTTATAAGCATAGTGTATGGCAGTGTCTTTTTCTCTGATAAAACGATAGTAAGAAGACAGGCGTATGCAGTAAACGGCATATACGCTTTCCAGTTGATACTCCTGATACAGTTGATACGCATGGTCTAAATAATTTTTACAAATATCAAATTGATCCGATTGTTCATACATGGTGGCGGCCATCAGGCAAGCCTGATATTCTTTCTCCGGTAATCTATATTCTTTTGCTTTGTCAATAACACCAAGGGCAATCTGAAGCGCTTTGTGAGGCGAGGGTTTTCGGGCGTATAAATAAGTTTTGTAGAGCAAAAGCTGAAGCTCAGCCTCCTTATAGTTTTTTTGCGGATCGTTTTTAAGCAGATAATCATACAGGCTGTCTGTTTTTTTTTCACCCTCCC
>CAZUSO010000045.1:0-24238 GCA_964622775.1 uncultured Taibaiella sp. | reverse complement strand
CGATTTATTATTTTCATAGAATGATATTTTAGTTTGCTATTCCGATTTTCCGTAACCATTTCTGAACTTCTTTTTGTACCTCTACTTCTTTATTTCCCTCCATTACAAATAAAATTCCGTCCCTTTCTGAACCGCCTTTGACAGTAAAGCCGTCTAATACTTCGCTGTTGGGGCATAATTCTTTTACTGTTTGAAAACTGTTACCTATACCATAACCGCCATTTGTATTGAATGGAATTACTTTTTTACCGCTTAAATCGTATTCGTTTAAAAAACTTTTCATTGGTGGCGGTAACTGCATTCCCCACGTTGGAAAACCGATAAATACAACATCATATTTTTGTATGCTGTCAATCTTTGTTTTGAGTGGTGGCAAATATCCTGTTGCATTTTCATTGGCTACCTGATTTACTGTTGTCTGGTAGTGTTCGGGGTATGGTGTTTCCAATTCCAATGCTACCAACGTACCACCTACATTTTTTTGAATGATTTGGGCTACCGCTTTTGTATTATTGGTTCGGGATAAATAAACGATTAGTGTCCGTTCAGGATTTATATTTGATTGTATGCCTGTATGTATTTCGTCCTGCTGTACAGGTGTGCAGGACATTGACAACATCAATATTAAAAGTGCTATTTGCATTATCCAATTCCTTTTGTTTATCATACTGTATATAAATTGCAACGCGATATAATTATCTCAATTTATTTGATACTGCAAAGCTCTTGGTATTTATCGGCTTCCTACTTATACGGATTACTGTTTTACCTACCAAAATCACTTATTTGGGTGCAATAGAGTGAAACAAGGGTATTGATTTTGTAAATTTGTACTATCAGATTTAAAGAGTTAAACAATGGACGATATTATTAGCTTCAATAGCATAAAGGAATATAACGCCTTTAATAATAATGAAACACTGCACCCATTGGTAAGCGTAGTTCATTTGGATAAAGCCGAACCAAGAAAGCTCAAACGCTTGCGTTATGGTTTTTATACTGTTTTTCTGAAACAGATATACTGTGGTGATTTGCGTTATGGGTTGAGTAATTATGACTATGAAGAAGGCACATTGATATTTCTTGCTCCGCAACAAGTCATCGGTGAAAACAAAGATGATTATTATCAGCCACAAGGGATAGCGTTGGTTTTCCACCCTGATTTGATTGCAGGTACATCACTTGGCAAAAATATAGGCGATTATCATTTTTTCTCTTATGCTGTTAATGAAGCCCTGCATTTGTCGGAACAGGAAAGAAAGATTATTCAGGATTGTTTTTCCAAAATTGAATATGAGTTGCAACACGCCATTGATAAGCATAGCAAACAACTGATTGTATCAAACATTGAACTGTTTTTGAATTATTGTATCCGATTTTATGACCGTCAATTTATAACAAGAGAAAATGTAAACAAAGGTGTTTTAGAACGGTTTGAACAATTATTGGATAGTTATTTTTCTTCGGATAAACCGCAAAATATAGGCTTGCCGTCTGTTTCTTGGTGTGCCGATGAACTGCATTTATCAGCTAATTATTTTGGCGATTTAATCAAGAAAGAAACAGGCGTATCTGCACAAGAGTACATACAATCCAAAGTAATCAATGTAGCCAAAGAACGGATTTTTGATAACAATAAATCTATCAGCGAAATTGCTTTTGAATTGGGTTTTAAATATCCGCAACACTTTACACGTTTATTCAAACAGAAAACAGGTGTAACGCCTGTTGAGTACAGGAATTTGAATTGATTTAGTTAATGTACTTATCTACTGCGTTATCTAATTCCTCACTTACGATTTTTGCATATACCTGTGTTTGCTGTATGGTAGCGTGGTCAAGTAATTTGCTGACGTGTTCTATACGCATACCATTATTTAAAGCATTTGTAGCGAATGTATGACGGCTTAAATGGAAATGCAGATTAAACGGCAAATTCAATTCCTTACCCATTTTACGCAAATGAATATCGCCTAAATGAACCTTGTTTGCTATCCTTTCGGTTTTGTATTTATCATCTATAAAAATCTTTTGTGGGTTTTCCAATACAGGAAATATAAAGGCTTCGGGGTCTATTGTTTTCGGTTTGTATTTGTTGAGTATGGCAATGGATTTAGCCCCTAATTTGAAAGCGTGTTGTTTCTGCGTTTTCTGAATGACTTTGGTAATTTTTTGGGTTTCTTCATCGTAGCTTTTCCATTGTAACAACATCACATCACTAATACGCAAACCACCACCAAACACACTAAATAAAAACATATCTCTGTGAACCTGTGCTTTTGGTCGTTGGCTCAAATCCAAATTTTCTAATTCTTCAATCTGCTTTTTATTGAGGAATAGCCGTTGTACATTGTTTTTCTGAACGTCCACTTTATAGAATGGCGAAGCAACCAACGGTATCAATTCTTCTTCCATTGCATCGTTGTAAAAGAAACTCAATACCCGAATAGATGTAAATACAGTAGTGTTGCTATTCTTTAATTTCTTTTTGCAATAGGTAGCGTAATCGGTTAAAATACCAACGTTAATATCAGAGAAATAAAAATCCCGATAACCCAAAAACTTTTCAAACTTCTTTATATAGCCCTCGTAAATAACCGTAGTACGATACGAAACCAACCCTTTTAGTTTTTCTAAACGGCTATCGCAGTAATCAAAGAAATTCGGGTCTGCTTTTCCCTTAATGGCTTCTTTGAGCTTTCGGGCTGATACTGATTTTTTGGTTCTTTCGTGGTCTGCTACTTGTGCCTCTGCATCGGCTACCTTTTGAGATAAAAAGGCGTTCATTCTTGCACTGTTCAGATAGTTCTTTTTGAGTTTCTGTTTTCCCTCGTCCCATTCTGTGGGTTTTGCTTTAACGCCTGTTGCCACAAATTTGGCTTTGCGGTCTTTGATTAACCTGATGTAGATAGGGCTTTGTCCTGTTGCATCTTCCTGTTGTGTACGTTGTACTAATTTTATTGAAGCCATAATAAAACAGTATTTGGATTGTTGTACTATTTATTTTATCCGATGCAAAACAGTGAAAAGGTTTATTTTATTGATGTTTCAAAGCGGTGCAACGTGATACTAAGGTACAACTTTTAGTACAACAAAACAAGTATTTACTTGCGTTTTTGTGCTTTAATATGCACAAGTATATTTTATAACTATTTAATTTACAGTATAATTAAGTGCAAATTGGTTTTTGTGACTTTTAGTTTCGTATAACATACTAATATGCGCAAAAATCTTTAAATCTTAGCAGGCAACTTGGGTATGGGACAAGCATAGCCAACAACCTTAACAATATAGGTAATTGGTATCTTGAAGTCCCGGATAGCGCTTTGCAACAAATTGGTATCAACAATACTGAGCGCTATGCCATAGCGCTTCAATATATTGACAGCGCTCTAACCATAAATCAAAAAATTGGTAAAATAGAGGGGCAGATAACAAGCTGGTCAACTCTGAGCCGGATTTATGTGAAACAGAACCGTTATGAAGAAGCTTATCAAGCTTATAAAAATTACACGCTACTCCAGGACAGCACACAAGGTGAAGAAATAAAAAATGATATTGTCCGTAAGGAAGTGCAGTATGAATATGAAAAAAAATCTGCTCTCGAAAAAGCGGAGCATGAAAAAGACCTGCTCCGGCAGCGCTCATACCTGATTGCGGCAGCTTTCATCATTGCCCTGCTGTTGGCGGTATTCTATCTTCAACGTCTCAGGGCGCGGAAAAACAAGCAGCTTCTGGAAAAAGGAAAAGAAGTGGAACGCACCAAAGCAACCTTCTTTGCCAATATCTCCCAGGAATTTCGTACCCCGCTTACGCTTATTTTAGGCCCGCTGGAAACGATGCTGCAACAGGAACGGAAGCCATTCTGGAAATTCTGCAAAAGCATCGGGAATGAATAGCTTCAGCAAGATGGCCGGAACCAGGTGGGCAAAGCTTCTGAATACCTTATGTTCCATTAGGCATCGTCAAATTTGCCGGGCGTGCGTTGTACAAATGAATGGACTACTTTTAAAATAAAGTGCCGGGCAATAAAAATAAGAGGAATGAAACACTAGGCAGGAGCAGTAATACGATCAGCAATTTGAGCAAGGGCATCCATTCATTGGAAATGCCAGCTTTGTCTAATAAATCACCAAGCGTTGTTTGAAGTTGTATCATCATTTCCGGCTTTTGTCAAAAAATGTTTTTTTAGACCAAAAAAATATCAGGAGAGAACCGAAGGATTCATACCAAAATAAAAAGGAAACCCTGACACGGGGAGAAACGCATTCCGGTATCTCCGTCTTTTCAGAACGGGTTGATGACGCGGACTCAGACAACCCCTGTGTAAAATAAGAGGGGGAAAGGTATTCTATGCAATTGATGATGCCAAATGTGGCTACACGAAACGGCGTGGATGCCTGCAATAGGGCATAAAATAAAAAACCGCTTCGAAGAGCGGTTTTTCAAATCTTAGAAGTAGTCTGACCTGGATTCGAACCAAGACTAACTGGACCAAAACCAGTTGTGCTGCCATTACACCATCAGACTGTCTTTCTGTTGATTAACGGGTGGCAAAGGTAAAATTTATTTTTAAAAAAAATACAGCCCTTTAAAGAAAATTTATTACCATACAAATTTATACAGTAAAATGATGATACCGTAAATGAACATGGAGCACAGTATGCCGCGTGCGCTCAGGTATTTTTTCTTATTCAGGAAATGGAAAAAGGGAATGAGGTTGGTAATCATTGACAGGGATAATACTTTGGATGCTTTATCAATCCGCAGGTAGTTGTGGGTATCGAAAAACATGGTGCAATAGCTTTTGAAGTCGCCGTTTCCCCAGAAGAAATAGAGCAGCAGCACGCCGCTCATCGGAAAAATAAGACCAATGAAAATACCCGCAAACAGATTGTCGGGGCCACGGTTTTTCTTTCGTTTTTTATTAAGATTATAGGGGATTTGTTGTAAATCTTCCATTGAAATTTGCAGCAATATATTTAGTTATGAAAAATACTTCTTTGCTTAGGTAAACGGTACTTATTTAAATAATGACAACGCAAATTTATTTGCTTTTCCCGGAAATGCAATTTTCATTCCCGTTTTTATTCCTGAACCGGTTGAGAATTAAAAATTACGAATTGCGAATGTTCACTCAATCCCTCAATCTCCGGAAGACACCGCTAACTGACCTCTGCAATCAGGAATTTGAGGTATTGCGTAGTAGGTATATGCCACAGGATCGGATGGTCGGCGGCCTGGGTTTGCCAACTTACCTGGCGCAGGGTCTTGTGTGCGTCTTTCGCTGCGGCTTCTATGGTTTGCAAAAACAAATCGGGTGGCACTAAATTCGTGCAGGAGGCAGTTACTAAAAATCCGCCCGGCTTCAGCAGTTTCATGCCCCGGAGATTAATTTCCTTATAGCCGGTTACCGCTTTCTGAATATTGCCCCGGCTTTTGGTGAATGCCGGCGGATCCAGGATCACCGTGTCGTATTGGCGGCCTTCTTTAACCCAGGTTTTTAATACGTCAAAAGCATTGACATTTTCAAAGCTGCACCGGTTTTCAAATCCGTTCAGGGTGGCATTCCGGCGGGCTGTTTCTATGGCAAATTCCGAAATGTCCAGACCCAGCACGCTTTTAGCGCCGTATTTTGCCGCGTGCATGGAAAAGGTGCCGGTATAACAAAAAGCTTCCAGCACGTCCGCATCTTTTACCACCTGTCCTATGGCACGCCGGTTGTCCTGTTGGTCGAGAAAATAGCCGGTCTTTTGTCCGTTGACGATGTCAATATGAAACTTCAGCTCGTTTTCATTTATGATAATATTGGTATCAAAGGGGGCGCTCAGGAAGCCTTTAATTTGCGGAAGTCCTTCCAGCTCCCGCACCGGCACGTCATTGCGTTCGTAAATGCCTTTAGGAGTGAAGATGTGCTCCAGGGCGCTCACAATTGCGGCCTTCCAGCGATCCATTCCCAGGGACAAGGTTTGCAGGACAAAATAATCATTAAATTTATCAATGATCAATGCAGGCAATCCGTCGGCTTCTCCAAATACGAGGCGGCAGTTTTCCACATAGCCCAGGCGTTGGCGATAGGCCCATGCCTTTTGAATCTTCTTTAGAAAAAATGCTTCATCAATGAGTATGTCCCGGTCGCGGCTGAGCAGCCTGACTTTGATTTGCGATGCGGGATTAATGTAGCCTTTTCCTACAAAGGAACCATTGGAGGAAAATACCGATACGATATCTCCGGGCTCATAAGCGCCTTCTTCCTCGCCAATCTCGTTGCCGAAAACCCAGGGATGCCCCAGGGCAATGCGGTTGCTTATTTTTTTTCTGAGAAAGATTTTTGCCATACCGGCAAAGGTAATGTTTCAGACTTTACATTGCGGTGGCTTCCTGTAATTCATGATGTATCCTTTTACAGGTGTATGAATATGTGTGCCGGCGGCGTATTTCACCCGAAGAGAACAAAAAATACTAAGAAAACAACGATGTATAAGGCGACAATCCTGGCTGAACCAATGGCTGAACCTCAGTCCTTATTGACTATTTCTGTTTACCTTTGCATGGTTTTTTGGTATGCATATCTCTCAGGACAAAATTTTTAAGGGATTTCAGGATTTGCACATTGCGGTTATCGGCGATGTGATGCTCGACAATTATTACTGGGGAAGGGTAGAGCGGATGTCGCCGGAAGCGCCGGTGCCGGTGGTGGATATTTACCAAAAGGAAAGCCGGCTGGGCGGGGCGGCCAATGTGGCGCTGAATTGTGTTGCATTGGGTGCAAAGGTCAGCATCCTGAGCGTTGTCGGCAAGGACCCGGAAGGGGAGCAACTGAGCATAATGCTGGAACAGCAGGGGGTTGATATTCGCTTGTTACGCAGTAGCGCGCAGCGGGTTACAACCACCAAGATCCGTGTTTTGAGCCGCAATCAACAGATGATGCGCCTTGATACGGAAATGACGGAAGACTTGGAATTGCAGGATGAGCATGCCCTCATTGATGCCACATTGCGCTTTTTGCAAACGGAAACGCCGGATGTGCTTATCTTCCAGGATTATAATAAAGGTGTGCTGAAAGAAAATGTGATTGAAAAGGTTTTGAGGCATTGCAAAAACCTGAGTATCCTGACGGCTGTTGATCCTAAGCGGGAAAATTTTCTTGCCTATCGTGGTGTGGATATTTTTAAACCCAACCTGAATGAAGTGCGCAACGGACTGAACCTGGCATTGCCTGAGCTGAGCCTTTCTGCGCTTAACGAGGTGCATCGCCTGTTGGAGCAGTCTTTGCAACATCATATCTCGTTCATTACCCTGTCCGAAAAAGGCGTTTACTACCATGATTCCGGTAGCGCTGCTATACTTCCTTCACATCTGCGCAATATTGCGGATGTGAGCGGCGCCGGTGATACCGTGATTGCCGTGGCGGCCATGGTGTATGCCATTACCCGCGATGCGGAAACTATGGCGACATGGTCGAATATTGCCGGCGGACTGGTCTGCGAAGAGCTGGGCGTAAAACCTGTGGATAAAAATAAATTGTTTGCTGAAATCAAACGACTTTTACCTTCATAAAAAACGAACTTAAAAATTATGTCTTTAATTACCGTAGGCACTTTGGCCTTTGATGCTATAGAAACTCCCTTTGGGAAAACCGATAAGATCATTGGCGGCTCCGCCACTTATGTAGCCTGGGCGGCATCTAATTTTTACAAACCGATTAAACAGATTTCCATTATCGGCGGTGATTTTCCGCAGGAAGAAATCAATGCGCTGCAATCACGCGGCGTGGTCTTTGAGGGAGTGGAAACGGTGCCGGACGGCAAATCGTTTTTCTGGAGCGGCCGTTACCACATGGATCTGAATACAAGGGATACTTTAGTCACCGATCTTAATGTGCTGGCGCAGTTTAACCCGGTAGTGCCCGAAAGTTACCAGGATTGCCGCTATCTTATGCTGGGTAACCTGGGACCTGCCATACAGCAGTCTGTTATCCGGCAGCTTAAAAAGCGCCCTGAACTGATTGTGATGGACACTATGAATTTCTGGATGGAAACCGCCTGGGATGATTTGCTGGAGACCCTGAAATTGGTAGATGTGCTGGTGATTAACGATAGTGAAGCCCGGCAACTTTCCGGGGAGTATTCTATTGTGAAAGCGGTAAAAAAAATTACCGGTATGGGTCCGAAATATCTTATAGTAAAAAAAGGAGAACACGGAGCATTATTGTTTGGCGAAGGCAAAATGTTCAGTGCGCCGGCATTGCCGATTGATGAAGTGTTTGATCCTACCGGAGCCGGCGATACCTTTGCGGGCGGCTTTATCGGTCATCTGGCACGCACTGCTGATCTTTCTTTTGAAAGTATGAAAACTGCCATCATTGTCGGGTCGGCTATGGCTTCTTTCTGTGTGGAGAAATTTGGTACGGAAAGAATGAAAGAGATTTCACCTGAAGATATTACGGATCGGATACAGCGGTTCTTTGAACTGGCTACCTTTGAGATGTATGCTTAATATTCGATAATCAAACAGTATGCTTCATAAAACAAAGATCATTGCGACCGTAGGCCCGGCTTGTGATTCCTATAACGGCCTGCTGCAATTAGTCCATTCGGGAGTTAATGTTTTCCGGCTCAATTTTTCACATGGCACGCATGAAAAGCATGCGGAGGTGATAGCAAATATCAAACGAATCAATAGCGAATATCCGTTTAATATCGCCATCCTGGCGGATCTACAGGGACCTAAGCTGCGGGTAGGTGAAATTGAAAACGGCGGCCTGTCGTTGTCCGTGGGGGATATGCTGACTTTTACCCAGATCCCGGCTGTCGGCACGAAGGACGCCATTTATATTTCCTACCCCGATTTTCATAAAGATGTCAGGGTAGGAGAAAAGATACTGTTGGATGACGGCAAGATTGAAACAGTAGTTATTGAAATTACGGCCGACGGCCGCGTTTGTGCACAGGTTTTAAACGGCGATCTGCTTACTTCCAGAAAAGGAGTGAACCTGCCGGACACGCAGATATCCATTCCTTCCCTGACGGAAAAAGATTTGCATGACTTAGACTTTATTATTGGCCAGGACATTGACTGGGTGGCGCTTTCTTTTGTCAGAAAGCCTGAAGATATCCTGCATTTGCGCCGTATTCTGAAAGAAAAGAAAAGCAATGCCAAGATTATTGCCAAGATTGAAAAGCCGGAAGCGCTACAGCACCTGCGGGAGATTATCCTGAGTTCCGATGCCGTCATGGTAGCCCGTGGCGACCTTGGCGTGGAGATGCCGGTGGAAAAGGTGCCGATGCTGCAAAAAGAGATCGTACGTAAATGCATTCATCGGGCAAAACCGGTTATTATTGCCACGCAGATGATGGAGAGCATGATGGAACGCAGCCGCCCGAACCGCAGCGAAACCTCGGACGTGGCCAATGCGGTAATGGAAGGCGCGGACGCGGTAATGCTGAGCGGAGAAACGGCTATGGGTAAACATCCGGCTCTTGTTGTGCAGACAATGGTGAACATCATTCGTGAGGTAGAGCGTGAAGACACTGTATATAACCGTAACCTGGTGCCGCAGCCGCATTCGCCATCCTTCCTCAGCGATGCACTATGCTACAATGCCTGTAAGATTGCGGAAGATATCAATGCCGATGCGCTTATTGGAATGACCCAGAGTGGATATACGGGTTTTATGTTGTCGAGCTTCCGGCCTCATGCCGCCCTGTATGTCTTTACCAAAACTCAGGCGCTCATCAATCAGTTGAGCCTTAGCTGGGGTATTCAGGCATTTTTCTATGAGGGGGAAGAAAGCGCGGACAAAATTATTTTGGATCAATTAAATATTCTCAAAGAAAAAGACCTGATCAAACCGGGTGATGTAGTAGTGAATACCGGCAGCATGCCGATAAGGGAACACCTGCCTACCAATATGCTGAAAATTACCACAGTGCAGTAAATCATTTCATCTTTCAATCTGTTGTTATCTTGGCTGTCCGTTTTTTTGAAGAAAATATAAAGGCGTATTTGCAACACAAAAGAAAGCTTTCCGCTTTCCTGAGGCATGTCGTTTTTGCAAACCTGCTGGTGAAATCACTTGACATCACCTATGTTTTTTGTACTGATAATGCTTTGTTGCAGAAAAATATCGCTTTCCTGGATCATGATACGCTTACGGATATCATTACGTTTGATCTTTCGGAAGGCGACACTAAGCTGATCGCGGAGATTTATATCAGCGCAGAGCGGGTGCGTGAAAATGCTGCCTTGTTTAAAGTGGACTACAACCAGGAACTGCACCGGGTAATCTTTCACGGGATACTGCATCTTTGTGGTTTTAAAGATAAAACGGAACAGGACATCAGGGAGATGCGCCGGAAAGAGTCCGAATGTTTACACCAATATTTTACCGGTCTTGAAAATTAAAACTGTCTTTGAAAACGATGACATCGTTGCCTTTAATAAGCCTTCAGGCTTACTGACCATTCCTGATCGCTTCATTCCGGAAAAACCTTGTCTGCAAAAATTAGCGGAGCAAAAGCTGGGGAAATTATATACGGTTCATCGTCTGGATCGCGATACGAGCGGCTTGATTCTGTTTGCCCGGCACGAGGCGGCTCACCGGTATTTTTCCCGATTGTTTCAAAACAGGAATATCCGGAAATATTACCGGGCATTGGTTCATGGCAGACCTTTCCAGGATCATGGCGATATCGAACAGGCCATTAGCGAACACCCGACTAAGAAGGGTAAGATGATCATTAACCGAAACGGAAAGCCGGCGCATACGGGTTATACTGTGGTTAAATCCTGGAGCAGCTTTTCGCTGCTGGAGCTGGAGCTGTTCACCGGTCGTACCCACCAGATACGTGTGCATTTGCAGCATTTAGGTCATCCTGTTCTGTGCGATCCTTTATATGGTAATGAATCGGAGCTGCTGCTTTCCTCCATCAAGAAAAATTATAAATTATCCAAAAATGTGCTGGAGGAATCGCCTATTCTCGGCCGGCTGGCGCTTCATGCTTCCCGGCTGATATTTGAAGATGAATCGGGACAGCATACAGAGATCACAGCGCCGCTTCCGAAAGATATGGTCGCCGTCATCAGTCAGTTGGATAAAAATGCCGGTTAAGGTATTCCCGGTAATTCAGTATTTCCCCCTGAAAACAGACCGGAGAATTTTTCAGCATAACAATAATATTGAGATATTCTTCGGCAATAAAAACTAAATTTATACTTTTGTCGCCCTGATAAGGTCAGGTATATTTATCAATATTTAATAACATTATAAAGTTACAATGGCAAATACAGCGGATATTCGTAATGGTATGATCCTGAAATTAGACGGCGCTTTGTACAGCGTGGTCGAATTTGGTCAGAATAAAACGGCTCGTGCAGCCGCAAAGGTTTGGGCAAAACTGAAAGGCGTTGATAATAACCGCTCTATTGAGCATACCTGGAACTCCGGCGATACTGTTTACCCGGTTCGGGTGGAGCGTCGCAATTACCAGTTCCTTTACCGCGATGACAGCGGATTTAACCTCATGGACACGACTTCTTTCGAACAAATCAGCGTAGCGGAAAACATGATTGACCGCCCCGATTGGTACAAAGATGGTCAGGATTGTTTTGTCCTGGTGAATACCGAAACCGAATTGCCGATGAGCGTGGAACTGCCGCCCAATATTGTTTTGCGCGTAACTTATACCGAGCCCGGACTGAAAGGCGATACCGCTACCCGTACCCTGAAGCCGGCTACGTTGGAAACCGGAGCCTCAGTAAATGTCCCATTATTTGTAGATACCGATGAACTGATCAGAATTAATACGGTAACCGGCGAATATGTGGAACGGGTAAAGGGATAACAAGCCCGGTTTAATAATAGCTAATATTATATTTAATTAATACAAAAGATTTATGGAATACAAACAAATTCAGGAGCTGCTTAAGGCTGTAAACAAATCTAACATCAGCGAATTGTCAATTAAGGACGGCGAATTCGAGATTACGATTAAGCAGTCTGGCCCGGAAATGCAATATGTAGCGCTTCCTGCAAGCCCTGCTACTATGATGATGCCTCCGACAATGCCGCCGCAGCCTGCCATACAGGCGCCTGTATCTCCCGCCTCCTCCGCTCCTGTAGCAGGCGCTGATGATGCCAATACCATCACAGTGAAGTCGCCGATGATCGGCACATTTTACCGCAGCGCCGGCCCGGATAAGCCTCCTTTTGTCAATGTAGGCGATGAGATCAAGGCAGGCCAGGTATTATGCATTATCGAAGCCATGAAATTATTCAATGAAATAGAAAGCGACATTAGCGGCAGAATCGTTAAGGTGCTGGCGGATGATGCATCGCCTGTGGAATACGATCAACCCTTATTTATCGTAGAGCCGGCCTGATATTGAGGGCAGGGTTTGGGGAGGATTTGCCCGGATCCGTTTTGACGAAAGCAAGGTGCCGGGTGTGATTTTAATAATTTATTGGAATAAAAATCTTCGGTTCCGGAAAGGATCCATTTTTAAAGCAGCATTATGTTCAAAAAAATACTGATTGCCAACCGTGGCGAAATAGCACTGCGTATTATCCGCACCTGCCGGGAAATGGGCATTCAAACCGTAGCGGTATATTCTACTGCTGACAAGGACAGTCTGCATGTACGCTTTGCCGACGAGGCTGTTTGCTTAGGCAAACCTCAAAGCTCAGAATCTTACTTAAACATTCCGCAGATTATGGCTGCTGCGGAAATCACCAATGCCGATGCTATTCATCCGGGTTACGGATTTTTAGCAGAAAATGCAGAATTTTCCGAGATCTGCGCCCGCTACAATATCAAATTTATCGGGCCGACTCCGGAGATGATCCGGGCGATGGGTGATAAGATCACGGCTAAAGAAACCATGATAAAAGCCGGCGTACCGGTGATTCCCGGCTCTGACGGCCTCTTAGGCAGCCTTGAAGAAGCGCAAACGCTTGCTGAGAAAATGGGCTATCCTGTAATTTTAAAAGCTACCGCAGGCGGTGGAGGAAAAGGAATGCGCGTGGTATGGAAAACCGAAGATCTGGAACATGCATACAATACGGCTAAGAAAGAAGCCGGCGCCTCATTTAAAAATGATGGCATTTATATGGAGAAATTCGTGGAGGAACCCCGGCATATTGAGATTCAGGTTGCCGGTGATCAGTTTGGAACCGTATGTCACCTGAGTGAAAGAGATTGTTCTATTCAGCGCCGCCATCAGAAATTAGTGGAAGAGTCGCCTTCTCCGTTTATGACTCCCGAGCTGCGTCAGAAAATGGGCGAAGCGGCCATCAAGGCGGCAGCGGCCATCAATTATGAAAGTGTGGGTACCATTGAGTTCCTGGTGGACAAGCACCGTAATTTCTATTTTATGGAAATGAATACCCGTATTCAGGTAGAGCATGGTGTTACGGAAGAAGTGATTAATTTCGACCTGGTAAAGGAACAAATCAAGATTGCCGCCGGGATTCCAATCAGCGGGAAAAACTATGAACCGCAGATGCATGCTATTGAATGCCGCATCAATGCGGAAGACCCGTATAGCGATTTTCGTCCCAGTCCGGGCACCATTACCGTATTGCATACGCCGGGCGGACACGGTGTCCGTGTGGATTCCCACATTTATGCCGGATACACCATTCCGCCGTATTATGATTCTATGATTGCCAAGATTATAGCTGTGGCGCAAACCCGCGAGGAGGCTATTAATACCATGGAACGCGCGCTGAGTGAATATGTCATTGAAGGCGTAAAAACCACCATTCCTTTTCATCAGCAATTGATGCGCAATGAAGATTTCCGGGAGGGCAATTTCACTACTAAGTTTATCGAATCTTTTGAATTAAAATAAACCGTTGCGGCGGAATCAATAATCGTCTTATGGCTTCGGATGCCCGGAGTCATTTTTCATTTGTCTGAATCAGGATGTGCAGGGTTTTTGCCCGTCATTCCGACTAAGAAAACCCCGCATTACTGCGTAATCAGGTCAGGATTTTCGCATGGAGGAATCTCCCGGAGGGAATGCGGGCAAGCGTTTGGGAGATTCCTCCGTTACATAAATTTACTACACTGCACTTCGTAAATTTTATTCCGGTCGGAATGACGGCAATATTATGCTTTGTTTCACCCGGAATGACACCGCAACTTTGTTGTATTTTCCATTTTCTATTCTTCATTTTCCATTGTCCTCAGATACGTGAAAGCTATTGCGCCACTAATACGGGAATGCTTACTAAATGCCGTACTTTATTTACGGTTTCTCCAAAGATAAAATCCTTAAATCCGCGATGCCCGTGACTGCCGACAATCAGTAAATCTGCCTGCTGCTCCTTGCAAATACGGGCAATTTCCCTGACCCTGTTTTTATGTCCGATAAAGCTGCTCGCTTCAAACCGGTGCTGATGCAACACTTTCAGGTATTGGTCAATACGGAGCGCATCGCGACGCGTTTCAAAATCTTCATTTTCTGTTTCCATCATGTGCGAAGAAGCGCTTTCCGTGATGTGGATCAACAGGAAGCGGGTGCCCGGCTGCGCCATTTTTAACCCGTAACTGATAATCTTTTTGTCAAATTCACTGAAATCCACTGCCAGTGCGATTCGCTGAAATGCTTTTGCCGCAACAACAAGCCGTACTTCCTGTGAATCATGCACATCTTCGGCATGGCGTCGCCGCGATATTACAATGGGATAGGTCAGGGTAATGAACAGCAGGGCTATCAGCAAAATAATGCCGGTAACAATCAGCATATCCACTAATAAAGAGGAGGTGTTTTTCATACCATTTATTGCAGAATCAAAGACTAATTTAAGATTTAATACGGTAATCAGGCCGGCCACGATCCAGGAAAAGATTTTTGTGTGCAGTTTAATGGTAAATGACTGCATTCTTTTCCGGTCGCTTACGAAATGGATAAGCGGAATTACGGCAAAGGCTAATTGCATGCTCAGGATGACCTGGCTGAATATCAGCAATTCCCCGACTGCCCGGTCTCCGGCAATAAGGATCACTACAACTGCCGGAATGATGGCCAGACTACGAGTAATCAGCCTGCGCAATATCGGGCTGATGCGCAGACGCAGATAGCCTTCCATAACAATTTGCCCGGCAAGGGTCCCGGTAACGGTACTACTTTGACCGGCAGCAATCAGCGCCACGGCAAACAGGCGGGAAGCCCATTCCGAGCCCAACAGGGGAGCCAGTAGTTTATGAGCATCTTCTAACTCGGTTATCTCAGTCATGCCCTGCCGGTGAAAGGTTGAAGCGGCCAGGATTAAAATAGCGGCATTGACA
This sequence comes from uncultured Taibaiella sp., assembly GCA_964622775.1. Lineage (GTDB taxonomy): Bacteria > Bacteroidota > Bacteroidia > Chitinophagales > Chitinophagaceae > CAZUSO01. Next base: position 8,942 of record CAZUSO010000045.1, on the reverse strand, counting down.
AACAGGGCCAGGTTGAGGGCGATGGTGCTGTCCCAGAAATTATATTTCAGGGCCTTGGCGATAGAAGCTTTGTCCCGGTTGACTTTCCGGGTTTGCACTAAGGCGGAATGCAGGTAAAGATTATGGGGCATAACGGTGGCTCCGATAATGCCGATGGCAATATAAAGCGCGGCGCTGTCCGGCAGCGTGGGGATAAGTCCTTTGGCGATGCCACCCAGGTCAGGTTTTGCAAAAGTCAGCTCCACCACAAAGCACATCCCGATAATGGCTATCATGCTGATGATGAACATTTCCATCTTGCGCATTCCCAGCCGCTGCAGCCACAACAGCAGGAAGGTATCCAGAAAACTGATCAGCACGCCCCAGATCAGGTCAAGGCCAAACAACAACTGGAGGCCGATGGCCATCCCCAGCACCTCGGCCAGGTCGCAGGCGGCAATGCCGATTTCCGCCAGCACCCACAATACAAAATTGACTCCTTTTGGATAGGTTTCCCGGTTGCATTGCGCCAGGTCTTTACCCCATACAATGCCCAGCCGCGCACTCAGGCTTTGTAGCAGCAAGGCCATGATATTGCTCATTACCAATACCCAGACTAAGGTATAGCCAAACTGGCTGCCCCCGGCAATATCCGTAGCCCAGTTGCCTGGATCCATATACCCGACACTTACTAAATATGCAGGCCCGAAAAATGCAATAACCTTACGCCATCCGGAGCGGGATTTTTCAACGGAAATACTGTGATGTACCTCCTGTAAAGATTTTCCCATTTTATGTTAGTATAAAAATAATTTTAGGCAAATCTAAAAATTCAAAATAAAAAAAATCCTGTTTTTGTCAGATATTTTCTTCGTTTATGTATCTTTACCCAACTAAGACACTCCATGCAGTGTCTTGTTAATGTGTAAAAGTTCAAAACCAGCGCTTAAAATTGTTTATATACATGAAACAAATAGTATTTACCCTTTCTCTGATTATTGCACTCGCCGGCAGCCTTGCTGCTCAAACAGCTTTTCAGCTTCCCGGCGACAATGCTGTAGCAGACCAGCCCCATAAAGAGCTTTATATCCCTAATGCCTTTACACCAAACGGCGACGGGTTGAATGATTATTTTAAGATCATTAATCTTTCTACGGAAAAAGTTATTGATTTCAGGGTGTTCAACCGCTGGGGCACTATCTTATATCGTTCGGGCGATAACCAGGCGGCCTGGGACGGAAGATACAAGGGTAAAATGGAGGAAACCGGCGTTTACGGATATGTGATGAAAATCGGCTATGCTGACGGCAGCATTATTACTTATAAAGGTACGGTTATGCTTATCCACTAATAATATTTTTCAGGGTTGTTTTGGTAAGAAAGAGGGTCAGATGATTCTCTTTTTTACTTTAATGTAACTTTTTGTAAAGCAGATGTGAAAAATTCCGGTATTACAATTACTTTTGCAGCCAATTTTTAAAAAGTAAAATTACAAGCCAAATTACAAGTATGAATACTTTATTCTATTTAGTTCCCGTTTTCGGGGTTATAGCACTGCTCTACACTTTGATAAAGAGTGCATGGGTGAGCCGGCAACCGTCCGGAGATGCCCGTATGAAGGAAATAGCCAAACACATTGCTGACGGCGCTATGGCCTTTCTCAAAGCAGAATATAAGATAATGCTTTACTTTGTAATTATTGCTGGTATCCTGCTGGGCATTATGGGGAGCAGCCATGAAAATTCTCATTGGAGTATCGCATTGTCATTTGCTGCGGGAGCCATATTATCGGCATTAGCCGGATTTATAGGGATGCGCATTGCCACTAAGGCCAATGTGCGTACCGCAGAAGCAGCAAAAACAAGTCTTTCCAAAGCATTGAAAGTATCATTCACCGGTGGATCGGTTATGGGAATGGGCGTAGCCGGACTGGCGGTGCTGGGTCTGGGGAGTGTCTTTATTTTATTATACCAGATGTTTAGTCCCTCCGCTGTGGATAGTATAGAGATGGAACGCGTGATTGAGGTATTAACCGGTTTCTCGCTCGGGGCGGAAAGCATTGCCCTCTTTGCCCGTGTGGGCGGCGGTATATACACCAAAGCCGCCGATGTAGGTGCCGACCTGGTAGGTAAAGTGGAAGCGGGCATTCCCGAAGATGATCCGCGCAACCCGGCAACCATTGCCGATAACGTTGGAGATAATGTAGGCGATGTGGCTGGTATGGGCGCTGACCTTTTCGGTTCTTATGTGGCTACGGTGCTGGCAACTATGGTGCTGGGCCGTGAAACAACTTCCATAGATAATTTCGGCGGAATGGCACCTATCCTGCTGCCTATGCTGATTGCAGGCGTGGGTATTCTTTTCTCTATTATCGGAACATTCTTTGTACGTGTCAGCGACAGTGTCGGTTTAAGCACAACAAAAGTGCAGTCGGCACTGAATATGGGTAACTGGGGCTCTATTGTCCTTACCGGTATAGCGTCTTTATTTTTAGTAAGGTATATACTGCCGGAAAATATGAGTCTGCGTGGTCATGAGTTCACACAAATGAATGTTTTTGGCGCTATTGTAGTCGGTTTAGTAGTGGGTACGCTGATGAGCATTGTAACGGAATACTATACCGCCATGGGTAAACGCCCGGTACGTTCCATCGTGAAGCAGTCTTCTACCGGGCATGCCACCAATATTATCGGCGGCCTTGCGGTAGGAATGGAAAGCACTTTGCTGCCTATCCTGATTTTGGCTTCGGGAATTTATGGTTCTTACCTGTGTGCCGGCTTATATGGTGTGGCGATAGCCGCAGCAGGAATGATGGCCACTACCGCCATGCAATTAGCCATTGACGCCTTTGGCCCTATTGCGGATAATGCGGGCGGTATTGCAGAAATGAGTGAATTGCCTAAAGAAGTACGGGAAAAGACGGATATCCTGGATGCAGTGGGTAATACCACAGCAGCTACCGGAAAGGGTTTTGCTATTGCCTCCGCAGCGCTTACCGCTTTGGCGCTTTTTGCCGCCTTCGTAGGTATCGCGGGTATTGATGGCATTGATATATACAAAGCTGATGTATTGGCCGGCTTGTTTGTAGGTGGAATGATTCCGTTCATTTTCTCATCTTTGGCAATTACTGCCGTGGGTAAAGCGGCTATGGCTATGGTGGAAGAAGTACGTCGTCAGTTCCGTGAAATCCCCGGAATTATGGAAGGGAAAGGCAAACCGGAATATGATAAATGTGTGGCTATTTCTACGCAGGCTTCTATTCGTAAAATGTTATTGCCGGGTGCGATTGCTATCGTTGCTCCATTGATTGTCGGGTTTATTTTCGGACCGGAAGTATTGGGCGGCATGCTGGCCGGCGCTACCGTGAGTGGTGTGCTGATGGGTATGTTTCAAAACAATGCCGGGGGCGCCTGGGATAATGCTAAAAAGTCCTTTGAGAAGGGTGCGGAAATCAACGGAGAGATATTTTATAAAAAATCAGAACCGCATAAGGCTTCCGTTACCGGTGATACTGTTGGCGATCCGTTTAAAGATACTTCCGGTCCTTCCATGAATATTCTCATTAAGCTGATGTCTATTGTTTCTTTAGTTATAGCGCCTACACTGAGCCAAATGTTCGCCGATAAGATTCAAAATGACCGTGAGGTGAAAATTGGTGCATTGATGAGCTTCGGTAATCATTCGGGTAAAGCCTGTTGCACTGATGACGGAAGCTGTGGTGAGAAGAACAAGATGAACCGCGGGTCTGAAAATATTGCTGCAGCATTACCTGCCGGAGCTGTAAATGCGGATGGTGATTATGTATATGAAACCGGTGCTGTTACTGAATGGAAACTTAAAGATGGCGCTACATTAAAATCGGGGGAAAATTCCTCAGAGAAAAAATTAGTGAGCTTTATTGAAAATGCTGATCTTTCGCCAGAAAGCAATACATGGATTACCCTGGATCGTCTTTCCTTTGAAACGGGCAGCAGTCAGTTGCGTTCCTCTTCCAAAGAGCAGATTGATAACTTATATGCTATTTTGAAGGCTTATCCGAATGTGAAAATAAAATTGGGTGGCTATACAGATAATACGGGTAGCGCCGCCGCCAACCTGAATCTTTCCGGCCAACGGGCAGAAGCGGCAAAAGCTGCTTTGGTAGAAAAAGGCGCTGCTGCCGGACGTATTGCAACAGAGGGTTACGGCGCTCAGTTTCCGGTTTGCCCGGATAACAATACGCCGGAATGTAAAGCCGTGAACCGCAGAGTTGACCTTCGTGTTACTGTGAAATAATTTTCCTGATGTATTAAAAAACAGCCATCCTTCAAAAAACAGGGTGGCATTTTTATTATGAATAAATCATTGAAAACTCATTTATCCCTACCTTAGCAGCATGTCAAAGAAAAACAAGTCGGAATATATTCCACGAAAAGGCAGAACACGCTCCCCGCTGGAAGGCAAAAGCTTTACAGGTAAATTAGATGTTTCACGGGCGGGTTTGGGCTTTGTGATGGTGGAGCATCTGGAGCAGGATATTCTGGTTCGTCCTGAGGATATGCTTCAGGCATTTGATGGTGATGAAGTAAAGGTGAGGATTGACTATGTATCTAAAAAAGGCCGTGCTGAAGGCGTTGTAATCGAGGTGCTCAAGCATGTACAAACCGAATTTAGCGGACGCCTGGAAGTGCGCGAAAAATTTGCATTCCTGATTCCGGAAAAGAAAAATATGCGTACGGATATCTTTATCCCGATGCAGATGTTGCATGGCGGGAAGGATGGTCAAAGGGCAATCGTGCGGGTGCTGGAATGGAAAGGGAAATCCAAAAACCCGGTTGGAGAAGTGGTAGATTTGTTGACGGATGAACGGGAAAATCAGATTGCCATGAAAGAAATACTGGTTGGAAACGGTTTCCCGCTTCGCTTTTCGAAAGAAACACTGGAGGAAGCGGAGGCTTTGCCGGATAGTCTGGACATTGCCGAAATAGCACATCGGAAGGATTGCAGGGACATACTGACCTTCACTATTGACCCTGCGGATGCCAAAGATTTTGATGATGCCATCTCCTTCCGCGAATTGAAAAACGGTTATTATGAAGTTGGCGTACATATTGCAGATGTAAGCTATTATGTGCAGCCCGATACGAATATAGACCAGGAGGCTTATGAACGTGCTACTTCCGTTTATTTGCCCGACCGGGTAAATCCCATGTTGCCGGAACATATCTCCAACTTCCTTTGTTCGCTTCGCCCGGACGAAGATAAATTTACCTTCTCGGTCATTTTCCAGATTAACCGGAAAGGCAATATTAAACAACATTGGATTGGCCGTAGCGTGATTCATTCCGACCGGCGTTTTACCTATGAAGAAGCGCAGGAAATTATTGAAACGAAAGCCGGTGACCATGCCGAGACGGTATTGATGCTAAATGAAATGGCTCAAAACCTCCGGGCGGAACGGTTTGCAAAGAACGCCATTAACTTTTCCTCTCAGGAAGTGCGTTTCCGCCTGGATGAGATGGGTGTTCCTGTTGGTGTTGAGATTAAAGAAAGCAAAGCTGCGCATCAGTTGATAGAAGAATTTATGCTGCTGGCTAACCGTTATGTAGCAGCTTATGTGCAGAAACAGAAGGTCAGCAAACAACCCATTCCATTTCCTTACCGGGTACATGATGTGCCGAACGAAGAAAAGCTGAGCCAGTTTGCGGCATTTGCTTCCAGGTTTGGGTACAAATTTAATCTTAACAACCCGGATGAGATCGCCTCCTCTTTCAACGAAATGCTGGAGCAGGTTAAAGGAAAACCGGAGCAGCATGTGCTGGAGCAATTAGGGATCCGGACGATGGCCAAGGCAGCTTATACAACCGAAAATATCGGCCACTACGGACTGGGTTTTGATAATTACTGTCATTTTACTTCGCCAATCCGGAGATATCCTGATGTGATGGTGCACCGAATCGTACAGGAATGTATTGATGGCCAGGTGAAGCCCGATAAGAAAATGGAGATCAAATGCAGGCATTGCAGCGATCAGGAGCGAAAGGCTATGGAATCCGAAAGGGAGGCCAATAAATACAAACAGGTAGAGCTGATGCAGCAGTTTGTCGGGGAGACCTTCGATGCTGTGATCAGTGGGGTGTCCTCATTCGGATTTTGGGCTGAGACGGTATTGCATAAATGTGAAGGGCTCATTCCACTTTCGGGATTGAACGAGATTGATGAATTTCATTTTATCGAATCGGAATATGCGTTAGTCGGCTTGCATTCCGGCCGACGCTTTCGTATCGGTGATAAGGTAAAAGTCCAGGTAGAAGCCACCAGTTTGGAAAAGCGGCAGATTGATTTTGGCTTTGTGGATGAACAGCCAAAAAACAGGAAGCCGGTTACATCAGAATTGCAGAGCAAAGAAAAAGCCTCCGGTAGTAAAAAGAACAAGTCGGGAAAGCGATAAAAACTGTCTTGGTTATTAAAGCAAATTAAATTTAAAAAACAGCCTCAGGTTTTTTGGGAAAAAAGAAATGCTTTTTTACCTTTGCAGCCCGTTCAAAAGAACTGTGGATTGATTCCGTAGCTCAGTTGGTAGAGCAATACACTTTTAATGTATGGGCCCTGGGTTCGAGTCCCAGCGGGATCACTTCTTGGGACAAGTTTAAAAAAGAAAGGCTTGTCCCATTTTTTTTGTCCTGTAATTTGCTGGTATTCTGATACATAAGAGTTATCGCAGAATTTAATCTTTGAGTTCGATGTCGTGTTCCGTCAAATTCCAGAAATTCGGGGAACATCGAACTCACTATCATTCTTTTTTCTTCAATATCTCCATTCTCATAACGCCTGTCAATGTTTGCGACCTTTTTTAATGCAGAAGCTACCAGGTCTTTTATTTCAGTTCCTACTATGGCTAAGTCGTTTAATCGTTGCTCCATTTTTTCTATATTCCCTTTGGTCAATTTCTTCACTTCCTGAAAGTCATCGTCTGCCATTTCACCGTCCGCATTCTTTAATAGTGCATTTTGATAGCGTTTGTTTAAGGTGTCAATCTCACTGATTATATTAGCCCTTTCACTATTTTGGGCTTTGGTTTTATTATTGAAATCTCGTATAAAGGCTTCAATGAAAATATCTACCATACCCTCCTTTGGGGATAGATACCGTAACTGTTTTACAAACGCTTCATTCGCTGTTTCTGCTTTGAACCTTGTTCCACACGAAGAAGTGCAATGATAGTAATTGTAGTATATCCCCATTTTACCTTTTGAGGCACTCCCTGTTAACATCCGCTCACAATTAGGGCATTTTAAAAACCCTCTAAGCGGCAGATTGTCCATTGCTACTATTTTGGGTTTAATAGCCCGCTTTCTCCCGTCAAGAATATCCTGCGCATCCCAAAACATCTTTTCGCTGATTAGCGGTTGATGTTGTCCCATCACAAAATATCCCTGTTCTTCTTTGTACGGAGGAATAAAAATCTTGCCGCAATACAATGGATTTCGTAAGGCTACCCAAAAATTGTTTTTACTAAACCGCCCTTTACCATCGGTCTTTTCCCGTACCATTTTCCATATCTGCTCTGTATTGAAATTGTTTGCGATAATCTGTTCAAATGCCCATTTCAAAATTGGAGCCTCAAATTCATGTGGAGCAAAAAATGTCAGGTATAAAGATTAACAGCAGAGGAAATGGTATTGAAACGAAACAGCACCTCCCCACCATACCGAATAAATCAAAAAATCAATTCAATCACTATCAAACGCTAAAGAAATGACACATCAAATCAATATATCAGAAGCAGCCGTATATGTCGGAACATACGCAAAATACAATGACGGTTCAATATTCGGCAAGTGGCTAAACCTGTCCGACTATATAGACAAGGAGGAATTTTACGAAGCCTGCCATGAACTCCACAATGACGAGAAAGAACCCGAATTTATGTTTCAGGATTACGAAAATATCCCGGAGGGTTTAATTAGCGAATGTTCGATAAGCGATAACATATTTGAAGTTATCGAGGCTTTCGAGAATATGGAAGAAAGCCAAAAAGAGCCATTTATAATATGGTGCAATAACGGGCATCGCAGCTTATCGGAGGAAGATATAGACGACCTAATCAGTGCCTTTGAAAGCGACTACATCGGCAAGTATGACAGCGAAGAAGATTTTGCAAGTGAGCTTGTAGAGGAACGGCACGACCTGTCAGACTTCGCAAAATAGTATTTCGATTACGAGGCTTACGCAAGGGACTTGTTTTTAGGCGACTATTGGAGCGAGGACGGTTATGTATTCTATAATTCATAAATAACATTTATGGGAGCGGTAAACCGCTCCCGTATCTTAGCCTGGAAAAACCAGGCGGCAAAAAGACACCCCCTCCCGATGGTCGGGGCAGTCTTTTTGCTTTAAAGCGGTGCAACCCCTTTGCAAAATGCCCCGCTACAAATCCACGCTTTCCGCATTTTGCAAACAGGTTGCGGGTTTGTTATTGGAATATTCATTATCCCATAACGTCAAATGTGTTTATGTTTGTCTTGTTAGGTACAATTTTATTTTGTTTAGTCATTGTAGGCTTTTAGGCTCAAGTCAAGACTTTTATAAGAGTGAGTTAATTGCACCAAGCGAAATATAATCAACACCTGTTAGTGCATATTCTGGAATGTTGGTTTCGTTAATTCCACCCGATGCTTCGGTGTAAATTTTTATATCGTGATTAGCGTTGTATTCTTTTACCAATGCAACGGCATCTTTCAATGTTGTGGTATCAAAATTATCAATTAATATACGGTAAACGCCACCAATACTCAATACTTCTTCCAGTTCGGATATATTGCGGACTTCAATTTCTATTTTTAAATTTTTGTTGTTTAGTTTGAGATACTCAAAGGTCTTATTTAGTGCATTTTTTATTCCGCCCGAATAATCAACGTGATTGTCTTTAGAGCCTGTTTAAAATTTATTCAGTAAAAGTTTTATGGAAGCAATTTTGACCA
>CAZUSO010000044.1:0-24723 GCA_964622775.1 uncultured Taibaiella sp. | reverse complement strand
GACTTTTAGACACAAAATTAAGAAATCTATATAAAATTAACAATGCCAAAATATTGATCCGTTATTCGTGAGGATAGCACAGGATATCCTGTGCTATAGTTAAAACAAGATTATTGATAATTCAGGCATTAATAATGCATGTCGGTTTGAAATACATTCGAAAATAGTCAGGAAATGAAAGCTCAAACCGCCTCCTTTCATTTATTTTTGTTTTTTAACCAAAAGCAATACCTTCAATAAGGAAAAATTGCAGGAATTTATGCGACATTTTTATTCATTATTAAAGATTTTTATTCCCTTTCTGATTATCGCCTCCTGCCGGCCAAAGGATGGACAAGCTCAGCCATCACCCGAAAAAGTACGGGAAGCAGAGCAGCTCATACTGGCCACGCTCTGGGCCGATAGTGTTTACGGAACGCTGAATGAGGAAGAGCGTATTGGTCAGTTGTTTATGGTTGCGGCATACAGTGGTGGAGAAAATTTCAATCAAAGTCTTATTGAAAAGTTGCTGGCTGATCATCAGATTGGCGGGCTAATTTTTATGCAGGGCACGGCTGAGGCACAGGCCAGGCTGACCAATCGCTATCAAAAAATTGCTCAGGTACCTTTATTGATCGGAATGGATGCCGAATGGGGCTTAGGCATGCGCCTGACCGGAGTGGAAAATTTTCCGCGGCAAATGATGCTTGGTGCCACCGGCGATACGGTGCTGATGTATGCGGTAGGCAAAGCCATTGCCCGGCAATGTAAACGACTGGGCGTACACATCAATTTTGCTCCGGACGTGGACGTAAATAACAACCCCGGTAATCCGGTTATCAATTTTCGTTCTTTTGGTGAAGATAAGGATCGCGTGTCGCAGATGGGTATTGCCTATATGCGCGGGTTGCAGGATAATGGCGTAATGGCCTGTGCCAAGCACTTTCCGGGCCACGGCGATGTGACCACTGATTCGCATCTGGATTTGCCGGTAATCAAAAAAAGTTTTCCGCAAATAAACGCTACGGAGCTTTATCCTTTCCGGAAGCTGACCAATGCCGGCGTTCAAAGCATGATGATCGCCCATTTGAGTGTGCCGGCGCTGGATTCAACGCCCCATCTGCCTACAACACTCTCCCGCAAAGTCGTTACGGGATTGCTGCGTGAGGAGCTGGGATTCCAGGGTCTGATCTTTACGGATGCGCTGAACATGAAAGGTGTCACCAAATATTTCCCCGATGGCGAAACAGATGTACGGGCCTTCCTGGCAGGAAATGATGTGCTGTTGTTTTCCCAGAATGTACCCTTAGCCATCAAAAAAATAAAAGAAGCTATTGCTTCCGGAAGATCAAGCCAGCAGGATTTAGCGCAAAGCGTAAAAAGAATTTTAATGGCTAAGTACCGCGCCGGCCTGGCTAAACCGGCATTGGTGAATGAGTCGGATGTTACGGTTGAGCTGAACAAGGATATTGCAGCGCTTTGGGAGCGGACTGCGGCAGCGGCGATTACCGTGGCAGAGGATAAAAATGGTACACTTGCCGGCTTACAATCAAACAGCAAAATAGCTTATGTAACCATAGGCAGCAGCGATGAACCGGAAATAATCGGGAATTTGAAAACAAACGGTTTTAGTGTGAGTAAGATAAATGGCAGTACAGCATTGTCCTCCGCTGATCAATATGCTGCCGTAGTTGTAGGCGTTCACCGAATTAATATGTATCCCGGCAAAAGCGGAAGCTATGGCATCAATACCGCAGAAGCAACATTGCTTAAACAATTATCTCGTTTGAACAATGTGATCATCGTCTATTTTGGAAATGCTTATACGCTTAAGTTCTCCTGCGATGCTCCGGTAGTGCTGGTAGCATACGAGGATAACGCTTATACGCAGAAGGCTGTTGCCGATGTATTATCGGGAGCTGTAAAAGCAAAAGGCAGATTGCCGGTTACTATTTGCAAATAATAAAGATTAGGAGAAATGAAGATTTCAAAGTGGCTCACAACCGGGCTTTTTATTGTTGTTCTTACACTGTTGATGCAGAACCCTGCTTCCGCACAAAGAAGGATCCCGGTCGGCTCAACAGATAACTCCCATTTGTTCAGCCAGTCATTCCTGCTGTCATCAGATACGGCCGGGATGGGCCTGATTAAAGATTCGCAGGCGATTGCCGCTCTTAATACGTTTATCTATAGTGCGATTTATCAGCGGGCTTTCCCGGGTTGCCAGATTCTGGCAGCTAAAGACGGGAAAATTATCTTTAATAAGTGTTTCGGTACATTGGATTATAACAGCGCACACCTGGTAACGGATACTACTTTATATGATGTTGCATCCGTTACTAAAATTGTTGCCACAACTTTAGCGCTGATGAAGCTTTATGATGAGGGAAAGCTCATCCTCAACAGTAATCTGCTGGCCTATATTCCGGAACGGGTAGCCGGTACCGATAAGGCCTATATGCGCATTGACGACCTGATGATGCACCAGGCAGGCCTGAAAAGCTGGATCCCTTTCTACAAAGCAACCTTGGACAAGGTGAATGGCGGCACGGACAAAACGATTTACAATAAAAGATCCTCTAAAGCATATCGCATTCCGGTAGCTAAAGATCTTTTCATCCAGAATTCCTATCCGGATACGATATGGAAGAAGATTATGGACAGCCGCCTGGAAAATAAAGGGCGTTATGTTTACAGCGACCTCGACCTGATGTTTTTACAGCAAGTAGTAGAAGCAATCACGAAGATGCCCTTAGACGAATATATTGACCAGAACTTTTACCGGCCTTTGAATTTGCGCCTTACGATGTTCAATCCCTGGAAGGAAGGGCTGGAGCAGCAATGTGCGCCAACGGAAAACGACATGATTTTCCGTTCGCAGATTGTTCGGGGTTATGTTCATGATCCGGGAGCAGCCATGCTCGGCGGCGTGGCGGGTCATGCAGGCATCTTTTCCACGAAAGCGGAGATGGCTATCATTATGCAGATGTTGCTGAATGGCGGAACATATGGCGGTAAAGAATACATTTCCCGATCTACGGTGCAGTTGTTTACCGGCTATCACTCTTCCATCAGTCGTCGCGGTTATTGTTTTGACAAACCCAACAAGGAGCCCGGCAGCGGCGGACCGGCAGCAGACGTCTGCTCTAAAACCGCGTTCGGTCATCAGGGCTTTACCGGCACCTGTGCCTGGGCCGACCCTGAAACCGGTATTGTATTCGTGTTTCTTTCCAACCGGGTTTATCCCGCCGCAGATAATGGTTTGATCAACCGCCTCGATATCCGTACTAAGGCCCAGGAGTATATTTACAAAGCTTTGGGCTATTGAAAAGGATGTTCCATTAGAAGAATGCACCTATTTTAATTGGGCGCGCCCTCCAAGTTGTATATTTCATATTATTTGTTTGAATACGCTTTGGCGCACACGGATCCATACGTCTGCAAGGAGATCGCTGCCATTAAGATTTTTTGCGCAGCAGATTCCAAACGGTGAACTTATTTCCAGAATTTCCTGCATGAATCCTTAGGGTTGGTAAACCACCTTAAACTCCCAGGTATCGTTGCCGCTTTTTACCTTCAGCAATAACAGCCCGGAAGCGATTCCCAGCTTATTCAGATTGATAACGGCAGTTCCGCTGTAGGTTTGGTCAGTAATGATTCCTTCGGTGAGTCTTTGTCCCGTAATATTATAAAGCACCCATTGCAATGCAGCGTCATGTCCTTTCAGCCAGTCGAGATACAGCAGGCCATCGTTGGGATTCGGATAAACTACCACCACCGGAGATGAAGCCCAGTCCAGCATTCGTGTCGGACTGTAATACCATATTGTAGTATCGGCATTCGAGCGGTAATGCAAACGGTAATATACCACAGGTGCATTGACGAGCGGAGTGTCGATATATATATAGCCCTGCTCTGCATTTTGCCCTAAAGCCTGCATGGTAGCAATGGTTTCAAATTCCTGATTATCGGGAGAACGTTGTATTTCATATAATGATATTACCTGGTCGGTAAAGCAGCGCCAGTCTAATTTAGCATAGCGTGTGCCAAAATGAGATGCGGTAAAATTCAACAGTAATTCATTCAGCCCGGTATTATGGTCGGGGCCTCCGTCATTGAACCAGAATTCCGAAAAGGAATGTACTCTTGTTTCCGCATAATAGCCCTGGTCATAAGGCACCCAACGTACGTCCCCGTAAGGTATATAGGCATAGCTGCCGCCGGCATTATCCGACAATAAATTATTTTCAAGACTCCGGTCGCTATTGGAGTATTTTGTAATGCCCATGCGATATACCTCCTTCACCGGCGAACAGGAAGGACAAGCCTGGTCTTCGCGCAGTTTTTGCATATCTGTATCCGGCACATACAACCTGATGCGCGCATCAGCATTAGAGCTTCCCGAAGGAATAACCGTAAAGTTCCTGGGAAGAAAATATTGCATACTGTCTGCGTTGATAAAGCCTGTATGCCCATAATCATTTACCATTACGGAACCTAAAGCAGCGCCATCGTTCCATATTCCGGCAATCATTTTCCCGTTACTAACAAAATTCACCGAATCATTTTGTGCAACAGCATGATTCGCGTCTGCCTGCTCTCCGGCAAAAACCGGGTATTGCAGATCGTACACATGGATATCGTCAATCCCTATTCCATCCAGCTCCAGCCCGGGGTCGCTACCCATGACAAAGCGGAACATGATCACGTCCGCATCCGTAGGCAAAAGGGTACTCGCCACATGCCAGTAACTTTCCTTATCCTGCCAGACATCTTCCGAATCATTATACCAGTTGGTGCCGCTGCCCGCATTGCCCAAACGGTACCAGTTGCTGCCATCGTTCGAGTATTCCACAAAACCTCTGTCGAATAATCCTTCTTCCGAGCGGGGCTCTATATTAAAAGCCAGGCTAAAGCTCAGGGCAGGCCGGGTAAGATTTCCAATATAAAAACAGGGGGAATAAAGATAGGCAAGCTGGCTGGGATTATAGAAACCGGCAAGATTGGTCTTCCAGGCTTTAACGCCGCTGGCCGCATGATCCATATTGCGGGACTGTGGTGTTCCATATTGCCAGGTGCTGTCACTGCCGGGATAAAAACCACCGTCGGAATCTTCAAAATCCTGCAGATAGGGGTATGTTGAAATCAGAGGCTGATTATAGAAACGGTAATTATTAATACTGTCATTTCCCGCGTAACTGTCTTCCGGCAGATGCACCCAGACGGAAATAATATGGGACCCATAACCGGACAGGTTCATCAACTGGCTAAACGTGAAATCAACTGTATCCTTTGATGCAATAAAAGGAATAGTATCCGTCACTATCGGCAGATCATCCAATTTGTAGGAAACAGGGATGTGCTCTAAGTCATATAATACGGCATTGCGTACCTTTATGCTCAGCGGCGTATTTTCAGCAAGTGCGCAATTCTGGGGAGGCAGGGCATTAATCGCAAGCAGATCCACATCATTGGTGACTAAGTATATCTTGAAATTGTCCACCGTAAGCCCGTTACCGTAGTCTTCAGCACAAATCAGCGAGGTATCATATTGCTGAATCATCACCTGTACGCTGGTACTGATATTTTGGTTATTCGGGGTCAAAAAATCATTGAAAGAAACAGAACCGGTGGAATGTACGATGCCTATATTATTAGTGTCAAATACCGTGGCAGGCACCCAGCCGCCTGTATCGCTGCCACGCAGCCAAATCCGGTTGCCGGTATCCAGAAATTTCGGTACACCATGAAGACGGTAGTTCATTTCGAAACGAACCTCCACATCGGAAAGGCTGTAGTTGCCGAGATTAAATGTTCCAAGCAGGATATTGAAACTGCTGTTGGCAATATCGCCTTGCTGATTGAAAGCATTATCCATACTGAGCGAACGGTTACCTTCTATAGTAACTCCATCCGTAACAAAGCTTCGGATCCGCCCCTTAGGTTTGGTGTGCAGAAAATCCCAATGGTGGGCGCCGTTGATGCCAAATTCATTAGCCATCTGATCGAGGTCGTCCACCGCTTCAAAATCTTCCACATATCCGTCATCAAGATTCAAAGGCTGATTCTCCACATTCCGTATCACTAACTGAAGTGTATCATTGGAAGGAACCATATCAGTTTGCCCCAGGTTGGTAACAGCCACTGTAATCGTATAATTACCGGTAGCGCTCAGATCCAAAGGAAGACTATTCAGCATAAGATTAGTAGAGGCTGCCGCAGTAACCGGCGTGGTAAAATCCTGACTTTGCCAGCTTCCGTTATTCACTTTACAGGAGATGCGGTAGTTATTGACCACTGTAGCAGAAAGGTTGAAAATTTTCACGCTTATGATTTCCGAAGCTGATAAGGCCGTATTGGTCAGTTCCCGGCCACTGTACGGTGATTGCATGCCGGCAAGCATGAGATCGCCGTTTTCATATCCGTTACAGGAACCATCAATGGGCGTACGTGACAAGGCAATCGAGCGCATTCCCGTCTTTCCTCCAATAACCGGTGCTACTGCCACCCACTGTGTTGTGTTGACATCTAAACCCGAAAAGGTATAGCTGCTGGTAGTAGCCGGCACCGTAGCTTTTTCCACCATTGCCGCTCCTTCACGCAGGAATATCTTATAGGACTGTGCTCCGCTTATGCTGTTCCAGCTGAATTTCACTGAACCGGGACACTGGGCAGTACCGGCCGCCAACGCAATAACCGGCCGGCCGATAACGGTAAAGGCTCCGCTGACAGACTGTTCGGACATTGCATTTCGGCGGACCCTTATCTTGCATTGTGCGGACTGAATACCTGAAGGAATATGCCATACAATATCTTTGATAGCTGCGGGAACATCACTACTTATAATATTCCAGTTGGCGCCATTATCTGTGGAATAGTCTATGGAAAAAGTACCGCTTCCGCTTGCGGCTTCCCAAAAAACCAGGATGCTGTCTCCGGCAGCCAATGCTTCTCCGCCGAACGGATACTGGATGCGCAGCCCCGCCGGCTGAAAATCGTAGGCTACATAATATTTCTGGTTGGGAACAGGCACTCCATATCCCGCAACGTGGATATTATACACACCGGCAGTCGGATTATTAATAACAACCTGCTCCACATTGTTCCGGTTATCCGTACCCGGCTGCGCTACATTGTCCACCAGCTCCGGATCGGGCTGTAGTACTAAAGGCTGGACTGTACTGCCCAACGGCGTTGTAACGGTAAGATCTAAATTGTTCACTAATGCAATTTCCGGTTCCGGAAGCGATGCCGGATCATCCCAGTACAGCATTACTTTCACCGAAGCGGTATTGGCAGGGACGGAAAAGGAGAAATTTTGCGTCTGGCCGGTATTGATGGTATTTGAAAAATATTGTCCATTGTTTAAAGCTTCCACAGCATGGCCCACATTCATCAATCCAAAACCCGATTTATAATCCGGTCCGGGGTTTAAAATATCGGTAGCGCCATTCATCAACAAGAGCTTTAATAAAGCGGCTTCAGGACTCTGTCCTCCGTTTAATTGCCGGTAACGTTCCAACAGCAGCGCGGCGGCTCCGGCTACATTGGGGCTGGCCATGCTCGTGCCGGTACTGACGCCATATTCGTTTCCCGGAAAAGTAGAGATCACATTGGTTCCAATGGCTACTATCTCCGGTTTTATCCGACCGTCTTTAACCGGGCCGCGTGAGCTGGTTGACCTCAACACCGCTCCATAATCCTTTTGGCCATTACCTACAATCAATGCATTCTTAGCTGAAGAGAAAGCGCCTGCAACCGTGGCGAAGCCCGTGGGGTAAGCTCCGCAGGACATGCCTCCGTCATTTCCCGCAGCAAAGACATGTAATAAACCCGGGTAGTCGCGCACCTGCTGATCTAGATACTGTGCATAAAGATCGTAGGTTCCCGCATAATCACAATCGCCTAAAAGATTTGCGTAAGAATTATTGGTAATGCGCATATCATAACCGTTCAGTAAGTCGGGAGCATAAGCAATCACGGCGCTGAAAAACTGGCTGATGACGGATGCACGCGGAGCAAAGCCCTGATAGCGCTGATCCTTAATGCCGGCCCCGGCTACGGTGCCCGTAGTGTGAAAACCGTGAAAGGAATTAATGGAAGGATTAAAATACTGGATATGATTTTCAAAGTCAACATGCGACTGCGGATTGGAATCGTCTCCCACGCCAACGGTTACGCCAAGACCGCTCAGCCCGTATCCGTTAGCCGTAAGAGGCTGACGGGCGACCGGGGCATTCGTCATAGCGATGCATTGATCGTTTATAGCCTGTTCTTCAAAATAAGGGCCGATGTTTTTTACAACCGGGAGCTCCGCCAGATTTTCAATACGATTGGCCGGCAGGCTGACTTCATAGATATGCTGAGCCTTCCACAACTGCCGGCGGCTTATCGTTATTTCCGGGAATTGTTGGAGTTGGGCGGTTATTTCCGGCTCCTGGACGGCTTTTATAAAAGCAACCAATACCTGAACGATTTGATCACCGGAAACAGGTCGTTGCAGGTAACTGCTGATTTTATCAGTAGCGGATACGGGCGCCCAGGACTGAATCAGATTGCTGTCAGCAAACTCAACTGCATGCACAAACACCAGGCAGGTATTTTTATTAAGATAATGTTCAATGGAAATATGCTTTTCACCCCACCCAACATCTCCGGGAACCGTCTTATATTTTATATAAAGCAAAGAAGATCCCTGCTCTTTCAGATATTGACCGAGTGCGCCTGAGTATGGCTGCAATGAAATCTGCCTTCCTTTAATATGGATAAAATCCGGAGCCTTTTGCACCTGAGCCGATACCTGGAAAGTGATCAGGAATAAAATATTTGCTCCAATAAAAAGCCGGATAAGATAATTATAATTCATAAATCAGCGTTATTAAGACAATAGCTTAACAAGATACGGAATTGAGATAATATACACAATCATAATAAACATTTATTTCTACAATCCAATTCAGAGGGAGCGTGGTTAGGAGCTGGTGTTAATATTTTTTTTATATATTGTTTGGATTTAAAAAAATATAAGTATATCTTGGAACTTAATTTGTTTGTTTAACCCATTAATTTATTGTCGTATGATTTTCAATCGTTCCTGTACCTTCAGATCAAAGTATAGTCCCGCGGAAATAAAAAAGAATTTATTGGGGACTCACCTTAGCATTCACAAACTGGATTTTGAGGTAATTGACAAAGGGCATATCCTCAAAATCATTCCACATGCGGAAAATGTACAGGATGTAAAAACCCTGCCTATTACCCATGTGACTTTCAAATCAAAATCAGACGGAACAAGGGTCAAAGTGGCATCGCACCCACGCCGGATTGATGTAGGGGGCCCCATGTTGCTGGCTACTTTCTGCATTCTTGCGATGCTGGGTGGTCTTGGGCTCTACTTCTTTAAAGGCCATGAAAGCATTTACCTGCCAGGGGGGCTTTTTGCTGTCGGGTTGATCATCTTTATCCTCTTCTGGATTCAAATGGAAAGAGGATATTTTGATTATGTGAGGAAAATCAAAGGCTACGTTAAGAAACACAGCCAATAAATTTTTCGCATAATAACGGCAATGCCATTTTTGGTTTGACCTGATACCCCCAATCAGCATGGTTTATTTTTTTCTTTACTGAGCAATGGAACATTGATTATTCACAAATTCTCCCCCGCTCAAAGCACCCCGGTACCGGTACCGGCATCCTTTGCCTTTTTTGGTGTGACAACTAATTTTTGTTTTACTGCATCACCTGTTATAATTCCTTATTATTTTTCGATATTTTTGAACCCTAAACGATTAGGTCGGAGCAAGGCTGATGCTCTTGTTACATTTTGTTCTGGGGTATATGTTCAGGCAATGCATTAATTTCTATCATGGGTATATTACATCCGGCAATCAAAACATACATTCAATTGCGTCAAAGCGCAATTGATAATTTTGCACTTAATCCCATTGATACCCAACAACGCGTATTCAACGATCTGATAGGTCTTGCACAGTTTACGGAATATGGTAAAAAACATGATTTCGCACACATCAACTCCATCAAAGAATTTAAAGATCAGGTTCCTGTCAATGATTACGATTCGCTGAAACCCTATATTGACCGGATATTAGAAGGCGGACAAAATATTTTGTGGCCGGAGCCTATTACCTGGTTTGCTAAAAGCAGCGGCACCACCAGCGCCAAAAGCAAATTCATTCCCATCAGTAAGGCTTCCCTGGACGACAACCATTTCAAATCGGGGAAAGACGTGCTGGCGCTGTATGTAAGGCAGTATCCCCAAAGCAATATTACTACGGGGAAATGCCTGACCATTGGGGGTAGTCATCAGATTAATCAACTGAATGCGGAATCCTACTTAGGCGATCTCTCGGCAGTGATGTTACAGAATATGCCGCTCGTCGGGCAGGTGATGCGCGCCCCGGAACTGACCATTGCCCTGATGGATGAATGGGAGGCAAAGATTGAAGCGATCATCAACAGCGTGCTTCATGCCAATATCACGTATATAGCTGGTGTACCAACCTGGACACTGGTTTTGATAAAAAAAATCCTGGAACGGTCCGGCGAACATGACCTCCGGAAAATCTGGCCCAATCTTGAGCTGTACATTCATGGCGGAGTCAGCTTCACCCCCTACCGGAAACAGTTTGAAGACCTGATTCCGCACAAAGACATGTATTACCTGGAAACCTATAATGCTTCGGAAGGGTTCTTTGCCGCGCAGGACAAGCTCTATATCGACGGTATGCTGCTTTTCCTGAATCATGGTATCTTTTATGAGTTTATGCCCATAGAGGAATTGGGTAAAGCGCATCCGGAAACCCTGCAGCTTAAAGATATCGAATTAGACAAAAATTATGCTTTAATCATCAGTACAACCGGCGGCTTATGGCGTTACCTGGTCGGCGACACCATACGGTTTGTCTCTACCGACCCTTACCGTATCAAGGTTTCCGGCAGACTGAAACATTTTATCAATGCATTTGGCGAAGAAGTGATTATTGACAACAGCGACTACGCCATTGCGTATGCCAGCAAAGTAACCAACACAGTTGTAAATGATTATACCGCTGCTCCTGTTTATATGAATAATAACGAAAACGGAGCGCATGAATGGGTAATCGAATTTGAACGCAGCCCGGAGGATTTGAACCGGTTCGTTGCTACATTAGATCAGGCACTTCAATCCATCAATTCGGACTATGAAGCCAAGCGCCACAAGGACATCGCCCTGCGTATGCCCCTTGTGCATATTATGCCCCCCGGCGGGTTCAACCGCTGGCTGAAAAGCAAGGGGAAGTTAGGCGGTCAGAATAAGGTGCCGCGCCTGTCCAACGACCGTAGTTATATTGACGAGATACTGTCTTTCATTCAAAAGGACTGAGCTAAATAATTGGTGCAGGCAAGGCGAAGATAATTTTATTCCGGCGAAATTTTTATTCTGAACGATCTTTCAGGCTGAAATTTGCTCTTCAGTTTGTAAATATATTATCAACTCCGTACATTTATCGACAGGCGTTCCGGCAAACGAGCCGGCTTCGGGTTGCCAGGCATCATACATCATTTTACGAACGGCCGGGCTAATATCAACAAACAACCGGTGAATAAAATATGGAGCTAAAAGAAATCAAACAGATTGTTGCTGAAATTTTGAGCGACATAGACAAAAACCGATTTGACCTGACTTACAGGAAATACGAAACTTTCTTTGACAGGATTGGAATGGCTTACAGACGAAAGTTTGATATTCTCAACAAATTTGACTATCAATTTAAGAAACAAAATATCACACTTTGGGCAGGAAAAGAGCGTGTAAAAAAGTTAGAGCATTTTCGGAAAGGCGAAACAATCACTTTCCGCTTGTCTGACACTTCTGAAAACAACGAAGTTCAAAACGAAAACAATAACGGCACAAACAGAAAAGTAAGATTTAAGCACGCAGGAACAGTAACCATAGAACAATGTGAAAGTGGTATTGAACCTTATCCACACCAGGAAGAAGCATTTTACAACCTGCAAAAAGAAATTATCAAATCCAACAAAAATCCATTTGCAGGGCTTTTGGTTTTGCCGACCGGTGGCGGCAAAACTTTGACCGCTGCACATTGGATTTCAAAAAATATTCTTGACAAAAACAAAAAGGTGCTTTGGGTTGCTCACAGACACGAGTTATTGGAACAGGCGCAAAAAACGTTTGCCGAAAAGTTAGCGTTCAAAGACATTTTTGCCAACAAGCAAAGCTTCAATTATCGTATTCTTTCGGGGATTCACGACAAACCAATTCACATTAAACAATCGGACGACATTATTATTTCCAGCAAAGACAGCTTAAATGCAGGGTTTGACCATTTGTATAAAAATTGGATTAAGAACAACACAGACGAAATATTTTTAGTGGTGGACGAAGCCCACCACGCCACCGCAAAAACTTATCGCAAACTAATTTCAAACCTGAAAGAAAAAGTATCGCAATTCAGAATGTTAGGTTTGACGGCAACGCCTTTCAGAACTGCAGAAGATGAACAAGGTTTGCTGAAAAAAGTTTTTCCTGATGACATCATTTACAAAATAGATTTACGGACTTTAATCCGATTGGGCATTTTGTCCGAACCGCATTTTGAAGAAGTAACCACAGGACAAAACATCATTGAGCAATTTGATTTGACCGATGAGCAAATCAATGAGCTCAATTCAAAATTTGGCGATTTCAACACGCTTTTAGGCGAAAATATTTCACATTCTATTGCCACCAAGAAAGAAATTTGACAATCGTAAATCGTTACGTTTCGCAAAAATCAAAATACAAACAAACCATCGTATTTGCTTTGAGTGTGGACAATGCTATTGCATTAAACGCATTATTCAGAGAAGCAGGTGTAAAATCGGATTACGTTCTTTCATCAATAAAAGATATTGCCACAGGCGTAACCATTTCAAGTAAAGACAACAAAAATAAAATAGACCAATTCCGTAAAGGCGAATTAGAAGTTTTAATCAACGTAAATATATTAACAGAAGGGACTGACGTTCCGAATGTGCAATCCATATTTTTAGCCCGTCCAACAATTTCAAGCATTTTAATGACACAAATGATTGGACGTGGTTTGCGTGGGCTGAAAGCCGGCGGAACAAAAGATGCTTACATTGTCAGTTTCGTTGATGAATGGCAAAACAAAATTTCGTGGGTTAATCCTGAAAAATTATTCATTGAAGAAAACATTGATTTTGAAGATATAACTGTTGAAACAAAGAAACAAATCATTCGCCTTGTTGCTATCAACAAGTTGGAAGAATTTGCCATTCTCAACAATCAAATTATAGAACCGCAAATAAGAGAAGAACTTGAAAAATTAGATTTTATTGAGCGTTTTCCAATCGGTATTTATCAGTTCAAATTTTTGAAAGAAACAATCGAAGAGCCCGAAGAAAGAAATTGTGAAGTGTTGGTTTACGATAACATTCAACAATCATACAATGACTTCATAAATGGCTTGCCTACGTTGTTTTCAAAATACAAATTAGACAAAAGAGATTTTTTAACTGATGACGAATTGGAACGCTGTGCAAACATAGCAGAAAATGAATTTTTTAATGGTTGTTTAAAATATCCTGCATATCACATTCAGGACCTCAAAGACATTTTGCAGTATTATGCAATCCAAGACCAGGCACCGCCTTTCATAGAATTGAAAGACCGAGAAAAATACAACATTGACGAAATCGCCAAAGAAATTATTGAAAAAGACTTGGGCGAACGGGCACAAGCAGAAATGATAAATCAAACCTGGGAAAACAATGAAATTGCCTGGCAAACATTTTTCAATTTTGACAAAAAGAATTTTCTACGAGAAATCAACTTAGCCAAAACAAAATTCCTGCACCCTGAATTGTATGCAAGAAAACCGGTTGTGCCAAAAGACGAAAAAGAATTGAGAGCATTAGAAAAACTTAGCCTTTACGAAATCAGGGAAACCAATCCTGAATACGGCAAATGGTTATCTGACGAAGTATATAAAAAGTTCACGGACAAAGACGGTTTTTATTTTAGTGCTGACAGTGGTTACAAAAGTAAAAACAAATTGGACTTTCAGATTGACCACATAAAGCCAATGCACCATGGCGGGCTGACTGTGCCTGATAATCTGCAACTTTTAACGAGAAGCGAAAACGCCAGGAAAGGCATAAAGTAACTTCAAAAAGCATATTCAAAAGTTTCGTTCTAATGAAACTTTATGTGTCTTTGTATCGTTTAACACAGAAATGGATAAGCGTTTTGAAATTGTATTTTCAGAAGAAGTTAGTTTTTTAAGTGTTTGGATCATAAGCACTACGAAAAAATACTTTACAACATTCGTAAAGCACAAACGAAAAACGATCCTGAACTTTTCAAAAAACTGACTGACGATATTTGGGGGCTCAGGACCTTGTATCAGGGTTTGCTGTATCAGTTTCGGGTGCATTTCATATTTTCGCTAATAGAATACAATCACCCCACTGTCATGCTGAAAGCATCTATACCCATTCTTTAGATTCCTACGGAATGACAAGAAAGAGATATGGGTGCGAAAATTTGGAATACACCCCCCTTATATCAGGGTTTACAGTATCAGCTTCTTGCTTTTTGGGACAAAATTTCCACAACGGAAACTTTGGTAATTTCCACGCATGGCTTTATCAAAAAACGGAGTGATGATCCAAAACAGGAAATTCAAAAAGCCGTTCAAAGTCGGACGAAATAGTTTGAAGATATACTAAAAAACAAAAAGAAATGAAACAATACACATTTGGCCAAGTAAAATATGAACTCATTGGAAAGTTGGAACACCTGAACGAGATCTTTTTGAGTATGAACTTCAAATGGATCTGATTGGAAAGGCAATCAAACAGACACAACGAGAATGCAACATCACACAGGAAGAATTGGGAAAGTTAATTGGCGTTCAGAAAGCACAAATTTCACGTCTTGAAAACAATGCAGGCGCAGGCGACGTAACTGTGGGCACATTGCTACGAGTATTCACCGCATTAAAAGCAAAGGTGAAATTTCAGGTTGAATTGTCCAATATGAACTTTAGCGTAGGGCGACAAAAGGGGTTTTGCCAAGAACAGAATTTCTATTGTCCCAAGCGCAATAAACGCTTCCGTAAGACTACCGAAGATTTAGCGGGCGGTTCCGTATATTTTCCCCGTGTCTTGCCAAAATCACCGGTCCAGCTTCAGCATCCTGTCAATATTTTTTTGTGCTAAAGGATGATAGTTCGGCCGGGCCTTCGCATAAATCTCTTTAGCCATCTTCGCACCCTCCATCGTGTTCATCATTGCTTCATAAAGCGGCTCTAAAAATTTCTGCCGGCCTGTTACATACAAAAAGGCCTTCATAGCCGGATAAGCTTCCGTATAATTATTTTTTACGGATTGCAGGAACCATACATCGGCTATTTCACTGTTATGCGTTTGGGTAAAATGAAAAGCCTGGTCAAGATCTTTCATCTGCGCCAGGCTCAGGTGCGCAGGCAGGTTTCTTAAAAACTGCAACCATTCATAAGTACTCCAGTCTTTGGTTTGGAGGGCGGCTGCTTTCGTGCCGTTTTGAAAAGCGACAAGCTGCGTATCAACCCGTTGAAAACGTACGTTACCGGCTTTCGGGCAATTTGGCGGAATTCCGGGGCCATACACCCAGGCGTCCAGGTCTATAGCCTTTTTCCAGTCATCATGACCCTTCAGCAGGTTTTCATCTAAGTATTTCAAAAATTGTTCCGTGGTCATGGACTGAAATGCATGGCTGTCAAAATACTGACGCAGGAAGGTATCCAGCTTTTCCCGACCAACGGTTTTTTCAATAAGCAACAATAAATGCGCTCCCTTTTCATAAGCAATATCTGTCAACCCCTCATCGGCGCTACGGCCTTTCAAATCTAATTTCAAACGCGTATCCTGCTCCAGTCCGTCCTTTTTCAGATCATTGACGGCTTTTTCCATATCCTGATAACTTAAGCCCCAAAGCATATCCACGTAATCCTTACCGTACATCGCTTCTGTAATCCTTCTTTCAAAATAAACCGTAAAGCCTTCATTGAGCCAGAAATCATTCCATGTAGCATTGGTTACTAAGTTGCCGCTCCAGTTGTGCGCCAGTTCATGTGCAATTAAATTGACCAATGATTTATCCCCGGCCAGAATGGTTGGAGTAGCAAAGGTGAGCCTGGGATTCTCCATGCCTCCGATCGGGAATCCGGAAGGCAGCACCAGCACATCATACCGGCCCCAACGATAGGGACCATACAGTTTTTCTGCAATGGAAATCATTTTTCCCACATCCTCCAATTCGGCATGAGCTTTATCTAAGATAGCCGGCTCGGCATATACGCCGCTTCGCGAGTCAATAGCCTGAAAGCCGATATCGCCTACGGCTAATGCCATCAGATAAGCCGGGATGGGAATATCCATCTTAAAGTGATAAATACCTTCCGCAGCAAGAGATTGAGGATTGGCAGCGCTCATCAGCGCCATTAACCCTTTCGGTACGCTCACAATTGCATCATAAGTATAACGAATACCCGGGCCATCCTGGCAGGGGATCCAGCTACGGGCAAAGATGGATTCCGACTGGGTATAGAGGAAAGGATGTTTTTTTCCGAACGTCTGTGCGGGGCTCAGCCATTGCAGCGCCAGCGCATCACCGGTTTGATAATAGATAGTCAGGGAACGGGTATGCGGAGTAACAGGTATATGCAAAGCGCTGCCCAGATATGGTTTGGGAGCATCTAAGTGAAAGTCGGCCAAACTGCCATCGTTCAACATTACGCTATCAATGGTAAGGTCGTAAGTGTCAAATACAATCTCATCCGAAGGCTTCAATTGTTCAATCTGCCAGTGTGCAGTGCCCTTAATCTTTTTCCGGTCAAAATCCACCTGGATATTAAGGCTAAGATGTTTCACCCGAACAGCATTGGCATTGGACTGTGTGTGTTCATCTTTGATAACAGTATCCGCAATGTTAGCATCTTTACCGCTCATAGTTTGATTTTCTGTAGAACTGCCGCAGGCCGCAAGCAGCAATATGCCGGCCAGGGCAGGAATAATTTTTGACATAACAAAGGAATAGCGCATGTCCCCAAATGTAGCGCATAAAGGGAAATATTTTGCAGAAAAAGATGTCAATGGCTTGTAAAAGAGAAAGAGTGGAGGATAACGGAGTCGAACCGATGACCTCTTGCATGCCATGCAAGCGCTCTAGCCAGCTGAGCTAATCCCCCCCTGTCTGTTCAAAAAGCTACGGATGTTTCCTAAAAAAGCAACATGCCAAAACAGCGTATCAGGCAATTTAGCCTAAAAAAGCAATTCTTTGGTGTAGCCCAAAGAATTGCAAATGTAATTGAATTTCGATTGTCTGCAAACAGCAGCAGGTTTTTATTTTTCCGGTTTGTCTTTATGATCTGCACCCGGTTTCTTATGTTCCAATTCGGCCAGTTGCGCTTCCACCTCTTTTACTTTTGCCCGTTGTTCCGGCAATTTCTGTTCTGTTTGTGCAATCAGGTTTTTCAGGTGTTCCCGCAGCTGATCTTCTTTTTGCCCTTCGCCGGTAGTATTAGCCAGGGACTGTTTAAAATCTTCCAGTTTGTCCTCTTCCTCTTTCAGCGCACCGGCAATTTTATTGAAGAAGTCACGCGTCTGGTTCAGCCGGCTTTGAAACTGGCTTTGAAAACGGGATTTTCTTTTTTCCCTGTCTGCATCTTTGCGGTCAAAAAAATGTTTGCGGGCGCCTATGAACCGCGACCATAATTCGTCGCCCTGGGCACGGTTAATATAACCGATTTTTTTCCATTCCGTCATCAGCTCATTCAGCTCATCGGTGGTGGCGCGCCAGTCCGTTGAATTCATGATTTGCTCGGCACGACTGACTAAGGCTGATTTTTGCGTGAAGTTATCTTCCATCGTAATTCTCACGGCTGCATGATGCTGACGTTTATTTCCAAAAAAACGATCACGCGCCGCCTGAAGCCGTGCCCACAGCTCATCCGACTTCTCCGCAGGTACCCGGCCCGTCTTTTTCCATTGCTCCATCAATTCCGCAAAGGTATCGGTGGCAATCTTCCAGTCTGTGCTGTCCTGCAGCGCTTCTGCCTTTTCGGTAATAGCGAGCTTCAATTGGTAATTGACCTCCTGCTCCTGTTGTATCAGCTCATAATGTTGCTTTTTCCGATCAAAGAAAACGTTCCGTGCCGTGATGAAACGGTTCCATAGTTCTTCGTTTTTTTCGTGTGTGGCTACACGGCCAATCTTTTTCCATTCTTCAAACAAATCTTTCATTTTTTCGGAAGTCTTACGCCATTCTTCCGAATCAGCCATAGCTTCCGCCTGTTCACACAGCTCCATTTTCAAGTCCAGATTTTGCATCATTTCCTTTTCCATGTCTTCATGGTGCTGCCGTTTGCGCTCATAAAAATGATTACGTGCCGTTTCTATCTGTTGCCACAGCGCTTCGTTTTTTTCCTTTTCGATAAGCGGCGCATTTTTCCAGGCATCTACTAATTCCTTAAACCCTTCTGTAGCCACACGCCAGTCTTCAGAATCCTTCAGCGTTTCTGCCTGTGCAACAATTGCAGCTTTTATAGCATAGTTCGCTTCGCTTTGCTCCCGAATAGCATTTTCCATTTGTGCAACAGCAGCAAACAGGGGGGCAAAGTCACCAATAGCATTGATCTGACTCAGATAGTCTTTGAGCCGCATGAACTTTCCGGACAGCTTCAATATATCATCAGTCTCTTTCCATTCGGCTTCGAGCTCACGCAGTTTCTCCCCGGCTTCCCCGAATTTTTCTGACAATACCGGACCCACGGACTCATAGTTGGTAAGCGTAATAGCCGGCAGCACCCGTTCGGCAGTGAATGGAGTAGCCTTTAAAGCAATCTCGCCGTTGTCGGTCAGCAGGCAATATTCTTTGCCTGGGAAATGAATGTCTTCCCAGTGAACCGGAGTGTCATCCTGCATTGCGGAGGCTTTGTCATTTGCCTGTTCCGGTTGCTCAACCAATGCATCATCCGGCGTTGCAGGAGCATCATCTTTTGTCTGTTCCGGTTGCTCAACCGGAGTGTCATCCGGTGTTACGGTGACTTCATCCGGTGTTTGTTCCGGCTGCTCAGATTGAGGATCGGGCTGCTGGAAAGGTGCTTGTTGATTTTCCTCTTCGTAATGCTGTGTTATCATAATTAATACCAGTTACATCGTGTACACTATTATAATTCCTGTTTGAATCCACAAATAAATGGAATATTCATAAAAAAGCCGCCTGTTTAATTCTAAAATAATAAAAAATTACATTTTCTGCGGGACATCAATCTTCAATAATGCCATCGCCAGCCGAAGCACCTTAGCGGTATTGGCAGCAATACTGAGGCGCAATAATCTTTTCTCTTCACTTTCAGCCTGGGCAATACTATGTTTATCATAAAACGAATTAAATGTCTGTGCCAGGCGAAATGCATAATTACAAATCAGGGAAGGGTTCATTTCGTTTGCGGCCTGTCCGGCAATTTGTGAAAATTGTTCGATCTGGATCAGGAGCGATTTTTCTACAGGAAAAATCGCTCCCCTCAATACCGGCAAAGGCTCCGCTGCATCAGGCGCATACTGCTGTTTACGCAGTACGGAGCAGATACGGGCATGCGCATACTGGATGAAGGTGGCTGTAAAGCCGTGCAGATCTATGGATTCTTTTGGATTAAAGATCATCTTCTTTTTAGGCTCCACCCGCAACAGGTAAAATTTCAGTGCGCCCAAACCGACCATCTTATACAACTGATCTAATTCCTCCATAGTGAATCCCTCCGTTTTACCGGCCTGCTCCGACTGTTCTTTAGCCAGCCTGATCATTTCATTTATCATATCATCTGCATCCACTACAGTACCTTCGCGGCTTTTCATCCGTCCGCCGGGAAGCTCCACCATGCCGTAGGACAAATGGAAGATACCATCGGCACAGGGTTCCCCGAGTTTTTTCAGGATGAGCTGCAATACCTGCATGTGATAGTTTTGTTCATCGGCAATTACATACACCGACTGATCCGTATTATAGTCATCGTATTTGAGCTTTGCCGTGCCTAAATCCTGGGTCATATAAACGGAAGTGCCATCTGCGCGCAGCAATAATTTTTCATCTAATCCTTCAGCCCTCAGGTCAATC
Organism: uncultured Taibaiella sp.; assembly: GCA_964622775.1. Classification (GTDB taxonomy): domain Bacteria; phylum Bacteroidota; class Bacteroidia; order Chitinophagales; family Chitinophagaceae; genus CAZUSO01. The sequence continues at coordinate 4,562 of CAZUSO010000044.1, read as the reverse complement.
CATACCGAACCATCTTCCTTTTTGAAGAGCACCTTTTTTCCCAGGCCTTCCTGCACCAATTCTTTACCTAACAGATAGGTGTTGCTTTCATAATAATTTTTATCGAATGAAACGCCAAGACGCTGATAGCTTTCATTGAAACCTTTATAAACCCAGTCATTCATCTGTTCCCACAACCTGCGCACTTCCGGATCTCCGGCTTCCCACCGGCGCAGCAATTCCTGGGCTTCCAGCATCAGCGGCGCCTGCTTTTCGGCATCATTTTCTGAATAGCCCTGCGCTGTGAGTTCAGCAATTTGTTTTTTGTAAACATCATTGAACAGGACATAATAGTCACCCACCAGGTGATCGCCTTTGATGCCGGTGCTTTCCGGCGTAGCGCCGTTTCCATAATGCATCCAGGCCACCATGGATTTGCAGATATGGATTCCCCGGTCATTGATCAGGTTAGCCCGGATTACTTCATTGCCGTTGAATTGCAGTATCTCTCCTACCGCACTTCCTAAAAATATATTACGGAGATGGCCAAAATGCAGGGGCTTGTTGGTATTGGGAGAAGAATATTCTACCATGATTTTCTTTCCCGGTTGAGCCTCTCGCCCATAGTCCGGGTCAGTGGAAACCGTATTCAGAAAAGCAGGCCAGTAAGTATCGGCAATGCTCAGGTTGAGAAAGCCTTTCACCAGGTCAAAGGATGTCAGCAAGGCATTGTGCTTCACTAAATGTTCCCCCAGGTTCCTGCCCAATGTCTCAGGGCTTTGACGAAGTGATTTTACAAAAGGAAATAACACCACCGTGTAATCTCCCGTAAATTCCGGTTTCGTTTCGCTTACTATAATATCCGTTTCCTGCACAGCAGAATCCGGGAAAAGCTCCCGAAGTGATTGCGCAGCGGCCTGTTTGATCTGATGACTGAGCGATTGCATTTTTTCTGTTTGATGGAATCGCAAATATACACTGTAAAAAGGAGCTTGTGAAGCCCCGGTTCCTTAGAAAGGACCGGGACCCGGTTTTGCCATTTTTCTAATCACAAAAAACAACAAAACACCCAGCAGGCCGCCCACCGTATCTGCCATTGCATCCATGGGTTCGCAGGTTCGGCCACGCGTAATACCACTGCCCTGGAGCAATTCCACAACAATGCCTAATAATACGGAAAGTAAAAAAACAAAGATACCCTTGCGGATCCTGGCATGAGGAACCGTACAGAGCCAGAAAAAACTGAACCCGGCAAAGATCAGGAAATGCACCCATTTATCAGCAAAGGGAATATGAATATCCGGCACTTCATTACCCGGGATCAGGCAGGCGATAAAGATGAGCATCGTCCAGACAACAGCCACCCATACCGTAAGCTTCTTCCGTTGGATATACCTAAGGAATGCCTGTGTCATATTTATCCCACCATTTCCTGATAGGCCTTCGCGTCCATCAGCATATCCACATCAGCAGGATTATCAACTTTTACCTTGATCATCCAGCCTTTGCCATAAGGATCCTGATTGACGGATTCGGGGTCTGAGGAGAGTTCCGGATTGAGTTCCAGAATGGTACCGGAAACCGGCAAATAAAGGTCAGATACGGTTTTTACGGCTTCTACCGTTCCAAATATTTCCGCCGCAGCCAGCGTTTTACCTACACTTTCGATATCCACAAAAACGATGTCGCCCAACTCGCGTTGCGCAAAATCCGTAATGCCAATAGTGGCCGTATCGCCTTCGAGTAATACCCATTCGTGGTCTTTGGTGTATTTCAGATTTTCCGGAAAGTTCATTGTTCAGAATATTTATGGAGCGAAAATAGCTGAAAATAACGGAATGGGAAAATGAACTATCTTCAATAAAAAATTAAATCTTCGACATGAAATGGTTATTGCTACTATTGATTATTATCCTCGTGATTTATTTCAGAAAAAAGCGGCGTGAAAAAAATAATATTCCGCAGAAAGGAAATAATATTCCGGAGGAGGAAGTATTGCATATCCTGAAAACACGGGTAGCTTTCTTTCAACAATGCAGTCCTGCGGAACAGGAAGATTTCCTCAAACGGGTGATGCTGTTTTTGTCTAAGATAAAAATTACACCGGTGAATCATGCCGGTGTGAGTAATACTGACCGGGTATATGTGGCTGCAGCCGGCATTATTCCGCTGTTTCGTTTCAAGGGTTGGTTTTACAATAACCTGGATGAAGTGCTGATCTATCCGGATCTGTTTACCGAAAATTATGATCAGCATGCTTCAAAGCGGTATGTAGCCGGCATGGTAGGCACCGGAGCCATGCACCGGATGATGATCCTGTCACTTCCCCAACTGCGCCAGGGCTTCGAGGATCAGGGGAAATCCAATACGGCCATTCATGAGTTTGTTCATTTAGTGGATAAGGCCGATGGCGCTACCGATGGCGTGCCGGAATACCTGTTCGACAGGCAGGAATCCGCAGCCTGGATTCGCCTGATGCATCAAACCATTTCGGAAATGCATGAGGGTAATACTGATATCAATCCTTACGGCGCTACGAACGAGGCGGAATTTTTTGCTGTGGCTTCGGAATATTTTTTCTCTAAACCCGAACAGCTTCGGGAAAATCACCCGGAATTATTTGCGCTGCTTGAGCAGGCTTTTAAGCAGGGCGGCTGATTTTTTCGCTTCCTTTTTTTGACATGAGCCAAAGCATTCCGAATGTGAAAGCCGCATTAATGATCAGGAGCTCCACCCCGATTTTGTACCCGTTAAAAATATTATCGGAAAGCGATTGCAGGTCTTTCACTGTAGTGTCAGACATGTTCAGCTTGGGTGCATACCATTGGTAATTATTCACGATATCCAGCAGTAAAGTAAAGCCTAAAGAGAGCAGGCAAATCAGCAGGGGCGCTTTCGTCAATACCGCTCTTTTGGTCAGGATACCGAAGGCAAACAAGCCCAGCAGCGGACCATAGGTATATCCCGCCAGCTTCAGCAGGATATCAATCAGCGATCCGTTGTCCACCTTCCGGAAAAAAAACACACACAATAAAAAGATCAGTGCAAAAACATTGTGGACAAGCAGGCGTGTCCCGGTATTTTTCCGTTCTCTTCCGGCTTCTTCAGCCTTTGAGTCTGTGGCTTGTCTGCCGGTTTTCATACCTAAGATATCTATGCAAAATGATGAGGTGAGCGCGGTAAGTGCGCCATCCGCACTTGGGAACAACGCCGATATCAAGCCGATAATAAAGCAAATGGTAATGAAAAAAGGCAGTCCGCTGTTAATCGCGATATAGGGAAACAGATCATCACCCTTCGTAACCGGAGCGCCGTTGGCAGTAGCATACAGCGTAAGCATGCCGCCCAAAAACAGGAAGATAAAAACAACGATCATCTGGAGCGTACCCATCACGACCATATTCTTTTGCGAATCTTTCAGGTTGCTGACACTGATATTTTTCTGCATCATCTCCTGGTCGAGGCCGGTCATGGCAATGGTGATGAACATACCGCCGAAGATTTGTTTCAGGAAATAATTTCCCGGCACAGGGTCGAAGGAAAATATTTTGGTCATGCCTTTTTCCGACACTGCTTTCCAGGCGTCGCCTATATCCATTCCCAACTGACCGGAAAGGTAAAACAGGCATACGATCAGTGCCAGGAGCATAAAGGTAGTTTGCAGGGTATCCGTCCATACGATGGTTTTTACACCGCCCCGGAAGGTATAAAGTAAGATCAGTCCTAAGATAACTATGGCCGTCACTTCAAAGGAAATTCCCAGCTCTTTTAATACAAATAATTCCAGAACCTTTATGACCAGATATAATCTTAATGTGGCGCCAAGCGTGCGGGAAAGAATAAAGAAAAATGCTCCCGTCTTATGCGCATTTACACCGAGACGTTTTTCCAGATAGGTATAAATGGAAGTCAGCTTCATCCTGTAATATACCGGCAGCAATACGTAAGCCACGATAAAATACCCCAGCCAATAGCCCAGCACCACCTGAAAATAGGCAAAACCGTCCATGCCTACGGTGCCCGGCACGCTGATAAAGGTCATTCCCGAAAGTGAGGTGCCGATCATTCCGAAAGCTACCAGCCACCATTTGCTGCTGCGGTTCCCCACGAAGAAGGATTCGTTGTTTGAACCGCGGGAAGTGTAAAAGGCTACGCTCAGCAACAGCAAAAAGTAAGCGATGATAATGATAAAGAGGATGGTATTGTGACTCATGCTGCAAATGTGCGGAATAAATACAAAAAATCATAGGCAGTAAAAGAGTATGTTGAAAACCGGGCTGAATAGTTTCGTAATGATTTGAGGGAAATTAATATTTTGGAGAAATAAATCGAACTTTTCTATTTTTTCACAAGTGAAATTTATCTTAGAAGCCCATAGCAATAAACATTCGTTATTTCAATCATAATTACTTCATTGTATGAAATAACAATCATTTTGAATAAAAAACAGATTGTTTTACCTAAATACACCGCTCTTTTAGAAAAAATGGGGGAGCAAATTAAATTAGCCCGTAAGCACAGAAAACTTACGGCTGTGCAAGTGGCGGAGCGTGCAGGCATTGTGCGCTCTACGTTATACCTGG
>CAZUSO010000043.1:0-25366 GCA_964622775.1 uncultured Taibaiella sp. | reverse complement strand
TCAGCGGATCGCTGCCATGATCAATAACCGGCCGGACATCCATAAAGTGAATATCTTTTTCGGGAGTTTGCTGCAACCATCCCGGAACATCTGTTTCCTTATTATCACCCGAAGAAGCGGAATTACCTTCAAAAACAAAACCTAAGGGTTCCAAAGCTTTTACAATAGCTTCAACGGCACATCCGCTCATAGCGGCAGCTTCCTTAATGGTAACCCTGCCCGCCATAATCTTTCTGAGTATGGGATTGCGGAGCTTTTCCAGGGGTTTGGCTACGGAAGCAATGGCATCTATACTGCCCTGATGCGCTTTTATGAGTGCCGATATTTTAGTTTGTGCATCGATGTTCATTTTTTCTGTTTTACCCAAAATTCATCGGGATAATTATCGTTAATATCATTTTCTTCTTCATGAAGCGCTGCACCGATCCTTATTAATTCATCATCAGGAATTATTTTTTCCAGATGAGGAAACAACACCCGTTCTTCAAAACGTACGTGCCGTTCCACTAAGTTGGCAATAGCATGAAACATGTCTTCCCTCACGTCTGCTGCACCGGCCAGCGCCTCCATATCCTCCTGAATCTGGCGATGTTCTGAAAGTGCCCTCTGCACCAGAGGATCGCCGGTGGGTTGGAAAATATACTTTTCCTCTTTGAGATGATGCGGGTGCAGGTGCTGCCGCCAGAACCAGTTTATAAACCGCACAATGCGTCCGGCGGATATGCCGGCCTTCAGTCCCTGCCTGATTTTCCAGCTGAACAATAGTGCGCCGTGATGCTCCCGCGACAAAGGCGCTATATTTTCATTTCTTTTTATAGGCATATCTCTTTATTTTTTGAGCACATATTGCAGGTGTTCCAGCAAAACAACAGCCTGGTTGTGTTCTTCATCTTTAGCGCCATAAACCAGGGTTACGGTTTGGTGTGACCGGGCACTGTCGAGCAAATCTTTCCATGCGGGATTCTCCTTTAATTCTGCAAGATATTTCGCTTTAAATTCCGGCCATTTTTCCGGATCATGGCCGAACCATTTTCGCAGGGCGGTGGAGGGCGCTACTTCCTTAAACCATTCATCAATACCCGCAGTCTCCTTTTTTAATCCACGTGGCCATAACCGATCTACCAGAATACGATATCCGTCTTTACTATCCCCGGGTTCATAAACCCTTTTTATACTTAAAGCAGGCATTGATGAATGTATTTATTGTGTGATACACAAAGTTCCTGAATTTCTTTTTAATGGATGGCCTGCTTAATTAAGCGAAGCGTCCAGTTCTAAGGCTTTCGGGAACAGAATATTGTTTTCCAGATGAATATGCTGCTGTAAATCGGCTTCAAATTCCTGCATTTTTTGAAATAAATAATTGTAAGAATTGCAGGCGTCCGCAGGCAGCGTATAATTGTCGGTCAGCTTACGGAAAAAGCTCAGGTCTTCACCGGAAATTTCATGCTCTTTCCGCATCATCATGATCGGCTGTTTCACAAATCCGGGCTGATAGTTTCCCTGATAGTCCGCTTGCTTTTTTCTGGCAAGGGCTTCTTTAATGGCCGGGAACAATATGCCTTCTTCCTTAGCCATGTGGTTGATCAAATCCTGAAGAAAATGATGCGTGCTTTGAGCCAGTTTATTCAGTTCAGGATGATTGTCGCCGTGATGATTAGCTACCTTCTGAGCTAAACCGTTGATCACTTCTGCATTTTCCTTTACATACCGGTGGTGCGTATTGATAATATAATCACTGAGAAAATCCAGTTCCCATTTATTGTAATCTACAGATGGCGATAACGGAGCATTTTCAATCTCTTTCAAAGCCTGATTAATACGATCTTCCGAAATACCGGCTTCAACACTGGCTTCTTTCAGGGTTTTATTACCGCCGCAGCAAAAATCTATGCCCATTTTCTTAAACACTTCCGCTTTTCTGATATCCTTGGCAGCAATTTCGCCAACGGTTTCCTCTTGCTCATTCAACGCCCGTTTGGCAATGCGCACTTTCCAGCGTTGAGGGCCTTCTTCCAAATATTCCCAGGTGAAAATATTACCGCGCTCACCCAGCAACTGATAGTAAAGCGGTTTAGGATCGTGGTCGTTATCAATGACGAAGCTTTCGCCTCCTTCCAAAGCATCAAAGTGCTGGAAGATAGTCGGGTGCTTTAATTTTGGTTCTATTAAACTTACGTTTAAAACAGGAGCGCTGATCATGTCTTTATGTTTTTTTGTTGTAGAAAAAAAATGATTAATTCGATGTGATGTTAAAATAGCTCAGTAAATAAAACAGTCCCCAACCTATAAACAGGATAAGGAGAATCCATATCCAGGTTGGAATGCTCTTGGGCGTTTCGCTGCCGGTGATGTAAAACTTTTCCGTGTCTCCTTTGCTGTAAGCATTTACCATTATGGGAACAACGCCGTCAACAATAGCATTTTCTTTAAGTCCTTCAATATTTATAGAGGGACCGTTGCGCACCTCGAACGGGATCAGCCGGACACCCTCCTTTCCTGTGACGTCGCGGCTCACCACACGAAGCGTATGTCTGCCGTCCACTAATTTCCGGGTGTCCATCTCAAAATGAGCCGGTGCTTCCAGGTGGGCGACAGGGGTCGTTTCCTCATCAATGAATATAATTACGCTGCTTGATTCTTTCATGTTACGCCTGATTTAGTATGGTTCGCTTGATATGATTTTTAGATTGCTCTCCGGGGCGGATCAGCCATTTTATAGAATAAAACAGCGTGGCCAGTACAATAGCGGCAGTCACCCAGAGAATGACGTAATCCCACTGACTTTGCGGACCCGTTCCGTGCGTTACGCCTTTCAGTAATTCCGGCTGGTTTTTTTCGCAGGCCGGGCAGGCAAAAGCTGTAGCAGTTGACAACATTACGGCAATAAGGAACACCATCTTTTTCATTATGCTGACTTAAATTTTTATGATAATTGAATATTTCTATGGATTAACCGGAGTTTGTAATTTCACATATTCCATAATTTTCTTTACCTCTTCTACACTGACTTCCTTAGCTTCATTTCCCCAGGATGTCCGTTCATGATTCATAATAGCGGTTACTTCTTCCGGACTCAGGTTAGCATTGGTACCAACGGCCGGCATAGGGCCATATCCTTCGCTGATACGACCGGAATATCCGTTCATAATGATGCTGATATAAGTTTCTATATCATCGGACAATACAATCTCACTCCCTTTTAAAGAAGGAAATGCTCCGGGTAAGCCTTCGCCGTTTGGCTGGTGGCAGCTCTGGCAATGCGTACTGTACAATTCCACACCATCAGGCCCCGCAACTTCCGCACCACCGGAGGCAGCTTTAGCTTTCATTTTGTATAAAAATTCCGGGTCGGGCATGCCGGACGGCAGTTGCACCTGCTTGAGCGATTGCAGATAAGCCACCAATTGCAGCGCTTCTTTGCCTGCTACCACAACGCCCTGCCTTCCGTTCATAAATTCGGCAGGAACATTGACCACCACATCCTGCTTAGATGCGGAATCTTTGATCCGGAACATCCAGGGATATGCCGGCATCACCGATTCTTTCACTAAGATACGGGGATTGTATAAGTGCGTCAGATTCCAGGCCAGGTTGCCCTGGCGGTTACCGACATCCGTAAGATCGGGACCGGTGCGTTCCGTACCCATAAGCGTAGCGGTATTGCGCCATATATCCATCCGGCGGATACCGGCATAGTCGGCTGCAACACTGGGGCGTTTTCCCCATACCTTATCCATATCCACATTGCGTACCTGCTGCGTATGACAGGCCACACAGCCATTGGCGATAAAGATTCGTTTTCCGGCAAGGGCATCGGCACTAAGGGGAACCGCTCCCGGCAGGGGCTGGTTGATCATGTCGTTTTTCAATGCGGGTATGACAGCCACCAATATCGTCAGGCCTAAAAACATTAAAAATGCCGTCCCAAATAGCTTCTTATGATTATCGAACCATTCCATCTTTTGTCGTGTTGTTTTATTTATTGGGGTTTAAGGTGGATAATGTATTGCCGGATTCCTGATTCAGTATTTCAATCGCCTGTTCTTTCACATCTATCATATAACTACCGGAAATCATACGGTATAAATTATAGGCGAAGAAGATATGGGAAATCCACATCAGGCTGCCTCCGATAGCACGCCATAACCAGTAAGGCGCCATAAATACCACACCCTCAATAAAAGGCTTACCCTGCATCCACATCAGCCCCTTCAGCGTGCTTCCGTACATCAGCGGAACCGTGTAAAACAACAACCCGATCAGCGCCAGCCAGAAATGCGTACCGATAGTGAGCTGCGGCGCTTCCTTATTAGTCAGCCGTGGAATAATGGTATAAGCGCAGGCCCAGATAAAAAAGCTGATAATGCCATACATAGTAAGGTGTGAGTGCGCAACGGTGAAATCGGTAAAGTGCCACATCAGATTGGTGGACCGGAATGCCTCGGCAGTTCCCTGAAGGGATCCGGTAAAATAAAAGATAATGCCCACCAGGAAAAAGGGTAAAGTATAACTGTCCGTAAGCTTATACCAGCCGTTTTTGAAGGTCATTAAAAAGTTCGTGGTTCCGGCTACAACCGGAATCACCATTCCCATACTGCCAAAGATAGCGACCGTCTGCAGCCACCAGGGAATGGAACTGAATACAAAGTGGTGCGATCCGATCAGGGTATAAAAAAGTATCTGGGTCCAAAACGCCAGAATACCGAGACTATAAGAGTAAATAGGCTTATTCAGTTGCTGTGGAAGGTAGTAATAAACCAGCCCCAGGGTAAACAGCATAAACCACATCCCCACGCCCTGATGCATATAGTAGCCCTGGGCAATAGTTTCACCCAGACCGTTCTGCCAGCTCGGCCAGTAGGCTACAAAGGCAATGACTAAGGTGAAAATGATAGCGGATACCATATACCAGTTGGAGATATAAATCTCTTTGGTCTTCCTTCTTGCAATAGTTTTCATGAAATTGTAGAGGGTAAGGATTAAACCGATTCCGAAAAGCAGCATCACCGGCCAGATATATTCCCGGTATTCGCCACCGCTGTTATTGATACCGGCCATCAGCAGGATGCTGCCTATAATTACGGAAAGGTTGATCAGCCATAAGGAAATCCAGGCTAACCGGTAGCTGTATAAGGTATTATTACCTACACGGGGAATAACGTAATGACCTAAGCCGAGCATGCCTAATGAGGCCCAGCCCCAGAATACGGCATTGGTATGTACGGGACGCAGCCGCCCGAAGCTCAACCAACTGACATGGTCGGCATCGGGGGCTACAAATTTTATACCCACATATTCTCCCACTGTTGTGCCGAACAGCAACCAGAATGTAGCGGCGATAAGATACCAGATTACCAATTTGCTCAATTCCGGCGCCACGGCTGCACGCGGAATGGCTTTTCGTTTTATAGCTACGAAAGGCAAACCGGTATCCTGCCTGACCTGTAGCAGACCTTTGGGGTCTTCAGGAGTTTTCTGTCCGCTGAGTTCCGTATTGGTTAACCGGTAATCTAATGATGCTTTTCTTTTTTCTAATGCCTCAGCCACTGCTTCTTCGGGGAGTGATTTGAGGTAAGCGGCAAATGCTTCCGCCTCTTTTAATCTTTTGCTGTTTTCATAATTCCTGGAAATGCGCACTACTTTCAGGATCATCAGGATCAATGCAGCAATTATCGGAACAGATAATAATACAATAGTGATAAGGATACCACCTTCCGCAAACAGGGAACCATTAGCACTATCAGGCGTTTGTGCAAATAATGGACTGCCTGTCAGAAAGCACAGGGCAAACAGGGTCAGGGCCTTACCGTGTTTATTGTTCTTTAAAAGTTGCAGGAGCGACTGAATTTGTGGCTGGTTCATCGTTTCAAGGGTTTCCCGGAAATGATCGGAACCGTAACTTTTCCGGCTTTCTTTATTTATCCTTTTGATTTGATCCACTTTTGATTTAAGCCAGATTACCATCGTAAACAGCAGTAATGCTGACAGAAGCAGTAACAAGGTTAAGAGCTGACTGCTGTGCATGTTGTTAAGGACGGGCATAACATGATTTTTTAAGATAATAATACCTTTTTATCTTATTTTAAAGTAAAAAAACTATTCTTTTCTTGATGAAAGCTGATAAGGCGTATTCAGATTTTTAAACTGTTCTATAGTTGCATTTTTATAAATCTCGTACAATGCAGTGCGGGTTGCTTTATACAGATGGTGAACGGGGCAGGGATTTTTTTCGGAACAGTAATCAAGTCCGACACCACAACCGGTGAACATCTTATCGCCGTCTATCGTAATGATGATGTCTGCTAAAGAAATTTTATTATTATCCCCATCAATATAAAAACCTCCATTTCTTCCTTTTACAGATTTCACAAATCCCTTTTTGCTTAGCCCCTGCAATATTTTCCCTATAAATAACTCCGGGGAATCAATTTTCGCAGCAATTTCCTTAATATTCACCATAGCTGTCCTGCTGGAATGTTGCGCTAAATATATCATAGCCCGAATTGCATATTCACAGGTTTTTGAAAGCATAATTCTTATGGTGCAAAGGTAGACAGTTTTTTTAATCAGACAAATTTGTCTGATTTATTTTGGGAATTTTTTTTTAGAAATCGGGAAACCGGCAGACAGTGCAACAATTGAACAGCCACAAATGCACAGATAGGAATCTGTGCATTTGTGGCTGTTACTATCTCAGTCCAATCATCGGGCGATATTCACAGCGCGCTTTTCGCGAATGACGGTTACTTTTATCTGGCCGGGATATTGCATCTCCTTTTGAATTTTATCGGCGATCTCAAAGCTCAGCCGGTCGCTGTCCGCATCGCTCACCTTTTCCGCTTCTACAATTACGCGCAACTCGCGGCCTGCCTGGATAGCATAGGCTTTTTCCACGCCGTTATAGGCTACTGCCAGGTTTTCCAAATCTTTGATCCTTTGCAGGTAGCTTTGCATAATTTCCCGGCGGGCACCCGGCCGGGCGCCGCTGATAGCATCGCAGGCCTGGATGATGGGCGAGATAATATAAGCCATTTCCATTTCATCATGGTGCGCGCCGATGGCGTTGATCACCGCAGGATGCTCGCCGCATTTTTCCGCTAATTTCGCACCGAGCAGGGCGTGGCTCAGTTCGGTCTCCTCATCCGGAACTTTTCCGATATCGTGTAAGAGACCGGCCCGTTTGGCCAGCTTCACGATCTTTTGCCCCATGCCCAGTTCAGCGGCCATGATGCCGCACAGGTTAGCCGTTTCTTTGGAGTGCATCAGCAGGTTCTGACCGTAGGAGGAGCGGAAGCGCATTTTACCAACCATTCTAACCAGGTCTTTATGCAGGCCGTGAATACCCAGTTCGATAATGGTTCGTTCTCCGATCTCCATAATCTGGTCTTCCAGTTGCCTTTTGGTTTTTTCCACCACTTCTTCAATTCGTGCCGGGTGAATCCGTCCATCCTGCACCAGGCGCTGTAGAGACAGCCGTGCAATCTCGCGGCGAAGCGGGTCGAAGCAGCTCAGGACTATGGCTTCAGGCGTATCGTCAATGATCAGATCCACACCGGTAGCGGCCTCTAAAGCGCGGATATTCCGGCCTTCACGACCGATGATCTGCCCTTTAATTTCGTCACTTTCCAGGTTGAATACTGTAATGGCATTCTCAATGGTTTGCTCGGCAGCTACCCGCTGAATACTTTGAATCACAATCTTTTTGGCCTCTTTGGTTGCATTGGTCTTAGCCTCTTCCACAATTTCCTGAATATGCGCCATTGCACCGGTACGCGCCTCTTCCTTCATAGCCTCCATCAATTCGGTTTTGGCTTCGTCGGCCGAAAGATTCGATACTTTTTCTAACCGTTTGATATGCTCTTCCTGGTGTTTTTCCAGCTCGGAACGCTTGATGGAAACAATCTCTAATTGCTTGTCTAAATTACCTTTCAGTTGGTTGTATTCATTGATTTGCTTTTGAAGTCCCTGATTTTTATCGTTGAGCCCCTGCTCTTTTTGTTTAATCCGGTTTTCCGATTCCGCTAATTTCTGATTACGTTGTAAGGTTTCCTTTTCGTGGTCTGTTTTTAATTGCAGGAATTTTTCTTTTACCTCCAGCAGTTTTTTTTCTTTAAGTGTTTCGGCTTGTATTTTGGCGTCCTCGATAATCTTATTGGCCTGTTGTTGCGCCTCTTCAATTTGATTTTTGGTGTTTTTTGAAAAAATAGCTTTACTGATAAAAATACCTATCACAAGAGCCGCGACCGCCGACAGGGCGGTGATAATCATTGCAGTTGAGTCCATATATCTGATATGTCATTTTAAATGAGTTAATGAAAAAATACAAAACCTCCTGCAGCCATTTTTTTATCCCGAAAACGGCTATCCAAAGGTTTGACCTGCGAAGTTAATATAATTCCTTTATCAATTTTTAACAACCGGAAAATATTTGGCGGGATATCGCGCTACATACGGTCAAATAATTTCATCCTGTTATTGCTATCCGGCCAAACCTCTCCTTACCTGCGACCTTTTCAACCGAGTAGAAAGCCTCTGAATAACAGAATGCCCCGGATAAATTATCCGGTTCTTCCTGAAAAATAAAGCACCCAATCTTAGCAGCCGAATATACGTCTATATGCGTACGGAAACTGTTGGGCATGACAATATTGCACATAAAATTCCGGGGTTCCCCCAAAAATTGCTATGTTTAATGACATTAAAGATTTCACGTCTTTCAGGCTCAGGTGGGTAAAAAATATTTTTTAAAATACTAAATAAAGATGCAGCATTTATTGAAAAACCTGTTTGTACTGACCGCCCTGCTGTTCATTGGTATCAACTGTAGTAAAAAAGAGTCGCTAAGCCCCGATGCATCCGATGCGGTAATCACCGGGTTTGACTTAACCGAATGTGGCTGTTGCGGAGGATTTATTGTAAATATTGTCAATACTCCGCCATACAGTACAAGTTTTTTGGCTAAAGAGCTGCCTTCGGGAAGTAATATCAATTCCAATTCTGATTTTCCGGTTTATGTGAAAATCGAATGGCAGGCTGACACAACCGAATGCGACCGGAATATTATTATTACCAGGCTGCAAAAAAAATAAAAAGGATGACAATTTTTGATTCACTAATTTTGAGAAGTAACATGATTGCATAGCAGCAGAAATTTATGGCCTTATACACAGAGCAGGAAATCATTACCGGGTGCAAAAAACAGCACCGAGTAATACAGGAGTATCTGTACAAAAGTTATTACAGTATGTTCCTCAAGCTTTGTGCCCGCTATACAAAAGATATGCATGATGCGGAGCAATTATTGCAGGATGGTTTTTTAAAGATCTTTAATAATATAGATTCCTATCAGGGAAGCGGATCATTTGAAGGCTGGATGAAGCGGATTATGGTGAATACCTGCCTGGATTTTCTGAAAAGCAAACAACAAAAGAATGCACGGCAGGTAAGCTACCCGGAAACCCTGCAGGATTCTTTAACCGTGATTTCCCATAATTCGGGATTGGAAAAATTAGTCATGAAAGATCTGGTGCAACTGATTCAAACCTTGTCACCCATGAGCCGAACGGTGTTCAACCTCTATATTTTCGATGGATTTTCGCATAAGGAAATTGCGCAAATGCTGGAAATCAGCGAGGGGACATCACAGTGGCATGTTAATAATGCAAGAAAAAATTTACAGGAGAAAATCCATAAACGAAATAATAAACCAATAAAGATCTATGAGCAGAAATGATTTTGATGAGCTGCTTCGGAAGAAAATGGATGAAGAGGAACTGGTCTATAATCCCGCTCATTGGGAGCAATTAGCCCGGCGCCTGCCTCAGGCTGCACCACAGCAAATTCCGTTTCGACTGCGTAAAAGAATCTTGTGGCCTATAGGGATTGCTGCCGCCACTTTACTGGCAGTCGGCAGTGTTTTTCTCTGGTTTGGTCAAACCGAAGAACATACTGTAAACCCCTCCTATACCGAAGCACACCGACCCGTCGAAAATAAAACTACTCCGGAATTAAAAACACCGGATTCGCAATCACAACATCATCTGAAACCGGCCACTTATGCCGGTGCACCTATTATAGACCATTCTCTGCCTTCCAGACCGGCACCGCCTTCGGATGTTACACCGGCACCGCTGATCAATCAAAACCATAATTCAAACGAACTACCGGATCACCATGGCTCCTCCGTTACACCTGAAGATTTTAATGCCACAAAATCCATAGCAACACACCGGGACAGAAATTCATCCCTTAATCCGGAAACGACACAGGATGATTATTTTAATGCCTATACTTTATTACAAAAGCACCCCGAAGGCCGCACATCGCTTGCCGTTGGCGGCGGGGTAAATTACGGCACCTTCAAAACCGGCGTAACCTTCGGCATCAGCGCCCGGCAATATCTGGGCAACCGGATGTTCGTAGATGGCACCGTAGCGATGAATATCAACCAGGGGAATGACAATACGCTGCATTATACCGGTAATGTTATGAATGATCTGCTATCCGGCAACGGCAATACCCGCAGCCGGCCTTCCGGACATTTTTATCCGGCAAACGATTTTTATTATATTCAGGTTAATCCCACCATTGGTTATAAATTGACCAAACAGTTTTCTCTGAGCGCCGGCCCCGATGTTCAGCAATTGCTGCGCGACGGCTCTGATAATGCGCTTATGTTCCTGAACGATGAAGTAAAAATGATCCCCGACCTTGATGTAGGTATGACCGGGAAAGCCGAGTTCGCCATTACGCCCAATATCCAGTCGGGAATAATTTACCGGGAAGGCCTTAATAATGCTGTCCGGAACAGTAATGATTTTCTGAACCGCAGGTATATACAGGTGCAAATGAGATACACGGTTCCTTTGAAAAAGTAACTCCGCATCATAACAATTGGTTGCCTGTCAAAATTTGTACTTTTGCGCAGATTTTCCGACAGGTAATTCTTTTAATACACTAATTTAATATGCACTCCACTTACAGTGAACAGGAAGTACTCCGCCGCCAAAAGTTAGCAGAGCTAATTCGGATGGGCATTGACCCCTACCCGGCTGCACAATTTCCCATAACCCATACCACAGAAGCCATTAAGCAGAATTTTTCAGAAGAAAACCAGGAAGCATTTCGTCACGTGAGCCTTGCCGGTCGCCTGATGAGCATTCGGGACATGGGCAAGGCTAATTTTGCCGTGATTCAGGATGGAATTGGCAAAATACAGCTCTATATCCGTCGTGATGATATTTGCCCGGGCGAAGACAAGGCCTTATATAATACCGTCTGGAAAAAGCTACTTGATATCGGTGATTTTATTGGCATCACGGGGTTTGTATTCATCACAAAAACCGGCGAGATATCTGTCCATGTGGAATCTTTTACCTTGCTGGCAAAAGCCTTGCGGCCACTACCCGTTGTGAAGGAAAAAGAAGGAGCGTTTTTCGATACGGTTACCGATCCGGAATTTCGTTACCGGCAACGGTATGCGGATCTGATTGTGAATCCCGGCGTAAAAAACACCTTTATCAAAATCACCCGGATGAAAAACGCCATCCGGGATTTTCTGAATGAACATGGAGCATTAGAAGTGGACACCCCTGTGCTGCAAAGTATCCCGGGCGGCGCTGCCGCGCGCCCTTTTATTACGCATCATAATGCCCTTGATATTCCGCTGTACCTGCGCATTGCCAATGAGCTCTATCTGAAACGCCTTATTGTGGGGGGCTTCGACTGGGTGTATGAGTTTAGTCGCAATTTCCGGAACGAGGGTATGGATCGCACGCATAACCCGGAATTTACCATCCTGGAATTTTATGTAGCTTATAAAGATTATATCTGGATGATGAACGTAACGGAGCGCCTGCTGGAACATGCTGCCATTGCCACCAACGGATCCAGCATTACGCAGGTAAACGGGAAGGAGATCGACTTTAAAGCACCATACAGGCGTATCACAATCTATGATGCCATTCGGGAGCATACAGGTATAGACATCAGTGAAATGGACGAAACAGGATTGCGGGATATATGTAAGC
Organism: uncultured Taibaiella sp.; assembly: GCA_964622775.1. Classification (GTDB taxonomy): domain Bacteria; phylum Bacteroidota; class Bacteroidia; order Chitinophagales; family Chitinophagaceae; genus CAZUSO01. The sequence goes on along the minus strand of CAZUSO010000043.1, from coordinate 13,334 downwards.
AATTACATATTCCGATGGATAACAGTATGGGACGTGGTAAACTGATTGACGAGATTTTCGGGGAAAAATGCGAGGCGCATTATATACAGCCGACCTTTATTACGGACTACCCGGTAGAGATGAGTCCTCTGACTAAGAAGCACCGGAGCAAGCCCGGACTTGTGGAGCGTTTTGAATTGATCGTTAACGGTAAGGAATTAGCCAATGCCTATTCTGAACTGAATGATCCCATCGATCAGCGGGAGCGCTTTGAGGAACAGACGAAGCTGATGGAACGCGGCGATCATGAGGCAATGTTTATTGATTATGATTTCCTGCGTGCTTTGGAATACGGCATGCCGCCCACTTCGGGAATCGGTTTCGGCATTGAACGTCTGGCGATGATTCTCACCGGTCAAAATTCTATACAGGACGTATTGCTCTTTCCGCAAATGCGCCCGGAAAAGCAGAATTAGTTTATGTTCAAAAATGAAATATCAAAGGTCTCGTTGATCCATGAGAGCAGTCGGATCCTTTTTATAATAACAGATTTTTATTGGAATTAGTGGCAAGACGGATTATCTGCTATTTTGTAGCAGTATCATGAGAAAAAATAAATGCGATAAAACAGTAAGCACCGGTTAATGCTTTTCGGATTTGAAGCCATTCGGGATCTTCCCTATACGCTTTTTAGCATTAAAAAAGCGCTTGTAATCTTATCAAAAAATGAATATACAATTATTAAAATGTATTTTATATCTTTGTGCACCCCTTTCCACCAATACATAATTAGCAAGATGCTATCGGGATCTATTTTTTAAACAACAGCTATAACTATGGTAAACAAAAACGTACGTTTTGCACCAAGATGGACCATCTTTGCACTTGACTTACTCTGTTGTGTTTTCGCAGTTACTTTAGCTTTTTTGCTTCGCTTCAATTTTGATTTTAAAGAGGCCCCCGAATTTCCTTTCGCAAAGATTATCAGCATTGTTATTCTGGTCAATACCATATTGCTGATGGCTTTTAAGGTTTATGCCGGCATCGTTCGATATACCACCTTTGAAGATGCAGGAAGATTACTGATTATTAATTCCATCGCTGCTGTTATTTTTGTACTTGTTGAGAATATCTATCCCGAATTTATCGGCAAGACTACGATTTTCCCTTATTCGGTAATTTTCATCTATTTCCTTTCCATCAACTTTCTTCAGATTATTTATCGCTTAGCTGTTAAGCGCATCTTTCATTATCTTTTCAGCGTTCGCCATAAAAACTCCAAAGCAGTAATTTTTGGGGCCGGGCAGGAGGGCATGCTGGCGAAGAAAATGATCTCGGACAGTCGCAAATCGGATGTGAAGGTCGTTGGTTTTTTTGATGATCATGAAAAGCTCATTGGAAAATTGCTGGAAAATGTTCCTGTTTACCGGTTTAATAAAGGCAACCTTTCCAAGCTGAAAAATGAAGGTGTTGAATTATTGATCATTGCCGAACCCTATCTGCGCAAAAGCCGGCTGAACGAAATCGTAGATATGTGCCTGGAAACGGATATGCGCGTTCAGCAGGTGCCCTCATCTGAAAAATGGATCAACAATACCTTAGACACCAAACAACTGAAAGATATCAATATTGAACAGTTGCTGGAACGCGAAGTGATTAAGATTAATAATGAAGAGGTAGGGAAAGAGATCCGCGGAAAGAAAATACTGGTAACCGGGGCGGCAGGATCCATCGGATCTGAGATTGTACGCCAGATATTAAATTACAATCCGGCTATCGTAATTGCCTGTGATGCTGCCGAAACACCGCTTCACGAACTGGATATTTCAATGCCGGAAAGCGTACCGGTTAAAACCTTTATCGGCGATATCTGTGATAAGGTACGCATGGAACAGATCTTTGAAATTTATGCTCCCGATGTCATTTATCATGCAGCGGCTTATAAACATGTGCCGCTGATGGAAGACCATCCTTCGGAAGCAGTGCTGAACAATGTATTAGGCACGAAAATACTGGCTGAGCTGGCTATGTCATACAGTGCAGAGAAATTTGTGATGATCTCCACCGACAAGGCGGTGAATCCTACTAATGTAATGGGCGCTTCCAAACGCATTGCGGAAATTTTCGCGCAGGCGTTTTATAATTACCACACCAATGCGAAAAGTAAAAGCATTTCGGGCATTTCCCCCATGCGGGTAACCAAGTTTATCACCACGCGTTTCGGAAATGTTTTAGGCTCTAACGGCTCTGTAATTCCACGCTTTAAGCAACAATTAGAAGACGGAGGACCGCTTACCGTAACGCACCCGGATATCACCCGCTATTTTATGACTATTCCCGAAGCCTGCCGCCTCGTATTGGAAGCCGGAGCTATGGGACATGGCGGAGAAATCTTCGTGTTTGATATGGGAGACCCGGTTAAGATCGCCGACCTGGCGCGTAAAATGATCCGGCTTTCAGGTCGTGAACCGGAAAAAGATATCAAGATTGTATATTCCGGATTGCGCCCGGGCGAAAAGCTCTACGAAGAGTTACTCAACAATTCGGAAAACACCCTGCCTACCTACCATAAAAAGATTCTGATCGCCAAAGTAATCGAATACGACTTTACTTTTATCTACTCCCAGATCGAACAGTTGATCAAGCTTGCCAAAAATCATTTCAATACGGAAACCGTAGTAAAAATGAAGGAAATCGTCCCGGAGTTTATCAGCAATAATTCGGTTTATGAAAAATTAGATACGCCTAAATAAATGGTCGTTTACCGCATTCTTTGGGAACGCATCTTTTAAATTTGCGCTCCTTTTTTATGAAAATTCTGCAACTCACTAACCGGATCCCTTTTCCGCTGCACGATGGCGGGAATATCGGCGTGCATTATTATACCGCAGGATATCTGGATGCCGGAGTGTCGTTAAGCATGCTGGCTATGAATACCTCCAGGCACTATGTTAACGTAGATCAGCTTCCCGATTTATATCACCGGTTGCAGCATTTTGTTGTTATAAATGTCAATAATGATATCCGGCCACTTGGGGCCATTAAAAGCCTGTTACTGGGGACATCCTACAATATCGTCCGTTTTATCAGCAAAGAATTTGAATCCGCACTTATTGCCTTATTACAGCGAGAATCCTTCGATATTATCCAGCTTGAAGGACTTTATCTGACGCCGTATATGGCTACAATACGACAATACAGTAAGGCCAAAATTGCGATACGGCAACATAATATCGAATACCGAATTTGGGAACGGCTTGCTGCACAGGAACAAAATTTGTTCAAAAGAACCTATCTTCAGATGCTGGCTGCACGGCTCAAACAATTTGAATTGAAGCACATCAATGATTATGACATCGTGCTGGCCATTTCGAAACAGGATCAGGAGCTCTATCGGACGCTCGGTTGCCGGGTTCCGGTTTATCTTCATCCGTTTGGCGTGGATAGCGCTGCCATTCCTTATTTACCGGGGAATATCAATCCGGTAAGCCTCTATCATATCGGCGCTATGGATTGGCTGCCTAATCAGGAAAGTGTGAACTGGCTGCTTGAGCAGGTAATGCCGCTGCTTCAGGAATCGCTGCCGCAAACCCGGCTTTATCTGGCCGGACGCAATATGCCGGAATATTATTTTCGTAACCAATGGAAAAATGTAGAGGTACTGGGCGAAGTGCCTGATGCCCGTGCATTCGAAAGTGACAAAACCCTGCTCCTCGTGCCTCTGCAATCGGGAGGCGGCGTACGCATAAAGATATTTCAGGGAATGGCCATGGGAAAATGTATCATTACTACCGGTATCGGCATGGAAGGGATTGACGCGCGGGATGGCAGGCATATTCTCCTGGCGGATGCTCCTGCAACCTTTGCCCAAAAAATCATTGATGTAGTTCGGCAGCCGGAGCAAATTCTGCGTATCGGGAATGCAGCCCGCAAACTCATTGCGGAGCATTACGACCAACAACAACTCATTCGGGATCTGCTGAACCGGTATCAGGAATTACTGAAGAGCAAAGGATGATTTTCCTGATCAGATACGTTCAATGGAAGCGCCTAATGCATTCAGCCGGCTATCAATATCCTGATAACCCCGGTCGATCTGGTGGATATTTTCGATAACGCTTTCTCCCCCCGCCGATAAAGCAGCAATCAGCAAAGCCACTCCGGCACGGATATCAGGTGAAGACATGGTGATACCGCGCAGGGGAGCGCTTCGGTTCAGCCCGATTACAACGGCCCGGTGCGGGTCGCACAATACGATACTCGCACCCATTTCGATAAGCTTATCTACAAAAAACAACCGGCTTTCAAACATCTTCTGATGGATCAGTACCGTTCCTGCCGCCTGGGTAGCCATTACCAGTATCACGCTCAGGAGATCAGGTGAAACGCCCGGCCAGGGATGATCATAAACGGTCAGGATAGAACCGTCAATAAAGTGCTGAATGCGGTAGGAATCCTGAGCAGGAACATAAATATCATTTCCCCGGATAATTGTTGTTACTCCAAGATTTGAAAAGGTCTGCGGCATCATGCCCAGGTCATGCACATCAGCATCCGTAATCGTCAGCTCGCTTTGGGTCATTGCTGCCATAGCGATAAAGGAACCCACCTCTATCATATCGGCAAGCATCCGGTGTTCACAACCCCGCAGGAACTGTACGCCTTCAATCACCAGCAGATTAGACCCAACGCCTGCAATCCTGGAACCCATACTGATAAGCATTTTGCATAATTGTTGAACATAGGGTTCGCAGGCTGCGTTATAAATAGTTGTTGTTCCCTCAGCCAATACCGCAGCCATCACGAGATTGGCGGTACCGGTTACGGAAGGCTCTTCCATCAGTATGTTGGCTCCGGTCAGCTTATTGGTTTTCAGATGAAACTCCTTCCGCTCCTGATCGTATTGAAAATTGACCCCCATTTTTTCAAAGCCACGAATATGCGTGTCAAGGCGGCGGCGACCTATTTTATCACCTCCCGGCTGGGGCAGGAACGCTTCACCATATCGTGCCAGCAGTGGTCCCGTAAGCATTACAGCACCCCGGAGCCGTGCAGACTTTTGCCGGTAAGCCCCACTGTTCATAAAATCAATATGAACATTTTTCGCCTGCAGGGTACAGGTATTCCGCGAGGGGCGCTCTACCTCAACGCCCATTGCCTCCAGCAGCTCAATGAGGGTATTGACATCTGCAATATCCGGCACATTGGTAAGGGTTATTTTTTCGGGTGTAAGCAGCACTGCAGAAAGTACCTGTAGCGCCTCGTTCTTTGCACCTTGCGGCCGGATACGGCCAGAAAGCCTTTTACCACCTGTTATTCTGAAAGATGTTGACATCCGCAAATTTCCTTTTATGCAAAGAAAAGCAATCATACCTGAAAATGGAATACCAACTCAAACCTTAACGTATGTATCGGCTTAGAAAGCTGGAAATGAAAAATGAAAAACTTATCCCCTGCTATGGGCTGCCTTGTATGTTTTGGGATAAGCCTTCTGTTTTTCTGAGTTTTATTGATTAATAAGCATCCCGCCTACCACTTTATCAGGTGGTGTCATAAATTAGCTGAAATGAGATTCTAATACAATAGGTAATCGATATTTTGGAAATGAATATCAACTAATTTACGTCGCCATCCTTTATCAATGGGCAAGGCAGACTTCGGGCGCTGCATCAAACCGGAAGCGGATAAAGACATTCACTGCCGCATGAAAAAGGCCAGGCGGGCAGCTGTTTCCAAAGCGGTTCAACCAGATAATAAATGCTAATCACATGAGATGCACCGAAGGCGGAGGGCTGAAAAAAAATCGGCAGTGTAAAAATGCCGGATAATCCGGATGAGAACCCCTGATTCTTCCTGCCATTCGCGGGCAAGACCATTTAGAGTGCCTTCCTCCAAATTCAAGCCTGCCACCTCTATAGGGGACTCACCAGAATTTCCTGGTGTTCGTTCACCCAAAAAAATCAGATAAAGCAAAATGCTCTTTTGAAAATTCAAAAGAGCATTTATAGCGTATTTTATACGAATTACTTATTTACCTCTGCGCGGTTTTTTGAAAACATTTCCGGAAGGAATTGCATTGCCGCCTGCGCTGCCCAGACGATCCATCACACAACGGAATCCAACGGTCGCGCTGGTATGATCAGCCTGCATAAAGCGGCGTGTTCCGGGAGACAACCAGTAAGAGCGATCTTTCCAGGAAGCACCCTTAATAACATGAGAATCATCATTAATCAGGGAGGTCCTACCATAATCATAGGTGAATCCGGAAGTACTGTCTCCGTCTTTCGCGCTACGGATATCAGCACCATTATAATTCAAATCGTAGCGACCGGCGATATCGGAATCAGAAATCGGCTCAAACTGCATATTACCCAAACTGTCTTTTTCAGCAGCCACACCCGGCTCTCCCGGTTCTTCTACCGGCTTGGTAAATTGGTTGCCGCGGTAAGGATTCAGTTCCTCAACATCCATGTGGGAAAGCGGACGATATACATCCAGCACCCATTCGCTCACATTACCTGCCATATTATACAAGCCATAAGCATTAGCGCCATAAGTCCATACTTCTGCGGGACGATCTGCATTATCATTCAGACCGCCGGGGCTGCCCATCGCATCACCACGGCCGCGCATAAAGTTTGACAGATACTCTCCCTTATTCGAGCCACCATTCAGGTCGCGAACCGTACGGGAATCACCCCAGGGATAATTTTTCCGGTCGGTCAGCGCTTCTTCACCACGACGACGTTTTGAAGCTGCCGTAGGATTTTTGTCCACCAGACCCAAAGCGGCATATTCCCATTCTGCTTCTGTAGGCAGACGATAATTTGGCAGTAAGATACCATCAGAATAAGTGGAGTTACGCCGGTCTGCACCGGTAGGATCCAAATCACGTTGTTGTTTTCTGCCTGGCGTACCTAAATATTGACCGGCCTGGTAAGCACCGGAATTGTAAACGTCTTCATTCACCTGGTTCGGATTTTTGCGCAATTGTCCGTTTTTGATTAACATCATCTCGTTAACCCGGTCGCTGCGCCACTTACAATAAGCATTGGCCTGATACCAGGTAACGCCTACCACAGGATAAAAGTTATATGCTGCGTGGCGGAAGTAAAGGCTTACTAAAGGCTCGTTATAGGCTAAAGCACTTCTCCATACCGTAGTATCCGGCAGAGCATTAAGTATAACATCCGGATAATCGGCATTGTAGGAGCGTTGCAGCCAGTAAATATACTCACGATAATCGACGTTAGTTACCTCTGTTTCATCCATATAAAAGGAAGATACGGAAACTGTTCGCACCGGATTATTATGTTCGAAGGAAACATCCTGCTGGGTCTGACCCATTGCAAAGCGTCCGCCTTCTACGAACACGAGACCCGGAGCGGTAACCTGACCCTTGTAATTGGGGACATCAAATCCTCCCAGTCGGGTGTCGTTATAATTCCAACCGGTGGTTTTGGATACGCCCCTGCCTTTTGACTTAGAAGAACAAGCCGTAAAAACGGTTGCTGCGCCGATGCACAACACACTCAGGCCTAATAACGTTCTTTTCATAATTAATATTCGATATGTTTTGCTCTAAAATATTATTACCAATGGTCTTCACAACCTATATTCTTATTCCAATATAGCTGAAAATGGTTACAATGATAGTCTATTCTTTTTAAAAACCAAAGCTATTGCAATTTTTTTTGTAATTTTTTTTTCGATACTATCTGCTTCATGCATTTCCGTCTTTATGCGCCCTTTTTTTCATCTCATCCCGAATGGCAATAGCCTGCACATAATCCTCTTTTTCCAAAACCTGCTGTAGTAAATCCTGCAATTCTTCAGCACTCATTTTTTTCAGATTGGCCGTCCCGATTTCGGGGTTCAGGCCATCCGTTTCCTTTTGGGTTGCCGGCTCCGCCTGATGGATCTGCTGCGCATTTCCACCAATGTGTTCACTATCCTGTTCGATATAGGAATCGGCTTTATCCAGAATATTTTCAAAGGTAAAAACCGGGCAGCCCATACGTACCGCCAGTGCCAAGGCATCAGAAGTACGGCTGTCAATTTCTAAAGTTTCATTTTCATTATTACAGATCAACTTAGAATAGAAAATGCCTTCTTCCAATTTATAAATAACAGCTTCCCGCAGTTCAATATTAAAGGCATAGAGAAAGTTGCGGAAAAGATCATGCGTGAGCGGACGGGTGACCGGTAATTTTTCCAGGGCTACAGCAATAGCCTGAGCCTCATATCCCCCAATTACAATGGGCAGTCTTCTCAGGCCGTTTTGTTCCCCCAGCACCACGGCATAAGAGTTGGTTTGAAATCTGCTGTTGGTTATGGCCACTATTTCCAATTCAATCTTTTTCATTACTGATATTTCAATCTTTCTTTGATAAATTCTTTTATTCTGAAAGCACCAATGAATGTGTGAAGTTAATAAACGCCTTCTATTTCCGTATCTAATTTTTTGAAATCATCCTGCCCTTCGGAATTTCCTTAAAACAAGGTAGGCGAAAATGTATTCCCCGACGGCTTTGTATCCGGCGAATCTTCATCTTCCGGTTCGCTCCCGGTTTCAGGACCGTCTTCCAATAAGGTCAGCGCTACGAGGTTCTTATCGCACAATTTATTGCCGACCGCCTTCCAGCCGCTGACACTTACTTTTTCCGTCAGATCAACAAGCTCCTCTACCTGGTCGGATTTCTTTTTCCCCGTTTTCAGGCTTATCACCGGGTGGCGATGGGTGGTAACCAGCTCCAACTTATTCCTGCTGCCTTCTTTTATAAACAAAAACCGGTTTTTCAGCGTTTGGGTTTCTATGTGAAAACGCTTCACGCTATATTGCGTCTTGTCGGCATCATAATAAACAGCGGTAATCACTTTATCCGGATTGAACCGCTCAATAAGGACAACCTGGCCGGCTTCATAGCGATTGCTCAGGTCGAAATCCGTGAGTTCATATTCTCCGTTCTGATAGCATACCAGGATTCTGTCCTCCTGATCAAATTGCCCCAGCAATCTACCGTAGCCGTCGATATTCAATCGCCCCACCTGATCATCATACCATATTTTCGGAGCAGCCAATGTGGTTTTCCCGGCTTCCTTGAATTTAATTTGCCGAACCGGGTATTTAGTTACACGGTTACCCTGAGAGCTCCGGCCTTTGATATCCAATTGTTCGAAATAAAAATCAAAAACCTTATTGCGGGCGCTGCTTCCGGGTGATAAGGTCACAGTCACTACTTCAGCTTCCCCGTTGGGATTAGCGGAGAAATACAAGACCTTACTTCCTTTGTTTCCTTTGGTAAGATCATATTCCTTATCGCGGGTAATGGCGGTAACATTAAAGCGTTTGGCCATTGTGATGCCGGTGCTGCCGTCCATATAAATCATATTATAAGTGGTACGGTCATCATTTTTACGGAACACCTCTACATGCAGAATGTCTTTACCTGCAAATATTTTATCGGCCACCTTAGTCACAATCATTTTCCCGTCTTTTCGGAACACAATGATATGATCCATATCGGAGCAGTCGCCAATATATTCATCCTTCTTCAAACCGGTTCCGACAAAGCCTTCTTTATAGTTGACATATAATCTGGCATTAGCAATAGCTACTTTGTCTGCCACTATAGTGTCAAAAAGTTTTATCTCCGTTCTGCGCTCCCGGTCTTTACCATATTTCTTAAGCAGGTTATCATAGTATGCGATAGCATAATCCACCAAAAACTCCATATGGTGCTGCACCTGTTCCATTGCCTGCTCCGTTGCACGAATATGTTCATCGGCTTTAAAGGTATCGTATTTGGAAATACGCTTGATTTTGATTTCGGTCAGCTTAACGATATCCTCGCGATTAATATCACGCTGGAAGAGCTTTTTATAGGGGCTAAGACCTTTGTCTATGGCGGCTATCACGCCTTCCCAGGTTTCCTCTTCTTCTATATCGCGATAAATCCTTTTTTCAATAAATACCTTTTCCAATGAGGAATAATGCCAGTCTTCTTCCAGTTCTTTTCGTTTGATCTCCAGCTCCTGTTTCAACAGCGCTTTGGTATGGTCCACAGAATATTTCAGCAGCTCGCTTACCCCAATGAAGTTGGGGCGGTCATTGACAATAACACATACATTGGGTGAAATGGATGTTTCACAATCAGTAAAGGCATATAAGGCATCAATGGTCTGGTCTGTAGAGACACCGGGTGCAAGCTGCACACTGATCTCGACATCCTTAGCAGTATTATCCGTTACCGATTTGATTTTTATTTTACCATTGTCATTGGCTTTCAGAATGCTGTCAATAAGCTGCTGGGTGCTGACCCCGTAAGGTACTGATTTGATGGAGAGGTTTTTCTTATCCACATCTTCAATATGCACCCGGACTCTTATTTTTCCTCCACGGGCGCCATCATTATAATGGCTTACATCAATCATACCGCCGGTCAGAAAATCGGGAAACAGCTCAAATTTTTTACCCTTAAGATATTTAATCGCTGCCTCTATAATTTCACAAAAATTATGCGGCAATATCTTGGTTGAAAGCCCCACAGCAATACCTTCCGCGCCCTGAGCCAGCAGCAGCGGGAATTTCATCGGCAGGGTAGTCGGTTCATTTTTTCTGCCGTCATAACTCAACTGCCATTCGGTGGTTTTAGCATTAAAAGCCACGTCTAAGGCGAACTTTGACAATCGGGTCTCAATATAACGGGATGCGGCTGCGGGATCACCTGTGCGCACGTCACCCCAGTTGCCCTGCGTATCTATCAGCAATTCCTTTTGTCCGATGTTGACAATGGCATCATTAATGGAAGCATCGCCATGCGGGTGATATTGCATAGTTTGTCCGATAACGTTGGCCACTTTATTAAAACGACCATCATCCATTTCCTTCAAAGCATGCAGTATGCGGCGTTGCACCGGCTTCAGACCGTCTTCCATCGCCGGAACAGCACGCTCCAGAATTACATAGCTGGCATATTCCAGAAACCAGCCTTCGTACATTTTACTAATCGTGACCGCATTATGCTGATCCGGATTATTAATATCTGTTTCACTCATTAAAAAAAGGGAATATCAATTTTAGCATGAAGGAATGCAAAAATAAGTAAATACGGATGATTTCAGCAGATTGCCTTATAGCTGTCTTCATCCAAGTTCGTTAACCGGGTATGATGGGATCTTAAGTAAAATTTTTTTGATAATTTTTTTGAGAAGATTGAAACATTTTTTTACCTTTGCAAACCTTTCAACTTTGAAAGAAAAGGAAGTTATTTTTCCTCAGATTTTTGGTTAGAATCCCATATGTACAGGGTTAATTACAGGGTCAACAGGAAATTTGAAATAAAAGAAGTTATTCTTCCTTAGCTCAGTTGGTTAGAGCATCTGACTGTTAATCAGAGGGTCGCTGGTTCAAGTCCAGCAGGGAGAGCCACAACAGTAAAGCCTTTGCAGTAATTGCAAAGGTTTTTTCTTTTTGCTCTTGCAAACAATTTGCAACCATTTCCGCTTTCAAAAAACAAAAAAAGCACTTACTGATATAAAGTAAGTGCTTTTTGGTTTAATTCCTGTCTAATTTTTGCTGCAAATCCATCTACTTCCCGGTCCATTATCCCTGCCCCATGGTTCAAAAGAGGCTAAGCAATAATGTATAGGAAAACAACGCTGTGTCATCATCGGTAATAAAATACCAACCAAAAACAGCAGAAACAGGTGTCGCAATTCGGAATGCACCCGGCAACAACAATTTACCGGAAATTATTCTTCATATTTCTTAAAGACCACCGAGGCGTTATGACCGCCAAAACCAAAAGTATTGCTGATAGCCGCATTGATGGTTCTGGGTTGTGCCTTATGGAAGGTGAGGTTGAGCCGGGGATCAAAAGCAGGATCATCCGTAAAGTGGTTAATGGTAGGCGGAACAATATTATTCTTTACGGCCAGGATTGTAGCCACGCCTTCCACTGCGCCGGCCGCACCTAACAGGTGTCCTGTCATGGATTTGGTGGAGCTGATATTCATATTGTAGGCATGTTCACCGAATACCTTTTGAATAGCGGTAATTTCCGCTATATCACCGATTGGTGTGGACGTGCCATGAACATTAATATAGTCAATATCTTCAGGTCTGAGATTGCTGTCCTCCAAAGCTGCATTCATTACATTGATAACGCCCAGTCCTTCAGGGTGCGGAGCGGTCAGGTGGTAAGCATCGGCGCTCATTCCTCCGCCCACAACTTCACAAATGATATTGGCACCACGTTTTTTGGCAAATTCCAGTTCCTCCACGATAATGGAACCGGCGCCTTCACCCAATACGAAACCATCGCGGTTCAGGTCAAAGGGACGGCTGGCAGTTTTGGGATCGTCATTGCGCTCGGACAAGGCTTTCATGGCATTGAAACCACCAACCCCGGATTGGGTGACTACGGCTTCGGAGCCGCCGGTGACAATAATATCCGCTTTACCGAGCCGGATGAGGTTCAGGGCATCAATAATACCATGTGTAGAAGATGCACAGGCGCTTACCGTAGCATAATTCGGACCGCGAAAGCCAAATTTCATGGAAATGTGGCCGGCCGCAATGTCCAGAATCAGTTTGGGAATAAAGAACGGGTTGAAGCGAGGTGTACCGTCACCTTTATTGAAATTGGTCATTTCCTCAATAAAGGTGATCATGCCTCCGATACCGGAAGCCCAAATAACCCCGATGCGGTCTTTATTAAGCGCAGGATCAAGAATTCCGGCATGGGCAACCGCTTCGGAAGCGGCAACCATCGCAACCTGGGAAAAACGATCCAGCTTCCGGGCTTCCTTGCGCTCCATAAAATCTTCAATATTGAAGTTTTTAAGCTCGCAGGCAAATTTGGTTTTGAATTTTTCCGCATCAAACTGTTTAATGAAATCGGCGCCCGACACACCGGCAAGCAATGCGTTCCAGTATTCATCAACGGTATTACCAATCGGTGTCAGGGCGCCGAGCCCCGTTACTACTACTCGTTTTAACGGAAAATTCATTCAAACAATTTAAGGGTCGTGTAAACTTTTACAGGATTACTTTACGTGCTCTTCGAGGTAAGCAACGGCCTGACCCACTGTGCCAATATTCTCGGCCTGATCATCAGGGATGGAAATATTGAATTCTTTTTCAAATTCCATCATTAACTCTACCGTATCCAAAGAGTCCGCGCCCAGGTCGTTGGTGAAGCTTGCTTCAGGATTAACTTCTGACTCGTCGACGCCTAATTTGTCCACGATGATTTTTTTAACGCGATTAGCAATTTCTGACATAGTTATTTTTTATTTGTTGCTGCAAAAATATACTTTTTCACTAAACAATAAAATGTTTTTTACTTCTG
>CAZUSO010000042.1:0-25492 GCA_964622775.1 uncultured Taibaiella sp. | reverse complement strand
TACATCTTCATCTTTCCTTTATTCTTAGCTTCAATTTCACCGCGGTAAGCACATGGAAACTGGTGCTTTACCAGTTCGTAAGTTGCCTCGGAAACATTGATTTTTCCTGCCTCGCTGCTCTGTTCCATGCGTGCCGCTGTGTTTACGGTATCTCCCCAGATATCGTAGGCGAATTTCTTAACGCCGACAATACCGGCCACAACAGGTCCGGAATGGATACCCATACGGATTTCAAACGTCTTTTCTTTCATTTGCTTTCTGCGCGCCGACATAAAATCTCTTATTTCTATGGCCGCTTTTATAATTTTTTCTGCGTGTTTTGCATCCACATTAGGCAAGCCGCAGACAGCGAGATAGGCATCACCGATGGTTTTTATTTTTTCGATGTTGTATTTGCCGATGATTTCATCAAAAGCTTTGAAACAGTTATGCAGCTCAGTGACGAGCTGCTGAGGGTTCATTCTTTCGCCGGCTTTGGTGAAATCAACAAAATCGGTGAATAATACGGTAACTTCATCAAACTGCCGGGCTACGGCATTGCCTTTTTCCTTCAGCTCCTGCGCCACTTCTTCCGGCAATATGTTCAGCAGCAGGTTATCCGATTTTTTCTTTTCATCGGCCAGCGCACCAAAAAGAAGTGCGTTATCTGCGGCCAGGGCAGCATAAGAGCCTATGGATTTTATAAAATCAAAATGGATATTGTTATACAGCTCTTTTCTTAAAGACAAGACAGCGAGGCTGCCTGAATGCTTTTGAGCAGAGCCTAAGGGAATACAAATCAGCGAGGCTGCCTCTTCACCGTTATAAAGCCGCACCGGCTCATACAGGTATTGTTCGTAATCGCTGGCGGCTTCCTGCAGCAGCACTTCTTTCTGATTCGTAAACACCCAGTTCAGTATATTGCTCTTTTGCTGTTGCCAGGCTTCGTCATTAATAAGCCTGATGCCTTCATTATTGGCGACAAAAAACCAGCGTTGCTGATCCCATTGCAGCAGCAGCTGTATTTCATCAACAACGAGGCTGGAAGTAATATAGTAGTGGATTTTTCTTACAATACTCTCCATATCGAGGCTTGCGGTAATGTCTTTGCCAATATCCGTCAGCAGCGTAATCTGGGATATGGAAGATTCATAAAATTCCAGTTTTCCTCCAAGTTGTGTAGCGGTGTGTTTTATGGATTCCATTTCCCGGAGTGTATGCCTGAGGCCGGCATACCGCTTGCCCAGATCATTGAAATGCCGTGCTACAGCATTCAGCCTGCCACTGCCTTCAAACGCTATCTTAATAAGATCGTCTGTTTCAAGCGCAAGACTTATTTTATCTTCTAATTCCTTAGCTTTTCTTGTATAGCTATAGAAGAAAAAAAGCAGGATGAGCAAAGCAGTGAAAGCAATAATAGTAAGGATAAGTAACATAAAGATCAATTGAAAAACTAAGAAATGACAATAAAATACTCCTGTCGTTTTCGTCATTCCGACTAAGAAAATCCCGGATTGTGCAGCAATCTGATCAGGATTTTCGCATGGAGGAATCTCCCAAACGGGAGCAAGCGTTGGAGGATGCTTCCGCTCAATAAAGTTTACCTCATACCGTAATTTTTATTCCGGTGGGTCAGCATGACGACACGCATTTATTATTTATCATTGCCATAAGATACCTTATTATCGGAATCGGGAAATTATTTTGATACAGCTCCTTATCTGTTGCTGTTATTTGATCTCCCCGTTTTCAGGATTAATGCGGTACAGGTTGAGGTGATTGTAATATGCATCAGTGTAATTGGGCACAACAGAGCCTGCCAGGTAATAAACGCCGTTTCCTTCGGTGCATATAAAATCCGAGGTGGAATAAAGATACTGGTTCGCATTTTTATAATATTGCCGCCACAGCACCCCTCCGCCGTCATCCATGCGATACATAAAAGGAAATTGCGGCGGTGTCCAGTCGGCGGTTGTACCTGAAAAAACCAGCTTCCCCTGGCTGTCCATAAAAGCGCTGTTCAGCTTTTCATCTCTTTCCGGCTCGCCGAGATATTGTTCCCATTCTAAGTGGCCGCCCGCATTTACTTTTCTTATGGCTATATCGCCCAGCACACTGCGGTAAGTAGAGACCAGCCTTAACGAGTTGTCGGGCATTATAAATACTTTCCCGTACTTATTGGGCCAGAACGCCTCGTTGGTCTGCAGCTCTTTTTTGAAGAAAAGCGGAGTTCCGATAAAGTTTCCCTGCGGGTCTATTTCATACAGCACGTCCGAACAATACCAGCCGTTAGCTGCTAACAGGGCGCTGTCTATTCCATAGGCGAAAACCTCGTAATTGCCATTCGTTTTTTCGGCAAAGGACATAGCAAAATACCATCCTCCCAGAAAATCAGTGCTATTGATTTTAGCAGATTGCAGCAGGTTGCCCTGCTCGTTATATTTTTTTATGGTAACGCTGTCATACAGGCCGTCACTGAGATCCAGGTCGCATCCGAACAGCAGCACGAAGCCGCCCTCCTTAGAGGGGATGGCATCGTTAAGCACTTCAAAGCCGGCGCTGCTGTCCACAGTCACATAGCTGCCCGTTGCATTTCTTTTGTTGACGGTGGTAATGATGGCGGTGCCGTCATCATTATAGCTGTTCATGATCCAGAAGGTATTGCCGCCTTTTGTGGCTACAAATTTAAAATTGCTGTATATCCACTGGTAATAATCCGTATAAAAGGCGGAATCCAGCATCCTTCCGTCATCGCTACAGGTAAAACGCACCGGGCACGGGGGGACATTGCCACCACCGGGGTAGCCGAAACCGGTTATCTCCAGCTGATGGGTATGTGCATTGTAGTAGATGTCTTTCCCCTGGAAAAAACCTTTTAAAGTATTAGTTACTCCGGAGCGGTTTTCCTGCACTGTTGTTTTTTTACAGGCAAAGAACAGCGCTGTTGCGGCAAAGAATAATATGATACTGAATCGTATTTTCATGTCTGTGTGGTTATTTAATTGCTTTTAAAAATGGAATCACCGTTATCGTCTAATACCATGATGCCGATATTGGTGCCATAATAGCCGGCAAACTGGGTAGCATAAGCTATGGTAATGCTTTTATCTTTATTAATGCATATAGCGCCGCTTAGCCCGGATTTTTCCGCAACGCCGGGAATGATTTTTTCCCAGGCGATGCTGCCGCTTTTATTTACTTTGAAAAAATAGTCGTCTATGCTGCCGTAGCAGTCCCCCTCATGATTGGTATAAAGCTGGCTGATATTACCGCTCTGTCCGAGCTGCGTTGTCCAGTCTGTTTTTCCCGCTGTTACCTTAACAATATAGGAACCTCGCCATGAAAAATTAACATACAGGTTGTCTTTGTCTGCTGCAATAAGCCCCCAAGGATAATAGTACCCCTCCGGGATTCCCGGGCAGGCTAAGGTATCTTCCTCCTGGGTAAGCGCTCCTGCGGATAAGGTGAAGCGTTGTATAATAAACTGCCCTGTGTCGCATTCTGACAGGTCTATCAGCATATTCCCGACAAGTTCGGAATACGTGTAGCCTAAGGTGTATGTATTGGAATATCGCGGGATATCGCCGGAAAAGAAATTTTCGGTAGGCTGCAGGTCTGCCGTAAGTTCATAGATATAGCAGTGCTCGGTATAATAGACATTGGCGCCAAATACGGTATAATTCCCGGAAGGCAGCTGGCTGATGCGGTAATTGGTCATACTGATGCCGGCATTATCGGGTATGATGGTTTTGTGGAGCAGTTTGCCATAGGGGTCGAACTTATACACCATGCCGTAAGCCATCGCAAAGGAATCCGTACCGGTATTGGGAAGCAATTGCTGGGTATAGCCGCCGACGAGGATATTGCCATCCCTGTCCTTAAAAACGGAATTGGCATTGATTTCCTCATTCAGGAAGGAGCCGTAGGTGGTATCAAACACGAGATTCATCTGTGTGTCTATATAAGCCTCGTAGATGTCTGACCCCCCGTTTCCTTTTACATTGGTGATGCCGAAAATCAGCCAGCCTCCGTCCGGGTGTTCCGTAATATAGTTTACTTCATTTCTGCCGCTGCCGCCAATAATCCTTACGGACGATCCGTTTTTTTCCGGGCTTACGCTTTTTTTACAGGATATACAGGTAAGGATGCACAGGCAGCAGGCCAGCATCTTAACCAGCGTAATTGAATACCTGTTTGTTGTTGCTTTATTCATAATCATTATTTTTTAGCCTGAAATGCGTTTATAATTTATCAGGGTATATTAATATCACTGCTGCATTACGTATATGCTGCCCGCATTGTCAAATCCTGTCATATTGATTAATATGCCCTTTTTCATTCTCCATTCTCCACCGTCATGCTGTAAGCATCTATAGATTCCTGCGGAATGACAAAGCGGGGACTCATTCTCCATTTTCAATTCTCCACCGTCATGCTGTAAGCATCTATAGATTCCTACGGAATGACAAAGCGGGGATTCATTCTCCATTTTTCATTTTTCATTTTTCATTTTTCATTCTCCATTTTCAATTGTCCATTCTCCACTCTCCATTGTTTTACTTTAATTTTGACTTTTGCATTTTTACTGAACACTACTCCTGTTGCGGGTTCATCTTAACCTGGTCTTCTTCCTGCTGACTGCATATTTTAAGGGTAATTGATAAGTCATAGACAGGCAAAGCGTATTTAAGCTGATGTCGCTGTAGAGGTATCTCCAGTTGGAAATAAAATCCAGGTCATCATAACGTTTTTCAGGATTTACAATATTTTTCAGCCCGTATGCATACCTGATTTCCATGCCGAAAATGCCGGAAGAAAGCTGCTTCTTTACCGTTATACCGGCAACCAGCCCGTAAACCCGCGCGGTTCTGCTGCCGTAGTAATCCAGGGCGGTCTCCAGGCGCTCGCCGGTGGCAGGATTGTCGAATCTCAGGCTGCTTTGGCTGCGGCGGAGCATCTGCCATTGCATGCCCGCTTCAATACTGGCGGTAAATTTTTTCGCCATATTGAAATCGTATTTCAGCAGCAGGGGGAAAGAAAAATAGTTAAGCCCCTCCTGGTAGCGCATCTTCCACCCGTTTACATCATCAGACTGCTGTCCGTAGCTTAGTCCTGCATACAAGGCTTCCGCTGCAATGGTAAAATGCGGCAGGAAATGGTAATTAAGCATCAGTCCCGCCTCATATCCTGCTTTGGGATTGAACGACGAAGATGAATTGGTCGCGGACTGGTATTGCCACAGACGAACCGAACTGATGTTGAGGCCTACTTTTATTCCTGCATCTATCAGGTTTCTTATGGTATAGTTGCTGAGCATCTTATTCAGCTCTACCGGGTCAACATAAGGGAACTCTTTATAGGAAGGCTTATGCAGCAGCAGCATTTCTGCAGCATACTCCGCTTTCTCCGGTTCATTCAGGTTAATATAGCATATAGACAGCAGCCGGTAGGCTTCAAAGCGTATATCAGGGGAAATATTACGAACGCAGGGCTCCAACAGGTTTACGGCTTCCTGGAAATGCCCCTGCTCATACAGCCGGTTGGCCTTATAAAGCGATTCATTACAGCTGTTGCTTATTTGCTGAGCCCTGGCTGCAAAATGCCACAGGCATAGTATAAAAATGTACAGCAGGCAACGTGTATATAATAGTTTCATCGTTATTGATTTTTAGCATTTCTGATGACCCGGTAGTTCATATAGAAGGTATAGCCTACCATAATGGAAAAATTATTGATGGTGATATCATCATCTAAGTAGAGGTAATTGTCCCGCAGGCTGATACTGTTGTAACGCTCACCGGATCTGGTAATATTGGCAAAATTGTGGCCATAATACAGGGCAAGCAATACATTGCCGTTTCCTGCCTTGCAGCTTAATCCGGCGCCCAGGGAAACACCATAGTTGTAAAGGTTGTGCCTGCTTCTGGAATCAAGTCCTTTCAACACTTTCTGTGAAGTGTCTGTGGTTGTGATAAAGTCAGAAGATGAGCTGAGCAGATAGCTGCCGGATACGCCGGCTTCCACAAAGGGCCTGAGCCTTCTGCCATAAAAGAACATATACCGTGCATAAGCAGGCACGGTAAGGTAGTTGAGTTTTTCTTTAATAGCGGTATTACCCCAGGGGTGCGTAAAGCTGATAGAAAAAGTATTGGATGATACCGTAAGCCCCGTATGTATGCTGATATTTTTTCCGAGAAAATAGCCTATGGAAAGCTCGCCGAGAAAATCTCTTTCTGCCCGGTATTGTTTTGTATAATCTAAAAGATTGTAAGCTCCTTTTACCACCGGATAGGTGTAATTGAAGCCGGTATTAAATGCCAGCCCGACGCTGAATTTCGGAATGACTACTACGGAATGTATCATTTTAATCAGCTCCGGCGGATCTTTTAAAGGACTGGGCTTATAAAGCGGGTTCAGCTCCATCATGTTCTCGGTGACCGTGCGGGCCTCTTTTCGCTGGTCATTGGCGAGATAAGCCATAGCCAGCAGGCGGTAAGCCTGCCATTTATCCGTAGTCGTGCCGGAAAGAATACAGGGATTCGCCAGCTCAATAGCTTCATTCAGTCTGCCTTGTTCATAAAAGGTATTTGCCCTCAGCAGCTTTTCCGCACAGCTTTCCTGTGCCGATGAGATATGAACGCATAAAAGAAGCAGGCAGGTGCATAGCGACTGCAGGTAATAACGGTTCCCTGTATTGTGTAAATGAGTGTTCATTGTTTGATGCATCATTGCTGTTTTATTATCGGGCTGTAAGGAATGTCTGTACCGATGTATTGTTTCCACTCTTCCGGGGATAAATCGCGGTTTATACGGGCAGATAAGTCACTGGCAATAGTCCTTTCATCAAGACGGTAGTAGCGCACGGTTTTATCTTTTCCGCAGGAAGCCAGCAATGCTCCGTCCGGGCTGCATGAAAGCGCAAATACCCAGCTTTCATGTTCGGAAAAAACAATAGGGGCATCGCCCGTAGCGGAAAGGTTCCAGATTTTTACGGTGCCGTCAAGGCTTGCGCTTGCCAGCTCATTCTTTCCCGGAATAAAGGCAAGGGCGGTGACCGTGGCATTATGCGCTGCGATGGATTGAGGGGTGGCATTGCCGGTAGCCGGGAAAAGGAGGATATTTCCAGCTGCCGTACCGCAGGCTATATTATTTCCGTCAGAACTTAGCGCCATACTTTTTATCTGCCCTGCTGTGCTGCGCAATAGCTCCGGCTGTTTGTCGCCGGATACGACTACCGAGTAAACATTGCCGTCATCACAGCCTATGAACAGCCGCTCTGTAGCGGCATGCCAGGCCATGCAGGAAGGTGTGCTTTTATTAATGGAGAAAGACCGGATAAGGTTGCCTTTTGTTGCGTCAATAATGTTGATGTTCCTGTCCCTGGATACGGAAATGATCTTAGCGCCGTTCCAGGCGATTCCGGATATCTTATCCTGGTGCAGTCCGGATATCTTCCGGGGAGCAGCATTGCTGTTGCCTGCATCAAAAATGAGGATGGAATTATCATCGCCTGTGCAGGCAATCATCTTATCATCTTCGCTGAATACAGGCTGGTCCAATATCAGGCTTTGCTTAGGGAAAATAACCTGCTGCTTTCCCGTTCCGGCGCCGGCAAGCACCAGCACCCCATTTACCGAAACGCTTGCAGTCTTATTTCCTTTATGATTAAAGATCACCGCGCGCACGACGTCTCCGTTGGCTGTGCTGATATAATCAGAAGGCTGCTGGCTTGTGCGGTAAGCGCTGAACAGGGCATGGTAAATTTCCGGGTCGAAGCTTTTGCCGGCAAACTGCTGCTGGTATTGCCGGGCATATAATGCCAGCAATGATTTCAGTTCCTTATCTGTATTTTCGGGCTTTATCATTCCTGATTTAATGGCAAGATTCTGCGCAAGCGACAGCATGTGCAGGCGGTTAGCATGCTGCTCTGAGTTTTCTGCTACCCCTTTAAGGCTGTCGGAAATAGTCTTTTGCATCAGGGCGGCCTGCTTTTCATTTTCTGCTCTTTGTCTTGCTTCAGTAGCCTGCGCAAAAGAAGATTCCGCTCTTGTTTCCTGCTGTTTTGCTTCCTGGGCATTGAGCAGGGCAATTTTCTTTTGCTTTTCCGCCTCTGCTTTTTGCCTTTGCGCTTCTTCCGTCTGTTCATTGGCTATAAGGAGATTTTTTTCGGCTTCCGCTTTTTTATTGCTGGCTATCTGTTCCTGCGTCAGGGCATTTTTCTTTTCCGCAAGGGCTTTTTGCTCATTTTTCAGGGATGCTTTTTGTTCCGTAAAAGCCCAGAGCGTAAGACTGCTCAGTGCGACAAGGATGATAATAATGGCTGCCTGCAGTATTTTTTGTTTTCTCTTTTTATCAGCCTGCAAAAAACGCTTATGCTGCAGACTTGCTTCCATAAAATGAACGGCAAGTTGAAAATGCTCATTATATTGTCTGGCCCAATATGCATTGGGTTGTTGCTTTTCTTTCCATTCCAGCGCTACCTGCAGGTCGGGATCCTGCCAGAGGCCGGCAAGTCCTTTTTCATAAAGCAAAGCGTTTTCACAAATCCTTTTATACAGGTTTGCCGATTCCATTTCTTCATCGGTCCATTCCGAGAGCCTTTCCCATACGCGCATCAGGCTTTCATGAGAAATGTCCAGTATGGTTTCGGCGTTTAATGGTATATTATCAGGTGGCATCAGGAAACCACGGTCGTGCCTGCGGAAAATATCGGCTATGTCTGTGATTTCCTGCACAGGTACGCCGGCAATAGCCGCGATGGACGCTATGGAAGTAGGGCGTCTGACGCCTCTGTTTTCCGCTTCTTTTACCGTAAGTGTTTTAAAGAGTATCGATGTAATCGCTTTTTTTCTTTCCGTATCGATCTCTTTGATAGCTTCTTCGGCATGATTGCTGAGCGCTTTGGCCATCATACCGGTTTGCTGATAATGATGCATGTCTATAGGCGCCTGTATATCATTTTCTTTCTTCCAGACTTCCCATGTACGCATCAGTACGTGCTGCAACACAGGTAGCTGATCGGGATTTCTGCCTACATCGTTCATCAGCCGTTGCACAAGAGCAGGCGTAATTTTACCTCCTGCAAGCGCTATAGGTTCCGTTATCGTGGATTGTAACTCTTCCCGGTTCATTCTCGGTACTAGAAACTGGCCTTTATTGATTGCTTCCGGCAAACCGTAAAATTGCTCACAATCACCAATGAAGTCTGAACGCAGGGTTATCATCAGGTAAATCGGTACATCTTGCTGATCAATAGCCGTGAGCAGAAGGCTTACAAACTGGTCGGCCTGTTCATAGCTTTCTTCCGAAGCAAAACGAAATAACTCTTCAAACTGGTCGGCAACTATCAGCAGCTTTTTGCCCTGGGGTATGCGGCTTCTCATCAGTTGCACCAGCCCCGCTTTACTTTTAAAAAGTGTATGGAGCGGATCTTCCACGTGTTTATTCTTGTCAGTATGGATCAGTTTTGATAATAATGCAAAGCACAGCTCCCTGACCGGCTCTTTACCGGGGCGCATAACGCAAACGATCCATTCCTCATTTTCCTGCAGCCCGGGCAGGACACCGGCCCGCACAAGAGAAGATTTGCCGCTGCCGGAATTGCCGACGACAGAAACAAAATGATAGCGATCCAATTTGCGCCGTATTTCATTAATATATCTGTCCCGCCCGAAGAACAGATGGGATTCAGCAGCATGAAACGGACGCAACCCGACAAAAGGATTTGGTATATTTTTATTTATCATTTGTGTCATTTGAGCGGATTTATATTATAGCTACATAGCCATGTGCAAATCTTGAAAAAAAATAAAGAAAAGGCTTTCAGTTTTTAGTCAAATTCATTCATTTTTGAATCATTTTGTTTAAAATGAGCGCATGATATACCCGGATGAAAAATATTTGTATGAGATTTTATTCCTTTGAGCTTAAACACATTTCATTTTTATTGAAAAATACAAAGCATGATTTACGGGCAGAAAAAAACATTTGAATGCTTTTTAAGTGTATTAAAAAATAATGCAGTTACGGAAAAGACGGTAAACTGATTTTACTGCCGGTCACGTGTCCGGACAATAATTTAAACATTAGAAACATACAATTTGATTCTTTGCGCTACCTGAATATCCCGCTGTCATACTTTATGATTTGAAAAATAATGAATGGTTTAGCTCAATTTCCTGCTTCCTTTTTAGGCATTGTTAAGCTGATAAAACAGGATTCATAATCTGCTCCGGTAAAAAGCCTGAACAGATGCTTCCTTTTTGGTGTTGGTGAAAACGTCACCAAGGGGGAGCTTTTACAACTTTTACAAAGTGGTAAAAGCTAAAGCGGAATAACAAAATGAGGAATGTTAGGAAAATTTGAAATGCTCCCCTTCAAAACATATTTCTTTAAATTCAACGGAATAGTAATACCTTCGCAGCAGTTTTTTTAATCCGGCCATAAGCCGTATTCTACTTTTGTTGCAATAAATTACTTATTAAATAAATCGCCCTTTTATTTTTGAGGCAAAAGGGCAAATGCTGAAACCAGGCCTCAAGCTGATCTAAACAAAACAATATGAATTTAACACCAACGTCCGTATCGTTCAAACTGCCGAGCGGGCAAGAAGTAACCATCGAAACGGGCAAAATGGCCCGCCAGGCTGATGGTTCCGTAACCGTACGATGCGGCGACGCTATTCTGCTTGCTACGGTAGTAGCCAGCCACGAACCTAAGCCCGGCCAGTCTTTTTTCCCCCTTACGGTTGACTACCAGGAAAAATTTGCTTCCGCCGGTCGCATTCCCGGCTCTTTCTTCAAGCGTGAAGGCCGCATCAGCGATTACGAAGTATTGATCTCCCGGCTGATCGATCGCGCACTGCGCCCGCTTTTCCCGGAAAACTATCTTTGCGAAGTTCAGGTTATCGTAAACCTTCTTTCTAATGATCCCGAAGTGAAACCCGATGCGCTGGCCTGTCTGGCCGCATCTTCCGCGCTGGCCGTTTCGGATGTGCCCATCCAGGAAATTATTTCCGAAGTACGTGTCAGCCGCGTTGATGGCGAATTCGTGGTCAATCCGACTGTAACCCAGATGAGGAGTTCCGATATGGACTTTATCGTTGCTGCTACTGACAAAAACATCATGATGGTGGAAGGGGAAGCTAAGGAATGCCAGGAAGAAGATATGATCAGGGCTATTGAAATAGCGCATGAAGCCATTCGTGCCCAGGTGAAGGCCCAGGAGGAATTGCGTGCGAAAGTGGGTATCACCGCCAAACGGGAAGTAGTGCCGCCTTATGAAAATGAAGCGGTAAAAACCCAGGTGGAAGCATTTGCTGCTGCAAAAATACTGGATATTTCCCGCGCCGGAACCTCCAAGCATGAACGCAGTGATGCGTTCAAACAACTGAAAGAAGAGCTTATGGCTACCTTTGATCCGGAAACTACCCCGGAGGAAGATCTTGGTTTGGCCAAAAATGTTTTTGAGGATTTGCTTTATCATACCGTACGCAATATGATCTTAGACGAAAGCCGCCGTCTGGATGGCCGTATGCTGGATGAGGTGCGCCCTTTGGTGATGGAAACCAATATTCTGCCTTCACCGCATGGTTGCGCGCTGTTTACCCGCGGGGAAACCCAGTCCCTCACCACCGTTACGCTGGGCACCAAAGATGATGAATTGTTAGTGGAAACGGCCGGCACTTCAGAATACCGTACGTTCTATCTTCATTATAATTTCCCGCCTTATTCTACCGGCGAGGTTAAATTCCTGCGTGCCCCCAGCCGCCGGGAAGTAGGTCATGGTAACTTAGCCAAGCGCTCCCTGGAAATGATGATGCCGGAAGATTATCCTTATACCATACGTGTAGTTTCCGACATCCTGGAATCCAACGGGTCATCATCTATGGCAACTGTTTGTGCCGGCTCGCTGGCCTTAATGGATGCCGGCGTGCCTTACCCCAAGCATGTTGGCGGTGTGGCAATGGGATTGATCAGCCGCGCTTCTGACGGTAAATGGGCCGTGCTGACGGATATTCTGGGTGATGAAGATCATTTGGGTGATATGGATTTTAAAGTAACCGGAACCCGCGAAGGTATTTGTGGCATTCAAATGGATATTAAGGTGGACGGCTTAAGTATGGATGTGATGCGCCAGGCGCTGGAGCAGGCACGCCGCGGACGTTTGCATATCCTGGATGCCATGTACTCTTGTATTCCGGAACACCGTGAAGATTTGAAACCGCATACGCCCCGTATTGAACAGCTGATTGTTGACCGTGAATTTATCGGTGCAATCATCGGCCCGGGTGGTAAGATTATCCAGGAAATTCAGCGGGAAACCGGTACGGAAATCAATATTGAAGAAGTCGGAGACAATGGCGTGGTGAAAATTTTCTCCAATGATGCGGAGAAGATGAAAAAAGCGGTTGACTGGATCAAAGGTATCGTGGCCATTCCCGAAGTTGGGGAGGTATACGACTCCATAGTAAAGTCAATTATGCCTTATGGCGCCTTTGTGGAATTTATGCCGGGCAAACAAGGCTTATTGCACATTTCAGAAGTAAGCTGGAGCCGGATTGATACCCTCGATGGTGTGATGAATGAAGGCGACAATATTCAGGTGAAATTAGTCGGACTTGATCCTAAAACAGGAAAATTCCGTTTAAGTACCAAGGTTTTGCAGCCTAAGCCGGAAGGTTACGTCGAAAGGCCGGAAGGTGGCAACCGGGAACGCCGGAACAGCAATGGCGGTGGCAGAGGAAATGACCGGCGGCCCGGTAACTACCGTGGTGACCGGGAACGTCCTTCAGGTGATCGCCAGAATCAGCACAGCGCTGCACAGGATGACGATATGAAATTTTAAAACTTAATTGCCCAAGGCAGCCATAACGATACCCGTTATGGCTGCCTTTGTTTTATAGAAAGGGGAGGCGGCTCCGGTTAGTCCACAAATCCTGACTGATGAACGAATCCCGTGTGCTCATTTCCTGATGCCCTGCCATCAGGCAAAATTGCAACATCCTTGATAATCTCTTGCCAAAATTTACAACCGTAGATTGCCAGCTTCTACGACGTAGTCTTCAGACTGTAGAACCGTTGTACTCTATGGAGCTTCCATTGAAGTTCAACGCCATCACTCCATTTAGGATTTATACAGGTTTAAATAATAATGAGAAATAACCCTGCATCCGGAATCCGTAGTATTCTCCTGTCAAAACATAGTATCAAAATACTAAGATGCGGTTAAAAAATATAATCGGAAAAATAATATCTTTGTCCGTTTTAAAAATGGGTTATCTTTGTCCATGTTCCTGAGGGAACTTCTATTCAAATTTTAAAAATAATCATGATGATTTTAGATTCAATATTATTGCTGTCTATGCCGAGTGGTGGAGAATGGCTGTGGATTATCCTGGCTATCGTAATATTATTCGGCGGTCGCAAAATACCTGAACTGGCTAAGGGTCTCGGAAAAGGTATCCGCGAATTTAACGATGCTAAAGACGGTATCAAAAAAGAGATTGAAAACGGCGCTAAAGAAGCTTCCGCAGCTAAAAGCAATCAGCCTAATTCTTAATTTCGCAACCGGGCATTATCCCGGTTCGACCTGTTTTCCCGACCAGGACATATTGTCTGACAAATCTGTTGGTGTCTTCCATATTCCTGACCCAACTCTTTTTAAATTTATACGGCCGGTTATTGGATAAACATTCCGTAATTTCCGGTTGCATATTTAACCGCAAAATCAGTAACGATTAATTATGCAATTGAAGCAAATCATTAGTGTGGTGGTGTTGAGCATTCCGCTTTCCGTAGCTGCTCAAAGCATTCAGATGCCTGAACGTGCAATTGAAGATGTTGTGTTAACGCCAGGCGTAAAGGTAGTAAAAGACACTTCGGTAGTAGATACAAAAGTAAACAGCAACCTGTCTTCCCCGGCTGCAGCGAAACTCGCTTTGGCCGAAGTCAATACAAAAAACAATCCGCTTGCTTCCCTTAAACCGGAAACATCTCCCTATAAAAAGGTGCCGATGTTAAGTGATGTCGGTTATTTCGGGAAGAATCACAAGCAGATGCTTGACTATACCAGGCAATATATGAAAAATCATCAAAAGCGCCTGTATAACATGACTGCCGAAGATCGTGGCGGCCGTTATTTTGCCGTAATAGATAAAATAATGGATGATCACGACATGCCTCATGAGCTGAAATACCTTGCCGTAATTGAATCGGCATTGAACAGCAATGCAGTCTCTCCTGTAGGAGCGGTAGGCCCCTGGCAGTTTATGGCAGCTACTGCACGCCACATGGGACTCTCGGTCAATGGGCGCCGTGACGAACGTAAAGACTGGTATAAATCTACTAAGGCTGCCTGTAAATACCTGAACTACCTTTACGATCAGTTTGACGACTGGTTGCTGGTGATTGCAGCTTATAACAGCGGTCCCCGACCGGTAATCAATGCTATCAACCGTACCGGGAAAAGCGACTATTGGGTAATCAAGCAATATTTACCCCGCGAAACCCAAAACCATGTTCTGGCCTTTGTAGCCACCGCTACGATTATGGAACAATTGAATCCTTATCTGGAAAATGGCCTTCCGGAAGATTTTAACTGGGCTTCCTTAAATTCAGCTAATACCAAAGCCGTGGCTGCGCCGGTGAATCCTTTGCTGGTAAAATTCAGCGAGGAAGAGCTGAAGAAAATGGCTATGGTGCGTATCAAAAATCCGATTGACCTCGATCTGCTTTCCAATCTGTTGGAGCTGGATCGCCGCCAAATCGGTCGCTGGAATTACGATTATTATGACTTCCTGGATAATTTTAAGCCGGGAAGCACTTATAACCTTCGTATTCCCAAAGACAAGCTGGACACTTTTATTGAAAAGAAGGATTACTTAGAACGCCAGACTGCAAAAATGAATATGTAAGGAAGGTTCGTTTTACAGCGCCTTTTATTTTGATAAAAATTTTATCTTTAGAAAAAAAAACATACCTTTGCCCACCGAAAAACAGAACAGTACTAAAAATGGCAAATCATAAAGCTACCAAAAAGGATGTGCGCCAAAGCGCTAAAAGACGTGATCACAACCGCTATTATGGAAAAACTACCCGTAATGCGATTCGTGGTATATTGAAATTAACGGAAAAAGATGCGGCTCAGGCAGAACTGCCTAAGGTAATTTCTATGATTGACAAGCTGGCAAAGCGAAATGTTATTCATAAAAACAAAGCCAGCAACCTGAAATCTAAACTGACTAAAAAAATTGCAGCAATAGCTTAATTTTTCCCTATTAAAAGAAAACAGCAGTCCGGTAATTATTTATCGGACTGCTGTTTTTATCGGATATACGGCTGTGGCTATACGAATAATGTTTCTTTTCTCTGATCAGTCTTTTGTGTTTTGTTTTTCTTTTCTGAAAAATATTTGCAGGATCACCGCAAAAAACATCACGCTTAAAGCGCCAATGACATTCAGCCACAGAAATCCCACTATCTCCATTTTATAGACCGCCAAAACGGTAATTTCGGAAATTATAGCTGCGAAAAATACAGCCCGCCCTTTTACATTTTTCAGAAAAAATGCCGTGAGAAAGATACCTAAGATTGCTCCGTAGAAAAGACTGCCTAATTCATTCACCGCCTCTATCAGGGAACCCATTCGGGTAGCAAACATAGCTACTGCAATGCTGAATACGCCCCAAATCAGGGTGTAAAACCGACCGTAGCGCAGCTCCTCCGCGGGACTGTAATTCTTTCGGGATAGCACTAAGTGGAAATCAATGAGGGTAGAGGAGGCCAGCGAATTTAATGCTGCGGAAATGGATCCCCAACTGGCCAGGAAAACGATTGCAAATAACAGTCCAACCATCCCCACAGGTAAATAATGCTGCACAAAATGCAGGAAAATATAATTGGTATCCTTTGCTTCCACCGGTAATTTGTTGGATTCAATAATTTTCCCAAACTGTGCTCTTTGACTGTCAACTGTTCGCTGTAGTTGATGATACTGCTCCAGGTATTCCTGTTCCAGCGCCGGAGAAGGGGAATCGGCATGCCGCAGTGCCGCTAACTTAAGGGCTGCTTGCTGCTGCTGTTCAGTTGCTGTGCTGTGTTCCCTGCTTAGTGCCTGGTAAGAGTCCGGTGCTGAAGTGGAAACGACCTGCTCCGCCTTTTGATTGAAAGAGAGCGGAGCCTGGTGGAATGCGTAAAATGAAAAAAGCAAAGCTCCGATCAGTAAGATGGAAAACTGCATCGGTATCTTCACCATGCCGTTCATTAAAAGCCCCATACGGCTTTCCCGCATATTTTTCCCCGTTAAATAACGGCCCACCTGACTTTGATCCGTTCCGAAATAAGAAAGCGCCAGGAAAAAACCGCCGATCACACCCGACCAGATATTGTATTTGTCATTCCAGTCGAAATTGGTCGTGATAACATTCAGCTTCCCGCTCTTCCCCGCAAGGTACAGGGCATCTCCGAAGCTTACGCCCTCCGGCATCTTCAGCACTACAATGATTCCCGCCACCGCCATTGCGCCTAAGATAATGGAGAACTGGATTTTTTGCGTGTGGGCAATGGATTTGGCGCCGCCTCTGTAGGTATAAACAATGAGCAGCCCGCCAATCAGGACATTGCTGAGATAAATATTCCAGCCGAAAATGGCGGACAATACAATGGCCGGAGCATAAACGCTCATTCCGGTGGAAATACCCCGCGAAAACAGGAACAGGATGCCGGTGAATAGCCGGGTGCTTTTATTGAACCGTTTATCTAAATATTGATAGGCGGTATAGACATTCAGCTTTTGAAAAATGGGAACAAATATGGTGCTGACCACAATCATGGCAAGAGGCAATCCAAAATAATACTGCACAAAGCGCATCCCGTCCGTATAGGCTTGCCCCGGTCCCGAAATGAAAGTGATAGCGCTGGCCTGTGTAGCCATAATACCCAGCAATACCACATACCAGGGCATCTCCCGGCCGGCTCGTAAATAGCTGTCTGCACCGGTTTGTCCGCGGCCTTTATAAATGCCGTAGCAGATAATCAGGGTCAGAACCAACAATAATACAATCCAGTCGATACTGCTCATTTCCAGCTATTCGTAAACCAGGTGAATAATCCGATTAAAATTACTAACCAGACCAGTACCGCAAGGTAACGCCGGTTCCAGTTGCGCTTTTCCCTGTTCTGATCCGTTTGTTGCATCTTTGATTCTGTGTTTAATATGCCACGAAGATATTGATTTCTGTATATCCGCAATTTCACTGTTTTATTGTAACTTGCCGCTGTCAATATGAACCGGACCCAATTTGTGAAGCGCTTTCGCTTTTATCTTCAATATTTCCCGCTTACTTTAAATTTTTTCATTGTTGCGGCGGCCTGGGGCGCCTGTTGGTTCTTTCTGCATATGAAGTCTTCGGACAAAAATGATGCTTTGGAAGTCAATTCCTTTGCACCCCTTATTCTGATGATGGGCAAAGTAGCCTTGTGGTTTGCAGGCTCTTTGCAGGCGCTTTCGGTGCTTACCGCTATCGGATGCTGGCTGTATTATTTATGGGCAGGAGATAAAAGGAAATATCAGCTTGAGCTTTCTTTTGAAAACGGAACACGGGTAAACACTTTGTGGTTTCGGGCCTTATTGCGTGCAGCCCGGCGGCCGCTCTTAGGCTTTATTAAGGGAAGGTTGTTTTATAATAATTTTGAAATGACGGATAAGTTCACGCTGGCTTCCAATCAGCGCACTTCCCGGAAGTTCTGGAGGGATGGCGTTTTTGGAAAAAACCTGTTGCAACTGCCTGATATTAAAGAGTATCAGGTAGCCGGCGGATTTGTCTATTTTGAAGATATGCTGCAATTGGTTTCGCTGCCGGCGCGACAACGTATCCACAACCATTTTTATCAGCCGCCGCAAAACCTGGCTATTCAGGAACAGAAAGCTACTCCGCTCAAAACGGAAGATACGGAGCAGCGTATCGAGCAGCTTCGCAAAGTGGATGGCGAATACATCAATTATAAAGATTTTGAAGCAGGAGATGATGTGCGCCGTATTGTCTGGAAAGTATATGCCAAAAACCGGGAGCTGGTGGTCAGGGTACCGGAAATTTTTAATCCTTATGCCTCCCATATTTATTTCTTTGCCAGTTTTCATACGGATTTGAATTCCCTGCAGCAAAATAATGTCTTCGCACAGGCCATGCTGAACTATTATAAAAACCATGTGTGGACTATTTACGAAGCGATAGCGGGGAAAGCGTTTGAAGTCCGCTATCTCCCGGATAGCGAATTGCATATTCCGGAGCAGGAAAATATAAAAGCTTATGTGCAGCGGGTGGTCAGCAACAGCGAATGGCATAATGATATAGACCTGAGCGAGTATTTTAAACCTGATTATGGCTCTGTGCTTTGCATTTCATCCATGAACAGCCCGGAAGAAATAGAAGAAGTATTGGAACAGTGCAGCGCAGACACCTTGGTTTATTACGTTAAGCTGTCGGATATTTTTAAGAATGCTACGCCCTTATCCTTATTTTGGCGTCTATTCCTGAAAGCGCCGGAAGACCGGTACAGACGCATCCGCGGGCGATGGTTTTTTTCCCCCTTCAGGATGCAACTTTTAAAACGGGAAAAGAAAATTGAAAAAGTGTTGAAGAATACGAATGTGAGAGTAAATGTGGGTTTTTAAACGCTGTGGTTTCCGTACATTTGCTGTATGCCGCCAAAAGCAAAACCAGTATTTCAGAAGCGCATTTTTTGGGACGTGAACTTTGAAAACATAGATTACGATGCCAAAGCTAATTTCGTGATTGAGCGCGTGTTTGAACGCGGCGATGTGGACGATATTCGCCAATGCAGACGGTATTATGGCGATGAAAAAGTTCGCGTAGCGCTTACGAATGCAAAATGGTTGAGTTTGCAAACTATTTATCTTGCAAGTGCCGTATTGATGAATGAACTAACCGACTTCAAATGTTATACACAGATGCAGTTGAACCCCGCACACTCACTATATTGAAACAGTTGATGACTGTTTCCGAATTAGCTGATTTTTATTTGGTGGGCGTAACGGGTTTATCGCTTCGTTACGGACATCGAAAATCGATTGATTTGGATTTGTTTTCTGTTTCGGAATTTGATAATGATGAAATAGTAAACGCAGTAGTCAGGCACTTGCCATTACAAGTCAGAAGCAGGAATAATTCTATCGGCATTTTCGGGTTTATTGATGATGTGAAAGTTGATTTTGTAAAAAATCATCGTTTCCCTCAAATCGGCGATGCTATGATAGAAGACGACATCAGAATGTTCAGCGATAAAGATATTATCGCAATGAAAGTAAATGCGGTTTTGAAACATGCACAGAAGAAAGATTTTTGGGACGTAGCTGAACTGCTGCAACATTATGCTGTCAAAGATTTTATTACATGCTACGAAAAAAAATACTCAACGCAACAATTACTGACTTCCATTCCGCAGGCACTTACCTATTTGCAAGATGCCGATGAAAGCGAAGATCAGGTAAGCCTGAAAAATCAAACCTGGGAAAGCGTAAAACAAACTATCAAACAAAAAGTGAGCGAGTATCTGGCGTGAATGCCTTGCGATAATTTTACATGGTGGCTATGCGTATTATAATAATATATTATCGCAATAATACCGTAAAAACGTTGAAGTGACGAGTATAGAACAAAGGTATGAAATTCTCCCCCTGCTGATTACTGATATGTTCTTTCACCCCTTTGCTGGTCAAAGGGCCAACATATAAATTTACTTGTTGACAAGCTATATTCTTTTGCCGCAAAAAGGCCAACAACGGCGAAAGAAGAAGATTGATAAAAAGTTTTTTACCTTTACAATATGACACCGGTTGCAGGCATAGAAATAGGAAAAAACGACAAGGGGCAGGATGCTTTTATCCGTATTGATTTGAAAAAATACAAAAAGCAACTGCAATCTTTTTTGCAGGAAGCAGGCATTTTTGAAGATGACTTTGAAAAGGAACGGGCTGCTTCCCTAACCGAAGAAAAACTGCTGAAACAGGTTGCTGAACATATCAAAACCTTGCCTTGGGAAAAATAGACATTCTGTGTTCTCGCACTACAGCAGCCTTTCTGCAATATTTTAATTCTATTTTTGCCTGACAATTTTCCATTCTCAACTTTCCATTATCCATTATCAAAAATGATTCACTTCCAAAAATTTCAATTAGCAAACGGATTGAAGGTTATTGCCCACCAGGATAAATCCACACCCATGGTAGCGTTTAATATACTCTATGATGTAGGTGCGCGTGATGAAGATCCGAATCAAACCGGTTTTGCCCATTTGTTTGAACATTTAATGTTCGGTGGTTCGGTGAACATTCCTTCTTATGATGAACCGCTGCAAATGGCAGGAGGAGAAAATAATGCCTATACGACCAACGATATTACTAATTATTATATTCAGTTGCCCAAAGAAAATATAGAAACGGCTTTCTGGCTGGAAAGCGACCGGATGCTTTCCCTTGCATTCAGCCCGAAAAGCCTTGAAGTGCAGCGAAAGGTAGTGAGCGAAGAGTTTAAAGAGCATTATATCAACAAGCCTTATGGTGATGTCTGGAAACATTTGCGCAGCCTGGCTTACCAACAGCATCCTTACCAATGGATGACCATAGGAAAGGAATTAAAGCATATTGAAGAGGCAAAGCTACAGGATGTGAAGAATTTCTTTTTCAAACATTACCGTCCGAATAATGCCATATTATGCGTAGCAGGAGATATATCTGCCGAAGCAGTGAAAGCGCTTGCACAAAAATGGTTTGGCGATATTCCTGCCGGAAATGCTTATGTACGCGAACTACCTTCTGAGCCTCCTCAGACACAGTCGCGCATCCTTCAGGTTGAAGCCGATGTTCCGCTGGATGCGCTTTATATAGCCTGGCATATTGAAGGAAGATTGCATCCCCGGTATTATGTTGCGGATGTGCTGACCGAGATATTAGGCAGCGGGCAGGCATCGCGTCTGTATCACCGGCTGGTTAAGGAACAATGTTTGTTTAGTTCCATTTCCTGTTATCATACAGGCAGCATGGATCCCGGCTTGCTGATTATCGAAGGTAAAGTAAGCCAGGGCGTGCGTATGGAAACGGCTCATGAAGCGGTAAACCAACAGATTGCTTTATTGCTTCAGGAGGGCGTCCGGCAGGAAGAACTGGATAAAGCCATTAATAAGATTGAAGCTATGGTGGAATTTGAAGATATGAACCTCCTCTCCCGCGCCAATAACCTGGCGTTCTACGAACTGCTGGGCGATGCTAATTTAATGAATACGGAATTTGATCGCTACAAGGCCGTTACAAGGGAGGCTGTTCAGGAAGCGGCTGTCGTAATCTTTGATGAACGAAACAGTAATACGTTGTACTATTTGGCTAAGAAGCAATCGTAATATCACAACGTGGACTAACACTAAAAGCATGTCGTCATTGCGAAAAAGTGGCATCATTGCGACCGAAATTAACATCAAGTATCGCAACGGAGTGGTTTTAATGGAGTGGAGCAATCTCTAAAACGGTGTGAAGTGACGAGAGGTATGTTGACGCTATCGTAACCAAAACCGGAAATTTCTTCACGCAGAAATTCTAATCAAATTGCCTTGCGGTTTGGAATTTCTTTGATCGAAATGAGGACATGATTATTAATGTATTAATAAGCCTGTCATTGCCAGGAACGAAGTAATCTCAAAAACAGCAATCGTATTAAGCTATTTCTTTGTGATGCTCAAACGATCGAGAGATTACTTCCTCGCAGTTGCAATGACATCGCATTTTTACCATACAAACAGCCTTGTAGGTTGAGAATTTGGGATGTACGCTTCATCACTCATAATGGCTCCCGTCTGTTTCAATTTCCCTATCTTTGTTGCGTACATTTCCGCTTAATATATTGATGCCCAATAACGACATTTTATTAAAGGCTTACCGCCTGATGATGACGGCTAAAGCCATGGCCGATATTTATGAAAACAACCGAAGCATCTGCAAATATGTGCACAGCACCTCTCGTGGACATGAAGCTATCCAACTGGCCACAGCCTTCCATTTGAGACCTTTTGATTATGTGAGTCCCTATTACCGGGACGAAAGCATGATGCTGGGAATGGGCTGGAGGCCTTACGAGCTGATGCTGCAGTTGCTGGCTAAAAGAGATGATCCGTTTACGGGCGGGAGAGCATATTATAACCATCCGAACAGCAGGCGGGAAAATTTTCCTCAGATTATCCATCAAAGCAGCGCCACCGGAATGCAGGTGATTCCTACCACCGGAATTGCCCAGGGTATCCGGTATATTGAATCCCAAAACCTGAAAAGCTATCCGCAGCCGCCGGTTACAATTTGTTCCTTAGGGGATGGCAGCGTAACCGAGGGCGAGGTGAGTGAAGCCTTTCAGTTTGCCGTATTGCATAGTTTGCCGGTTATTTATTTAGTGCAGGACAATGAATGGGGTATCTCCGTAAGTGGCGATGAGGCGCGTACCATGAATGCTTATGAGTATGCTGCCGGATTTAAGGGCATGGAGAGAATGGAATTTGACGGAAGCGATTTTGTCCTGTCTTATACCGAAATGCAAAAAGCCATTGACTTTGTGCGGAAAGAACGTAAGCCGCTGTTGGTGCGTGCTTCCGTACCCTTGCTTGGTCATCATACATCCGGTGTGCGCAAGGAATGGTATCGCAGTCCGGAAGATCTGGTGAAGCATGAAAAGAACGATCCAGGCCCAAAACTGAAAGCCTGTTTGATGGAAAAAGGCGTGACGGCTCAGGAATTAGATAAGATAGCACAGGAGGAAAAGGATTTTGTAAAACAAGAATTTGAACTGGCGGTTGCGGCTCCGGAACCTGACCCGCTACAGGTGGCAACTCATGTCTTCGCACCTAATCCGGTAACGGAGGAGAAAGGCAATCGCTGTCCGGAAGATAAAAAAGAAAAGGTGGTCATGGTAGATGCCGCACTCCATGCCGTGGAAGAAATTTTGCGCAAGCATCCCGAAGCATTGTTCTTTGGTCAGGATGTGGGTAAAAGATTAGGGGGCGTTTTTCGGGAAGCGGCAACGCTGGCTGACAAATTCGGCGATAGCCGGGTGTTTAATACCGCCATTCAGGAAGCCTATATTATCGGTTCAACGGTCGGCTTAAGTGCTGTCGGACTGAAGCCTATTGTTGAAGTGCAGTTTGCCGATTACATCTATCCCGGCATTAATCAATTGGTAACGGAGATCAGCAAATCGTCTTACCTGAGCTGTGGTAAATATCCTGTCAGTAATATCATCCGGGTGCCGGTAGGCGCTTACGGTGGTGGCGGGCCTTATCACAGTGGCAGCGTGGAAGGAACGCTGGCCACCATTAAAGGTATAAAGATTGCTTATCCTTCCAACGCCGCCGATTTAAAAGGACTGATGAAGGCCGCATTTTACGATCCGAATCCGATTGTCATGCTGGAACATAAAGGGCTTTACTGGAGTAAGGTTCCCGGCACGGATGAGGCAAAGACCATTGAGCCCGATGAACATTATATCCTGCCCTTCGGCAAGGGGAATATCGTGCTGACGGCAGATGAGGAACAGGTAGCCAATGGAAACTCGCTCTGCATTATTACCTACGGTATGGGCGTTTACTGGGCTAAAGCAGCTGCGATGCATTTTCCGGGTAGTGTGGAAGTGGTGGATTTGCGAACCATCAGCCCTGTAGATCATGAATTGGTATATGCCACTGTGAAGAAACATGGCAAATGTATTGTGCTGACGGAAGAGCAACTGACTAATTCCTTTTGTGAGGCGCTGGCAGGAAGGATTGCCAAAGAATGTTTCCGCTTTTTGGATGCGCCTGTGCAGACAATCGGCGCTATGGATCTGCCGGCAATACCTATGAATGTAATTCTCGAAGCGGAGGTTTTGCCTAATGCGGAAAAGGTGCGGAGAGCTGTCGGGTCGTTATTATCGTGGTAATTCAAGAAACGATACGATGAAGACTACAAATTATTTCAACACCTTTATTGAAGTAGCCGTAGATTGTCCGGTGCAGGAAGGTGTAGTGCCTCCTCAAAAGAATGAGGCAAAAACGATAGCCGGCCTGCAGTTTGAACTGATATACGACAACCCCTATCAATTCACATCCGATCAGGTTTTGTTTCGCATACACATCCTGCGGAACCGGATTGCAAAAAGCCAATGGGATACGGAACACGCGCTGTTTTTTGCAAAAGGGCAGGCTTGCATGCGTGCATCACCACTGACAAAACGTTATGGCTGGGGTATTCATTTTGATGAAAATGGGAGGATGGCGCTTATTGCATCAGGTACACCCGTGTACCAGGCTATGCTGGCAGATTCTGGTTTGGATAAGGTGAAAGCAATGAAGAGCAAGCGCTGAAAGGTATTTGATTGCAGGATTTTACCAGGTGCGTAGAATAGCCAATAGTCCCTCCGGATAAAAAAGTGATGTCGTTAAGTCACTTCTTCTTTCTTTGAGTGCTGAAAAATTTTTTCCGCTGATTTTTTACCTGATATACCGAACGAGGCGGAGCTGTTGCAGCCTTTTACGTTTGCAAAATAACTCCGCAGGTAAATTAAATATTCCTTTAATCATCTTGCTATTTTCAGGGTTATTACCCCCCTTTCCCCGGCAAGTAAGGAAGAAACAATAGTTTTTGCTTCCAATGACAGATTTCAAGTCTTTATTTTTGGCTTAATGGACATTTTTCAGGCTGAAAATCGCTGAAAGTCATAATGGTAAAGGTACTGGTTATGCACAAATTGTAGATGAAAGCATGATGATAGGCAGTGAGAAATTATTGCTGGCACCAAGCGTTCCTGTAGCATATCAACAACGCCTCTTGAGCTGTAACGAAGTGCATATTCTTAACATGGCAGTGGCGCAGAGTTGGAATGGAGAAACCATAGGAGTACAAGTCCATACAGCCCCAGATACAGCCGGCCACAACCCGCTTTATGCTATTAGTGATAATACTGCTGCAATTAGTAAAGAGATAAAATGTTCAGGGCTCAGCCATCAACGAGCTATCAGCGATTCCTTACGGATGTTTTTAGAAAGAATCTATAAAAATGAAGCTGATTTCAAAACGTCTCTCTATTTAATGACCGAATTGAAGTGTAAACACAATATGAAGAAAATAGCCTGCCTGCTCCCACCTACAATACACAATGAACCATTGCCCGGTTCATGAACCTTTCGGAGTGGGTGAAGTGGTCTTCAAAAATGCTTTACAATTACCACACCTTGTCAGCAGAGGAGCGGGCTGTATTCTCTTTCGTACCCCAAAATACCTCATTGACAGACGAGTTGTCCGAAGTCATAAGATGCGTAAACCAGACAGAGCTCTTATGCAAGCACGAGGACCCTTCAAAGGAAACGGTACAAGAATGTAAGCAAAAAATCAGGCTGTATCTTTTGAATGGTAACACACGAATGGTTCGACTAGTGTCATGTCAAACTTTTAGTTTCGGGTAAAGATGTTTCAGTTTTATCCTTGC
>CAZUSO010000041.1:0-25980 GCA_964622775.1 uncultured Taibaiella sp. | reverse complement strand
TAGAAAGCTTTTTCAACCGATGTTTGGACGCGGGTTCGATTCCCGCCGGCTCCACTTTTTAAACAATTATTTTTCTTGTTTTTTTAATTGCCCCGTACGTATTACGGGGCTTTTTGTTTAGGGATAAGCCCCTCTTTTCTTTTATCAAAACGATATACAGCGGGGGATATAAAGCCGAAAGGATGTCCCCGAAATCAATCGGGAACATCCTTTTGAACGAATGTACTGTAATCTATAAAGTGCGTGTTGCGGTCCAGTTGCCGTGCTCCTCATCACTGTTACTCCATGTGCCGGAAACGTAATCCGTTCCCTGGAAATCGCCATCTATCTGAACATCCCCGGTATTTATATGTATGCCGCCATTCTGCAATACACCCGAGATCGGAGCGCTGCCGTTATCCACTACGATAGTATATTGATCGCCATTGAGCACAAGGTTAAATGTTCCGCTTTCATCTCCGCTATAATCGCCCTGAAAGCTTTTGATCAACTGTGCAGAGGTTTCTTTATAAACAGCCACTACCACATTATGGTCGGGAATCGTTAATTCCACAACAGGATTTTCCCCGTTTTCTCCTACGGAAAAGTAAGCCGTGATAGTTTCACCATTAATATCACCGGTAAATACGGCATTAGTAATGGATTGGCCCGGTGTCCAGTTGTTCAAAGACTGTGTTGTGAGCGTGGCGCTCTGGCCGTCAAAAGAAACCAGCGCTTCTACCTCCGTTCCCGTATTGTAGAGGTATAAGGCAATGGTTCCTGTAGAACCTACGATAACGCCTTTGTAAACGCCGGCACTATTGTGGTCATACATCGTCACAGCTTCCGGCGTATTGATGCAGGAAGCGCAGGTGGGGGGATCGTTCTGCTTTGGAGGATCATTATCTTTTTGGCAGGCCATAAATCCTGCCAGGACCAGCAATAATAAAATGGGAATCTTCTTCATCTGATTTTTTTTATGAACCAAAAATGTTCTTTTAGAAATTAAATCCTAAGCGCAACCCCAGCATAGAGGCGCTGCCGCCGGTCATGGTTAAGGTTTCATAGCGCAATCCTAATTCCAGGCTTTTGAACTGTACGCCAACTGCCGGGGCAAATACCACTCCGGTATTGGAGAAGGCAATCATATCGCCATTGGCATCCATTCCATAAGTACGGAATGAGTTGTAGCCCACCTCTGCCATAGCAAAGAGATAATTCATGAAGATAAATTTGTAACCCGCTTTTACCGGAATTTGCAGGCTTGCCTTAAGATCTACTCCGCTTGTGAGGGTCTTAGGTATCCATGCCAACGCACCGGTGGTGAGGGTAATAAAACCCGGACCGAGGTGGTAAGAGCCTCTTAGTGTTAGCCCGCCGGAAAAGCTGTAACCGGTGCCTGTTGTACCTACCGGAATACCGCCTTCCAGTCCGAAACCGATACTCACTTTTTTGCTCATCTTTTGAGCGGATGCCTGTACTGAGATTAAAACAATGCTCAGCAGCATTAGTGTTTTCATTACGTTTTTCATAATTTATTTTTTTTTTGCAAAAATAGAGCAGGCAAAACTTAAGCGCAATACCACCTTAGTGGTATTTATTGAGGAAATCCGGAACAATATTATTCACGACTTTAATGTCTGTTTACAGGATATTTGACTCTTCTGCATGCTACAGTTTTTTGAACCGGGAAAGCCTATACTACCGTTAAGCCAAAATGCAAAAATCAGGAAAACGCTTTTAAGTATAGTAGCTCCGAAAGCCGGGGACTTATTATCGACAACCCCGATTGATGCCTGGGGTAATAAAGCATGAGCTTCTCATGTGCCAGCGCGGGTTTTTGTTGCGAAGCAAAACAAACCTGATAGAGTACAGTAGAAAGTCTAAAAGTGATTTTCCTAACTTCAGTCAGCCGCTATTGGTGTTTTAATCAACAACAGGTTAGGAAATTGCATGACTGTACATTTTTAAAAAGCCTTATGGTTTTTGAATCTTTTTCGTTAGCCTCATACTTATGTTATTGCGCTGCCAGTGCATGATGCGCTACTAAAACTGCACGGTTCCGGTCTGCTCCTGATCGCCGCGCAGGTATTTTATGGGTACTTTTGCTCCGGGCTGCAGGGCATTCAGGGCCTGCATATAGCTTTGGATATCCGTAACCGGATGCGCGCCAAGCTGCAGGATGACGTCGCCCTGCTGCAAATGCGCTTCCGCAGCCGGCCGGCCTTCTTTTACTCCGTCAATCCTTAAGCCCGTACCGCTGTACATATAATCCGGCATAATGCCCAGGGTCACCTTCAACTCTACCTTTTGCTCCTTTTCCTCTTTGGTTTTCAGAAAGGGAATTTCCTTCACCTGATCCAGGCCGGTCAGCAAAGCATAGATATTATCGACGATCTTTTCGACACCTTCAAAATTGATCTTATCCACATCATCAGAAGGCTTATGATAATCGCTGTGCTGCCCGGTAAAATAAAACAGCACCGGGATATCCTGGAAATAAAAAGAGGTATGATCCGAAGGGCCGGTGCCTGAAGAATCGAAAGTTTGCTTCAGTCCGGATACATTAGTTTTCTCTAACAGATCCGTCCATACCGGAGAGGTGCCAACGCCGCCAATCATCACAGACTGATCCGGTTTCATACGTCCCACCATATCGAGGTTGATCATGGCAGCCGCATTTTTCAGGCCAATAGTCGGATGCTTGGTGAAATAATTGGATCCCCATAACCCGTATTCTTCACCGGAAAATGAAATAATCAGGTAATTATAGTTTGTCCCGCTGCGCTCTTTCAGCTTTTTAGCCAGAGCTATCACCGCAGCTACTCCGCTGGCATTATCATCCGCACCGTTATGAATGCCTTTTTCCGTGGACAGGCTGAATCCGTTATCGCCCATGCCGAGATGATCAAAATGCGCGCCAATGATTATGGTTTTTTTCGCATCATTATCAATCATGCCGATCACATTTTCAATACGTATCGAATCTTTCCCCTCTTTTCCTTTAGGGCGGGAAGTGTGCGGATCATCCGGAACATAATAATAAAAAGTCTGTACATAGCTACCGGAATCGCCCATCGGCTTCAATCCGATCTGCAAAAACCGGCTGCCGATATAAGCGGCTGCCACATCCTGAAAAGGCGTACCGGTTTCTCTCCCCTGCATCGCATCGCTGGCTAAGAAAGTTATATCGGCACGCAGCATGGCATCCTGTGTCTGGGCAAATGTCAGGCTTGTGTAAAAAAAGAAACCGACTGCGGTAGTTAACAGACTTTTGAACATGTTTTGTGGAATTAAAGTGTCAATTTTGCCGGCATCTTCAAATGCGGCTATCCCGCTGTATTCCGGAAGTGCAAAATTAGTATTAATTGAAAAACACTATTGTAAAATGATTGTAAGAATTATGGCAGCGGCTATAGCGATAGCAGCCACCTTCAGTATCGGAAATGCACAGCAGCAAAGCGATTCCCTGACTTATCCGCAGGAATCCCGGCATTGCTCCAATATGAAACAACTGACCTTCGGGGGCGATAATGCGGAAGCCTACTGGTCGTTTGACAATAAATTCCTGAGCTTCCAGTCCAATAACCCGGCCTGGGGATTGCAGTGCGACCAGATTTTTTATATGCCTGCGGATGGCAGCACAGCCGGGCAAAAGCCGCCAATGGTCAGCAATGGCAAAGGGCGAACCACCTGTTCTTACTATATGCCCGATGGTAAGCATATTCTCTATGCCTCCACATTTGAAGGCGGGGATGCCTGCCCGCAGGAGTCTTCTAAAGAACACGGCAGCTATATCTGGATGCTCTACCCCGATTTTGATATTTACGTGGCCGATTTAAACGGGAAAATAATCCAAAAGCTTACTTCCGAACCGGGCTATGATGCCGAGGCTACTCTTTCCCCCAAAGGCAATAAGATTGTATTTACGAGTATGCGCAGCGGCGATCCGGAACTATATACCATGAATATTGACGGCTCGGACGTGAAGCAAATTACCCATGACTTAGGTTATGATGGCGGAGCCTTCTTCTCGCCGGATGGCAAACAGATCATTTTCCGTGCCAGCCGCCCCAAAACGGATGCCGAAGTGGAAAAATATAAAAAGCTGCTCAGCGAAAATAAAGTAGAGCCCTTAGCTATGGAGCTGTTCATTTGTGATGTGGATGGCAGCAACCTGCAACAGATTACGCATTTGGGGGGAGCCAACTGGGCGCCTTTTATGACGCCTGACGGCAAAAAAGTACTTTTCTCTTCCAACCACCACAGCAAACGCGGCTTTCCTTTCAATATTTTTTCCATCAATGTGGACGGAACTGGATTAGAGCAGATCACTTTCGATAAAACTTTCGATTCCTTCCCGATGTTTTCCCCGGATGGTAAAAAGCTCGTATTCAGCAGCAACAGAAACAATGGCGGCACCCGTGATACGAATGTGTTTGTAGCAGACTGGAAAGATTAAGCTACTGAATAATTGAAAAGTTACTAACCACTCTTAAACATGTAACACGCGCTGTATTAAGATTAGCGAATCGTACCCCGAAGTATTGATAAACAGGATTTGAAATTCGCCTGGTAATTTGGTAATAAATTTGATAATGAAAATTTTAAATTGCATCATCACTCATCACCAACAGCCGACAACGGTAGAAACGTACACAGCAATTGGGGATGCGCCCCTGAAATGTTACTTTTGCATTCCTCTAAAAATAAAATGTATCAGGGATGATGAGTTTACAGGATTTTGTTCAATCAGCGTTTGAGGAAGATGTAGCCGGCGGCGATTATTCTACCCTGGCCTGCATTCCGCCGGCAGCGCGCGGGAAAGCTGTACTGAAGGTAAAAGAGCAGGGTCTGCTGGCGGGAATGGAAGTAGCTCGTGCCATATTTGAATACGTGCAGCCGGATGCTTTATTTAAGCCTGTATTAAAAGACGGCGATGCCATTCAGCCCGGCGATATGGCTTTTGAGGTGGAGGCTTTGGTGCATACTATTCTCAAGGCAGAACGTTTGGTGCTCAATGCCATGCAGAGGATGAGCGGTATTGCCACACTGACTCGTCAGTATGTAGAAAAGATAAAAGGTTCGCAGTCCAGAATATTAGATACCCGGAAAACTACACCTTTGTTCCGGAGGTTCGAAAAAGAGGCCGTGCGCATTGGAGGTGGATTTAATCACCGTATGGGCTTGTATGATATGATTATGCTGAAGGATAATCATATTGATTATTGCGGGGGAATAGCACAAGCCATTCATAAAACCAAAGCATTTTTGAAAGATTATAATCTGGACTTGAAGATAGAAGTAGAAACCCGCAATCCTGATGAGATAAAGCAGGTACTCGAAGCAGGCCCGGTGCATCGCATCATGCTGGATAATTTCAGTCCTCAGCTTATGGAAGAAGGCATAAAGCTGATTGACGGTCGCTGTGAAACAGAAGCTTCCGGCGGTATCACGCTAGACAATATTGAGCAATATGCCGCAACAGGCGTGGATTATATCTCTGTTGGAGCGCTCACCCATCATGCCGTCAGCTTAGACCTAAGCCTGAAAGCCGTGTAATAACCGCTAAGCCGGAAACCGGCTTCAGGGGAGTAAGCACGATCGATTTTTATTTCCGGTAAAATGAAAATCATGAAGGAACGATGAGACAAAAGATCACTTTTATCATTAATCCCCATTCGGGTGTAGATCGTGCCAAAGCGCTGGAATCCGCTATTGCAGCACATCTGGATACGGATTATTACGAGCCGGAGATCGTCAGAACCGGGTATGAAGGTCATGGAACGATCCTTGCCTGGGAAGCGGTAGCGCAGGGGGTACGCTATATCGTTGCCGTGGGCGGCGATGGCTCTGTAAACGATGTCGGCAAAGTGCTGGCGGGAACAGAAGCGGTGATGGGCATTATTCCCTTAGGCTCCGGCAACGGGCTGGCCCGCAGCCTGAAGATTCCTCTGGATCCGGAAAAAGCCATTGCCCTGCTCAATCAGAGAAAAGTAAGCAGGATTGATGTAGGTTGTGCCAAT
Organism: uncultured Taibaiella sp.; assembly: GCA_964622775.1. GTDB lineage: Bacteria > Bacteroidota > Bacteroidia > Chitinophagales > Chitinophagaceae > CAZUSO01. The sequence continues at coordinate 19,975 of CAZUSO010000041.1, read as the reverse complement.
GAGGTAGTGTTTCTAAGCAATGCAGGCGTGGGTTTTGATATGCTGGTGGTCAAGCGGTTCAAAAACAGCAAACGCAGAGGATTGTTGGTGTATGCTTCCATAATATTAAAGCGTTTCTGGACCTATAAAACATGGGAATGGGAAATAGAAGCGGATGGGCAGGTTATGCGGAAAAAAGCCTTTATGATCACTGCTGCCAATGCTGTGCAGTTTGGGTATAATTTTAAAATAGCGCCGCTGGCAGATTTGAAGGATGGGATGCTGGATGTAGTAGTGGTTCGAAAATTTCCTAAAATACTGGGAATGCTCCTTATGCTGAAAGCCTTTAATGCCACGATCTATAAAAGCCGCTTTGTGGATTATTTCAAAGCAAAGCATATAATCATAAGGCATCCCGGATTAAAATATTTCCAGGTGGATGGGGATGTATATCCTTGTCTTAATGGTATCCTGGAAATCAGGATGTTACCTCAACAATTGCAAATAATTTATTAGAAATTGCTACATTTTTGTGCAGGATGATGTAAAAAATAAAATTATTCCTATCTTTATCAAATCATTTAATAACAAAACATAACATTTCAAGATGAAAAAAGCATTACTTACATGGGGAATTGCAATTGCAAGTTCTACTGTGGCGTTTGCACAACTACCAGTTGGCTCGACAGCGCCAGATTTTACACTTACTGACATTAATGGAAATGTTCAGCATTTACAAAGTTATTTAGATCAGGGGTACACTGTTATCATTGATATTTCAGCGGCATGGTGTGGGCCATGCTGGGCTGCACACCAAAGCGGATTCATGAAAAATTTGTATGAGCAGTATGGACCAACAGGAACTGTTGAAGCAGGAAAGGTAATGGTGATATATGTTGAGGGTGAATCGCAAAATACAATTGATCAATTGTATGGTGTTTCCGGTTCAGGTGCCTTGTTTTCACAAGGTGATTGGGTTACCGGTGAGCCATATCCCTTTATTGACGACGTCAGCTTAAATAGTGCTTATAACCTAACAGGGTTTCCAACATTTACCGTTATTTGTCCCAATGGTTTAGTTTCGTATTCAACAGCTGGGTTTGGAGGTCAAATGGGAGATGTATCATATTGGAACCAGTTTGTCGGAGACTGCAATTCTATTGAAACAGGAATAAATGGTAAGATGGTCAATTCGACTACGGCCTCAACTACTTGCGTTGGTTCTTCTACTCAACTTTCTTCTGTTATAAAGAATATGGGAACTGATAACCTAACTAATGCTGTTATTAATGCAATTGTAAATGGAGAAACCGTTGCTTCAACAAATTGGACTGGTAACATTAGCACTTTTAAATCTGACACAGTTAATATCGGAGCATATGCATTTACAGGGAATGCAAATGTTACTTATGAAATCATTGCTGCCGGTGATGCCCAAATTGCAGATAATACATTTGACAAAAATATAGAGATTGGCAAAACAAGTAATTACAAGGACTGGAAGGTAGAAGTAAAAACTGACAATTATCCAGCAGAACTTGCTTGGGGTATTTTTAATAGTGCAGGGGAATTAGTATATTCTCAACAATCTTATACTACAAGCCAAACCCAACAAGAGTTTGAGTATGTAGTATCTCTTAATGCTAATGAATGCTACACATTCGTTGTTGTTGATCAATACGGTGATGGGTTAATGGAAGGTGCCCCCGGATATGTTAGGGTAAAGGATGATGTAGGAATGATTCATGATTTTGGTGGTAACTACGGACCGGGAGCATCAATGGCAATCCAGTCCGGAAGTCAATCTTCTGGTATTGATGATATTTTCACTAACACTCAGTCCATTAGCCTTTTCCCTAACCCTGCAACAAATGATTTGAATGTTAGTTTTGAACTAGTTAAAAAATCTAATGTTACATTCAACATGGTAAATTTGTTAGGTCAATCTATAAATGAATATAGCAATACTTTCAATGCTGGTCAAAATACTGCTACTTTTAGTATAAATGACTTACCAGCAGGTATATACTTCTTAAATATTACAACAGAAGAAGGGGCAATTCAACGTAAGTTTGTTAAGGAATAAACTTGTTAATGCTCCGCTCTTAATTTTGAATCAAAAAGAGAACTGGCTTGAAAATCCTCAAGCCAGTTCTCTTTTTAACACCATTGTTATTAAAATATATTTAGATTTGCAGTAAAATATCACTATTGTCCGAGAAGGCTCTTGAAATCTTTGCTGGTATTGGTTTTTACATTCAGAAGCCTCTAAGAAGAAAAGTCCCCAAAGCTCAATACTGGCAACAGTTTCAAATACTATCATGTTTTTTGTCGGATAACAATGATAAAATATTATTCTTTAATCAAACTCAAAATAAAAACAATGCTGAACAAAATTTTTACAGCAATTTCATTTCTTGCAATTGCAGGTGTATCAAATGCACAAGGGTCATTTACCCTTACGAATTTAATAACAACCGAGACTACTCAAGGTACGGCCAATCCTCCTCAAGGCACCCCTGAGTCAGGATGGGACTATGTGGAGTTAAATAACGAATTGGTAAGCTCTTCTTTACTTCCTTTTACTTTCAACTGGAACATGATTTCTAAAAATTTACCGGAAGGGTGGGCATTAGTAGGTTTTTGCGATAATTCTGTTTGCTATTCCGTAAGTAGTGCTCCGGGCGGATGGGAAGATTTTGACACAATGACAAGCAGCCAGGTTGCCCCTAATGATACTGCTATTTTACATCTTCGAATCGCAGCTCCAATATCTGCCGAAAATGGTTCTGCTAATGTGCAGTTCCAGATTTCTACCAGTGGCCAAACAGATACGGTTACTTATATCCTCACCAAAACCCCCACCGGCATTTCCGTGATTGATCCTAAAGATGCCCGTGTGAATATCTATCCTAATCCTGCAACAAATAATATTACCGTATTTGCAGACAGGAGCCTGAAACCGCAAAGCATCGCTATTTTCAATGTCATCGGCCGCCAGTTGAGTACTCAAAACATTAGCCCGAATGCTTCCACTACGCTGGTTGATATTAGTACCTTACCTTCCGGTATTTATATGCTGCGTATTGCGGATGAAACCGGGAAAGTGATTACATCGCGTAAGTTTACCAGACAATAAAGGACTAAAGACAACACATTTAACGGGAGGCTGCTCTTAATCTGAGCAGCCTCCCGTTTTGATATTGTACTTACCGGAATAATGGCGACTCTATACCAAGGCCGATGGAAAGTTGAAAATTGACATCGGCATACATCTTCTGCTTTCAATTTTCAACCGGGATCACTTAGGTAATATCCCTATAGTGCCGACGGTTTGAATCTTGTGCAACATCAGCCGGGCAATATTGGCCGCCCTTGTCTTGGCATCACGGGCACTTTCTCCTTCAAATAGGGTATCTACAGCCTGGTTGAAAAGCCGAACCCATTCTGAAAATTCCGTAGCGGTCATGGCTGTAAGCCGGCTGATTTCAATATGTTTCAGCATCGGGTTCCCGGAATAGGAGCGTTCGTCCAATAAGATGCTGCTCCAAAAAGCATACATCTTGGGTAGGTGTTCGTCCCAGTCCACCTTAACAACGTCATTGAAAATATACCCGATCACGGTGTTTTGTTTCACCGCATCATAAAATGTATTAACTAATAATTCTACATCGGCTCTCGTGCTAATATCTGTCTTCATATCAGGATTGCGCTCTTTTTTGTCTGAACGAGGATGTCTGTTATTTCCCCCGGTTTTCACCGGGGGCTATTTGATATTTGATATTTTAATCCTTAGGATTAATACCCCGCAGAACACCGGGATATGACTATTTCGTTGTCAATTTCAAATCTGTTTCATAGTCCATTTGCCTGAATTGCAGATGAAACGGATTAAAGCATTGCACAGATTTTTTTTGCCAATTTTCAATTTTCCGCTCACTCCATATAAGCCTCCACAGGCTCACAGGTACAAATCAGATTACGATCGCCATAGGTATTATTCACCCTTGCCACGGAAGGCCAGAACTTGTTCAGCCTTACATAGGGCAAGGGAAATGCAGCATCTTCCCGGGAATATTCATGCTCCCATACCGTAGATATTACATTGAGCTGGGTGTGCGGCGCCTGCTTTAAGAGATTATCTTTTTTGTCAGCACGCCCTTCCTCTATAGCCCGTATTTCTTCCCGGATGGACAGCAAGGCATCACAGAAACGATCCAGCTCACCTTTATCCTCGCTTTCCGTAGGTTCAATCATAATAGTGCCTGGTACCGGGAAGCTCATTGTAGGTGCATGGAAGCCGTAGTCCATCAGTCGTTTGGCCACATCTTCTGCTTCTATCTCTGCGGTCTTTTTGAAGGGCCTCAGGTCAACGATAAATTCGTGAGCACAGGTACCCTGGGTTCCTGAATACAGGATTTCGTAATGGCCTTCCAGACGAGCCTTCATATAATTCGCATTCAGGATAGCATACTCGGTGGCCTGCTTCAGCCCACGGGCGCCTAACATCCGGACATAAGCATAGGATATAAGCAGAATGGATGCGGAGCCATAAGGCGCAGCGCTCACAGCGGACGTTTTATGTGTTAAAGCGCCATGACCCGGCAGAAAAGGCTTTAAATGAGCCGCAACGCATATCGGGCCAACGCCCGGGCCGCCACCGCCATGCGGAATGGCAAAAGTCTTATGCAGATTCAGGTGACAAACATCCGCGCCAATTACGCCCGGAGCGGTAAAGCCTACCTGGGCATTCATATTGGCGCCATCCATATAAACCTGGCCGCCGTGCTGATGTATGATGGCCGTGATGTCTTTAATGCTTTCTTCAAAGATACCGTATGTGGAGGGGTAAGTGATCATAATTCCGGCAAGATGAGCAGCATGATCCTTCGCTTTTTCTTTCAGATCCTCAACATCTACATAGCCGTTTTCAAGCGCTTTAACCACGACTACTTTATAGCCGGCCATAACGGCGGAAGCCGGATTGGTTCCATGTGCCGAAATCGGGATTAAGATAATATTGCGATGGCCTTCCTGGCGGCTTTCATGATAAGCGCGAATGGTCAAAAGACCGGCATATTCGCCGGAAGCACCACTGTTTGGTTGCAGGCTGCAGGCAGAAAATCCCGTGATCTCGCATAAGTATTTTTCCAGATCATGCACAATTTCCAGATAACCCTGTGTTTGTTTTTCCGGTGCAAACGGATGCATCCTGCTCCAGTGGCTCCAGCTTAGGGGAATCATTTCTGTGGCGGCATTGAGCTTCATCGTGCAACTGCCCAGGGAAATCATGCTGGTATTCAGGCTCAAATCTTTATTTTCCAGGTATTTGATATAACGCATCATCAGCGTTTCACTATGATAGCTGTTGAAATTGGGATGAGTCAGAAAATCAGAGCTGCGGCGAAGGTCCTGTGGGATATTTTGCAGCAGGTCTTCCTCCTGAATGCTGAATGAAACCGAACCTTCGACTAAATTCACTACGTTAATAATATCGGAGAGGTCTTCGTAAGCCGTGGTTTCGTCTAATGAAATTCCCAAAAGCCCGTTTTCAAAATAGCGGAAATTAATAGCGGTATCCTCTGCTTTTTTCCGGATGGCATCAATGTTCGCTACCCGTAAGGTAATGGTGTCGAAGAAGGCTTCGGAAACCAACTGCTGGCCGGCTTCCTGTAGCCCACGGGCAAGCGATTGTGTGAGTGCATGTACCCGAAGTGCAATATTCTTCAGGCCATCCGGACCATGATACACAGCATACATTGCCGCCATATTAGCCAGCAAAGCCTGTGCCGTGCAGATATTTGAGGTAGCTTTCTCCCGCTTGATATGTTGCTCACGGGTTTGCAGCGCCATTCTTAAGGCGCGGTTGCCCTGAGCGTCCACGCTTACCCCGATAATCCTTCCGGGGATATGGCGTTTGAAGGTTTCCTGGGTGGTAAAGAATGCCGCATGAGGACCTCCGAAACCGAGAGGAACCCCGAAACGTTGTGCAGATCCAAAGGCGGCATCAGCGCCCAGTTCCCCCGGAGGCCTGAGCAGGGTTAATGCCAGTAGATCCGTGGCCATAGCCACATAGCCGCCGCTTTGATGAACCGACTCAATGAATGCAGTATAATCTTCTACGGAACCTTTATCGTTGGGGTATTGTACCAAAGCGCCAAAATACGTTGTGTCAATTGTTGCATTGCGGTAATCGCCGAAAACAAGCTCAATAAGCAACGGATTGGCGCGGGTAATCAGCACATCCTTGGTTTGCGGAAACACCGCTTCATCTACAAAGAACTTAGGACGTTCCGGTTCCGCAGCATTTTTATTCAGGGTATGAAAAAACATGGCCATAGCCTCAGCGGCGGCAGTAGCTTCATCCAAAAGGGATGCATTGGCAATCGGCAAGCCGGTGAGATCACTAACCACAGTCTGAAAATTCAGCAGGCTTTCTAAACGGCCCTGCGAAATCTCTGCCTGGTAAGGCGTATATTGGGTGTACCAGCCCGGGTTTTCAAGTACGTTTCTGAGGATCACGCCTGGCGTAATTGTATCGTAATATCCTTGTCCGATATAGCTGCGGGCAACGGTGTTTTTAAGTGAAACATTTTTTAAGAAACGCAGATAGTCCGATTCACTTAATGCGGGAGGTAACTGAAGTGGCCTGGGAAGGCGGATAGTCTCCGGGATCGTCCGGTCGATGAGGGTGTCGATGCTGTCGATCCCTATGGTTATCAGCATCTTCTCAGTATCCTGTTTACTCGGGCCAATATGACGTCCGCTAAATTCATGTTGCAGCTGACTGAATAAATCCATATCAATAATATGATGAAAAAATAAAAGAAGGTGCAAAATTAATTTGATTATTTGAGAAAAAGAGAAAATGTTTCTATGTCCCCCAAGAAAATGCTTTTAAGCAGGATGGCCCCGAAAGGTGTAATGTTAATAACCCCGGGCTATTGCCCGGAGAATAATAAAGTATGGGTTCTCCTTGTTTTGCTGTGAGCTTTTGTTGCGAAGCAAAACAAAAACCATGACAAAGCACAGCAGAAAGTCTAAAAGCGTTTTCCTGGTCTATATCCTGCATTTCCCCTGACTATTTATCCGGCGAGCCACCAATATGCTCCTGGCAGGATTGGAAAGCGGGTTGTAATTTCTATTGAAAAGAGGGCAGGATACATCCGGGAAAATATACTGAGATTGAAACACACTGGCATCATTAAAAAAACATAAAAAAGACCGCCCGAAAGGGCAGCCTTTTCATTATTCTTTGAATTGTATTTATAACTTAATTGCTATTAGAATTTTGGACAAGCATAGTTGTATTTCGGACGGAATACTTTATTGAACATACCATTATAAATCACGGAAAGCTCATATGCACCCTGGCCGCTGGTCATTGCCTGTGCTTTGGAAACGGTCACGTCATAACTCAGGCCGATTTGCATTTTTGAAAACTCAAATCCTACATAAGGCGCAATCGCATCATTAAAGCGATACCAGGAACCTAAGTAGAAGATCGTATTTTTCACATCATCTTCATGCATGGGATTCAGTACAAAACCCACAGCTCCTCCAACCAGTATTTCCTGAGCGCCACCTTGTTTTTGATAAAGACCGCTGGCATATAAAACCACATTATCATTCATGGCAAATGCACCGCCCAGATAACCGGTATAGCGGGCATTGATCGTAGCCGAAGTTCCGCTGTTCAGGAATTTTTCTTCAGGTTGAGAGATGTGATAATAGGAAAATCCGGCATACATGGTGGAGTGCTCATTAATACGTCCGGTGTACATCAGGCCGGCATTGAAATCAGGGTAAGAAACATCCGCATTACCAAAGCTTTCCGCAGTTTGCAGATAAGTTTCGGGCATTGCAGGATTAAGCTGATCGGCAAACACTAATTTGTCAAAGTTGATACTTTTTTGTGTAAAATAACCCTGAACGCCTAACGAAAGAGTATGCTGCTTTTGGGCGCCAAACGCTTTATGATAAGCAAATGAAAGGCCGCCGGTAATATTTTGAAGGCCGCCGGTTCCGGATTTATCATACAGGAATAATAAACCGACACCCACAGCATCGCCTTCCGGTAGTTTTCCCCTTAATACCGGCATATCATAAGAGACTGTACCGCTCATATAAGGATAGTCAGAGACTTTGTACCATTGAGTCCGGAAATTAGCAGACGCACGCCAGTCGCCAACAATAAGACCGGTCTGAGCCGGGTTCAGCGTAAGCGGCGAGGTGAAATACTGGGAAAAATGCACGTCCTGAGCTGATGCACCAATGGACAATCCGGCAACTATTGAAATGAGTAATAATTTCTTCATTTTTTAATTATGATTTTTCGAAAAGTGCTTATTGATGGCACAAAGTAAAACAATATCTGTAATAATACAATAGACGGTAAAAAAATATTTTTTGTTGGTTGTTACATCCGGTTACAGGCTGCTAATTCTGTTCTTTACTGCCAAAAGATAAATCACCGGCATCGCCCAAACCGGGTACAATATATCCTTTGGCGGTAAGTTCATCGTCAATATCCCCTACCCAGATTGTCACATCCGGGAATTTGCGTAATACACTTTCAATCCCTTCCGTACAGGCAATGGCGGAAACAATATGAATCTGCTCCGGATGACCATATCCCAGTAATGTTTCCAAAGCCAGTATGAGCGAAGCACCTGTGGCCAGCATGGGATCGGCAACAATCAGCACTCTTCTCTTTAACGCAGGACAGGTGATATAATTTTGCTCAATCTCAAAAGAGCCATCCCTGTGATGCTTACGGTAGGCAGCAATGAAAGCACAGTCGGCGCTGTCAAATACCTCCAGCAAGCCCTGATGCAGCGGAATACCTGCGCGTAAAATGGTAGCAAGAACCGGAGGGGCCGACAGGACATTCACCGGAATTTCTCCCATTGGCGTCACCACATTTTTTTCGGTGTATGAAAGTTGTTTGCTGATTTCGTAGGCTGCAATCATGCCAAACCGCTCCATATTATTTCGAAAGCGCCAGCGATCTTGCTGGATATCCGCCGAGCGAAGCTCCGACATCCACTGACTGACGATGGAATTGTTTACACTAAGATTGATGACCATTACGTTTTACTCATTATAATGAGGAGGCAAACTAAATAATATTTTTCTATTTTAATGAAAAGAGCAGCTGTTTTTTAAACTGTTGGGGTTCATGCTCATCTAAAATTTCCGCAGTTGGTAATTATTCCTGAAATTTACAGTCAATTGTATGGTGTTTATGAAGAAAATAAGATTGTTGTTCCTGCTTTTTCTCCCCGCATTGATCAGCCTGATTACTGTAAACGCCCATGCACAACCCCAATCCGGCACATCTGATCCTAATATATATTATGCCGTAGTAGTCGGCCGGGACACCTTTCCTTTAGTGTGGCTTCCTGAGGTGCGTATCTATGCCCGCTCCCGGATGAATGCCCTGCAAAAGGCGGACTATAACCGGCTCCGGTATAATGTTATGAAGGTATATCCCTACGCCGTCACGGCAGCTTATGTTTTACAGGACGTAGATCAGGAACTGGCCAAAAGGCGAACCAAAAGGGAAAGAAAGGCTTATCTGAAGATTAAGGAGAATGAGATGAAAGCCCGGTTCAAGAATGAGCTTCAGGATCTGACGATGACACAGGGCGTTATCCTGGTAAAACTAATCAACCGGCAAACCGGCCGTGATTGCTACAGCATCATTAAAGAATTACGGGGCGGGTTTAATGCGCGGATTTCTCAAACCGTTGCCTCCCTCTTTGACAACAATCTGAAGACCCAGTATGAACCTTACGGTGCTGACAAACAAATTGAAGCCATAGTTCAGGAGATTGAAGCCAAAGATTATTATCAGTATCAAATGAAGACAGCCATACAGGTGCCATAATCGGGGGGTATCCTCATTGGTATAATTTGATAATGAAAAATTTTCAACATGTTTTGCTGTTTGGAACGCTAACGTAGCGCATCGAGAAAACGGATAAACCATGATTTGTATCCCGTTTCAGAGACTTGCAAGGACGGGGTAATCCGAATTCCACCCTTGTGTTGTTTTCAACAACAACAAAACGGAAGCTGAAAACCAGTAAAATTTTTATAACCTGATTGATTTGAATCCTTGTCGTTAGCAGCCGATGACAAAAAAAGGAAAGCAATGATGAAAATAGTATGATGCCATATTATAATGCGGCAATTTAGGATGCACCCTCCCGTTTTCCATCATTCTCCGGCCGCCCTCCCGGAAACTACTCTCGTACTATTTTGAGTCATTATTCCGGGCATGACTGATTTTTCTTAATTTCGCTCCATAATTATGAAATTCCGTTCAGGCTTATTTTTTGTTGTCTTTGCCGGATTGCTGGCTTTTTCGGGCTGCTATAGTTTTACGGGGGCAGCTATTGAAGGCAAGACTATTAATGTGCATCCTTTCGAAAACAGGGCGATGAATATCGTGCCTACACTGGCTTCTACATTAAGTGAAAAGATCAGAACCCGTATTATCTCTCAGACCGGCCTGGCTCCGGTAAATTCGGATGATGCGGACTACGACATCACAGGCACTATCACCGGCTACAATGTCAGTATAGCCGGTGTGGAAAACTCGGCTGCAACCGCTACCAACAGGCTGACGATAACGCTGGAAATCAGATTCTCAAACCGGAAAAACCCTAAGGCAGATTTCAGACAGAGCTTCAGCAGGTTTGCTGATTTCGATGCCAGTCAGCAATTGCAATCAGTAGAAACTTCTTTAATTGTGGAGATTGGCACTCAGCTTGCTGAAGATATTTTCAATAAAGCCTTTGTAAATTGGTAATCCGTTTAATACATAAAGTAGCTGTTAGCCTTGATTACAACTGAAAACATATCGAAATGGCTGAAACGTCCCGGTCAGATGGAGGAGGGGGCAACGGAGGCTTTGAGAATGACCGCTATGGAATATCCTCACTGTGGCCTTTTCCCATATCTCCTGTTGTTCCATGCTACAGAGCGCGAGGCGCAGATGCAACTACGACAACTTTACGCGGTGAATCCTATATTGCTACAGGAATGGTTGACGAATCAGGATCAGAGTTCCGATCTTGTTGAAGATGTACCTGAAGCTCAGAAGAAGCCGGAAAATATAGAGGATCAGTTATTACCACCGGTTAGTGCAACGGATTATTTCCGGAATGAAGGCATTAATATATCAACTGAAATACCCGATTTAAAGCATCTTTCTCCTGTTACTGATTCAGACTCCGGAAAGGATAATCAGTCGCTCATGGTGATGATGAGCTTCTCGGAATGGCTGACCTATCTTCACAACAAAACACGAAAGGCAAAAGAAGAAGAGGCGGATCAAAAGGCGTTGCAAACCTTGCTGCGCAGGCAGAAGCTGGCTGCTGCCATCGAAGAGGAAAACGAAGAAATCCCCGATCAGGTCTTTGAAATGGCTGTAAACTCCATTGCCCCGCAGGAAGACACGGTGAGCGAAGCGCTTGCGGATGTTTATGCACGGCAGGGAAAGATTCAGAAGGCTATAGAAATGTATCAGAAATTAAGTTTGCAGAATCCTGGAAAAAACGTTTATTTTGCACACAAAATTGAAGTTCTGCAAAAAGAAATATAAAGCAATATGACTAATTTAATCATGATATTGATCCTGCTGGCTTGTGTGGTGCTGGGCTTTTTCATCCTGATCCAAAAGCCGAAAGGTGGCGGATTAAGTGGTGCCTTCGGAAGCATCGGCTCGCAGGTAATGGGCGTAAAGCAATCCGGTGATGCTATGGAAAAAGGTACATGGTACACGATGCTGATCATTGCGGTACTAAGCATTGCATCGGTATTTACGTTAGGTATTCAGCGCACCCCGCGCCAGTCTGAGCCGCAAAGCACACAACAACCGGCTCAGCAGCCGACTGCTCCTCAGCAATAATTTATTGATTTTTGTAAAGAGCCTTTTCTGTTAAACGGACAGAAAGGGCTTTTTGCATTTTTGCAACAGCATCCGAATATTGATTTCTCTTAACTTTGAAAGCAAATTATAAACAAGATATCCTATGCAATTGTTCTCAAAAACATTTCTGCTGATCACTTTATGCTTACTGCCCCGCCTTACCGTGGCTCAGGAGGAAGTGATTGGTGAAAATGAGCTGGAAAAAGCCGTAACCTGGACTTTCGATTTAGTGCAAAAAAATGCCGGAACTTATGAGTTTCAGGCACATGCCGAAATTAAACCGGGTTTTCACCTGTGGTCCGTCAATCCGGGTGGCGACGGCACGCTGATTCCTACCGACTTCACAATTGAAGATGAGCATATCAAATGGTCAGGAGACTGGAAAGAAAGCATGGCGCCTCAGGTGCGCAGCTATGATTTTATTGACGGTGCAGTACGGTATTTCGACAGGAATGTTACATTCAGCCGCTTGCTAACCGGACTAAGGCCGGGTGCAACACTTTCGGGCAGCGTAGATTTTCAGACCTGCAACGAGCAAATGTGCTTTCCGCCGGAAACCCTGGATTTTACGGTGCAGTTACAATAGCGGGCAACGTTAAGTAAACGGAGTCAAAAGTAAAAATGTAAAATAGCGAAAAGGGTGCATCTCAGGCTGGCGCATGAATTCCTTTTTCCGTGTGCCCAATGTGAATAGTGTATTCTTTCTTTTCGCTACCGTACAACACGCCCGGCAGATTTCTTCACTCCATTAAAATCATGTAGCGTAGCGGAATGATTTTAGTTTAGGTCTTATGATGCCACATTTTTACCGTACCAACAACCATAGGCACGAAATTTGGGATACACCCGAAGTGGATTAGAAGCCCCGTTTTATCATTAGTTCGGGATGCGCTGTGCAAATTCCGAACAGCGCGCACTTTCATTATAATAGCATTATCTCGTCCATAACTTGCAGGGATAATCGGCATTGTTTTTATGGAAAAAATATCTTCTGGCTTCTTTCCTGTTAAAAGCAGGTATTATGAAAACGCAAAACATCCTTCGAACCAGCTATCTTGATTTGCTGTTCGAAAATCGCAACAAAGAATACGGCAGCTACATCTTGCGCCGTTATGCAAACCGCACCGGTCTCTTATCCCTCACGGTCGTCATGGCGCTCCTTGTAATCGGGCTGCTGCTTGGCATAGTGGTAAAGCTGTCTCCGGCAGCGCAGCCCCGAATCATTACGGATGTCAATCATGGCCCGATTATCATGACCCCTTTGGAGATGCCGCAGCCGGCTCAAAACATTCCGCTTCAGGAACCGGTACAAAAGGCGCCGGCCATTGCTCCTGCGGAAAAGTTTGTGGTGCCGGTCATTACCGATGATCCGGTTATTCCGCCTGATGATGTGTTGAAGGATGTCAGTACGTTCAAGGATAAACTGACCGGTCCGGTAACCTATGAAGGCATAGAAGACGGGACGGAAACAGCCCGATCAAAAGAACGACCGGAAGCGGGTGGCGGTGGTATGATAAAAACTGTGGAAGATAAGGGCAATGCTGTTGATCCTAAAAAGGTTTATCATACCGTATCAGCCATGCCGGAGTTTCCCGGAGGACAGGAAGCGCTTCGTGCTTATCTTCAAAGTAAACTTCGTTACCCGGAAGCCGCTATTGACGCCGGAATTGGAGGAATGGTGCTGGTAGAATTTGTTGTAAATGAACAAGGCAGCATTGAACAGGAAGTGGTGATCAAAGGCATTGGCGGAGGCTGTGACCGGGAGGCTTTGCGCGTAGTAAAAGCTATGCCGCGCTGGACGCCCGGAAAAGTAGGCGACAGGCCGGTGAAGGTATTGTACAAGTTGCCCTTAACCTTTAACCTGCAGCACCAAATCCGGTAACAGGCATTACATCGGTTGGAGCTCAAAAGTGTTGATTTGTCTGCTCGCTTTAGTCGCTGGTTGTTATCGGGATATTGAAGTGAAAGTGATGGTCATTAAAATCTTCAGCAATCAGCTTATCCCGTTGTGCAACCTGGGTTATGCTCCACCGGGCAGTTGAGCGAATTGGCAATGAAACACATTTTATTGGCCTCTTTATGCAGGCTGTTAGCCAGTTCCACGTTGCCTTTGGAGCTGATGACTACGGTAGGATTCAGTAAGATTTTAGTAAAACGGCCACTGCCATCGGGGCGTTCGCTCAGGGTGGCCTGCGCCTGGTCTTTATAATCCAGAACAATTATGCCATGCTCTGCGCATAAATGTAAATACCAGAGCATGTGACAAGAGGAAACCGAGGCCAGTAAAAGATCTTCCGGATTATAGGCGCTGTCGTCCCCAAGGAATGTTGATGCAGAGGAGCCTTTCAGTTCGGGCTTCCCGGGTACATTCAGGGTAAAATCTCTTTCGTAAGAACGATAATCCATAGTGCCGCTTCCCAGATTACCCATCCATGTAATCAGTGTCTGAAACTGGTGATCTCTAAGCATCTTATATCAATTTAATCAGGCAATTTATACAAAAAATAATTTTTCTCAAACTAATTGAAAGTTGACAATGAAAAATTGTATGGAAAATGGACCATGCTTTCCATCTGCCCAGAAGCCTCAATGAGTAACGCGGCAAGGCATAAAAACATCTCCTGTGTCTGTTCAACAAACACAGGAGACGGTCGTTTTTGAAAACAAATGAAAAAGAGCCGGAGCTTATTTAATTGTAGCCAGCGCAGCGGCGTAGTTTGGTTCCTGCGCGATTTCCGGAACCTGTTCTTCGTAGATAATCTTTCCCTCCGGATTTACAACTATCACGGCGCGGCTTAGTAAGCCCCGCATCGGGCCGTCAGCCATCTGTACACCGTATGCATTGCCGAAGTCATTGCGGAAGTCAGAAAGCATGGTTACATTTTCAATTCCTTCTGCTCCGCAAAACTGTGCCTGTGCATAGGGCAAATCTTTGGATATGCACAGCACTACGGTATTGTTCAGTCCTGCCGCTTCTTTATTGAAATTCCGGACAGAGGCCGCACAGACCCCGGTATTAACGCTGGGAAAAATATTCATAATCACCTGTTTCCCCTTAAAATCAGCTAAAGTTTTTTCCGACATGTCTGATGCAGTAAGCGTGAAATCTTTTACTGCCGTACCCACAGCGGGGAGTGTACCCACGGTATGGATTTCATTTCCTTTCAATTTAATTGTAGTCATTGTATGTTGATTTGATTGTGTGTTTACTGAATTGGATAATGTATCGGTATTGGATGTTTCGGCCGGCGAACAGGACATACCTAAGGTAATCATACCCAAAGCCATTCCGATCCGGATCTTTTTATATGCCGCACGTCTGTTTCTTTGTTGCATGATACTACAAAAGTAAGCAATATTACTGCATGAAGGGAAAACGGGTACATCCCAAATTTTCGCACCAGAGCAATCTCCCGAATGTAAAAGGTATCGTCATTCCGACCGGAGTAAAATTTACGGAACGCAGCGCAGTAAATTTTATGGAGCGGAGGAATCTCCCATGCGTTTTCCCATCCTCCCGATTGGGAGATTCCTCCATGCGAAAATCCTCATCGGATTAAGCGTAATCCGGGATTCTCTTTTCGGAATGACGGCACGTTTTTGCGGAATGACAAAAGACCTTACACCAATGTAACATTTGGGATATACCCGGGAAAACGGCAGGAATGAATAAAGCTGATGGGTGAAAGGTGAAAGATAAGGTATTCCCGGGTGCATATTTATCAGGCTATTTGCGTTATTTTGCGGAACGCATTTTATCAGGTAATGGATCACCTTCTCGTACACGAACAGGAAAAATTTGAAGCGGTTTTTCAGAATGCATCACTCGGCATTCTCGTAATAGACAAAACAGGCAGGATTGTGCTGGCAAACCGGTTTTCGCTTTCCCTTTTCGGTTATGACAACACCAACAACCTGATCGGTCAGCCGGTAGAAATATTAATTCCGGGACGTTACCATCATAACCATGTTGCCGACCGGAGTAATTTCGTCAAAGACCCGCAGACCCGGCCGATGGGTATGGGACGGGATCTGTTTGGCATCAGAAAGGACGGTACGGAAATTCCACTCGAAATCAGCCTGAGCAGTTATAAAAATACCGAGGGCATTTTTTCCATTGCCTTTATCAGCGATATCTCCGCAAGGGTAGAAACGCAGCAAAAGCTCCAGGAACAACGGTTGGCGCTTGCGGCTATGAATAAGAAGATGGAAATACTGAATGAAGATCTGGAACAAAAAGTGGATGAGCGCACCAAAACGCTTCAGGAAACGCTGGATAAACTGGCGGCGTCCCGGGATAAGCTGTCAAAGGCACTGAGTAAGGAAAAAGACCTCAGCGACCTGAAAAGCTCTTTTGTTTCTATGGCTTCCCACGAATTCAGAACACCGCTAAGCACCATCCTTTCCTCAGCCTCGCTGCTGGCAAAGTACCGGCTGACGGAAGAGCAGGACAAACGGGATAAGCACGTGCAGCGCATCAAATCTTCTGTGTTCAACCTCAACAATATCCTGAATGAATTTTTATCGCTCGGTAAGATTGAAGACGGACGGATTCATGCCGTTTATACCCATTTCGATTTGGAGGCGCTCATCACGACACAATATCATGAGATGACCGATATATTTAAATCAGGACAGGCCGTGCATTATCAGCATGAAGGGGAAAAGATGGTAAAGCTTGACGAAACTCTTTTTAAAAATATCCTGATCAACCTGTTGTCCAATGCCGCAAAATTCTCTGAAGAAAACAAGAATATTTATTTGAAAAGCCGCGTAACCGATAAAGACATTCAATTTCAAATTCAGGATGAAGGCATCGGAATTTCAGAACATGATCTAAAGCATCTTTCCGAAATCTTTTTCCGGGGTCAAAATGCCGTCAACATCCAGGGAACCGGATTAGGTCTTCATATCGTGACTAAATATATGGAGATGATGAACGGAACCATTAGTATTAAAAGTGAACTCAACAAGGGAACCACAATCAATCTAAGCTTTCTGCGATGACAAAAATATTATTAGTAGAAGACAATACGGAAATCCGGGAAAATATCTGTGAGATACTGGAACTTGCCGGCTATCAGGTAACGCCTGCCCTGAACGGTAAAGATGGTTATGAAAAGGCGCTGAAAGAAAGGCCCGATCTGATTTTATGCGATATCATGATGCCTGTGCTGGACGGCTACGGACTCCTGCACCTGATCAATAAGAATGAAAGCCTTAAAGATGTGCCATTCATTTTTCTGACCGCGAAAACGGAACGCAGCGATCTCCGGAAAGGCATGGAGATGGGCGCGGACGATTATATCATGAAGCCTTTCAACGATGTAGAATTACTCAGCGCCATTGAAAGCCGTTTGCAGAAGATCAACCTGCATCGTCAGAAAGCCTTGTCGCATAACAGCTACCACGAATTTTTAAAAGAGGTGGAAGGCGAGATTGAACTGGACACCTTCAGCAATGCCCGGCCTTCACATTTCAAAAAGAAGCAGCAAATCTATACGGAAGCCAGGCGCCCGCATTTCCTGTATTTCCTTAATAAAGGAAAAATAAGAACTTATAAGGTAAATGATGCCGGTAAGGAGCTTACCATCGGGCTGTATGCGGAAGGAGATTATTTCGGATACCAGGCCCTGCTGAAAAACGGGATGTACAGCGAAAGCGCGGAAACCCTGGAAGAGTGTGAGATCATCATGATCCCGCGTGAAGACTTTGAAAAATTGGTCAATAACAATAAAAAAGTCGCTCAGCAGTTCATTAAGCTGTTAGCGTATAATGTTATTGAAAAGGAAGAGCAGCTTATTAATCTTGCTTATAATTCCCTGCGTAAAAGGGTTGCTGACGCTATTGTTGCGCTGTTGAAAAAATATAAGCAGGAAAATGATCTCAACTTTTCCATGCATATATCGCGGGAAGATATTGCCCATATTGCCGGTACAACTACCGAATCGCTGATCAGGACATTAAGCGATTTCAGGCAGGAAAAGCTCATTGAAACCGAGGCCGGATCCGTCAGGGTGCTGGATGAAGAAAAGCTGCTGAAAATGGTTAACTGATTATAAATTCCGCAGCATTTTTTGGTTGAAGGTATTGGAAAGGGTGATGAACTCCTGCTCGAATTTTAATATTTCCGCACGCAGATTTTCACGAGCCTGAAGCAGGTTTTCGGGCAATTGCATCTCAGGAAGCAGGCTTTGAAACTGATCCAGGAAGGCAGCCAGGTAACCGGATATCCTGCGAATCCGTTCGTCCTGGAGCAAAAATTCATTATGAAAATATTCTGCGGTTTGCAAAAAATTATTTCCTTCAAGGTAATCTACCATTTCGCTCAGGCGGTATTTCAGCAAGGCATTCTCCTGCTTGCGAAATGCAATGCTTCGTTGCCAGGCATCATGCTCCTGCTCCATCTGATGACATTCCTTCCGCTTCATATTAATAGGTTCAATCCGGCTTTTTTTAATTTATCACATTCGTTTTGTGAAATAACATTCCAAATGTTCCATAGAAAATCATCTTACAAAGATCGTGGAAACGGAACCGGAGAAATATGATATTCCACAGTGGCAGGGATGATGCACATCATATTTTCATTCCCCGTTATGGGAGAAAATGAGTTATAGATTGTGACAACAAATGATGAGTGAAGATGGGGCGGTTTATGAGTATTTGCTGGAGTGCATAATGACAAATGAAGCGATAAGTAGCACAGGAAAACTCACAATTCGTAATTATTCATTCCGAAGGTACGAGAGATTATTCATTATTCGGTGGTGTCGTGAATTAGCTGAAATGAGATTCTAATACAACAGGTGATCAATATTTTGGAAACGAACATCAGCTAATTCGCGCCACCACCCATTATTCATTCACCTGTCACCCATGAAAAAAGCAAACCTTTATAGGTTTGCCAGCCGTACCGGTTGTTTATTGTATCGAGGATTAGTATGTATTCCACCAGCCGGTGCGGTTCCAGTTCCAGGAAAACGGCATAATGATAAGAGACAGGGAAATAGCCTGCTTGCCGGTCAGCGAGCTGGTGCTTTTAAAGTTGACCCAATCATAAATATTGGCTCCTTCACTATAAAAGGGAATATTGCCAAAGGCATAAGTAGCGCGTATCTTAAAACACAAGCCGGCCATAATGCCAAACTCTGCTTTCACAAAGGGAGTAACTCCAAATCCGAATCCTGCATTGCTGGCATCCACTGTGGCCGACATGGAGGGATAAACACCAGCTCCGAGCGTGCTGCAAAAGCGAACGGTTTTATCAGTAATCGCATCGCAGCCGAATTTAAAATCCGCACTTACCGGCAATCCCATCTGCACGGTTACGCCGTCGAATGCAAAATCAGCCAGGTAGTCCAGCCCTTCAATAGCGCCGGTTGAATCGTACAGGTAGCCGGAAAACATCGGAACCTTATAGTCCCAGACGTAAGCGTTATAAGTGAAGTCCAGTCCAATGGCGAACATGCTCTTACGTCCCAGGCGCTTAACCGGAATGGTAGAGCCCAAAAAGCCGCCATAGCCAAAACGGGAAGATACCGACGATGTTACATCTTTCGTATAAGTGGCGCCGGTATTAGCATCCACTATCATATCCTTGCTTTTATACTCCGCCTGAGCTGTAATATAGGAGTAGCCGAACTGCATACGCTGAAAAAATCCTGGTAGCTGAGCATGAGCCAGGCCGCCCGAAACCAATACGGCTATTAAGATAATTGCACTTTTCAAGTGTCGATAATTTAAATTCATGTTGTTAATAATTTAAAAGTAAGGCAAAATACAAATTTTTTGAAATGTTGTTAAAATATCATCCCGTTTTTTGAAATAAATTTTGTGGCCGGCCATTAAATGAAACAAAGCGCATCCCAATTGTCGCATTACATGAGGTCAACCCATGCATGACATCAACTCGTGGGCTAACGCCAAACGCAGGGTGCATCCCAAATTGTCTCACCGGAGCAATCTCCCGAATGTAAAAGGTATCGTCATTCCGGGTAAAGCGTATAAGCGGTCGTCATTCCGGCCGGAGTAAAATTTACGGAACGCAGCGCA
>CAZUSO010000040.1:0-26431 GCA_964622775.1 uncultured Taibaiella sp. | reverse complement strand
TACTGCAATCCGTGTTCGGGTTTCCGCCGGAAACGGTTATAGCAGGCTTAACCGGGGCGGCAACCGTTACCGGTCCTAAGGGGCTGCTGGTGCAACCGCCGGTCTGGGCAACAATGATATTGGAATATGTTCCTGATGGCAGATTGGACATAGTCAGATCACCCGAACCATCTGCCGTACCGGAGAAGGCAGGCTGAGCCACCACACCGATATTGTAATCAATCGTGTATGAAGCGCCTTCCTGAAGACCGCTTATGGTCATCGTACCATCCGTAACACCACAGGTAGTAACATCGGTAGTGTTGGAAATGGTTACCGGTAAAGGACCTTCAATAAGCGTTGCGCTCACCGGATCGGTTGGACACATTGGAGGTGTCTGACAAACGATATTCGTGTAAGCACCTGCACCCAGATTCGGGATCGTCAGGTTGCCGGATGCATCAGAGCTGATCACTTCATCTTCCTGGGGTGCTCCGTCCTTGGTGTAACTTACAGTATAAGAAGCGCTGGAGAGCAGACCGCTCAGTTGTATAGAGCCATCATTATTACCACAATAGCTTGGAGCAGTAGATGAGGCTGTTACTGCCGGAGGAGTTGTACAACTGCAACCCAATGTAGCCGCCCAGCCATCATAATTGTAACTGCCGTCAGATGTAAACAGAATGGTAAGAGAACCGTCTGCTGCCGTAGAGGTGTAAGTATTACCGTTATTAGGCAGGCCGGTGCCGCTAAAGTCGTTTAACAACACAGGTGCGCTTGTTGAGTTACCATCATATATTGACATAAAGTCATAATCGCCTTCTGTATTGTAAGAGGTAAATGTAAGCTGCACTTTAGCGCCCGGTGTGGACGGGTAAAAAGTAGTCGTACCATTCGCATTATTCGAGTAAGGACCACTTGAACCGCCGTTATCATAAAAAGTACCGCCACAGGTTGTGTAAGATACGGAACCGCTGGTCGGCATTACAAATACGGGTACTGTTTCAAAACTCGTAACGGTAGAGTATGCCGTATCTGACGTTTCCGTACAGATAACTCTTAAGCGATAGTACGTGGTAGCATAATCAGATATAGCAGTAATATTGGAAGTGGGTGCGGTAGCGCCCGAAACGTTAGTCCAGTTGTCCGTACCGTTTTCTGACGACTGCCATTGATAAGCCAGAGAAGACGCACCTGTGTTACCTGTAACGGAAGCGTAAAAATTAGAGGTTGGTGCTCCCGATGTCGGCGAAACCTGTGCAGTACCGGCAACTGGCATTCCCGTACAAGGTGGAAGTGCTGCCACATTTACGGTATAATCTTCTGCTTCTCCTGCATCATAAGGCCCTGATATCAGACAAGGATTACCTGCGCCGCCATCATCATTATAAAGGCTCACCAGCAATACCCGCATACGGGTGTTGCCGGGTAGGGCATCTACAGGAGGGGTAATGCTGGCAGTAGTGGTAATATTATTGTCTGCATAGATACCATCCCCGATAAAATACATCTCTCCCGGACCATCTAAATACCCATCCTGATTCCAGTCGATAAATACATAAAGATTGGCATCGTAGTAATCAAGGTGCGAACTTACGCTAATATTTGATGCCACATTAGGGGTTACGTTAGCGGGCGTACTGCTAATATAGCTGGCATAGCCGCCGCTTGTACCTGTATTATTTGAGTTGTTGATACCTGCAAAGTTGACCGAACGTATATACAGATCCTGATAGACTATTGATGGTGTGCAATAGCACTGATTAGGCGGGTTCTGATTGACAGTGACCACCGTAGTAGTATCGGTGGAGCCGCCGTCTGCGCATACCAGCCACATACGGTAATCGGTAGCCTCATTCTGGGTAGTGGTGTAGCTTGGCTCATTGGCATCCGATATGTTTGTCCAGGTGCCGGTGCCTGCCGGTACGCGTTTCTGCCATTTAAATGTGATGCCGGCACCCAGCGTTGCGCTCGGCGCACTTAATGTAAACGAAGTGGTGGGGCATACCGGAGTTGCCGTTGTAGTCGCCGCTCCTGCCGTAACGGTAGTGCATTGGTCTAACGTCTGTACATGTACACTGTAGTCTTCCGTTTCGCCATAATCTAAATTATAATCATCATTACAGGGATCCGGTGAGTCGTACGAATATTGAACCATCACCCTCATACGAATAGTTGCACCCGCCGCGCTTAGCGGAATAGGGATATTCACGGTATAGGGGCCGTTAGCACTAAAGTTAGTGGCAATAGTATAAACTTCATTCGGTCCGTCCCCAAAGACTCCGCTGTTATCCCAGTCAAAAAACGCATAAGCATAATCATTGCCATAGGCATGAAAGGTTACGGACAGGGTGCTCTGTAAGCCGGGAACAACCTGTGCTACCTGCGATGTATAGTCATTATAATGACTATTACCGCCACTTAATGAGGTAGTATTGTTTATACCTCCAAAAGTAACATTGGTAATAAACTCATCACTTGTAGAGGTTGCTTCAATACTTGGAATACAGTAGCAGGGGTGATAGCCTACGGTTACAATATTGCTTATTGAGCTGTCGTCGGTGCCGCACTTCACCACAAAGCGATAATCGGTTGCTGATGTTAGTCCGGTTACATTGTAAGAGGCAGCAGTAGCGCCGCTGATAGGCATAAAAGTACCCGCACCTTGCGGAGATGTATACCATTGATAGGTAAGCCCCGATGCTATAGTATAGCCCGTGCTTGATAAGGTAAAGGCATCGGAAGCGCAAGCCGCACCTAAAGAAGCGCTTGCCGTTCCTGCGTCAGGAGTGCCACTACAAGGCTGCAATGCAACAACCGTAAAAGTATAGTCTTCCGTTTCGCCAGATGTAAGGCTGCCACAGGCCGCTACGGCTCCTGAAGAGGTGCTGGTGCGTACCCGCATCCTGGTAGCTCCTGCTAATGCATCGGCAGGCACCTGAAAGCTGCCGGTTACCGACTGACTGTTAGCGGTGTTGCTATATACTCTTTCCGATGTTTCAAAAGTTCCGCTTTGATCCCAGTCCACATATATTGCTTTACGAGTATTGCCGGTAGAAGCAAAACTAAAATTGACTGTAGCTGTCTGAACAGCAGAGACAGACATATTAGGATCGCTACTGCCTGTATAATCTACATAACCGTTAGGACTGGTTCCGGAATTATTGTTTGTAATATTGGTAATGCCGCCTGAAGTAGAAAAACTACTTATAGCCTGATTGGCGGTTGTTGAGCCTGATGCCGTACAGTAGCACTGATTTGCAGGGTTTTGCCCAACGGAAACAATATTGCCGGAAGCGGTAAGAGCCGAATTGGTACAAGTTACCTGCAATTGATAGTCCGTTGGTGCTGTCTGGTTGCTCACCGTTAATATCGTATCGTTAGCATCGGTTATCGCCTGAAAGTTGTTTTCGCCTGCCGGGCTGCTGTACCATTGGTAGGTAATACCTGAAATGTATGCAGTCGCCCCTATTGCCGTAACAGTAAAAGGAGTATTAGCACAAGCGTTTGTCGCCGTCGCCGTTGCTGTACCGGCATCCGGTAAACCTGAACAATCCGGATAAGTATAAGTCACAATAACCTGTCCTTTACCACCAGCGCCACCAGCACGGTCTGTACCATTGGTGGCTCTGCCACCGGCGCCACCGCCACCAGGAGCATCGGCTGCGGTTTGAGTATTACTGTTTGCCGCCGTTTTACCCGCCGCACCGCCGGTAACCGCTGCGCCGCCGGTAATACCAGTCGCACCATTACCATTAGAAGCAGAACCTGCGCTGCCGCCACCGCCACCGCCGGTACCGGTAGCCGGAGCTGTACCACCTGCGCCACCATAATAGCTGGCAGTGTTCGTGCCGGACGTAACATTCCCTGTGGAAACTGCTGCGCCGCCAGCACCTATCCCATTATTGGTAGTAGCCGTAGCACCTGCATTGCCACCTACGGCATATAATGTAGAAGCACTGCCAAATAAGGATGCACCACCAGGGTTTACTGTAGATGTAGAAGACGTGCCGCCCGCGCCCACAGTTACGGTGAATTGCTGACCAGGTGTAACGTCTAATGTGCCTCTTACATAACTTCCGCCTGCGCCGCCGCCGCCAACAGCCGGATTGCCTGTAGCTGCGCCGCCGCCGCCGCCGCCGCTCCATACTTCCACGGTAACAGAAGTAACATTGGGCGGCACGGTAAAGGTGCCGTTATTGTTAAATGTTTGCGTGGTTTGGGCAAGTGCACCACTAAAGGTGCCCAGCAATGCAAACATCATCATGAAATAAAACGTAACCGGACGTCTTATTCCGGGCATTAAGGTGCCCATCCTCATCGGGTTGTCATTCATCATAAAAAAAATTTTCTTGCCTACTCTAAACAGGTTTTCGGCGATCCCCTTTAAAATTAAAATCCAGGTTAACTTAAAACTAAAATCTAGAAGTTAATAAGACCATAATTCATTTTATAAGGTTGGTAAAGAATAATGCATATTTTTAATAAAATGCATCGCTTTTATACCTGTGTCCGGATCAATCGCCGTATAGAGTTGCTGTTCATTTAAATCTATTGCGACATGCCGTTAATCCCTAAATGCTCATATACTAATGGCTCTGAGTTAATAATGAGGTATCTGCCATTTCAGCCAAAAGCCATTTCAAAACCGATGCAAGGATTTGTAAAAAATGATACGTGAAATCGTTATAGTAGATTCCCATAAGTATTGTGAATCCATAATAGAAAATATCTAAATTAAACCACAAACCTTATACATGCGCCAATAAGTTTTCCGGAAGCATCCGCGAATATGCCCATCTTTATTACTTTTACATCATCAGATAAATATTATGCAAAGAGTAGTCATTACCGGCCTGGGGATTTATTCATCATTAGGGATTAATAAAGCGGAGGTAACCCGCGCGCTGTTCGAGGGTCATTCGGGTATAAAGTATATACCGGAGCGAAAAGCAATGGGCTATCGTTCCGCACTGTCGGGCACCCTGCCGCGACCTGAGCTGAAGCAACTGCTGGACCGGCGATCCCGGATCATGATGCCGGAGCAGGCGGAATATGCATACATGGCTACAGCCGAAGCCCTGGCGGAAGCGGACATCGACCTTAGCTTTCTGGAGCAATACGAAACCGGCATCATTTACGGAAACGACAGCAGTGCGGCGCCGGTAATTGAAAGCTTTGCACTTTTGGGAGAAAAAAAAGATACGATGCTGCTGGGATCGGGTTCGGTATTCCAGGTGCTCAATTCCACCGTTACCATGAACTTAGCCACCATCTTCAAATTACGTGGCATTAATTTCTCTGTCAGCGCTGCCTGCGCCAGCGGTTCTCACGCGCTGGGCCTGGGTTATTTATTTATCAAAAACGGACTTCAGGAACGAGTCATTTGCGGAGGAGCTCAGGAGGTAAACCGGATGTCCATGTTCAATTTTGACGCATTAGGGACGTTTTCCGTGCGGGAAGCAGAACCGGAAAAAGCTTCACGTCCTTTCGACCGTGATCGTGACGGCCTTGTCCCGGGCGGCGGAGCAGCATCCGTAATACTGGAAAGTTATGAATCGGCAATGGCTCGCGGCGCCAATATTCTCGCAGAGATTATTGGCTACGGTTTTTCTTCCAATGCCGGACACATCTCCAACCCCAGCATTGACGGTCAGGTTCATTCCATCCACCGGGCGCTGCGGGATGCCGGAATAAATGCTCAGGAAGTAGGCTATGTGAATGCACACGCCACCTCTACGCCTGTCGGGGACAGCAGTGAGGCGGAAGCCATTTTCCATGTTTTCGGGCAGAAAACACCGGTAAGTTCTACCAAGGCTATGACCGGACACGAATGCTGGATGGCAGGCGCCAGTGAAGTCGTTTATTCCATCCTGATGATGCAAAACGGATTTATTGCACCCAATATCAATTTTGAAACTCCCGATGAGCATTCGGCCAAAATCAATATCATAGCGGAAACCCTGCAACAGGATTTTGACATTTTCCTGTCCAATTCATTCGGGTTCGGAGGAACCAATTCTTCTTTAATATTGAGAAAATGGAAAGCCTGAGCCGGCCTTTATTTTGTGATTATTAAAAATCAGTCCCTAAGGAAATATGAAACTGAAAATTCCGCTCTATATTCCATGCGGCATCTGCACGAATAAAATATCCGAATAGCATGGTGCGTAAACCGACCCCGTAACCCACCGCCAGGCCGAAGGTCTGCATCGGAATATGCACGGTCACTACCGGATTGTATTGATCCGGCCAGTAGGCTATGCGGTTGCGCGTGCGATCTTCATTCGGCAAAATGCCTTCCCAGGCTGAGCCTGCATCGAGGAAGGCGACAGCCTGCAGATGCTTCAATACCGTGAAGCGAACAGGACGCCGCATCAGTGTGCCCAATACAGGAAAGCGTAATTCGGCATTTACGACGGCAAAGGTGTTGCCATTCCGCGCATTCTGCGGATAACCCCGAAGGTTCGTTTCCAGAGCCTGAAACGCATAGGTATTCTTTTCAGACGGCGGCATGGCATTACTGTAATTAGGGCGAATGGGGTTATCCACTCCACCAAGAATGTACATGATCTGCTTATTGCCGCCGGAATGGGCGCCGGCTACCCGCACTGCTCCGATAAAATTCCTGTAGATTTTTTTATAATAGCGAAGATCGAGTCCCAGGTTATAGAAGCCGCCTAATCTCGTGCTGTCAAAGCCGCCTGCGGGCCGGTAATATTCATTATCGCTGTATAGCTTATACATATATTCGGCAAAAAGCTTAAAGCGCAATCCGTTCCATATATTAAGCGTCGGATTTTTGGTATCGTCGTGTACAAATTCCACACGGCTCATAACCCAGTATTCTTTAGTCGAAGGTAAAGCAAGCCCTATGGGATCCTGGGCCTTTATGATCATCCGGTCTTCCCGCAGGCCCAGTTGCATCCGTACACTTTTCACTTTGTCAAAGGGAAATGAGACATCACCCTGAATCATGTTAAGTGTGGTCTTTCCCGGCTCTTCCACCACCGTGCCGCCCTGTGCGGAACCCAGCATAAACCGGTAATTATGCTTCTCATCATTCTTCAGGAAGGTCAGCCCCCAGTCCACCCTTCGCCTCAGGTTCTGAAACTGCAGTAAATAGGTCACTGATGAAAAATCAATCGGAACACGAATGCCTCCGGTAAAGCGATAATCTTCCATTTTATCAATCAG
The DNA here is from genome assembly GCA_964622775.1 of uncultured Taibaiella sp. Classification (GTDB taxonomy): domain Bacteria; phylum Bacteroidota; class Bacteroidia; order Chitinophagales; family Chitinophagaceae; genus CAZUSO01. The sequence continues at coordinate 19,255 of CAZUSO010000040.1, read as the reverse complement.
GCTGGCCGTGAACATACCGCCAAGCGGGGGGTTACTGTATTGTCCGCCATTTCCGGTATAAGCCTGGTAGCGGTTAAAGATAATATTGTTATCAATTCTGGCGCTGAAGAAATCCGGCTTAAAGGCAAGGCGGTAAACCTGCGGCCGCATCTGCAGGTAAGTACTGTCCACGTAAACAATGCGTTCCGTACGTTCGTTTTGCCGGAGGCTGTCCAGGTATGTAACCTGTCCGCTGGCGCTTTCAATGACTACCAGGCTGTCGGCACGGTTTTTTATGGAAAGTTTCTGCGCAAACTGCTGCGATGCGGGATTGATGATTATAGCGCCGGAATCAGTCTGTGGCAACCCGCTGCCTGTCGGTTCAAATTCCGTCTGGAAGCTGTTGCCGGACTGCACATGGAGCCAGTTTCCAGGATTCGTCATACCATCCTGTTTCCCTTTGCGATCTTTCTTACTACCAATAGTATTTTCATCAAAAAACAAAATACGGCTCTTAGTCTCCGACAGGGCATCAATCTGGGGAAGTATTACCGGCACCTGTGGGGCGGCATTACCGGCAGGAGGCGGCAAATCGACATTCCGGAAATAGAGCACATACTGATCGCCCTGCTGGATAACATCCGCCACTTTTCCGCTGGCCGGGTTATATTGCTGGTAAAGAATACTATTTTCATAATTGGTTACCGGTACGCTATAAGCCGAATCCATATTATGCATATCCCTTCCGAATAATACGGCATACCGGTTGCTCACTCCGCTTCTGTCGGACAGGAAAGCGAAATTGTCAAATCCGTATGGAATTACCTGGGTGATATTGCCTTTAGCCAGCCGTGTTATCGGCAACAGATCCATGCTTTTAGTAGTGCTGTTGTAAAAAAAGGCATTTAACTGCTTCACGGGCAATTCATTGGGCAGGGGCTGAATATTAATATACGGTTCAGGCCGGTTACTCAAAAAAACAACACCCTTGCGTGAGCCTCCGCTCACGAACACCGGCTGCAGGTCATCCCAGACATCGTCCGTCAGTTGGGTGGTACGTCCGCCCTTCAGCCGGTATTCAAATAAATCCGATTTTCCTTTCCGGATGGCCGAAAGCAGAAGCATGTCATCATCTTCCATAAAGGTAAAGCCCAATACCCGGTCGAAGCGGGTGGCTCGCGTAGTATAAGTCAGCGTTTTTCCTTTTATGGCATCATAGATTTTGATGCGGATCCGGTTTTTGAAATTATAAATGATTCCCAGTTTGTAGCCGGTATTGGACCAGGCCAGCAGGGGATAATCCGGATCGTCCTTTTCTTTACGGTTCAGCACGCCACCTTTCAGCAGCACAGCCGTTGCGTTTTCCTTTTCGCGGAACGCCGTTTTCTGCAAGATAACCTGGTATTCCCCATTGTTCCATTTTACGTAAGCAATATCAAAACCACGCGGTGAGATCATGATATCCCGAATGCGGCTACCGTCTTTGGGAATATCAATGGTATAAATCTTCCTGGAGGTATCCGGCTCCTGAAAAAGTTGCGACTGGAAGCGGTATAATTTTTGATAATGCGCCACCACAGAGTCATATACCTGCTTTTCCTTTTGGCTGAAGCTTAGCTTCAGAGCCGCATTGAGTCCGCCTTTGAGCTGGGTGAGGTAAAGCAGGTTTTTTACGTTATTGTCACCGTATTGCTCTGAAATATATTTCCAGAAAGCCCGACCGGCCAGTTCGGGATATTGCTCTGCAATGACATCGAAATACACCTTTCCGGGTGCAGCCATAAGGTTTTTCCACGTATTATCGGCATCGGAAGTCCAGCCTTCTACCACATAGCCGATATAGCCTTCCGTAAGCCAGGGTGGCAAATTCAGCACAACAGCATTGCGCACCATTTCACGCAGGTTATCGCCGAACATCATGTGCTCCATGACTACCGTGGCTATTCCGCGCCGCAACTGTAGCTTCAGGTCGGCATGATTTCCGGTGAAATAAATGGTGAGCTTATCACCGACCAGATCTACCGTACCGGCCTGGTTATTTTCAAGCTGACCATCCGGCTTAAAGCCGATATTACTTTGTTGATAATCATCATAAGCATTATAGATAATAATATTCAACCAGTCGGGAAAACGCCCGCCAAGCCGGTCTTCCACGGCGGTAACATCCTGTTCGGCCTGCTCAGCCACATAGCGGGCAAGGTCTGCTCCTGCACGGTCGTAATGATAAATCTTAAAATGTTTTGCTTCAAAATATTTCCATGTAAACCTTTTGTACTGCACACGGTTTTGTCCGAATACTTCCATATTGGTTTGTGCCGCGGAGCGGTTTGAAATCATCAATAGCAGCAATACAATTACACAAAAAATATTTTGCCGGAGCATAAATAAACGAAATACGATTGAAAGATATCAATAAGCAATTTTATGAAAAATCAATGTAAGATACATCAAAATCACCAAATATTGTTCTGTGTCAAATGTCCGGAAAGTGTTTGGTGATCTTTATATAAACGTGGAACGGCTGTGGTTATTTTAACAGGATGCAAAAGGCCTCTTTCCCGTCATGGATATGGTGAAGGTATTTTCTAATCACCATTCTGCTTCCAGCCCACTACTACATCTTTGTGAATTTCTTTATCACTATCCTTGCTCCATCTCTGAATAAAGACAGATAATAGACCCCCGGCGTTAAGCCCTCAGCCCCTATTTTCATGTGCAACCTATTGCCGGTTACTGTTGTAGTTTGTGTATATGCCTGTTGTCCCGACATACCAGTAATAACAAGGGTGTCGCTTCCCAGGCCGGTTGCAGGGCCTTCCAGCACAAATCGTCCTTTGTTCGGGTTGGGATAAATACTGAAACGGTCTTGCGATGTGATGTCCTGAACGCCTGCTCCCTGATTGGAAATGGTGATCAGGAGAGAGTCGCTTTTATCAGGATTTACAACGGATACAGCTTTTGCATACACAGTACCATTTTGGGTAGCCGTCACCAAGCCACCGGCGTCAACAAAATAATCGGCGGCAGAGATATTGGCACTCCCGGTAACCGGCACGATACTCCAAACCACACCCGGACTGAATGTAGCAGGGATTACTGTAGATGTCAATTGCAAAGTGCCGTTGTTAACCGTGATTTCGGCGGGCACGTTATTCTGCGTAGCTATCGCAACAGTTATCTCTTCTACTGGTATCTGGCAATCTTCACTAAAATATGCCTGGGCGTCCACCAAATTCCACCAGACGGCAGTAGCATATGCAGCATCATCCACCAGAATGCAGGTAAGGTCGGGATTGCCATTGGCCATAAAATATTGGATATTGGAACTATTCCCGTTTTTTATATCCAAAACATTTAATTGATTATCGAAACACCATAAGAGTGTCAGGGCAAGATTCGCACTCAGGTCTAATGATGTTATATTGTTATCAGCGCAATGTAAATAAGTCAGCGCAGTATTCGTACTCAGGTCTAAGGCGCTCAATTGATTTCCGTAACAGGATAATGAGCCCAACGCTGTATTTGTACTCAGACTTAAAGCGACCAGGTCATTGCCGCCACATTCTAAATCAGTCAATGCCGTATTCATACTGAGGTCTAAGGTAGTTAAACCATTGCCCTTGCAATGTAACGAAGTCAGCGCCGTATTTGCATTCAGATTTAATGCGCTTAAATTATTGTTTTCACAAACTACGGAAGTCAAAGCCGCATTCGCGCTCAGACCTAAAGAAATTAAACCATTGTATCCACAATCTAACGTAGTCAATGCCGTATTCGCGCTCAGGTCTATAGAGGCTAAATTATTATGTGGAATATATAATCCCGTCAGATTCGTAAAAGCGGCGATTCCAGTTAAATCGCTAAAGGGGTTATCAGGTATCCAATCATCAAAAGCATCATATTCTCCTCCTGCATGAGATATCGTACCTGTAAATGCCGCCGCTTCACTCAGCGATATTCCATCATCTCCATCGGTGTTGATACCTGTGTTGCCAAGCAGGTAATTTTTAAAGTTGGCATCGGGAATATATACATTTTGAGCATATACTATACCGGCCATTATCAGTACGATTGCAATAAGTAATATTTTTTCATTGTTTGAGCATTTTTCAAAGGGTTTATAAAAGTACATCATACATTGGTCATTTGCAATCCGAAGCTGTCAACGGCAAGCATTTTCCATTTTCTGTCAAATCACGTATTACATTGACGTTTCCATCAACAATGATAGCAGACAGATGCGCTGCAATTTGGGATACACCACCGGGTGCATCCCAAATTGTCGCACCGGAGCAATCTCCCGAATGTAAAAGGTATCGTCATTCCGGGTGAAGCATATAAGCGGTCGTCATTCCGACCGAAGTAAAACTTACGGAACGCAGCGCAGTAAATTTTATGGAGCGGAGGAATCTCCCGGGCGTTTGGCCATCTTCCCGATTAGGAGATTCCTCCATGCGAAAATCCTAATCAGATTAAGCGTAATCCGGGATTTTCTTTTCGGAATGACGGTACATTTTTTCGGAATGACAAGAAACCTTACACCACATGCAACATTTGGGATACACCCTACACCACCCGCTCCGCTGTTTTTGTGGCAGTTTTGTTTACCTTTACATTTCAAAATCATATTTGATAAATTATGTCTTTAGAAACTCAGATAATGGAGCAGTTGAAGCAGGCTATGCGCGATAAAAATGAAGTGGCGCTGCGTACGCTCCGCAGTATAAAAGCTGCCATTTTAGTGGAAAAAACGGCAGCTGGTGCAAAAGAAATGCTGTCAGAGGCTGACGAACTGAAGCTATTGCAAAAAATGGCCAAGCAACGTAAAGACTCCCTGGATATTTTCACCCAACAAAACCGCCCGGATCTTGCCGTTAAAGAGCAGGAAGAGCTGGCCATCCTGGAACAATTTCTGCCGAAGCAATTATCCGCAGAAGCATTGGAAGAAAAGCTCAAAGCAATCATTGCCCAAACAGGAGCTTCCTCTTCTGCCGACATGGGTAAAGTGATGGGAATTGCCGGCAAGCAATTAGCCGGTCAGGCCGATGGTCGATCCATTTCCGAAACCGTAAAAAGGCTTTTAGCAAATTAACGATTGTTTATTGATATCATATACCTGACGCTCTTAGCTATTGCCTTGATAAAAGGCTTTAGCAAAGGTGTTATTGTAGCGCTGTTTTCGGTACTGGCCGTTTTTATTGGCTTTATCGCGGCGCTTAAATTATCGGGAAGCCTGGCTGTCGCATTGTTGGATCATCAGTCGGAGGTCGCTGCACGCTGGGCGCCGATGATCTGCCATATTTTAGTATTCCTGGTCGTGGTTATTATTGTGAGAATAACCGGTAAAGTGATCAGAAAATCCTTAAAGATGGTTATGATGGGATGGGCGGACAAATTGGGCGGCGCCCTGCTCTATGGCTTCATGCTGACTTTTTTATTCAGCGCCTTTTTATGGCTGGGCACCAAAATGTCCCTGCTGAAAACGGAAACCATCGCTGCTTCCAGGACTTACTTCGTTATTGCACCCGTTGCCCCTGTCATCGCCGGCATTACCGGCCGGATGATCCCGCTGGTGAAATTTTCTTATGACCGCATTAATGATTTTTTTGAACAGCTTGACAGCAAACTGAACCAGCATGTGGGTGCTCATTGATAATTACGATTCCTTCAGCCATATTTTACGGCATTACCTTTTAGGGGTTCATGAAGAGGTGCGGGTTATCCGGAATGATGCCCTGCCTCTGGAAGCAATCATTGCCCTGAATCCGGAGCGAATCATCATTTCGCCGGGCCCCTGCACGCCACAGGAATCGGGTATCACTATGTCTGTTATTGAATATTTTTTTGATAAAATACCTATTCTCGGCATTTGTTTAGGCCATCAGGCTCTGGGCTTGTTCTATGGCGGCAGCCTCCGGAAAGCACAGGTTCCGGTTCATGGAAAAACCAGCATTATCCGCCAGGTGGCACCACCGCATCCTGTTTTTAAGGATATTCCGCAGTCATTTAAGGCTATGCGCTATCATTCACTTATCATAGATGCATCCCCGAATGACCACCTGCACCTTTTGGCTTACAGCGAACAGGATCATGCCCTGATGGCTTTTGCCCATAAGCAGTATCCTTCTATCGGGATGCAGTTTCACCCCGAATCCGTCTTAACGCCTTATGGAATGCAGCTGATCCGGAACTGGAGTCAGTTATACCGGGAATCGTCCTTTAAGCAGTTATAGGGATTTCCGAATCCGCAGATTCCTCCTGCTGTTGCTTCACAATATGCCGGATAACAATGAGCAGGGCAACCGCGATATAAAACATGGCGCCGATCTTATGGGTGTCGATTAATTCTGAAAAGAAATTATTAACGAATCCGGAGGCAAACACCATGATCAGGCCCATCGTCACTTTTTTATAAAACGGGTCTTTTGCCAGATGATAGGTCTTTTGCGCCTGCGCCAATACGGCAGGAATGAGCAGGGCATAGAGCAGCATAGCGGGCCAACCCTGCTCTACCAGCATAAATAAGTAATAATTATGCGTAGTAGAGCGCTCTTCATTGCGGCTCACCCAGGTTTTGAAAGCCGTTACCGCATAATTTTTATAGTAGTCATAGAAATTATTTGGCCCTACCCCGGTCAGCGGCCGATCCTGGCTCATTCTGACGGCTGCAATCCAGCGGTAAAAGCGTTCCATGGAAGACATATCCGTGCCCTGAAACATCGCTACCACGGTTTCGGTAAATGTTTGTTGCGTAGCGGTGTATTTCATATCCGGCCGATAATCATAATAACGGTTATTGCTGACAAGCAAAACTACCGCCGCTATTATGAAAGCATACAGAACCGGCATGACCCAGTTGACAATCTTTTTCCGAATGGCAAATGCAATACACAATGCAAAAAGTATGCCCAGCATGGCTGCCCGGGAACCTGCCACAGAAATGGCTGCAATAAAAAAAACAAGGAGGGCAAGAATGATCAGGCGCTCCAGCAGCTTATTTTTACGTGTCAACTGAAAGCCGGTAAGCAGAAGCGGGAAAAACATGGATAATGCGGTGGAATAATCCACATGGTTCATATAAAAAGGCAGGACTACCCTGTTAGATTCCCAATACCCGAAATGGTGCGTGGCATGCCAGGAAAAAACAAAGATGGTATAGGCAATAAAGGGAACGGCAAATACCCAAAAAGCCCTGATAAAATCTTTCTTTTCCCGGAAAATCAAAACCGGAAACAGCAAATAGCATATCATCAGCCAGGATTGCCCTAAAAGATATTTAAGCGAGAACAGTAAATTTTCCGAGAATAAAACCGCAACAATAAGCCACAGGAACTGAAGCGCTATAATAAAGGTGACCGTATTACGCAAAAACCATTCGGGCAGCTTCCATCGTTTATTCGTTACTGCAATGAACAGAAACAGCAGCGTAAAAAGCCACATCATCTGCTCGTCGGGAAACGAAGTGCTGAGTTTTCCGTCAATGATCGTGATATCAATGGAAATCGGGATACAAAAGAGGAGAAGATAAAAAAGACTTTTCCAGTTGAGCAGCGCCCAGCACACGATCAACAGTACAAACGGGGGCGCCAGGAAAAAATAATTATTGGTAAAGGCGAACAATCCGACACAAGTCAGCAACAAGGCGCCGGACAATAACCCTATGCGCTTTTCATATCTGACGGTTGGCTGCTCCATATTAATAACATTTAAAGAAATTATTGCTGCTTAAGTCTTCGGTAATACTCCATCATACAAACGAGCGAAGCGCTGAACAGCAAGCCTCCGGCTAAACAAATCATCAGCACTATGGGTATCTTGGGGAAAGAAGGCTTATCCGGAACATAGGCATCCTGTACACGATAAAACAGGGAAGTATTTCTTTTTGCCTTACCCATGTATTCCTGAGCCAGCCCGGTAAATTCGTTCACTTTCGTGACATACGCGTCTTTCAGAAAAACAACCTCCTGCAGCATTTCCATAGCAGATGAGCTGGTGCCGGAGATATTGACATTACCCTGAACAACCACACCACGGGTCGGCAGCAGGACGTTTTGAAGATTATAGGTATTCCGGATATTGCGAATCGAATCATCCAGTACCACAAGGGTATCTTTCATGTGTTCAATCTTTTCCTCCAGCATATTCACCATATCGCGGTCAATAGTATTAAAATAATCCTGGTAAACGGATTCGATATGATTGACAATCTCCTGAGTGATCTCAAAAGCTTTTTGCGGATCGGTACCGGTAAAAGACAGCTCAATGTTTTTAGTATCATTCCGTGTCAGCGTAAATTTTTTCCTGAATTTATCGGTAGCCTTATCCCGCATCTTAAAGCCGTACTCCTTCATGAGCCCGAATTTATCCACAATATACTGGGCAAGAGCATCACTCTTGGCAATGGTGACCACATGATCCACATCATCATTGGTTGCAAAGAAAACAGTGGGGTCATATCCGGTTACATGATATGTTCTGCCCCGATCCATGATCTGCGGGCTTTTCACGATTACAATGGCCTGCGAGGTATATTCGTTTTTTTGCAGAAAACAAAAAAGCGCCCCGATGATCAACGCGCAACCCGTAATCAGCAGGATAAACTTCCGGCGGCGAAAAATTGTTTCTAAAACATCGATAAGATCAAATTTCATTTGTCGAATACCTGATTGGTTTAATAAAAAATCGTGGTGTAAGATAGATAAAAGCTTGTCAAATTTATAAGTTCTTGTTCAAAGAATTACACACTTTCCCCGGCTTTCATTTTTTCAGCGTTTTCAGCAAATTGCAATGCCTCTGTCATAGCGCCGATATCGCCATCCATAAATTCATCCAATGCATAAACGGTCATGTTTATTCTGTGATCCGTAATTCTTCCCTGCGGGTAATTGTAGGTCCTGATTTTGGCAGAGCGGTCACCGGTGCTGACTAAGCTTTTTCTGCGACTGGCAATATCCGCTTCATGCTTACGCACCTCTTCTTCGTAGAGCCTGGTACGCATCATCTGCATGGCTTTTTCCCTATTGCCTAACTGGGTACGTTCGGTTTGGCAAATCACCACCGTCCCGGTCGGTATATGCGTCAGCATCACTTTAGTCTCCACTTTGTTGACATTCTGCCCCCCGGCGCCGCCGCTGCGGGATGTTTCCATCTTCACATCACTTTCTTTCAATTCAAAATCAACCTCATCAGCTTCGGGCAAAACAGCAACGGTAGCTGCGGATGTATGCACCCGGCCGCTGGCCTCTGTTGCCGGTACCCGTTGCACCCGGTGGACACCGCTTTCAAATTTCAGCGTGCCATATACGTCTTCGCCGGTTACTTCGACCTGTATTTCCTTATATCCGCCCACCGTACCTTCCGTTTCACTTAGCACGGCAGCCTTCCAGCCTTTTTTTTCAATAAACCGCAGGTACATCCGGTATAGGTCTCCGGCAAAGATGCCGGCCTCGTCACCCCCTGTTCCCGCCCGGATTTCCAGAATAGCATTCTTTTCATCCTGAGGGTCTTTGGGGATGAGCAGTTGACGAATATATTCCTCTGATTGTTCCTTATTAGCTTCATGTTGCTGGAGCTCTTCTTTGGCCAGGATACGGAGTTCTTCGTCAGATTCCGTTGCAAGAACTTCTTTGTCGAATGCAATGGAATCTATCGTGTTTCGGTAATTTTTATAGGCAGTTACTAACGGCTCTAATTTCCGGTATTCTTTCGATAATTGTGTGAATCGTTTATTATCCTGAACCACCTCGGGATTGGTCAGTGCAATTCCCAACTCGTCAAACCGCGCCTTCAGCGCCTCCAGCTTTTCTATCATACAATATTATAAAATGCTTTCCTGTGATGGTGTAGCGGGATTTATTTCCCTGCTTTAAAAGCGGTGATAGCATTACGAGTGAAATCGCTCAGCACCAGGCGGCCGCTGATAGCGGCACGTTCGGGAAGCAACTGATCCCAGTGTTGCGTGCCTTTCCAAAAAATATTTTTCAATTCCAGCATCGCTTCCGGGCTAAAGCTGGCTAATTGCGCTGCCAGTCCTGATACGGCGGCATCTACATCTTCTATGTTTTCATAAACAGCGGCATACATACCATGCTGCATAGCCCAGGCTGCACTTTGCCATCCTGTGGCATCAATGGCTAATTGAGAAAAAGCGGCAGTACCTACTTTCCTTTCCACGGCGGGGCCTACTACAAATGGTCCGATACCAACCGCTAATTCGCTCAGTTTTACCGATGCCGTATTCCGGGCAATGGCATAATCCGCTGCGGAAATAAGCCCTACGCCTCCGCCAACAGCTTTGCCCTGCACACGGACTATTATCAGCTTGCCGCAGGTGCGCATGGCATTAATCACATTAGCGAAACCGTTAAAGAATACCTGACCGGTTGCCGCATCGTTAATGGCCACCAACTCATCAAATGAAGCACCTGCACAGAACGCCTTTTCACTGCCACTACGCAGCACAATAACTTTTGCATCCGGGTTTTGACCAATGCTTGTGATAGTGTCCGATAAACGGGACAGGATATCGCCGGGTAAGGAATTGCCTGCCGGATGAAAAAACTCAACCGTTGCAATGCCGTTTTCTATTTTACTGCTTACATAAGCGGTGGATGCCATATTGATACCAGGGGTTTTTGAAAGAATTTGCAAAAATAGGAATAATTACGGCTCGTTTCAGCCAAAAAATTTCCGGGTCTGAAGAATCCGACACGGTTTTGGTGGAAATGTTTCCTGCGCATCAGGCATGGGCAAGAGTACTTAACTTCAGCCGGGGCAGATGATACGCTTTTTATCTGTGCCATCTGCAATATCTGTAGGACAATCATTCACCCGCTGTTGGTTTCATCAACAAAAAACCTGCCGTCATAACGATCTGTCAATAGTGGTGGCTGAGCCCCCCCACGGCACAGGCCGGGTAGGTGATACACTTATATCTGCGTCCATCAGCAATATCTGCGAGACAATTATCCTGTCGTTAGTGTTTTTACCAAAAACAAAATGGTAAGTTGTGTAAACCAATACGACTTTTACAATCTTATCGTTTTGAACCCTTCAGAATGTCAGAGCAGGATATCCGGAACTACTGATAAAACAGAACTTGCAATCCGCATTAGCGGACATTAGGGACTTTTGTCTTATCACCAACGATGAAACATTTATCCTTTTGTGATTTTGGCATGGTACTATGGACAACAGATTCGCACCTAATTGGCGTACTCGCTCATAAATTTAATACGCAGCAATTGCAATTGCTCCATGCTGACATCATTGTCTTTAAATTCTTCATAGGCCAGATCCAGGTCGTCATCTTCAGCGCTACGGAAAAAATCAAAGATATCTTCCTGTTCATCTTCATCTAATTGCCCGTCGATGCAATAATTGATATTCAACCGGGTGCCGCTTGCAACGATAGCTTCCATAGCAGACATCAGTTCTTCTACCGTGATACCCTTATTCCTGGCAATGGTTTCCAGGGGAATTTTCTTGTCGATATTTTGAATGATGAAAACTTTCAAACCGCTTTTATTGGCCACATTTTTCATCACAAAATCATCCGGCTTTTCAATGTCATTTTCGGCAACATACTGGTCAATCATTTCCACAAATTTCTTCCCGTATTTTAATGCCTTACCTTTACTGACACCCTGGATTTTCTCCAATTCCGCCATAGTAGTCGGATAGCTCAGCGCCATATCTTCCAGAGAATTTTCCAGGAAGATGACAAAGGGCGGCAGGTTCTTTTCTTTAGCTACTTTTTTGCGTAACTGGATTAGCATATCCAGCAATACCGGGTCGGCAGAGCCCCCCACACCCGGGTTCACCTGTTCATCATCATCCTCGCTTTCCATATCCCGGTACTGGTGGTTGAGCGCTACCTTTATCGAATACGGCTTTTTCAGGAACTTGTGCCCGTTTGGTGTTATCTTCAGCAGTCCGTATTCTTCAATATCTTTCCGGATAAAGTCTTCCAGCATCATTTGGCGGATGAGGGACTGCCAGAATGTATCGTTCATTTCCATCACTAATCCGGCGCCGAAACTTTTCAGTTTGTCGTGACGGAAGGTTTTGATCTGCGGATTATTTTTTCCCAATACCACATCTACTACATATTCGATGCCGAAACGTTCATCTAATTGGGAAATGGCGTCCAGTACAATTTTTACGCTGTCTTTGACATCCAGCTTTTCTTTCGGATGGCAACAATTATCGCAATGCTTACAATTTTCAATCTTATCAATTTCTCCAAAATAATGCAGCAACTGGCGTCGGCGGCAGGCGCCGCTTTCGGCAAAGGCCACGGTTTCCGTGATCAGTTGTGCACCCATTTCCCGCTCACTCAGCGGCTTGTCGCGCATCAGGTGTTCTAACTTCTGAACATCTTTATAGGAATAGTACAGGATACACCGGCTTTCCATACCATCGCGACCGGCGCGACCGGTTTCCTGGTAATAATTTTCCAACGATTTCGGAATATTATAGTGCATGACGAACCTTACATCGGGTTTGTCGATCCCCATCCCGAAAGCGATAGTAGCCACAATAACTTCCACATCATCCCGCAGGAAATCATCCTGACGTTTGGCGCGCAATCCGGCTTCCAGCCCGGCGTGATATGCAACGGCGCGAATCCCGTTAGCTTCTAAAGTTTTGGCCAGCTCCTCGGTTGTTTTACGATTGAGCGTATAGATAATTCCGCTTCGGTTGCCCTGTTGCTGAATGAAGCGCACCATGTGTTTCAGCACCTGTGTCTTGGTGGTTTTAGGCACCACTTCATAATAAAGATTCGGGCGGTTAAACGAGGCGATATATATGTCGGGCTCTTTTAATTCCAGATTCTTCTCAATATCGTCCTGGACCTTTGGCGTTGCTGTTGCCGTCAGCGCAATGATGGGGAGTGTAGGATCAATTTCGGTTATGATGCTGCGCAGCTTGCGGTACTCCGGTCTGAAGTCATGGCCCCATTCCGAAATACAGTGTGCCTCATCCACAGCAACGAAAGATATATTAATATCAGTAAAAAACTCGACATTTTCCTTTTTAGTAAGGGTTTCCGGCGCCACATAAAGCATTTTGGTTTTTCCGGCCACGAGGTCTTCTTTCACCTTGCGTTGTTGCACCCGGCTGAGACTGGAATTCAGGAAGTGCGCTATATTATCGTTATCGCTGTAGCCCCGTATCACATCCACCTGATTTTTCATCAGGGCAATAAGCGGCGAAACAATAATGGCAACGCCTTCGCTGATCAGAGCCGGTAACTGGTAACATAATGATTTACCACCGCCGGTGGGCATAATCACAAAGGTGTCTTTCCCCGAAAGGATACTTTTAATAATAGCTTCCTGTTCTCCTTTGAACTTATCGAATCCGAAATATTTGTGAAGTTCTTTTTTGAGATCAACAGTTTTAGCACTCATTTTCTTTTTAGCGGGTACAGCTTCCATAATCTGCGTTAAATGTTAATACGATTTTTTGATTGTTTACCTTCCACGGACCGATTGCTCCAACTATTCCGACATTTGAGGAGTACAACCTGATAATACGGGGAATTTCGATTGCCTCGTAATTTTGGGAATGCGAATTTAAGGATGTTAAGGTAATAAAAGAAAATTAAAACGACAACTATTATATCTATAAAATTCATCAGTATAATAAAAGTCACACACAGCTCCTGTCTTATATGGTTACATTTTACAATAAGATGCGGGTGGGGAACGATGGACAGACGCTGTTAACTCATCGCTTTTCGTCACCATCTTTGCCAAATTCAGGGCGCCATGTTTCAATATCAAAAATCCGTGATTACAGCAAAATTTTCAAAAGTTTACCGGAGCCGGTAGCAATTTCTGTTTTATCCGCGCTTCGGGGTGGGTTGCGCTGAAATCACTAACAATAACCAATAAATCCCCCGGATTGAACTCCCGGGCATTTTGATAATTTATACAGCTTTGTCTTCTTATTTTATCTGCCAGAGTCATTCCTCTGATTTATTTTATGTTATACCGATTTGTATTTTTTAAAAATTCATAAGCTTGGGAATTAGAGTCTGCACTAACAGAGGGTATTCGTTTAAAATTTTAAACGGTTTACCGACTTCACAATAGCTGACATTCCGGAAACGTCCAAACTTATTTTGGTGGTTGGCTCAAACGATTCGGGAAAGTCATGCTTGTTTGATGCTTTTGACTGGTTGAGTAAAGGTACCTTTAAAGGAATGCCTTGTGGAGGTGATGATTAGACAAATTATTACAGGAAGGAGCCGACAGCCGATGTTGAATTAACTGGCGGAGCTTGATTGCAAAGCAAGGTGCTTCCCTTATCAAAGGCTCAGAATTATTAAAGAAATTTTTCCCATGGTTAAAAAAACGTCACCTTCCAATATCAGGAGCGTGACGGTTTAATTTTTAAAGCTTCTTAATATTATTCCTGCATCATAGCGCTGATCACCGCAGTGATATCCTCTGCATTGGGCTTTGAAAAATAGTCGCCATCGGTTGCATAAGCAGGCCGGTGCGCCTGTGCCGTAATGGTTCGGGGGGCTACGTCTAACCATTTGTAGCCACCCTGCAGTTCCATAACCTGCTGGAACATATAAGCGGATGCTCCGCCGGGGACATCTTCATCAATAAATACAATGCGATTGGTTTTTTTCAGTGATTCCACAATACGGTGTGTAGTGTCGAAAGGCAGGAGAGTCTGGACATCAATCAGCTCGCAGCTGATTCCCTGCGGACGGAGATACAACTCCATAGCTTCTTCAATAACGCGAAGTGTGGAACCATAGGAAACAATGGAAACATCCTCACCTTCATGCAGGATTTCCGGTATCCCGAAAGCCACCGTTCGCTCCATCAGGTTGTCCGGCAGCTTTTCTTTGAGCCGATAGCCGTTCAGGCATTCCACCACAATAGCCGGTTCATCGCTGTGCAGAAGCGTATTGTACATGCCCGCGGCCTGCACCATATTGCGGGGCACGCAGATGTGCATGCCTCTCAGGGCATGCAGCATAAGACCCATAGGTGAGCCGCTGTGCCAGATACCTTCCAGGCGATGACCGCGCGTACGCACAATCAGCGGACATTTTTGCCCGCCCTTAGTGCGGTATTGCAAAGTGGCCACATCATCGCTGAGCGGCTGTAATCCATAGAGGAGATAATCCAGATACTGTATCTCGGCAATCGGGCGAAGACCGCGCAACGCCATCCCGATACCCTGACCGATAATGGTCGCTTCCCGGATGCCGGTATCGCCCACCCGAAGATCGCCGTATTTGTCCTGCAAACCGGCAAATGCCTGGTTGACATCGCCTATTTTCCCGACATCCTCTCCAAATGCGAAAACGGCAGGATTGGATTTCAGGGTTTCGTCAAAAAACTTATTCAATACTTCAAAACCATTGATTACCGGGCTTTGATCCGTGAAAACAGGCGCCACATCGGAAATATGGCTTACGGCTTTGTCTGACCGGGAATATAATCCGGAATTATACTTGTCTGACGCTTCTTCTTTTAATTGCTGGTAATAATTGCTCAGATTTCGTGCTGCCTGGCTGCCGGTATTCCCGGCAAGCGCCAATACCCTGCCGATAGTGCGCATCACATCTTTACGGATCGGCTCTTTGACGGCATTCAGCTCCTGGGCTAAGGCAGCAATTGCCGGTGCATGCGCACCGCCTTCAAACACGACCTGGTTGATATGGCGGGTTGCTTCGGCAATTTGTGCTTTAACGGGTTCCAGAAATTTACTCCAGGCCTGCTGTCGGGCATTACGGGCTTTATCCTTTGCCGTTTCTTTTATAGTGTCCAGTTCCTCCTGCGTCGCAACTGCATTCTCCAGAATAAATTCTTCCATTTTGCGGATACAGTCCCATTCCTTTTCCCAAGCCAGCCTTTCTTTGCTTTTGTAGCGTTCATGCGACCCTGACGTAGAGTGACCCTGTGGTTGAGTAGCTTCCTGAATATGAAATAATGCCGGAATATGGGTTTCCCGGATTCGCGCGACGCCTTTTTGAAAAGTATCTACAAGGGCAGGATAATCCCAGGCTTTTACCCGGTAAATATCCACACCGCTTCCTAATTTACCGTCATATTGCATTCCGGAGGCGGCATCGGAAATAGAGTTTTTGGATGTTTGAAAAGCACGGGGCACTGATATGCCATAGCCATCGTCCCAGACACAGATTGCCAGAGGTACTTTAAGTACGCCGGCGGCATTAAGCGTTTCCCAGAAAAGCCCTTCTGAGGTTGAGGCGTCACCAATGGTACAGAAGCTGACCTCATTCCCGTTTTTGGAAAAATTTTCAAACCCCGATTGCAGGCTTTCGGCGTTGCGATACAGTTTAGAGGCATAGGCCACACCTAAAGCGCGTACCATCTGCCCTGCAGTTGGGGAGATGTCGCTGGTGGAGTTGGGAGTCAGCGTAAGATCCTTCCAGTTACCCTGTTCATCCAGCCAGCGGGTTCCGTAGTGTCCATTCATCATCCTTCCGGCTGAAGCCGGCTCGGCCTCTGTGTCCGGGTTAGCGTAGAGCTGTGCAAAAAAGGCTTCGATATTGCTCATTCCGGTAGCAAACATCAGCGTTTGGTCGCGATAGTACCCCGAGCGGACGTCGCCGGGTTTAAAGCATTTCGCCAGGGCAATCTGGGGGAGCTCTTTTCCGTCGCCGAAGATGCCAAACTTAGCTTTTCCGGTAAGTACTTCCTTACGTCCAATCAGGCTGGCTTCACGGCTGGCAACCGCCAGCTCGTAATCGGCAAGCGCTTCCTTTTTAAATTCTTCAAAGGATAATTTATCATTATCAGTTGCTGAGGGCTTCGAATTTGCCATAAATCGTTCCGGTTATGTTGTATAGCAAAGATAATACTTGCGCTTCAAAATGAGATGGTTTTGAGGAGAATTAGAGCAGCCGGGCAGTCCTCCTGCTGGAATTTTTACAGAATTTATAGAAAATATAATTGCAGGAACGGGCTATAACTCCGGATTCTGGAGCCACCTTATTGGATTGGTTGAGGAGGTTGTGTCACTCGTATTGTTGAAAATACCAACGGCAGAACATGGACTAAAGCCAAAACATGTGGTCATTGGCAGGTACGAAGTAATCTCAACAAGCATGCCCCCAAACGCATGTCACCCTGAGTATGTCGAAGGGCAACATCTTCGACCGTCAGCCAGAGCCTTATGGGAGCGTGCTTCAACATGCTCAGCATGACATCGTATAAAGAAAATGAGCATGATTATCATAGTACAAAAATCTGACCGGATTATGCATAATCCGGTCAGATTTTTTCCACCCCTGAATACGTTATTTCTTATCCACCTTAATGGTACGGGTTGTTGTATCATCCTGGTATTTCAGCAAATACACACCCTGGGAAAAATGCTCCATGCGCAATTTCGTCAAGCTGTTACTTTCGATAGTTGTACGGTCTAATACACGGCCTAATCCATCCATCAGCAATAAAACTCCTGTACCAGTTACTACGCCGGTAGCTTTTATCGTCAGCTCATCCTTAACCGGGTTCGGGTAGGCTTCAATCTGTAGTCTGCCTGCATCTACCCTTGCACTTACCAGCTTGCTGTAAAAACGACTGCCGTCATTATTCAGCACTGCAATGCGGTAGTAGTTCAGCCCGTTAAACGGCTTGGCATCTATCAGGCTGTAACGGCTTTGGGAGATGCCTTTTGCGTCCATCGTACCGATACTGCTGAAGTTTTTGCCATCAACACTGCGCTCAATCACGAAGCGGTCGCCATCGGTTTCTTTAGCAGTGCTCCAGTCCACACGGTTGGTAGCGCCCAGATTTACCGCACTGACGTCAACCAGTTTAACCGGAAGCGGACTGCCGGAGCTGCTGGTATGTGCAAAGAAACCGGAGAAGCCGGTTGTTGTGAAGGTTACCTCCCAGCGGTTAGCCGAAGCATTCCATACTACGGTTGCCGGAATCACTTCTTTATTAGCCGCAGCGGTATCATAACCGCCGGGGCCGTTACCGCTGCCAGGGTCGCTGTGGAAAGCCGTAATCTGAAGATTTTCGCCTTCAGGCCCAATCGGCGGATACGTACCGGAGATATTATTCAGTAAAGCGTTATAATCGTCAAATTCCTGCTGAGTAAAATAAAGCGTTACCGTTCCCCCGCCGATGCCGGAAGCTTCGATGTCGAAATAGCGGGTTATATATGGCTCGCCTGTGCCTGACACTACTGCTCCAACCGTAACCTGCGCCGTAACATTACCCAAATCGTTACTGCCGGAATTAATCGTGGCTATAAGCTCACAGGATTCATTGGCATAATCCACAATACCTTCCGCCTGGTGACGGGTGCCGGCGGAGCTGGAGGATGCGATATCCGTAAAGCTTACCCCGCCTATTATTACTGAAGCAAGCGTATCGGAAAAGCATTGTGTAGTGGCATCATACACCCATATTCCGGCATAAGCGCCCGGCTCAAGGCTGTCAATAATTATAGCGTCTGCCACAGCAGTCTGAGTGTCGCTCATGGCGTTGCAATACCAGGTATAGGACTGTCCGCTGACCAGCAGGGGGGAGCTGACCATGATGGATCCATCGGGATGGATACAATCGGTATTATCGAACGGTGTAACGGAAATGACAAACTGAGGGTCGGTTAAAGCAGCCGATAAAGGTGTTGTGGCAAAGCAGGTCGTTACCGGATCGGTTATAATAATATTGGTATAAGCACCGCTGCTTAATATACTCAGGACAACATGACCGGATCCATCGGCAATAAGCGACTGCGGTGTTTGCGGAACGCCCTCTTTATTATATGCTACGGAATAAGCGGAACCGGCGGTAAGTCCATTAAGGGTAATGCTGCCTTCGTCTCCGCCACAGGTAGCAGGATTTGAAGTTTCGGTAATTACAGGAGTCGGCACCGGGTTGACACTGAGCGTCAATGTTACTACACTATCGCATCCCGAAGCGGCAGTTAAAGTATCAGCATAAACACCAGCAATACTTATATCATTTCCACCGAAGCTATACACCTCATTGCTGCAAATGGTAGCAGCGATGGCTGTTTCCAAAACAGGGTTGACGCTGAGCGTTAATGTTACTACGCTATCGCAACCTGATGCCGCAGTTAAAGTATCAAAGTAAGTTCCTGCAACACTTAAATCATTTCCACCGAAGCTGTACACCTCATTACTGCAAATGGTAGCAGCGATGGCTGTTTCCAAAACAGGGTTGACGCTGAGCGTTAATGTTACTACGCTATCACAACCTGTTGCGGAGGTTAAAGTATCAAAGTAAGTTCCTGC
>CAZUSO010000039.1:0-27059 GCA_964622775.1 uncultured Taibaiella sp. | reverse complement strand
ACATTTTCCTTATCCCCAAAATTAATTTCTAAATAATTAAAAATTAATCCCAAAATCATAATCAAATAGCTTCCCCACTTCATAATCCCAACATCTTTTCCGCTTTTCGGACCGCAAAGGTAGGGGGCCTTCAACAAATAACCAAAATTAAAGACTAGAAAAAAGCAAGAAAAGGCTATAAAAAAAAGTGAAGGGGCGCTAAACTGCGCCCCTTCACTTTTATAATGAAAAAAGAATTTTAATACCGTCGGCTTACTTAATATCAAAGTCCACCACAACGCGCTCTGTTCGCGGATGCGACTGACAGGTGAGAATAAAATTATTTGCAATCTCGTCCGGCTCCAGCGCGTAATTCACTTCCATATCCACTTCGCCTTCCACCAGCTTGGCGCGGCAGGTGCAGCACACGCCGCCCTTACAGGCATAAGGCAGATCGGCGCCCTGCTGCAGGGCGGCATCCAGAATGCTTTCGCCTACATAACCCAGATTCATATCAAATGAACGACCGTCTAACTTCACGGTAACGCGGCTGGTTTTGGAAGGATCAATGGCCTGCTGCTTTTCTTCCCACGCTTCGTTGACGTGGCGGGGCTGATCCGGAGAGGAAAACAGTTCCATGTGTACCTGGTGCTGATCCATTTTCCGTACTTTCAGAAAATAATCCCGCACGCTGAGGATCATTTCCTCCGGGCCGCAGATAAACACTTCGTCAATCTGAGACAAATCAATAAGCTTATCGCAAAAACCCGCTATCTTCTCTGCATTCAGGCGCCCGTTGAATAAAGGCGTATCCATGGTCTCCCGGGTGAAAACATGGTAAATGCTCAGTCTTTGCAGATGTTTATTTTTAAGCGCTTCAATCCGTTCTTTAAAGATAATCGAGCCCCGGTTGCGGTTTCCGAAAATGAGGGTAAAGGTTGCCGTATCATCCTGTTCCAGAATCGTTTTCATGATACTCATGACGGGAGTGATCCCGCTCCCTGCTGCAATGGCTAAGTAGTTCCTGCCTTTTACCGACAAATCTTTGGGGCTGAATTTTCCCATGGGCGGCATGACTTCTATCCCTGCATCGACCTTCATATCCTGGTTGGCAAAAGTGCTGAATTTTCCCATATCCACCTGCTTAACGGCTATGCGCAGTTCCTGATCCGCAGGGGCGCTGCAAATGGAATAAGAGCGCCGTACTTCCGTATCGCCAATATGGGTACGCAGGGTCAGATACTGACCGGGATTATACTGAAATAAGCCGGATAATTCTTCCGGGATATCAAAGCTGATAGAAACGCAGTCCGGGGTTTCCCGGCTGATATCCTTCACCCTGAGCGGGTAAAAATGAGTGGTTGATGACATAGGCTACAAAGATAATCGAATAGCGGGTAAATAAAATGAGATTTATGCCTGCGTATAGCGGTTATTATCGAAAAAAGAGTACAGGAATGAATCTCTGATTGTTGTACCTTTATGGTCAAAATCAATATGTGGTGAAGAAATTTTCCCTCGTCATACTATGGATATTCACCATTGCTGCTCCCGCCTGCAGGAAACAATACACCTGTCATTATAGCTATTATTATCTTCCTTTAAAGGTCAGCTTTGTAGGATACGCGGAAGCGGAGCTGGATATCCTCATTCTGAATTCCTATGAGCAGAACAGCAATTATGTCCGTCTTATTTAATCCGACACCGAGGTGTTTCCCGGCCTGTATTTCAAGGGCGATACGGCTTATACCGGCAATGCCAATAATTATCTAAGCACCTTTTTCTCTTTTGCAGATGCCTGTGATTATCTCATTGAGGTGCCTTCTACCCATGCACAGTATAAGATCTTTAATGTTACGGCTAACCATAATCCGGCGGTATGGGAACAGGATATGCCCGGTAGTCCCGGCTCTTCTCAGGCGCGCATTACCACTTATGCCTGTCACGCAACGGAGTACGTCGGCAGCTTATATCAGGCAACGATCAATAATTTATTCCTGCCCTTAGTTAAATGATTTCATGGATCGGGATCATGTTCAGCCTTGATACCAATAAAAAGTTCGTTTCAGCCTAATCTTATCTCCCAATAGCATACCAGTTTATCTTTCTTGTGACTACCATGACAGCTGCCACGGCAAGGAACAAAGCGATGCTTCCAAACAGCAGCGAATAGTCTTCCAACTGAATCAGGAAAAATATATACGCATACAATCCGCTGAGCCCTGTGGTAAATATTAGTGCAGATTTCCAGTTGATCAGCACACGCCAAAGATAAAAGCCGATCAGGGAAACAGTTGCCAGCGCCGCAATACCATAAGCTTTATTGAAACCGATATACTCAGAAAGGGAAAGCAAAAGGGTGTAAAATATGCAAAGCGAAATGCCCACCAATGCGTATTGAAAAGGGTGAATATTCACTTTCTGCAGCACCTCTGCCAGGAAGAAAACCAGGAATGTTAAACCAATAAACAACAGGGCATATTTTGCAGCACGTTCGTTTTTGGCATAATGATCTGCGGGATCAATTAAACGCACCCCAAAGGCAGATTCCCGCAGCTCAATTTTTCCATTGACCCACGATTGCGGAAAAGGCCGGGAAGTATTCGGTATCTTCCACATCGCATCAAATCCTGTGCTGCCGATATGGCTGTTCACAGGCAAAAAGCCACCCTCAAATGAAGGGTGTTGCCATGAGGAGCGAATCCGTACCTGTGTCTGTTTTCCAAGGGGTACAAAAGCCAGTGATTGAGCGCCTTTGATATTTATGGCTATCTCAAATTCTGCTTTCAGGTTGTCGCCCCAGTTAACGCCGCCGCTCACCCCTTCTTTTATCATATCATTTTCCGGCAAGCCGGATTCAATTACAGAAGCTTGTCCGTTCCATTTTAGGGCAATGCTGTCTTCAATACCCCGGATATCACTGATGCCCATGAGTACCTTAGCTTCATTCCATATTATATCCTTTGGATCAATACGGAATTTTGACCAGTCAGGCCGGGAAAAATGTCCGGTCATTTTCAACCCGGAGCGGTAAAGTGCCACCTCGTATATGCTGCGATGTTTCATTTCCGGATTCATCTGCCCGTCAATCTTCAAATCATCCGGCAGAAAATAAGCGAAACCGGTATATCCGGCTCCTTTATTGTCCTTTTGCGCAACATAATATTTATAAGGAATCATCAATACCGGACCGGTCAGCGTTTGTCCGGCAGCCCATTTGCTGCTCACCTCACGGGTTACTTCCTGTTTTCTTTCGGCACGTTCCTTCACTAAGTGCTGAATATAAGTCATCGGTATCAGAAGTAATAATATCATCGCAAGGATGATAGCACCTTTAATGAGCATCTTATTGCCGGAATTACGCGGAGGCGTCACCTGTTTAATTTGGTTTTCCATTTTGAATTGTGATTTTAAATTGTGATGAATATCTGCTGACGGGTAATTACAGGGGCTGACCTTGTCTTTTGTATTGCGGAATCATGCGGGATAAAGAGCAGGTTCCATATATAAAAATCTGCTCCCGGACAAAACTCAGGGGTAATGGCATCAAACCATACCAATCCGTTTTTTGCAGGGAAATGGTTTTCCTGCCCCGTTTCCAGGTCCGGATAAAAGCCGGATAATATTCCACCATGGTGAGCAGGCCAAAGATGACCGTAGCCAATACCGGCAAGGTAATTCGCCCGTTGGCCAGCATGAAAAATTGCAGGCAGATTTCTCCTTCTGCCGTTGGCGGATAATCCAGAATAAGATGCCTGATATCATGTCGTTCATAGTATTTCAGCAAATGCAGACTATGACTGTTCAGGAAGTCCGCAAGTGTTTTCCCGACCGTTCCTTCCGGCATCCGGGCAAGCAAATCCTGAGAGTAAGGGAAGGGAGTGCGTTTCCGGGTCAGCTTAAAATACGGCAGCCCGACATCATGAGCCAGAAATACCAGAATGCGTGCTCTGATTTTTTGAATGTTCATCTTTGAATAATGGCTTTATAAATAAATAATGAAAATGAGATATGCTCAATACAAGTGCCCATACGGCTACCCTCCGGTAAAATAGGATCGGTAAAAGATTCAGTTCCAATAGCGCTGCTGTAAACAATATGAGAAAATAGTATTTTAAAAAGTACTTTTTTTTTCAAAGTATAATAGTAAAAAAAATTATGGGATGTTTTTGATGATTTTTTCCAATGCATCAATATGTTTTCTGAAGGCCGTATTTCCTGCGGCGCTGATACGGTAAACCGTATTGGTCTTTCTACCAATAAATCCCTTTTCCACCTTGATGTATTTATGATCTTCCAGCGTTTTCAGATGCGTGGCCAGGTTACCGTCCGTCAAATCCAATAAGGCTTTCAGCTCATTGAAATTAAGCTCTTCATTAACGATTAATGCGCTCATAATACCAATCCTGATACGGCTGTCGAAGATTTTATTCAATTTTTCCAGTTCCCTTTTCATCCAAACCGGTATTTATTCCACATAAAAAGCCCGTAAAAGATATGCAGGGCTCCAAATCCAAATCCCCAGAAATACAAACCGTATTCGGGAATTACAATAGCGATACAGGCCAGAACGATTTCGCATAAGCCGAGATAACGGATATCCGTTAAGGTATATTTACTGGTATTGATGAGCGCCAGTCCGTAAACGAGTAGCGAAAATGGAGCAGGATAGCTCAGATGTCCTTGTTGTATAAATATCAGACAGAATACGGCGCCGGCCATTATCGGAATACTCAGGCTGATCAACATTTTTCCAGATACCTTGTTCCAGATATTGTGACCTTCCCGTATATTTTTGCGCCAGGTAAAAAATACCGCCCCGGCAACAGCGATTATAAAAACGCCGGCAGCTAACAGCAAAAAGCTTATGTATTCAGGACTGCACAACAAGCTGCCCGAACCCGTGTCAGGTGCAGACATTTGCGCCATCCGGCGATAGGCCAGAAAGGTACCGGCCAGAGCCACCGCACCAGCCCATACCCCACTCCAGCCGCTCAGGGACAGGACACGAGCCGAGCGATCCATAACTTCCCGTATATGCCGCAGGTTTTCGAGCGAGTCCTGCTGATTATTTTCCTTCATAAAAAGCACTTTGAAATGCAAAGCAAGTAAATTTTACGGAAAAAGCAAACTTTCCGAAATTATTTTTTGAAGATTTTCTCAGGGAGCAAACACCGGCTTCAGCGCCTGCTGCCACAGCTCTGCTTTCCTACCCGCATTGTCCATAAGTGCCGGAACAGAAAGCGTCTTAATCCACTTGCGGTCATCAAAGTCCACCGGCTGATGCAAAGGCAACAGGATATTAAGGCCGAAATCATGTTCCTGTACGCCAAAAAGAATGACGGCCCGGATAGCCTTATTCAGGCGAAAGTCGAGCCAGGAATAATCCGTACCGGTAATCAGACATTGGCTGATTGTTAACTTACAGGCCTGGATGATCTTATTCAATTGTTCCCGCTGAGGCTCCGGCATCACAGGTTCGGGCACCAGAATCAATACAGAAACCTTAGCGGATATTTCGGGTATTTCCGGGTCACTCCGCATCCTGCTTCCTGCGTGGAAGAGGGTTTCGTGTTCAAAAAGATGATTTAATAATTCCGTCATTGTAACCGGGTTGTAAAAAGTAAAGGTGCGAAAAATGGGCTTGAAAAAAAAATCCTATTTTTGCCTCACAAAAAGCTATGTAATTTTAGAATAAAGAATTGTATCTTTTGAGTTTACAAAAGAATCAACCCCAAAAGATTATTATAGTTGGAATTATTAATCAGGACTAAAAACATTAATTTATGAGTGTATCCTCCTTAAACTTAAAAGTAACACCCGCAAGTCAAAGTCGTATTTCGGAACTGGACAAAAACAATCTGGTTTTCGGGAAGCAATATGCGGATCATATGCTGGCCTGCTATTACGAGAATGGCGAGTGGAAGACCCCTGAAATCATTCCTTTTGGAGATTTGAGCCTGAGTCCTGCCACCTCTTTCATGCACTACGGTCAGGCCATATTTGAAGGCATAAAAGCATACCGGCACCCGGACGGCAGCATTGCGGTATTCCGTCCTGAGGACAACTGGAAACGCATGAATGTTTCCGCTGCACGGTTAGATATGCCCGAAATTCCCGCAGAGATATTTTTGGATGGAATAAGAGAATTGGTACGGTTGGATGAAGCCTGGGTTCCGGAGGGAGAAAACACCTCGCTTTATATCCGCCCGTTTATGCTGGGCATGGATGAATTTATCGGCGTTCGTTCCTCATTAAGCTATGCATTTTACATTATTACCAGCCCTGCGGGTCCTTATTACAGCAGGCCGGTACGCATTTATGTTCAGGATCAATATGTGCGGGCCGTACCCGGCGGAATCGGGTTTACCAAGGCAGCAGGCAACTACGGCGCCAGTATGCTACCCACGCGCATGGTGAAAGAAATGGGTTATGATCAGGTTTTGTGGACCGACGCCTTTGAACATAAATACGTTCAGGAAATCGGCACGATGAATGTGTTTTTCCTTGTGGATGGTGTAGCACTGACACCCGGCCTGGATGAAGGCACTATATTAGCGGGCGTTACCCGCGACAGCATTATTACTTTGCTGAAAGAAAACGGCATTGAAGTGCAGGAGCGCCGCATAAGCATTGACGAACTGGTTGCTGCGCAAAAATCCGGTAAGCTTCAGGAAGCATTCGGTTCAGGAACCGCAGCATCCATGTCCTTCATCAGCGACCTTACTTATCAGGGCGAAACCCTCCATTTACCGGATATGGATGCCTGGTCGGTTTCCCCGAAAATCAAAATGCAATTAGACGATATCCGCTACGGCAGAACTGCTGATACGCACGGCTGGATATTCAAGATATAAATTTTCAGGATTTCAAGATAAGTCATCGCCCGCTGTTTATGGAACGGCGGGCGATGTGTTTTTAGGGGGGATGGGGTGCATGTTGCACACAAAGATTTATTGTTACATAACCGGGTGTCTTAAGGTTTTTTGCGCTTATCCCTGACAAGCGTGCTGATGTTCTTCTCCAAAACCTCACAACCCAAATCTTGCCATATTTTAATAAGCTCTGATTCGTAATCATAAAAATCAGTAACGAGATTAAGGCGGTCAGGCTCTACATAACGCTTTGCGGCTGCTTCAAGGAATTCCTGCTTACGGGTTGAAAATAATTGCTTAGCTTGCCCGTTTGATACTGGATAATTATTAAAACAAATTGTATCCGTTCAGAGGATTCCGATGCTTCTTTATACTGCTGAGCGTTTGCGCCGGCTTTCCAGCTTTGGCCCAAACGTCGGATACCTCCTTTTACTCCAGCCTGCGCTCCAAAAAGATTGCAGTCCCTCCAAACGATACGATACAGATAGACACTTTATCCATCGCCCCCGGAACTTTCTTCGCAGACCAGGTTGATACCGCCGCCTATCTGCTGGATATCGAAAAGGCGCTCCTGATATGGAAGGATCCGCATCGGCCTGATTCCCTGTCGGTTCGGTACCGGGTATTACCCATTTTCTTTAATAAAAGATACACCCATAAAAAGGTTTCGCAAGTGGACAGCAACTATGCCTTAGCCATCTATACCTTGTCAGGCGCAGACACCAGCCCATCGGGTTTCGTGGATTTCAACAGCATCGAATACAATGGCTCTTACGGTCGCAGCCTGAGCATCGGCAATAACCAGGATGTGTCCGTCAACTCTAATTTCAATATGCAGCTGAATGGCTATATCTTAGACAGCGTGCACATTGAAGCCGCGCTCACCGACAATAATATTCCTTTTCAACCTGATGGCAATACTCAGCAGATCCAGGAATTTGACAAGCTGTATATCACTTTTGAAAAAGGCAATCACAAACTTACAGCAGGCGATTACAGCTTGGAACGCCCCAACAGCTATTTTCTGAATTTCAACAAAAGGGTACAGGGGCTTTATTACCAGGGTGTCTATCCGGCAAGCAGCCGGGTTAAAAACAAGATCGGGCTGAGCGGCTCTATTGCCAAAGGACAATTCGCCAGGAATATTTTTCAGGGAACGGAAGGCAACCAGGGACCTTACAAGCTGACAGGGAATAACGGGGAACAGTTTTTCATTGTGCTTGCCGGCTCCGAAAAAGTGTATATTGACGGCATGTTGATGGAGCGCGGCGAAGACCGGGATTATATCATCAATTACAATACGGGGGAAGTCTCTTTTATGCCCAGGAAGATGATCACCAAGGATTCCCGCATCCAGATCGAATTCGAATACCAGGATCGCAATTATCTCAATTCCCTGATATATCTGTATGATGAATTGCAGATCGGGAAGAAATGGAATATCCGGTTTCATGCCTATTCGAATCAGGATGCTAAAAATCAATCCTACCTGCAATCACTGAATGGTGATCAAAAGCGCTTTCTTGAAGGCATCGGCGACAATATTGACCGGGCTTTTTACAAAAACATCACAGAAGATACTTTCGCAGCCAATAAGATTCTTTACAAAATCACGGACACTACGGTTGACGGCATAAGGTATGATTCCGTTTTTATCTATTCCACAGAGAAAGACAGCGCGCTTTATAATGTAGGATTTTCTTATGTCGGCGCCAATAAAGGCGATTATATTATCTCCGGCTACAACAGCAATGGCCGGTCTTATACCTGGCAGGCTCCTGTGCAGGGAATTCCGCAGGGAGATTACGCTCCCCTCAGCGTATTAATTACGCCCAAAAAGCATCAGTTAATTTCCATTGGCAGCACCTACAACATAGACAGTCTGAAATCAGTTAGCATAGAGCTCAGCGCCAGCAATTATGACCCCAATCTGTTTTCAAAAATAAATAATGAAAATCACTGGGGTCTTGCCGGTCGGGCGCGCTATTCGGAAATGCGTCTTTTTGGAAAAAAAGATACTACGGGCATACAATATATACGTTGGCAAAATATACTTTCCTATGAATATGTTCAGCAGGAATTTAGGGCTATAGCGCCGTTCCGGGATGTGGAATTTAACCGCGACTGGAATATTGACAGCACACAGGCACTGACCGGCCAGGATGAGCAATTAGTGAGTTATTCCACACAATTAGCGCGGCAAAATCTGGGTAGGGTCAATTACGATCTCACTTATTATCTCAGGGGCAATACCTACCAGGCCAACCGCAATGTGGTTTCCCTGCTGTATGACCGCAGGAGCATCCGGGGCGGTGTTACTTTTAACCTGATGCATTCCGCCGGTGACAGCCTGATTACCGATTATTATCGCCCCGGTGCTTTTATAGAAACCGACATAAAAAAACTTCAAAACCTGACTGTCGGCACAAAATATCAGTTAGAGCAGAACCGGATAAAAGCAGACCAGGCAGATACCCTGCTGAAAAATGCTTTCTCCTTTGATGTCCTTTCATTTTACCTCAAAACGGCAGAGGACAAAAAGGTACTTGCCCGGGCAGCATACACCATAAGGAATGATAAGGCACCTGTAGGAAATGAATTCCGGCAGGTTACCCGAAGTGATAATATTGACGCCGGCTTTCAACTGAAAACCTGGAAGCAGCATCAGATCAGCTTTACAGGAAGCTATCGTCAATTATCGGTGACGGACAGCGCCCACTCCACTGAAGCTCCGGGCGAAACGATACTCGGCAGGATTGAATACTCGGGGAATATCTCCAACGGCGTACTGGTACCTACCCTGATGTACGAGATCGGCTCCGGTCAGCAGCAGAAGCAACAGTTCACCTACGTGGAAGTTCCTGCGGGACAGGGCATATATTACTGGATAGATTATAACGGAGACGGCGTGCAGCAAAGCAATGAATTTGAAATTGGCATTTATCCTGATCAAAAAAAGTATATTCGCATTATTACGCCAACCAACGATTATGTAAAGGTAAATTATGTCAACTTTAATTTAGCCTTTCAGTTTAGCCCGGAAAATCTCTGGAGCGGTGCCACAAAAAATAAGTTTCAGGGATTCGTCTCCAGATTTTCCGATCAA
Organism: uncultured Taibaiella sp.; assembly: GCA_964622775.1. Classification (GTDB taxonomy): domain Bacteria; phylum Bacteroidota; class Bacteroidia; order Chitinophagales; family Chitinophagaceae; genus CAZUSO01. The sequence continues at coordinate 17,099 of CAZUSO010000039.1, read as the reverse complement.
TTGTCCGCACAGATAAGCAACCATACGCTTGCGGAGACAGGAATAAGCAGCTTTAATCCTTTTGCCGGAAATTTTAAAGAAGAAGAAATCATCGGAAATGTGGCCTCGGTATCCAATACGGTTTATTTTAACCGCAGCAATACCACCTGGGGACTGGACTATACTTACCGGCTCAATACCGGTAAATCCTTACTGACTTATGGTTTGGAGCACAACCGGCAGACCGGGAATTTGTTAAAAGCCCGCTGGGCATTCACCAAATCATTCAGCTTCACCATGCAGGGAAGCCATGGACAAAGAGCTTATCAGTCCGGGGTTGAGCAGGACGGAAGGACTTATGAGGTGGAGTCTTATACCGCAGAACCTTCCCTGTCCTGGATCATGAAATCGCGGCTCCGCATTACCGGAAGCTATCGTTTCGATATACGCGATAATGCATTGCAATACGGAGGCGAGACCGCGCAGATACAATCCGCCAACATGGATTTACGCCTGAGCTTTCCCAATTACGGCAGCATTCAGATGCGGGGCACTTATGCAGCCATTCAATACGATGGTGAACCGAATACTTCTTTGTCCTTTGTGATGCTGGATGCTTTGAAGAAGGGCAACAACTGGCTATGGAGCCTGAACTGGGAACGCCGTTTGGGTAAGGGAATCGAATTAAGCTTGGAGTACGACGGCAGGGCTCCGGGTACTGATCCGGTAATTCACACCGGGCGGATGAGCATCCGGGCCATATTGTAATAGAAAATTATTTTTGGGCATGGTTAATTTGTCATACCAAATAATGCTACATTCAGTAAATCTGCTTCATGGGCATATACAAAAGCGGTTTGTTGTTTTGTAATTACTTTCGGAATCAGATTTTCTTTTATGACATCGGTATGAATACGGTAATTGATTTTGGAAATAGTTCGTTGCAAATTCCATCCCAGTTTACTTTGACTATTTTCATCTTCTTTTAATCGCTGAAATTCTTTAATAATATACAATTTGAACTCAATAGAAATCCAGGAAGCAAATTCCAAAGCAATATCTTTATGAGCAAAAGTACCTTCATATCTACCGGATTTAGATACAATACCAATAGCGTTTGTACTTTCGATCCAACGTTTAGGTGTCATTACAAAACTGTTTAGCCCCGCTTGTTTTCTAAACCCGGATTGTAGATTGTTTCCCAAAAACCCAATAATTCTATCGTATTTCGGTTTCGCATCCAGTTTTTGATAATATCATCGGTATGCTGACACTAATAGAACATTCCTACAAGCCCCTCTGTCATGCTGAAAGCATCTATAACATGTCCTTTAGATTTCTACGGAATGACAAGAAGGAGTATATGGGGGCGAAAATTTGAAATGCACCCGGCAGAATCATCCTGTCATGCTTTTCACCATTTTGATTTAGCGCTAATTTAAAAATACCTTTGCTTAAATGACAAAAGGAAAAAAACTTTCTGCCACTTATTTTCAGACCCATGACGTGGTCGCTATTGCAAGAGACCTGATCGGCAAGGTCTTAATAACTGATTTTAACGGGAACAAAACTGCAGGAATCATTGTGGAAACCGAAGCCTATACCGGCATAACCGATAAGGCAGCCCATTCTTACGGAGGAAAACGAACGGCAAGAACCGAAGTGATGTACCAGCCCGGCGGTGTTGCCTATGTTTATCTGTGTTACGGCATTCATCATCTTTTTAATATCGTTACGGATGCAAAAGATATACCTCATGCCATTCTCATAAGAGCGCTGGAGCCTTTGGAAGGCATTGACATCATGCTGCAGCGAAGAAAGAAAAGCAAAGCGGATCATACGCTGACGCGCGGGCCGGGCAGCCTGGCAAAAGCCTTAGGACTGAACAATTCCCATACCGGAATGCCGGTAACTCAGGCGCCGATATGGGTGGAAAACAGGGGCATCATTATCCCAGATCCCGAGCTGGAATGTGGCGCAAGGATCGGCGTGGACTATGCAGGTGAAGATGCCCTGCTGCCTTACCGGTTCTGGATTAAGAACAATCCTTATGTGAGCAAGGCGGCATCATAATGAGGTCTCTAAAAAAATTGCGCTCCCGTTAATCAGCGTTATATTTGCAAGTTGTGTATGAAAGCATCTTCTCATCTTTTTAAGGAAAAAACTGCCACTATCATTGTTGCGGGCGGCAGCGGCCAGCGTATGAATAATGCCCTTCCCAAACAGTTCCTGCCTCTTGACGGCAAGCCCGTATTGTATCACAGTATAAAAGCGTTTGTAGATGCTATACCTCAAATCCGGATCATCCTGGTTTTGCCTGAAGCCCATATCAGTTTCGGCAATATGGTATTGCAGCAATTTAATCCACTTCCGGATATCACCATTGTTTCCGGTGGCTCTACCCGGTTTCACAGCGTAAAAAACGGCATTGACATGCTACAGGACGAAACAATCATCTTTGTGCACGACGGGGTGCGCCCGCTCCTGAATCAAAGGCTGATCGGGGATTGTTATTCCTGCGCATTACAAAACGGCATTGCCATTCCCTGTGTCCGGGTGAATGACAGCATCAGGCAAATCCGGGACAATGGCAGCATAGCCATCAGCCGCGAACTGTTGCGAGCCGTACAAACGCCACAAACCTTCCGAACGGAAATACTGCGGGAAATTTTCAGGCAGGAATACCGGGAAATTTTTACCGATGAAGCAACCGTAGCAGAAGCCGCAGGACATACAGTCTGCCTGTGCGAAGGCGACCGCAATAATATTAAGATAACAACGCCCGAAGACCTGAGCATGGCGGAAATCCTGTACAACAAATTATCCGGATGTTGATTTTTTACACTTCCGGCGGGCAATTTTACCACAGTATTCTCCTAAAATATTTTATCACTAACCAATAGAAAATCCATCCCGCATTAGCTATGAATCTTAAAAAAGCGCTGCCGGTTCTTGTTTTGATATTTTCATCTCTTTTGACTTTCGGACAGGAAACGGATTATGACACCAGCGGTTACCTGCCCAATTTCACACTTGAAGCGGTAATTGTTACGAACGAAAATTTTCGTCCGGAAGATTTTATTCGCCGGGTGAAGAACGACACGACTTTTTACAAAGCCTTTAAAACCCTGAGAATTATTACCTATAATGCGGAAAACAATATCCGGGTTTTTGGTAAAAATGGAAAGATGAAAGCGTCCTTAGTCAGTGAAACAAAACAAATTTACCGGGACGGATGCCGAACCATGCAGGTGCTGGAGGAAAACATAACGGGTGATTTTTATAAGAAAAACGGCGATTACCGTTACTATACCGCAGGGCTTTTTGCTTCGCTGTTTTTTACTAAAGGAAAAATTTGCGGCGAAAACAATATTGTCCGGGGCAACTTAGACGCCAGTGGCAGCGGTTTTGAGAAAAGAAAGGCACAGCTCAAACAACTGATGTTCAATCCCGGCGCAAGAATAGGAGGAGTTCCGGGGATGGGCAACAAAGCCGCTATCTTCAGTCCCGAAGTAGCTAAAATGTATAATTTCAAGGTATCAAAAGAGGAGAAAAACGGGCATACCTGCTATAAATTTTCAGCAACAGCCAGACCCGAGTTTGCCAAAGAAGTGGTCATTGATAAGTTTGTTACCTGGTTTCGCGATTCAGATTATTCCATAGTCGCCCGCGACTACTCTTTATCGTTTAATACAATTGCTTACGATTTCGATGTGGATATGCATGTGGATCTGATACAGAAGGGGAATCAGTTGCTACCCGCTTTTATCAGCTATCAGGGAAACTGGAAAGTAGCATTTCAGGATCGGGAGCGTGTTAATTTTACAGTCTCCTTTTTTTATTAACAACTATGCCTTCAGCGGTAAAACTCACCGAAGCCGCTTCAATACTACCATCCATCGGCGGATGCAGTTTCCGAACCGATGCGGTCACTGTAGCTTCCGGGTATTCGCGCTGAACGGCCAGGATGATATGCTGCACAATATTTTCCAGTAAGGCTACAGGTGTTGCTACAGATAGCTTCACCACTTCGTACAGCCACTCGTAATTAATCAGCGGTAATTCCCCGATATCGGCCTGCTTACTGACCGAGACGTCAATTTCCAGCTCATTACCGGTTTTCATTTCCTGAGGGTAAAGACCAACCGGAGCATTAAACCGGGCATTATGTAAGGATACGGTCAGCATAGCATTGTTTTCGGCATAGATTTTCGAAAAGACTATTGTGCGTATTAAAAGTAATACATAGGAAAATGAAAAGTCGGATTTTATACAAATACAAAGGCTATGTCAGGTATATCTTAGCTGCATACTCAAAATAAATCGAATTGAACATCTGTAACTTTACTGTTTTGCCTTTTGACTTAACCTTATTTTCTGCCCGGCATTTGCGGCATTCCCGGAATGTTCATGCCCATGCCCTTGAACTTATTCATTTGCTTCATCATATCCCGCATTTGCTCAAACTGTTTCATAAAGGCATTCATTTCCGCAATATCTTTACCCGCACCTTTAGCGATTCGCCTGCGCCTTCCCGGATTGATAATATCCGGATTAGCACGCTCTTTCGGGGTCATGGAATCAATCATGGCTTCAATACCTTTAAAAGCATCATCGCTGATGTCAATATCTTTGATTGCCTTACCCACTCCCGGAATCATACCCAGCAAATCTTTAATATTGCCCATCTTCTTGATTTGGCCTAACTGCGTTTTAAAATCGTCAAAGTCAAATTTATTGTTGCGGATTTTCTTTTCAATCTTTCGGGCCTGCTCTTCATCAAACTGTTCCTGTGCACGCTCTACCAATGAAACGATGTCGCCCATACCCAAAATACGCTGCGCCATTCGATCGGGGTAGAACACATCCAGCATGTCCAATTTTTCCCCCATGCTCACAAACTTGATAGGCTTTTCCACTGTATATTTAATGGAAAGCGCGGCACCGCCACGGGTATCGCCATCCATTTTGGTAAGCACTACTCCACTGAAATCCAGGCGGTCATTAAACGCTTTGGCCGTATTCACCGCATCCTGCCCCGTCATGGAGTCAACCACGAACAAAATTTCATCCGGATTGACGGCTGTCTTGATCTGCGCGACTTCCTGCATCATGGCTTCATCTACGGCCAGACGGCCCGCCGTATCAATGATAACTACGTTATGATGCTCCTCTTTTGCCCGCGCCACAGCATTTCGGGCAATCAATACGGCATCTTTCGTTTCCGGCTCACTATAAACCGGCACATTAATTTGCGCTCCTAAAACATGCAATTGGTTTATCGCCGCCGGACGATAAATATCGGCTGCAACCAGCAGGGGCTTTTTATGTTTTTTTGTCTTCAGGAAACTGGCTAACTTTCCGGAGAACGTAGTTTTACCGGAACCCTGCAGACCCGCGATCAGTATTACGGTTGGCTTACCGGAAAGATCCAGTTCCGATTCTTCGCCGCCCATCAGCTCGGCCAGCTCATCCTTTACAATCTTCACCATCAATTGTCCGGGAGAAACGGCGGTCAGCACCTTTTCGCCCAGCGCTTTGTCCTTAACGCGATCGGTAAAGTCTTTGGCTATCTTATAATTCACATCGGCGTCCACCAGCGCGCGACGAATTTCTTTTAATGTGGTGGCCACATTAATTTCACTAATCCTGCCTTCGCCTTTGAGCTGTTTAAAGGCGGAGTCGAGCTTTTCACTTAAATTATCAAACATGCTTTGTCAGGGTATTTTTAAAGGTTGCAAATTTAGGCAAAATGTAAGATACTAAAGGGTTTTGTTTTTTACTAATTTTGACCTGAATACAGCTGTGTTATTGAGGAAAATGGAAAAAAAAAATCTCCGGCAACTATATCGTAAGAAACGCGCCGCGCTCAGCATTCAGGAACGGCAAAGGCTTTCTGAACGGATACTGAAGCAATTCGAATCCTTAGCACTTCCGGTGCCGGCTCTCGTGATGAGTTATCAGCCCATAGCGGGATTTGCAGAGTTTTCACCGGCGCCCGTTGAAAACAACCTGTCGAAAAGGTTTCCCGGTGTGCAGTTTTGTTACCCAAAGATAAATGGTGATGTCATGGATGCCTTTACTTTTATTCCCGGCAAAAGCAACTGGGTCCGCCAGGAATGGGGCATCCCGGAGATAACCGGAGGCAAAACGGTAGTGCCCGCTGAAATTGACATGATCTTAATTCCGTTGTTAGTAACCGACCGCAAAGGCTACCGGGTAGGTTACGGAAAAGGGTTTTACGACCGGTTTATGGAACAATGTCCGGCAGAGGTGCTGACCATTGGCTTCAGTTTTTTTGATCCGGTTGCGCAAATTGACGGTCTGCATAAAATGGATCTAAAGCTCAGGTATTGTGTTACGCCACAGCAGGTCTTCAAATTTTAAAACAATAATTACCATTATGAACAATTCCATGCTTATCCGGGAAGCCGTTGAGGCGGATATTCCGGATATGATGCGGCTCATCCGAGAGCTGGCGGCTTATGAAAAAGCGTCGGATGAAGTCACCGTTCAGGAAGCCCATTTCCGGGAAAGCGGTTTTGGCAATAATCCGGTATGGTGGGCTTTGATAGCGGTGAATAGCGCCGGAGAAACCGTAGCATTTGCGCTATACTATATCCGCTATTCCACCTGGAAAGGGCAACGGATGTACCTGGAAGATATTATCGTAACAGAGGCCTGGCGCGGGAAAGGAATCGGGAAAATGCTTATGGACACCTTGATAGAGATTGCCAAAGCAAAAGGATTTTCCGGTATGGTCTGGCAGGTGCTGGACTGGAATGAGCCGGCTATCAATTTTTATAAAAAATACCAGGCCGATTTTGATCCCGGCTGGGTGAATGTTACATTCGATATCTAAGGTAATCAGGGCAAGGTTGCTAAAAAGACAAAGACCGGCGCATTCATACACCGGCCTTTGTTTACAATTTCATGATGCAGATCCGGATTCCGGGTCTGAGTCCATCATCAGGCAATCTCAATTTCTTTCTTTGCAGCAATAACCGCTTCCTTTTTAGGCAGGTTGATTTTTAAGATACCCGCATCGTATTTTGCGGAGATTTGCTCCACATCTACCAGATCGCCTAAGGTGAAGCTGCGTTTGAAAGACCTGAACTTAAATTCTTCGCGCAACCACTTTTTGCCCTCTTCCTTACTTTCTTCTTTTTGCTCGAAAGAAATGGTCAGCACCTTATCGTTTACGTTCATCTTAAAATCTTCCTTCAGGGCTCCCGGGGCAATTACGCTAAGCTCATAGCCCGTTTCCGCTTCTGCAATATTAACTGCAGGCTTGCCCGAATGCCATTCTTTTTGAAAATGATCATCGAAGCTGGAAGGAAAATTTCCGCTGAAAAGGTTTTCCATTAATCCGTTTAATGAAATCGGAAACATCTGATTTTGATTACTGTGTCTCATTTTAATTAAATTTTTAGTTTAAGTGAAAAATTATTTATTCAAGAATAATAAGTCAAATTATGTACCAACTGAACGATTGAGACACAATGTCCTGTTTATTGTTTTTTATATGACAAATTGTCATTTTAGTTTATTTTGATAATGACAAAAGTGTCTTTGCAATTATTTAATAGGCAGGAGAACAATTTTGCAGAAAAAATATTTTTTAATCCGGTTTATTTTTTTGAAATTTGCCTTACTTACGATGGGTTAGTAAGTAAAGCTCTACCGCTCCGGCTTCTTCACCGGAGCGGTTTCTTTTTGATAAATTCTGGTTCGGAGGCTTTTTTATAAAGAGCGTTTTATTTCACACAAAGAGGACTAAGAATAACGAAGTGTAATGCTCATCGCCGTTTTTGGCTAAAAAAATCAAACACAGTTTACGCCACAATAATTTGAGCGGAACAGCAGGACTTAATATTCCTTACTTTTTATACTTTAGCAGCCCTAAATCAATTTATCAGAATGAAGCAGGCATACATTTTTCCCGGACAGGGCGCCCAGTTTCCCGGAATGGGCAAAGACCTTTATGAAAATAATGAACAGGCAAAAGCCTTATTCGAGCTGGCTAATGAGCTGGCCGGTTTCCGCATATCAGATGTGATGTTTTCCGGCTCAGAGGAAGCCCTGAAGCAAACGAACGTAACCCAGCCGGCAGTTTTCTTACATTCCGTCATTGCTTTCCTCACCCGCCCGGATTTGCAGCCCGATATGACGGCCGGGCATTCTCTGGGAGAATTTTCCGCATTGGTAGCAGCAGACGCACTGCAGTTTGAGGACGCGTTTAAATTAGTCATGCAAAGGGCCCGCGCCATGCAGGAAGCCTGCATCATAAACCCCTCCACGATGGCGGCCATCATTGGCCTGGACGATGAAAAGGTGGAGGAAGTCTGCCGGCAAATTACAGATGAAGTAGTTGTTCCGGCCAATTACAATTGTCCGGGACAGTTAGTGATCAGCGGCAGCATTAAAGGCATTGAGCTGGCCTGCGAAGCCATGAAAGCCGCCGGAGCAAAGCGCGCCCTTCCTCTTCAGGTGGGCGGCGCATTTCATTCTCCCTTGATGGAGCCGGCCCGCATTGATTTACAGGCTGCCATTGAGCAAACGCATTTTAATGAACCGGCATGCCCGGTCTATCAGAATGTGGATGCCCAGCCCCGTACCGATCCCGAAACCATCAAAATCAACCTGATCAATCAACTGACCTCACCCGTGCGCTGGACACAATGTATTCAAAGTATGATAGCAGACGGCGCCGGCCATTTTACCGAATCCGGCCCCGGAAACGTATTACAGGGATTAGTCAAAAAAATAAACCGCGAGGTAAGCACTTCGGGAATCGGATAAAAACTTCCTGCGAAAAAAGCAGCGATGATAAATTGGTCATCGCTGCTTTTGCATTTTTTTTGTATATACTCAATTTAAACGCTATCAAACCGCCAGCAGCTCTTTCACGCCCGCATTACGCATTGATATGCTTCGGGCAACCTGTTGTGCAATATCCATGAAGGCTTTCTGAGAAACCGGCTCATCATTGATGACCGCCGGAATACCGCAATCGCCGCCTTCGCGGATACTTTGAATGAGGGGCACTTCACCCAGGAAAGGCACCTCAAACTGTTCGGCAAGCTGCTTCCCACCGTCTTTTCCAAACAGGTAATATTTGTTTTCCGGCAATTCCGCCGGGGTAAAATAAGCCATATTTTCCACGATGCCCAGAATCGGCACATTGATCTGCCCCTGCTTAAACATCATCATGGCCTTTTTGGCATCCGCCATGGCAACCTGCTGCGGGGTGGTTACGATTACGGCGCCTGTTATAGGTAAGGTCTGCACCAAAGTCAGGTGAATGTCGCCGGTGCCCGGCGGAAGGTCAACAATTAAATAATCCAAATCCTCCCAATATACATCCGTAATAAACTGGCGCAATGCCGAAGTGGCCATCGGACCGCGCCATATCACCGCCTGTTTCTCATCTACCAGCAAACCTATGGACATCACCTTCATACCATAACGGTCGATCGGCTCAATCATGCCTTTTTCCCCTACATTCCGCATCATAGGCCGCTCTCCCTGGATGCCGAGCATCAGAGGAACGGAAGGCCCGTAAATGTCCGCATCAAGAATGCCTACACGAGCGCCTTGTTCCGCCAATGCCAATGCTAAATTGGTGGAAACCGTTGATTTTCCCACACCACCTTTCCCCGATGCTACAGCAATAATGTTTTTCACTTTCGGCAGAACCGATCCGCCGTCTTTTCTGTTGGAATTAACACGGGAACCCATGGTAACCGACACATCCGCTTCTTTATCCACGAAGATCCGGATTGCACTGACGCAGGCTTTCTGAATCATATCCTTCATCGGGCAGGCCGGTGTAGTCAGCTCCACGGTAAAAGAAATATTTCTGCCTTCGATCTTAAGGTCTTTTACCATATTCAACGTTACGATATCTTTACCCAGATCCGGGTCGTCCACCTGGCCCAGCGCCTTTAAAATTGCTTCTTCTGTAATTGTATTTTCAGCCATCGTTAGTAATCAATTTATCCAAAAACTTTGTCAAAGGTAGGTAACAAATAAAAGATATGCTCCAATAAAAACTTATAAGGCAATAAGCGTTCGGAAACACGAATCCTTTCAATAAAATTTTTACATTTGCTGCTTAATATGTCCTTTTTAATAAAAAGCGCCACTGTAATTGATTCCCAGTCTGCTTATCATGGGAAACAGGTGGATATTTTAATTGAGCACAATACGATATCCGCTATCGGTAAATCCATAAAAACTACGGCTCAAAAAAAAATTACCGGTAAAAATCTGTTTGTAAGTCCCGGATGGGTTGATGTTTTTGCGGACTATTGCGATCCTGGATTTGAGCAAAAGGAAACCATTTCTTCCGGCCTGAAAGCAGCAGCAGCAGGAGGCTTCACCGATGTGTTGCTTGTCCCGAATACCATTCCCCTAATCAGCAATAAGGCTATGGTAGAATATGTGCAGCAGAAAAGCCAGGGCAACAGAGTATCGCTGCATGTCATGGGCGCTGTCAGTAAACAAACGGAAGGCAAAGAGCTGGCGGAAATGATGGATATGCAGGCTCAGGGCGCTATTGCTTTTACGGATGGATGGCATCCGCTGCAAAACGCAGGCCTCATGCTGAAAGCACTGGAATACGTTAAAGCATTTGACGGAATACTGGTGCAGCTTCCGGTTCACCAGGCCTTAGCCTCCGGCGGCCTGATGCATGAAGGAGCGATGAGCGTACAGTTGGGCATGAGCGGCATTCCGGCTATTGCGGAGCCAATGATAATCCACCGCGACCTGGAACTGCTTCGCTATACGCAATCACGCCTGCATATATCCGGCGTAAGCAGCGCAGAAGGTCTGAAACTGATTCGCCAGGCTAAAAAGGAAGGATTGCAGATCACCTGCTCCGTAACGCCTTATCATTTGCTTTATACCGACAAGAACTTAAGCGCTTATGAAAGCGTGTTCAAAACAGAACCGGCGCTGCGTACCGAAACCGATCGTAAAGCGCTGGTCAAAGGGCTGGAAGACGGCACTATTGACTGCATTGCCTCGCACCATCGTCCACAGGACTGGGATGCCAAGGAAAAAGAGTTTGAATACGCACAGCCGGGCATGATCAGCCAGGAAACCTGCTGGAATATGCTGCTGATGGCTGCGCCGCAAATCAGTATGGAAAGATGGGTGCAATTGCTCTCAGAACATCCGCGCAAGCTGTTTAAACTACCGGAGTCCCATATTCAAAAAGCACAACCGGCTAATATTACTATCTTTGACACAGACACCAAATGGATTTATACAACCGGTAATAAACAATCCCTTGCCGTCAATTCACCCCTGTTCAACCACGAGATGACAGGAAAAATTTTTCAACTCAATTAAATCAGGTAAATTATGGAACAAACCATATTGGAAAATCAGACACCACAAACGCCGCAGAATACCCGGAATCTGCCCATGACCTATGGCCTCATTGTGTCCATTATTTTGATCGTTGTATCCCTGGGATTTCATTTTACCAGTTTTGCTTATGATAGCTGGACACAGTACATTTCGATACTCATTCATATTGTCGGAATCATCTTAATGTGCGCTGCATACGGTAAACAACAACAGGGACAGGTTACCTTCGGCAATGTTTTCGGAAAGGCATTCCGCATGATTGCCCTTATCACTGTCATCATGATCGTATGGGGCTTATTGTCAAACTATATTTTCCCCGAAATCCGGGAACATGCTATGGAGCTCGCCCGTATGGAAATGGAGAAAAACAACATGGAAGAAGATACGATGGACAAGGCTTTAAGTATCACAGAAAAATTCTATTCCATCCTCCTTGTTGCCGGAACAGTTTTCTCTTTTGTTTTCTGGGGCTTACTGGGGGCATTGATTGGCGCTTTAATTACCAAAAAGAATAAAAATCCACAACCGTTTTAACCCCTGAAGTACTATAAAGCATTATTTGAATTTTGAACGAGCATCAGCACACAGACCTGTCCATCATCATTCCTTTACTGAATGAATCGGAATCGCTTCCGGAGCTAAGCGAATGGATAAACCGTGTAGCCCGCGAAAACGGATATCGCTACGAGATCATATATATTGATGACGGCAGCACAGATAACAGTTGGGAAGTTATTCAGCAATTATCCCGGGAAAATCCGTCCATCAAGGCCATCAAGTTTCAGCGGAATTACGGTAAAAGCGCAGCGCTCAATGAAGGGTTCAGGGCAGCAGCTGGGGAGGTGGTAGTAACTATGGATGCAGATTTGCAGGACAGTCCTGATGAATTGCCCGAACTATACAAGATGATTGCTGAAGATAAATTTGATCTGGTGAGCGGCTGGAAAAAGAAACGTTACGATAATACCCTGACCAAAAATCTGCCCTCCCGGTTTTTTAATGCCGTTACACGAAGCATGAGCGGTATCCGGCTGCATGATTTCAACTGCGGGCTGAAAGCCTATAATCGCCGGGTGGTCAAGAGTATTGAGATTTACGGAGAGATGCACCGGTACATTCCCGTGCTGGCCAAAAATGCAGGATATAAAAAAATAGGCGAAAAAGTAGTGCAGCACCGCGCCCGAAAATATGGTGTGTCCAAATTCGGCTGGGAGCGCTTTGTCAATGGCTTATTGGATTTAATGACGGTTCAGTTTGTAGGTAAATTCGGGAAAAAGCCGATGCACTTTTTCGGTCCCGTAGGGCTGCTGATGTTTATCGCCGGCTTTTTTATTACGGCGTACATGGTGTTTGCCAAGTTTTATTTCGATGATTATTATTTAAGCAACCGACCCGTGCTGATGCTGGCGCTTATTTGCATGGTGATCGGCTGTATGTTTTTTCTGTCGGGGTTTATAGCGGAATTAGTGGTGCGCAATGCCCCTGAACGCAATCAATATCTCATAGAAGAGAAGCTCAAGCTTTAGCAGCCTGAGTAAAGCTTCCCTAACATTTTATCATACCGGATTATGCGAAAAACATTGCTCCTTTTAATGATTTGTATGACATGCGCCACAATGCTGCGGGCGCAGGACTACGGCGACAATGTACAGCTATTTGACGGAACACGCCCCTTTATCGGTGGTTTTCTGGTAGGACTTAACGCTGCCCAGGTGGATGGTGATAATTATGCCGGCTATCATCGTGCCGGCCTGAATGCAGGCGGGATTGTTTATACCAATTTTTCCAAACGGTTTGGAGCAAGTCTTGAATTGCTCTATTCGCAAAAAGGAAGCATCGGCGTGCATAATGCTTCAAACGGACAGGTAGGCTCATTTTTTGAAAAATACACCATGAAACTGAATTATGCCGAAGCGCCGGTCATGCTGCACTTTTATTACACACCGCAGTTGCATATAAGCGTTGGTGCATCGTATAATGCTCTGGTCAGTACAAAAGAATTTTTCGACACCTATTTTCCTTATTATATTGACGCATCACTTTATCCGTATAAAAAATGGGCTGTGGACGGCATAATCGGATTCTCTTACGTGTGGCGTCATCTTATTTTTGACGCACGTTTTCAATATGGCATTACACCCATCCGGCTGGCATTTTACGCCCCCGAAATTGCCCGCAATGGTCGCGACCAGGTCAATAATCTGTTTTCGTTCCGGCTCGGTTATCTCTTCTGACCGTTAAAGTATCCATTGAATGCTGCCAAATTCGTAATGCTCAATTCCGGTCGAGGTGAGCAATACTAATTTTCCGTCCGGATCTACTTCCTGCACAAAAGCCTGGAATTTCCTGCCCGTGCTTACATCCAGGAAAGCCACTTCTTTGCCGCGCCGGAAAAGACGCTGGTTGTAGGTATCTATTATCTCCTGTTCATGAGCTCCCAATACCAGCAAATAATTCAGAATACCCGACCGGATATTGGCAATAATCTCCGGCAAATCATAAGTTTCACCGCTTTCAATAGCCAAAGATGTGGCATTGGTCAGTTCCCGGGGAAAAATACTTTGGTTTACATTAATGCCGATACCGATAATGGAATATTGCCAGGAGGAGCCTTTCCAGATATTTTCAATCAGAATTCCGGATGCCTTTTTGTCATTAATATATATATCGTTAGGCCATTTTATGGCAGTCTGCCATCCCGGATATAATAAGAAAAGATAGCGTTCTACAATATGCGCTACCAGCATACATAATACTGCATATTTAGCACCGGCAAGATTAACCCTGACAATGAGGCTCATAGCGATATTTGCGCCGGGCACATCTTCCCATACACGTCCCCGCTGTCCCCTGCCCTGAAGCTGATGGCCTGCCCAAATCACATCGCCGTTTTGTGCCATTCCTGCATTGATACGCTGTGTGGCACATATATTGGTACTGTCTATAGTATCATAGTAATGCAACCAGGACGGGTGTTTTTTATATGAAAACGGAGCCAAAAGTTTTTTGTAATTTTGAACGCAATATAATTTAATAAAAACTTTTCCCGATCATTGCCGTCATATAAAACTGCTTTTACTTTGGTAGCCGGCTAAAATATATAGCCGACAGTAGTATTTTGTTATAAACAACAATAAAATTATTTTTTAATAAAAACATTTTCAGAAAGCGTTTTGGAGCAATCAACCATCAAGCAAACCCTGCCCGGTAAAGTACAAAGGCTAAGCCGCAACAGTACCCTCTTTAAAGTGATCATAGAAGCGATCCGGGAAAAGAAAGGCGAAAAAATCGTTTCCCTTGATTTAAAGAAAATTGACGAAGCCGTCTCCGATTTTTTTATCATCTGTGAGGCACAATCTGGCATTCAGATCAGTGCCATAGCAAACAATATCGAAAAGCAGGTTCGGGAGCAATGTCAGGAAAAGCCGTATCATTTTGAAGAAGGCCCTGCCTGGACACTGGTGGATTATGTCAATATTGTAATCCATATTTTCAGTCCGGAGGAACGCAAATTTTATGACATTGAGGGTTTGTGGATGGATGCAAACCAAAAAGAACATGCATAAGCACAACCATACCATCACCCCGGTTCAAACATCAATTTTTTAAAGCGCATCAGCATAACGTAAATGGAAGATAACAACAGGCAACAGCAAAGACCACAGCAGCAACGGGACAATAAGCCTTCAATGCCCAAGGGTCCGAAATTCAATATGTATTGGATATACGGCCTCATTGTGCTGGCCTTGTTCGGACTGAGCTATTTCAACAGCAATACGACCTCAGCCCCGCAGGATATTTCTTTCCTTAAGTTCCGGGAGCAATACCTCCTGCAGGATAAGGTAAAAAAAGTAATCATCGTCAACAAAGAAATTGCCGAAGTATTTCTGGACAAAACACCCGAAGAGGCTAAAGAAAAAGCCCGGCAGTCTCCATTCGGGTTCAGCAGCAGCGATGAGCCGGATTTCAGCTTTAACATCGGCTCCTACGATGTCTTTGATCGTAATTTTTCGGAAGTGATGAAGATTATGGCGGAGCAGGGGAAGCCGGAAGTTCCGGTCATTGTAGAATCGCGGGGCAGCGTTCTCAGGGATATTATCTTTCCGCTCATCCTGCCCCTGATCTTTATCGTAGCCATGCTGGTGCTCATCAGTCGTAAAATGGGGCCGATGGGTGGCGGCGCAGGTGGCGGCGGTATTTTTAATATTGGAAAATCCAAGGCGCAGCTTTACGAAAAAGGCACTAAAGTAACCATTACCTTTAACGACGTAGCCGGATTAGATGAGGCGAAAGAAGAGGTTATGGAAATTGTGGACTTCCTGAGGAACCCCAAAAAATATACTTCATTAGGCGGTAAAATTCCCAAAGGTGCATTATTGGTAGGGCCTCCGGGAACCGGGAAAACGCTTTTGGCAAAGGCAGTGGCCGGTGAGGCACAGGTGCCGTTTTTCTCCATGTCTGGTTCCGATTTTGTGGAAATGTTTGTGGGCGTGGGCGCCAGCCGCGTACGCGACCTGTTCAAGCAGGCACGGGATAAATCACCTTGTATCGTATTTATTGATGAAATTGACGCCATCGGGCGCGCCCGTGGAAAAAATGCCGTCATGAGTAATGACGAGCGGGAAAATACCCTGAATCAGTTGCTCGTTGAAATGGACGGTTTCAGCGGTGAGACCGGCATTATCATTCTGGCAGCCACCAACCGCCCCGATGTGCTGGACAGTGCCTTGCTGCGCCCGGGTCGTTTCGACCGGCAGATCAGCATTGATGTTCCAGACGTGAAAGGCCGTGAAAAGATATTTGAAGTGCACCTGAAACCCATCAAAAAAGCACCTGACTTAGACATCAAAAAGCTGGCGGTGCAAACACCGGGATTTGCCGGCGCCGATATTGCCAACATCTGCAATGAAGCCGCATTGATTGCCGCACGTAAGGGAAAGCCCGAAGTGAATATGGATGATTTTAACGATGCTATCGACCGTGTGATCGGCGGATTGGAAAAGAAGAATAAAATCATTTCTCCGGAAGAGAAAAAAGTGATTGCCTACCATGAATCCGGGCATGCCGTTGCCGGCTGGTACCTGGAACATGCGCACCCTTTAGTGAAAGTGACCATCGTGCCGCGCGGAGCTGCTGCTTTAGGTTATGCACAATACCTGCCTAAAGAAATGTATATCCGTAATACCGACCATTTGCTGGATGATATGTGTATGTCTCTGGGAGGCCGTGCCGTAGAAGAGCTGGTATTCGGAAAAATATCTACGGGAGCATTAAGCGACCTACAGCACGTCACCAAGATGGCCTATGCCATGATCTCTATTTATGGAATGAGCGATAAGATAGGGAATATTTCCTTCTATGACCCGCAATCGGAAAATGGATTCAATAAGCCTTACAGCGAAGAAACCGGGAAAATGATTGATGATGAAGTACGCAAATTAGTAGAGGGCGCTTATGAAAGGACAAAGTCCCTGCTTCGGGAAAAAATGACTGATGTGAAAGCCATTGCGGAAGAGCTACTGAAGAAAGAAGTGCTGTTTAAAGACGATATGGAAAAGCTGATCGGTAAAAGGCCGTTTAAGGAAGACAGCCTGCTGGGCGATGTGCAACCTGTTGCGGACAACCCGCCGGTGGGCGATGTGCTGAATGACGGGCTGCAAAATGCTACGGAAGAAATTCAGGGAAAATAAAGCGGAAAATATTCCCAGGCAACCCTGCTATGTAAAAACTAAAAACCG
>CAZUSO010000038.1:0-27232 GCA_964622775.1 uncultured Taibaiella sp. | reverse complement strand
AAAATGTGAAGAAGGTTCAGGAAAAAGTAGAGAAAGCCACCTTAGGCGATATCGGTGCTCTGGCAGACCTGAAAGCTAAGATGAAAGACGAAGAAAAAAACGAGAATAAATAATTGCTCCTTTTTTTCATAAAGTATAAAAATCCGCTTACGGTTGTAAGCGGATTTTTTTATACTTACGGCTCTTTAACTTGTGAAATATTTATCTGCCTGAAAATTATTTTTTGGTTTTTAACCGGCAATATGCCTAGTTTTATATCATGAACCGGATAAAAATATGGAAAATATTGCCGTTTCTTTTGCCGATTACCTTTCTCTTAAATGCGCAAACACCGAAAATTCCGGATTCCATCAGGCAGGAAAATGTACTTATTGACATAGATAAAATGATGTACCGGCTTCCAGGCTCAATTATCGGTTGGCTGGACAACAACAAAGTGGGCATATATAAAAACCGTGCTCAGGTTTTTTATTATGCGGATCATCTTGAGATTCGCGTACCGGCGAGCAATAAAAACAACACTTTTCTATACGGTTTTAAATACTATCGTCAGCCGGATCAGATACAGGCTTATGTGGTGGAGGTTATCCCCCAAAACGATTCCGACTCCACGTATGTGGAGTTATGGATGGATTTGCAGTATTGGCAAATATATGGCCGTGAAATGTTCGGCGACTCGACACTTTCTTATTATCCCCCCGGCATCTGGCGGATTCCGGATGGGAGCAGTGCGCACTGAACTCCCAACGGATACGGGTTAACGATACCGGCGGATTAATAGTCTCACACAATGGCAGGCCTTCCAGAACTGTCAGTACGGCCTGCTCCCGTAAGTTGCCGGAAAACTTTTTTGATTTCTGGTACGGACTACATTTGTTTTTCAACGAGCTTTTTGAGGGAAAGACCGACTGGCTCTGGATGAATCTGCATAATTATTATGCGCTGCGCAAGGATGGGAAATGGTTGCCAGGTAAAGTTTTTCTTAACCGGTATGAATCCATTCATGAAAACGGATTTTATACACGAAAAAGAGACCCTTTACATTATAAATATACAGGAAAGGAAACGCTTGTTTTTGAGGATAATTTTAATGATAACCGCAACAACTGGGCGAGCATACCAGATACGGATGGGAACGACACTGCACTATCCCGGCTCCGCTTTAATGAGGGTGTGCTGACTATTGAAAACCGGGATACGGCGGATTTTAGGACGGCAGGTATCTATAGGGATATTGATTATGGCAGGGATTATGAAATTGAGGCCGGATTCCAGGTAGATACCTGCAAAGACAAGAGTACCAATGCCGTCTATTTTGGATGGGGCGGCGACACTTCCGATAATAATGGCGGAACGGTAATCATGGCGGATCATGACGGATATTATTTTGTGAAAGACTGTCATGGCGGCGATCACCGGGACTGCGCCTATAAACAATTCCACGCCTTTACAAACAAGAAGAACTATAATGTATTTACCCTGAGGAAAACAGGAAGCACTTATTATCTCTTTATCAATGATCTTTTTGCAAAGAAAATTCCCGCGAAGGAGTTGAAAGGAAACAGGATTTACCTGAGCGCATTACCGCAATCCACCGTCTCCTACGATTATCTCAGGGTTTATTATCTCGATGCAGCGAAATAAGCAGGCTGGCAATTTACCTTGGCTGATGTATTGTCATTGTCCATAATAAACAAGCTAAAGTTATTGCGCAATATTTATACAGTATATCGAATAGTTCTCCGTTCGACTTAGTATCTGAAACATCGCATCAGACTCCATGCTCTGAATGAAAAAGTAGTGTTATGGTATTCAATAGCGGGAATTATTTTTTTTTGGTAAATTCTTTGACGGTTTTTTTGTGGTCAGAAACCGCTTACCACTACAACGTAGTTATGAGAAACGTCGAACGGGGCAATACGGATGCTTGCCGCAAAATAAAAGAATATGGGTGGTGACGCAAATTAGTTGATGTTCTTTCCAAAATATTGATTATCTACTGTATTAGAATCTCATTTCAGCTAATTAATGACACCACCGAGCTGATCATACGGCGACTTATACAGTTCTTCAGGGTCGTTATAAAGATTATGATAAGCGTTCTGCAAGGATTCTAATCCGGGTAGGTCATAAAGGCGATTTCCCTGACCTCGCCACCAATTGATATCGTTTTATATTTTGGGCAGGCATTGTATGATTCCCGTGCCGGCCGGAAAGTTTTCTAACATCATTAGGGGGATGGTTTAGCCTGCCGAATCGCTTACTTTTGCTTTCTTACGCTGCCGATGAAGCCTTGCTCGAATCATATCTTTTTTCAAATCCGGACAATCTTCCTTCTTTCAGGGGGACTACTCCTCATTACACCGGGGTTCGGGCAGAAGTACAATTTTGTGAACTACAATGTGGAAAGTGGCTTGTTGCAATCGCAGGCTTTGTGCATCACGCAGGATCATAACAATGAGCTTTGGATTGGAACTTACGGCGGGGTTTCCCGCTTTGACGGATCGCACTTCGTCAATTACGATAAAAGTCAGGGCATTGCCAACAATATCATTCTCGATATCGAAACCGATCGTCAGGGTCATATCTGGATGGCTACCTCCAACGGCATTACGGAATATGACGGCCTGTCCTTTAAGAACTATTTCCCGGCTGCTACCTCGGCGCAAAACGCCTTTCAGCAATTAGTCGTGGATAAAGACAATAAGATATGGGCGCTTGCCAATCAGAAGATATATCGCAAAGACGGACAGCAATTTCTGAAGCAAATAACTATCGATTCCGTACTGGCCATTGCTAAAGATAATGAAGGCCTGGTGTATGCATCTACATTGAAAAAGCAATTGCTGGTCTATAAACATAACCAGTGGATCCCGGTGACCGACAGCACGGGCAATTCTGATTTTTTTATTGTCGGCATAACGGAAGGCCGGCGCGGCAAAACACTCCGCTGCCTTAGCAATAAAGGAGTTTACGAACTGAGCAACGGGATACTGCATAAAATGCATTTTAACTTTCCCGGTAAGGGTAAGCCGGGCATCCTGCGTATTTTTGAAGACAGCAAAGGTACCATGTGGTTTTCTTTTGAAGATGGGGGCGCCTGGCAGCTAAGCGATGGTAAATGGAGTCATTTTACCTATAAAAACGGACTTACCGATGATATTGTTACTACGTTTTTTGAAGACCACGAAGGCAATATCTGGCTTGGAACCAATGGGTCGGGCCTCTACAGGTATGCGAGCCATTTCTTCACCTATTATGACCGGAGCAGCGGACTTACCAATCCCAGCATCATCACCATCACGCAGAACCGGAAAAACGGCCGGATTTATTTCAGCGATGGTAACGGAGGCCTGTCCACCTTCATGAATAACGAACCCCGGCAGATACAGGCGCCGGGCGACATTGGAGCCATCTCCTCCATTGCCTGCGATAAAGACGGCATCCTTTGGGCCGGCTCCATAACCGGAGGTCTCTGGAGCTATAACGGAAAGGTATTCCGGCGCTTTTCCGATCCGAAATACCCGAATGCATTCCTGAATGTTTATACGCTACGTTATCACAAGGATGTATTATGGGTGAGTACTTTTTCGGGGCTTTATAAAATCAACGGGGACACAACTCAACGTTTAAACCTGGATGTAAAAGTATTCAGTAGCATTTTGCCGGTAGGCAATGATTCGCTCCTGCTCGGCAGCATTCACGGGGCGCTGATCTACAATCTTACCACCGGAACGCTGACTAATATCCTGAAGGATGTGAATGTAATCTGCTTCACGGATGACGGCAATGACATCTATATTGGCACGGATGACCGCGGCGTGGTGCAATGGGAGAAAAGCAAAGGAAGGTTTCGGGAAATATCCGTTAAGGACGGGCTAAGCTGTAATTACGTGTATAGCCTGCTGACCGACGCCAACCATAATATCTGGGCAGGGACCGGTTGCGGTATTGATCGTATTTCGCTGAAAAAAGGCGGTTTGCATATCCGGAGTTTCGGAAAATCCGATGGATTGATCGGGGTGGAAAATAATTCTAATGTTTCCTTTAAAGACGAAGAAGGCTTTCTTTGGTTTGGCACTACAAGAGGGCTTTTCCGCTTCAATCCGGCCGCCGGAGAGTTGCAGGGCAGCGCGCCGGTGGTGGTACTGCAATCGTTGAAGCTATTCTCTAAAGAAATTATTCCTGCTGCTTCCGACAGCATTATTCCCTTTCAAAACCTGCCCTTCAATCCGGAATTCCATCCGGGGCAGAATCATCTCACTTTTACCTTTAAAGGCATTTATCTCAGTAATCCCGGTAAAGTAAAATACCGTTATCAGTTGGTGGGAGCCGAAAAGAGTTTCACGGAAACCGACCAAAACACCGTAGTGTTTTCCAGTCTGCCTCCCGGTGATTATGTGTTTAAGGTATGGGCTTCAGATGCTGCCGGTACCTGGTATAACAACGTGGTAAATTACCCCTTCCGCATTGATGCGCCTTTCTATCAGACCTGGTGGTTTCGCATCCTTGCAGGAGTGCTGATTATCGCCCTGTTCTTAACGGTCGTATATATCCGTAACCGGATGAAAACCCTGCGTATCGTCTGGGAACAAAAGTTGCGGGAAGAGGAACAAACACGGGTGCGGCAAAAAACCGCAGAGGATTTTCATGATGAAATCGGCAATAAGCTGACACGAATCAATCTGCTGACCACCATTGCAGAAAATAAAGTCGCCGACAGCAATCCTGCCCTGGTCAACTTGTTGGCGCAAATCAAACAAAATGTAAGCTCGCTGTATAACGGATCCAGAGACATCATCTGGTCACTACAGCCGCAAAGTGATTATCTGGATGAAATTATTCACCGTATTCACCAGGTAGCAACCGACATGCTGCAGGATACGGATATCCGTTTGCATTACGGGCTGGTGCAGGAAGAGGGATTGGATCTGCACCGCAAAATGCCCATTGACTATAGTCGGAACCTGATGATGATCTTTAAAGAATTAGTCAATAATACCGTCAGGCATGCACAGGCAGAAAATATTCATCTGAAGATTACCGCCAATTCGCGACAAATCATTTTTATTCTTAGAGATGATGGTATTGGTTTCAATCCTGCGATAGAACATTCCGGAAACGGCTTGAAAAATATCCGGAATCGCGCAAGAAGAATATCCGGTGTAGTGCGCATAGGAAGCGGATCAGCCAAAGGTACGACAACCCGTTTAGTCATTCGGTTTTTATAGCCTACACCCTCGCATCAGGAATGGCCGGATCGTGGACGCATTTCAAATTTTCGCACTGCCGCCGTAGCGGGTGCCTTACCCACCATAACCATACACCCTCGCATCAGGAATATGTACCTGATACGCTATTCATAACGCAATGCATCAATAGGATTGAGCCGCGCAGCCCTGGAAGCCGGGTAAATGCCCGAAAGCAAGCCGACGATCGTGCATAACACCAGCCCCATACTCATCCAGCCCCAGGGCACTAAAAATCCGCTGCTTAATAACAGAGAAACGATATTGCCTATCAGGATGCCGAGCGCAACACCCAATATGCCTCCGGCGATACTGATCAATACCGATTCGGAAAGAAACTGCCTGCGAATAACGCTGCTCCGTGCGCCCAGCGCTTTGCTTACACCAATTTCGCGGGTACGCTCCGCAACCGACACCAGCATAATATTCATCAATCCGATAGCTGCACCCAGCAGGGTGATGAAGCCGATGGCCATCGCCGCAAAGCTCACAAACCCGATGTTATCCATCAGCATCGCGGCTAAATTGTCGTTCTTATTAACACTGAAATTGGATTCCGCGCCCAAAGGCACCTTACGGATCTGACGAAACAGTCCTTCCGTTTCTTCTGCCGCAGCATCTATCATGGTCACTTGCGGCACCCGGACACTCATTACGAAAGAAGGTTCATTCCGGTTATAAACCGAGCGGGCATTTTGCAGAGGGACAAAGATCGTATTGTCCACATTGCTGATCATGCTGCTCCCTTTGGATGCTGCCACGCCAATGACCAAATACCTGATATAACCCACCGTAATACTGCTGTTCAATGCATTTTTCATCTTGGAGCCAAACAGTTTTTGGGCAACACCATTCCCTAAAATGCAAACATACGAACCGTATATCACTTCATTTGCGGAGAAATTACGGCCGCCGGTCAGGTCTGTTCCTGATACGGTCAGGTAATTTTCATCCACACCCATCACATTCACGTTAGGGTTGGTTTTCTTTTCTCCGTATTTCGCTGTAGCAATGCTGGTGCCGCTCATAGCTACGGAAACGGTTGCGGGGAATTTGAATTGTTCTTTAAAATCACGGGTTTCCTGAAAGCTGATGGATCGCTGCTCTACGGTGGTGATATGGAGCCCTCCTTTTCGTTTTTTGCTTTTGAGCATTGCGCTGGTAACCTGGAAAGTGTTGGCGCCCATACCACTGAAGTTAGCATAGATGCTGGCTTTCATACCCTCAATTGCCGTCAGTATTCCCACCAGGGCCATAATACCGAGCGCAATTATGCCAATAGTAATGCCGGTACGCATTTTATTGCTTACGATGGAGCGGTAGGCTAATGAAAAATCAAAGCTGAGCTTTTGAAACATATTGTTCAGATATTCTGCAATATTACCGGTATCTCATTCGTCAAACAAAATAACAGACGGGAATGCATAAGGTTTATCATTTCCCCGCTTTTGCCTGAACAACACCGCTGTTCATTTTTTAACCATAAATTTAAAGCCGATGCCATGCAGGGTTTGAAGCTCGATCTCTTCCGTTTCTTTAATATATTTCCTGATTTTAGTCATAAATACATCCATGCTACGGCCTAAAAAATAATCATCTTTGCCCCAAACCGACATCAGGATATCTTCGCGCTTGACTACAGCATCCTGATGATCGCACAGGTATTTAAACAAATCCGCTTCCTTCTGGGTGAGCTGGAAATTCTTGCCGTTTACCTGTATGGAAAGCTGCTTATAATCGAATTTAAGATTGCCGATCGTATATTGCTGCACATTGTCCTTATCCGTATTTTTTGTTCGTTTAATAAACACCTCAATGCGCAAGAGCAATTCTTCCATATTGAAAGGCTTGGTGATGTAATCGTCGCCTCCTGCTTTAAAGCCCGCGATGCGATCCGCATCCATTGACCTGGCGGTCATGAACAGAATGGGGATTTGTTCATTCTTTTTGCGAATCTGTTGCGCCAATACCATACCGTCCTTTTTGGGTAACATGACGTCCAGCAGGCACAAGTCAATGTTATTTCGCATAAACTGCTGCCAGGCGGTTTCGCCGTCATGGCAATAGGCCACTTCATAGCCGCTCTCTTCCAGGTTATCCTTAATTACAAAACCCAGGGTGGGATCATCTTCCACTAATAAGATTTTTACTTTTGACGCTTCCATATTATTATTTGAAAAGGTTAATTACTTTTTATGAAATTTTAAAACAAATATACTCCCTAAACCCGGTTCGCTGGTGCAGGACACTTCACCGTTATGCGCTTTTGCTATGATATTTACATAGTTCAGCCCGATGCCGAATCCTTTCACATCATGTACATTGCCTGTCGGTACGCGAAAAAATCGCTTAAACAAAAACTTCAGGTGCACCTTATCAATGCCAATACCGTTATCCTGTACGGACAGCTCAATAGTCTTTGCAGTTTCCTGCAGGCGGATGGTTATCTCCGGGGTCTTGTCACAATATTTAACCGCATTATCCAGCAAATTATTGAGCGCATTTTTTAAATGCAGTTTATCGCCGTTGAACAGCACCGGATGTTCGGGCAACAGCAGGTTAAGCGTGCCGCCATTTTTTTCAATCAGGCTTTGAAAGCTATGGGTTACCTGATGAATAAGCTCCTGCCAGTTCAGCAATTCTTTTTTAAGCTGGATGGTTCCCCGCTCCGCATGTGCCATCTGGAGCACCCGCTCCACGTGCAGCGCTAATTGCGCCGCTTCATTATCAATGATTGTGGCATAGTTCAGAAGCCGCTGCGGATTATGAATAATGCCGGGCTTTTTAAGCACTTCAGCAGATAGCTGAATAGAGGCTAAAGGCGTCTTAAACTCATGCGTCATATTGTTCACGAAGTCTTTCTGCACCTCGCTGAGCCGCTTTTGTTTGAGTACGAGAAATACGATATAGGCTAAAAAAACAAGAACCAGCAGCAGCACTAAAGATGATATGGTCCAGATAGAAAGTTGGGACAGGAGAAACCTTTTCCGATCCGGGAAATACACGCCGAAATAATAATTTTCGTTTTTCAGCCTGGGGAGTTCCGGGCGAGTAGCCGGCAGCATTCTTTGCGCACCCATCGGAACAAATCCCCTGACAGGAATACTGTCGCTCATGCAATCGTACATTCCGTATTCAAAATCGGTTATGAGATTCTCCAGGGTAAATTCTTCTTTCAGGAAATGTTCCAGCACCTCCGGTTCCACTTTATCATTAATATGCACAATAAAATAATCGGGACGAATCTGTTCAACAACATTGTTCACCACGGGCTGAATTTTTTTCATCATCCAGATTTTATTGGCCACATTGCGCAAACTTGATGTTACATTCAGGTTAAACTCCTTTTCTTCCAACTGATACGCGCGGTTGACCCAATACATCTGGGTGGCAATAATGCCGGCGGCTGACAATAAAGCCAGTGCAAACAAGGCGCGAATCGTAACATTTTTCATTCTGATTGCGAAAATAACATCGTTTCTTTATCCCTCCGTCCCAATTGACTTCCTGTTAACGGTAACGCAAAACGGCTGCTGCTTTTATTCCGGGATGCTCATACTCCCGTTTTCATACCGCAGGATATGGAGCTTTTTATTTTCAAAATAAAGAAATTCGTTTTTTTCATTCCATACCGGGGCAATATCATACCGGGTAAATAAGGTACTGCTGATATCCTGAAAATGGTCATTAATAATCACGCCATGCTCCTGTAAAAGATTACACATCCAGTACATCAGCTCATAGCCGCGAAACGCAAACTCTCCCGGCTCTGATGCTTCATAAGCTTTATATTGCTTTAAAAATTCTACTCCCCGCCCGGAATGCGTATCGTAATAAAATGGCGTGGTATAATAAATGGCCAGGTTCGGATAAGCATTCTGAACATTCAAATCCGGGATCACTTTCCAGGAAGGCATGCCAAATATTTCAAAACGATATTCCGGCCCCAAAGCCGAAAGCTTTTTCAACAGGGAATAAGCAACCCTTGTATCGAGGATGGTAAAATAAATCACATTCACCAATTCCGTGGAAAACTGAGATTTGAATCCTTCAAAATCCGCATCACTATTACATTTCAACTCAGTAAAGGTTTTGCTTTTCCGGAATTCTTCTTTCACCATATTATAGGCATCATCCGCATAAGAGCTGTCCCGGTATATCAGAAACTTGGGATTGCGCTTATATTTCCGGTCTGCAAATTCTAAGATTTTCTGAACATGTGTTCGTAAGGTAGGCTGCACTAAAACGAAATACGGGTTATCCTTCATGCCTGCATCGGAAGGAGAAAGCGCCGACAGAAAATTGATTTTATTTCTCCTGGCATAATTAGCCACGTCCGGTATATCCTGAGATTGCAGCAGGCCGATTATCAAATCGGTGCCCCTCATTTTATTCAGCCTGATTAAAAAATGAACATTATTCCCCGGCTCGGTAATATCGTGAATATACAATTTGAGCTTAAAATTATTATGCGCCATACTGTCGCCGGCAATCAGGATTCCTTCATAAAAGTCGATGCTATGCGCAGTAGATTCCGGCATGGCTTTACGCGAAACCGGTTTCCCGTTTATCACCGCCTTACTCAGATTTAAAGGCAGCAACACATCTACACGATAGACATCCTTCTTTTCGGTTGGAGGGAACTCCGGCAGGGCTTTTTTTCTCCGAAAAAAATGCTCTGTATCGGATGAATCCTCCGACCCGACAGCAGCGGGCAAACGATTTTCCCGTGTCACCGTGGCGTTTGATTTTCGTTTCGATTTTCGTTTCCAGAACTGGGCATGGCTATCCTGGGAAATCGTCAGTAAGAATATCAGGGATAATATGATGCTAAAAAAACGTTTCATTAAAAAAGCAATTAAAATCGGGTGTCCGGTTTTCCTGTATCATTCCTGTAATCTCATCAAAGGAACGATAATATTAACAGCATAGCCCGCATTCCGGAGCATAGCTCAACATACGCTCTGCAGGCATCCGCCAAACAAATATACTTAATGCCGTATTATCGCTGTATATTAAATTATTTTTGCGCGAATTATTCAACCATTAAGCTATGCTGTCATTAAGTCTCGCAGAAGAAAATTACCTGAAGGCCATTTATGTTATTCAACATAAAAATGAGCAGGCAACGGTGAGCGTAAACGATATTGCAGAGCGTGTAAACACGCGTCCGGCAACGGTTACGGATATGCTGAAGAAATTATCCGACAAAAAACTGATTCATTATGAAAAATATAAAAAGACGCAGTTGTCTGCTACGGGCTTACGTCATGCATTACAAATTGTAAGGAAGCACCGGCTGTGGGAAGTGTTTTTAAACAAAAAATTAAATTTTTCCTGGGATGAAGTACATGATGTGGCCGAGCAGCTTGAGCATATTCGGTCTGCCAAGCTTATTGAAAAGTTAGACGCTTATTTAGGTTATCCGCAGTTCGACCCTCATGGTGACCCGATTCCCAATGCGAAAGGGGAAATTACACCGGCATCTACCGTAACGCTGGCGGGCGCTGCTATCAACTCTTTCTGGAATATTGTTGCAGTGAAAGAAACAGGTAATGCCTTCCTGCAACATTTGGAAAAGATTGGTATTGCTATCGGAACAAAGGTACTGGTAAAAGATGTGCTTCCTTTTGACGGGAGTGTTCAGATTCAGGTAGCAGACGGTCCGCTTATGACCATTTCAGAAAAAATCGCCCTTAACTTAATGGTACAGGAAATGCCTAAAATGTAAGATAATAAGGCTCCAGCAACCGGATAAATGCATCGCTGTAAACACTGTCAGAAGCATAAATGGTCAGCTCGGACAGTATAGGGTTCAGACATGATTCCTTTCTATAAATAGCGATAATACGGTTGGTCGTCATTCCCGGTTTTGATATTACCCGCAGTATTGCCCACAGCGCTAATCCCTGCGCAGCAGCAATATCCTGCCATGCCTGCCATCCCGAAGCCGGATACATCACGCAAAAAAACCCTTCGGGCGCTAAAAGGCGGGTTACCTGTTTGGCCAATTCCTGTTTGGGCAGCAAATCGTCATGACGTGCTATCGTTTTCTGAGCCCGGTTATTTTTCAAATCATTATTGAAAAAAGGCGGATTACTGATAATGGCCTGATATAGATGCGGCGGCTCAAAATCAAGTATGGAAGTATGATACAGCGTCAATTGCCGGTGCCAGAGCGATTGCTCAAAATTATGTCCGGCCTGCTTTGCAGCCGAATCATCCAACTCTGCCGCGTCAATATTCGCTGAGGGACATACCTGTGCCAGCATCAGCGCCAGCAAGCCCGTTCCCGTACCAATATCCAGCATCCGGATATTTTCCTTCGGGGAAAAACAGGCTTTCCATACATCCGCAGCCCATGCTCCCTGAATGCAGGCATCGGTGGACACCTTCATTGCGCATTGATCCTGCTCAATACGAAACTGCTTAAACTGAAACCAATTATTTGCCATTGATGATTACCATTCTATACGAGCAGCAGGCGTAATGTCCAAAGCAGCAAACTGATGCCGGAGATATTTATAATGAGCCACCATTCCAATCATAGCGGCATTGTCGGTGCAATATTCAAATTTGGGCAAATAGGTTTTCCAGTTATTTTCCGCTCCTAATTGAGTCAGCGCTTTGCGCAAGCCGCTGTTGGCAGATACGCCGCCGGCAATTCCGACATGAGTTATTCCGGTTTCCTGTGCCGCCTTTTTGAGCTTTCCTGTTAAGATACGGACGATGGTTTGCTGTACGGAAGCGCAGATATCATTGTTGTTTGCAATAATAAAATCAGGATCCTGCTTCGTCATTTTCTGTAAAAAATATAATACGGAAGTCTTGACGCCGCTGAAGCTGAAATCGAAATCTTTAATCTCCGGAATCGGAAAATGAAAGGCTTCCGGGTTACCACTTTGTGCATACTTGTCAATCAGCGGACCTCCCGGATAAGGCAGATTCAGCATCTTGGCAATCTTATCAAAAGCCTCTCCGGCTGCATCATCCAGGGTTGTGCCGATAATCTGCATCTCTAACGGTGCGTGGCAAACCACCACTTGCGTGTGCCCGCCGGAAACTGTGAGGCAGAGAAACGGAAACGAGGGGACAGGGTCATCAATCCAGTGTGCCAGCACATGCGCCTGCATGTGATTGACGGCTATAAGCGGAACCGACCAGGCCTGAGCCAGCGATTTGGCAAAGCCGGCGCCTACCAGCAGCGAACCGATCAGACCCGGCGCCTGCGTGAATGCCACGGCTGACATTTGCGTACCCGACAGGCCTGCCTGTTGCATTGCCTGCTGCACTACAGGAACAATATTTTGCAGATGGGCGCGGGAAGCCAGTTCGGGCACAACGCCGCCGAATTGCTCATGTACTTTTTGCGTGGCGATGATATTGCTCAATACCCGTCCGTCCTGCAGTACGGCGGCCGAGGTTTCATCGCAGGAGGACTCTATTGCTAAGATATTTACAGGCTTTGTCAAGTAATCAGGATATGAACTGCGCAAAATTACGGAAGATAGCGGGATTCCGGCAGGAAAGCAGAGAGATAAAAAATCCCGGTTCTACATTTTGCCGGATTTTAAAATCCGGCAAAATCATGCGAATTTATTCCGAATTAACAACGTCCCGGTCGGGTGCATTTCAAATCTTCGCAGCTGCGGGATGGTCAGTATGACAAAACTGCGATGACGCCAACCCGTTCGTATGACGAAAAAGGAGTGACGTAACTACGTAATGCAAAGATTTGAAATGCACCCTGCAAATCTTTGCTCACCAGGACAACGCGAGTTTGATTAATTTTGAGCCATTGTTTTCCGAAAATTGAACTATGTCCAATACGTACAGTCAATGGACTGCCTTTAAAGCGCTTTGCCTTGCAGCCTTACGCTCCATTGCCAAAAGCCCTTCTTCCGTAATCTTTACCATAGCATTCCCGCTTGTCTTCATCTTTGTATTCGGTTTTTTGGGTGATGCTAATTTCTCGAAAATACCGATTGCCTTCACTACGGGGAGCAATCCGGCGCATCCGGTTATTCAGGCTTTGAAAGCGGAAGGAAACTTTAGGATAATTAAGGCAAAAAACAATGCAGAGCTCAACGGGAAATTAGCCAAAGGAGAAGTGGCAGCCATTCTGGATATCCATAATATTAAACCGTCTTCCACGTTCGTTCAAATGACCATTGGGTCATCGCAGGAAGAAAATGCTGCCATTGTCCGGGAGAAGATAGACCAGGCTGTACTGAAGGCACATCCGGAGATTCGGTCGCTGTTAGACAAAACGGTTACCCTTAGCGAAACGGTAGTCGCCAGCCAGTCGGGCAGGACGATTGATTTCATCCTGCCGGGTCAGTTAGGATTTTCATTGCTGGCCGCCAGCGTATTTGGTACTGCATTTGTATTTTTTAATCTCAGACAAACCTTAGTGCTGAAACGATTTTTTGCTACGCCGGTTCGTAAAACCAATATTCTGCTTGCCGAGGGTGTGGCCCGGATGTCTTTTCAAATGGCCGGTGCCCTGCTCATTATATTCATTGGCTATTATTTTTTAAACTTTACCATATCGGGCGGATTAATTACCCTGTTGAATATGCTGACGCTTTGTATGCTGGCTTTGCTGGTATTTATGAGCTTCGGATTTATCATCAGCGGACTGGCAAAGAATGAAGCCATTATTCCGCCATTGTCCAATATCATTACCCTGCCCCAGTTTCTGCTGGCCGGAACTTTTTTTTCTATCGGTAATTTTCCCAAATGGCTGCAGCCGGTATCTTATGCATTGCCCTTAACTTATTTCAATGATGCGATGCGGCAGGTTGCCGCAGGCGGCGCTTCCCTGTGGGATGTAAGGTTTGATCTGGCCATGCTGCTGCTGTGGGGAATCGTAGGATATGCCGTTGCGGCACGGGTGTTCAAATGGGAATAGTTTTTTTTCTGCCGGGCTATCTTTATCTTTGAGGATCATGCGTAACCTGAAAATAATAGAAGTACCGTCAGAGATTGGGGCGGGCACCCGCGGCGCCAGTCTGGGTGTGGACGCCATCAAGATTGCAGCGTTGGATTTTATGAGCAGTCTTTTTGTGAATATTGCGTCAGAACGAATCCCGGATGAAAACCATCTTTTGTATGAACCGGTTGTTTCTCCTTATGCTAAACGCATCAGCGGGCTATATACGATGTACGAACGCGTTTCGGCAGCAGTGTCGGAGACTATAAAATCCGGTCTTTTCCCGGTGGTACTGGCGGGTGATCACAGCACAGCAGGAGGTACCATTGCCGGTATCAGGATGGCAAAGCCCAAAAACAGACTGGGTGTAGTCTGGATTGATGCACATGCCGACATTCATTCGCCCTATACAACGCCTTCGGGAAATATGCACGGTATGCCCATTGCAGCATCCATCGCCGATGACAACACGGAGCACCGAACCCACAAATTAGATAGCGCCACGGTGGAATGGTGGAACAAGCTGAAAAACATCGGAAAGATTCAACCTAAGATAAAACCCGAAGACATCGTTTTCATTGCCCTGCGCGATTATGAAAAGGAAGAAGAAGCGCTGCTGAAAAAATATAATATTAAAGTAATACCGGTGCAGGAAGTCCGGAAAAAAGGTGTGGAGAATGTCGTGCGTCAAACATTGCTGCATCTGAGCAGTTGTGATGACATATATGTGTCCTTTGATGTGGACAGCATGGACAGTTCCATCTCCCGCGGAACGGGAACGCCGGTCAGCAACGGACTGAAGGAGCGTGAAGCAGAAGACCTGATGGCCTCTTTCATGCAAAGCCACAAAATCTGCTGCTTTGAAATTACGGAAGTGAACCCCACGCTCGACAAAGAAAACCTGATGGCAGAGATTGCTTTTAATATCCTGCAACGAAGTATCAATATCTTATTACTCAACTAAACACGGTTTCAATAAACGTGGTTTTTAAAATCTTATGTTACAGGTAGCCGGCTTTACATTCAACCCCTTTCAGGAAAACACCTATGTATTATTTAACGAACAAGGCGATTGCTGGATAACGGATCCCGGGATGTATGGTGCCGATGAAGCAAAGATATTACTGGATTTTCTGGTGCAGCGCCAACTGACTCCCCGGCAAATTATCAATACCCATACCCATATCGACCATATCATGGGTATTGATGTCTTGAAATCGAAATATCATATTCCTTTCGGAATGCACCGGGATGATCTGCCCATTTTACAGAATGCGGCAGGCTCTGCTATGTTATTTGGAATACAATTGGGCGCAACGCCTCAGCCGGATTTTTTCATCGAAGCCGGTAGTAAGCTGGAATTAGGTCAGAATGAAGTGGAAGTGCGGCTGGCGCCGGGCCATTCGCCCGGAAGTATCGTATTTTATTATCCGAAAGGAGGCTTCGTGCTTGCCGGCGATGTGCTGTTTCAGGGTAGTGTAGGCAGGAGCGATTTGCCGGGAGGCGATTTTGAGGTTTTGGCAAAAAGCATACAGGAGCAATTATACACGCTTCCTGATGATACAATCGTCTATGCGGGGCATGGCCAGAAAACTACGATTGGCGAAGAAAAGCGCAGCAACCCGTTTGTACGGGGATAATCATAAATAAAGTACAATGATCAGCTACTGGGAGCAACAAAGTTTTTTACAATATGATTATATTGTAGTAGGCAGCGGCATAGTCGGATTGTCGGTAGCGATTGAGCTCCGGCAGCGTTTTGCGCATAAAAGCATCCTTATCCTGGAACGGGGGATTTTCCCTGCCGGAGCCAGTTCCCGCAATGCAGGTTTTGCCTGTATGGGCAGCCTGACGGAATTGCTGGATGATGCCCGGCACATGCCGATGGATGCCGTGCTACAGCTTTTCGAGCAGCGAAAGAAAGGTCTGGAGTTGCTTCGGAAACGTTTAGGCGATGATGCAATCGGATATGAAGACAGCGGAAGCTATGAACTGATCCGGGATGAGGAAATGCAGCAATTGGATGAGATGGATGAGATGAATAAATTGTTGCTCCCGGTGAATGGAAGGCCCACTTATAGCCTGGCTCCCGAAAAGGTAAGCGAATTCGGATTTAACCGCAATATGATTCGCACATTAGTCCGGACAGAAGGAGAAGGTGCGTTGCATACGGGGAAGATGATGCGCAACCTGCTGCAATTGGCGCTGACAAAAGGCATCATGCTCAAGACGGGAGTTTGGGTACGCGAATTTGAAGAACATGCGCAGAAGGTGGATGTCCATATTGAAGGCGGAGTATTATCCGAAAAAATCAAACTGAGCTGTGAACATTTATTCCTCTGCACCAATGCCTTTACCCGGCAACTTTTGCCCAATGCCGATGTGCGTCCGGGCAGAGGACAGGTTTTGATCACGGAGCCGGTTCCGCATTTACCATTCCGGGGCATCTTTCATTTAGAACAGGGTTATTATTATTTCCGGGAAATAGAAGGACGGGTATTGTTTGGCGGTGGCCGGAACCTCGACTTTGAGGGCGAAGCCACAACTGAATTGGAATTGAACACTATGATTCAGGAGGATCTCGAAGACAAGCTGAGGCATATCATTCTCCCGGATTATGGGGAAGTAAAGATAGAAAACCGCTGGGCCGGGATTATGGCTTTCGGGCCGCATAAATGTCCTGTTGTTTCCCGGTTCGGGGAGCGGGTAGCCGGTATTTTTCGCTTAGGCGGCATGGGCGTGGCATTGGGTTCCTTTGTAGCCCGTCAGGCTATGGCGCTTTTTGAAGAATGATATATTTTGCGGCAGCTACAGAGAAGTAAAAAGTCAAAATGCAAAATAGAAAAGCACGGACAATGTGCTGTCCGGGAATAATGTTGTGCTGTTCATGTTAAGTACATCACGAACCCCTGATAAAACAGGATGTATAACCTGCCCCGATGAACATTATGAGTTTTCAATTTCCGGCTAAACCGCTGGTAAATTATAATATTGTCTTATTGGTGAAAAAGCAACAAGGATTGACACTATTATCACTTTCCGGTAACATAAGCTCCGAAGGGCTTAAATTTGAGTAACCGCGGAAATAAGGATCGCAAAGATATAAGCCTTGAACAGCTAAGGATTGCTCATTGAAAATGGAATTGATTTCAATGAAAAATGTTTATTGTAAAGGTATGGTTCAATCCCGGGTATTCGGGGACACTATCCCACAAAGTGTGTAAGTAGAAATAATCGGTGGTGGCAATTTGGTCTGTAGCCGGATTTCACTGCGCCGTTTCAAAAAAATGTTGGGCACGTCATGCTTTACCACTTTAGCACTTTGCTTTATCGTCATAACAAACTCCTTTATTGTATTGCCTTACTGCTTTATCGTCTTGACAAACTCCTTTATTGCATAGCCTTACTGCTTTATCGTCATAACAAACTCCTTCATTGTATTGCCTTACTGCTTTATCGTCTTAACAAACTCCTTTATTGCATAGCCTTACTGGTTTATCGTCATAGCAAACTCCTTCATTGTATTGCCTTACTGCTTTATTGTTTTAACAAACGCCATAGGAAGATATATCAATTTCAAGTCGGGTTTCAATTTCCCAATACGTTTTACTTTTCACCAGCCACCTTGTATATGTTATATGAAAAATTTGAAATCATGAGAAATGTAATGCCTTTCCACTCCATATTTTTCGCAGTTATCTTATCGGCATCTTCTTCCGCCCAGGCGCAGTCCAAGCCTGACCATTGCTTTGGAAAGCTATGGCATCATTCCTTATAATAAAGATGTATTAGCCTGCCTTTTTGTTATTGGTGAAAACGCCCATAACAAAAAGGAATAAGTAAATTTTACTTCATTATGTATTGTTCGTGATTAACCCAATAAGCGCGTTGCCTTATAGAAAACATTAAAACAGTTAAAATTAACTCATTGGTAGTCAATAAAATAAAATTAGCTGTATAAGATGTTATCACCAACGGCGAAAAGAAGGTATAAATAATAGTCAGCCCGTCATTGCGAACGTTTGAAACAATCTCATTAACTACCGTCTTAGGATTGCTTCGTTCCTCGCAATGACGAGGTTGATTCCTGCTGTTCGTGATTAACCCAATAAGCACGTTGCCTTGTAGAAGACACTAAAACAGTTAAAATTAACTCATTGATAATCAATAAATAAATTTAGCTGTATAAGATGTTAGCGCATCATGAACCACAGATAAACAGGATTTATGATCCGCCCCGATGAACATTATGAATCTTCAACTTCCGGTTAATCCGCTCGTAAACTATGATATTGTCTTGTTAATGAAAATACCAATGGTGGAAAGGGGTTGTCATCATGGTAATACGAAAATTTGGGATGCACCCTTCCCTTGTTTCTACCCAATTTCCAAAAACCCGTTTATCTTTGTGGAATGGCTTTACATGCTACCAAAAGAGAAGATACCTATTTACATCAGGGCCGCCGCAGAAAGCTGATTGAATCCTTAAGGGAAAAGGGCATTACGGATGAAAAAACACTTACAGCCTTGGGGAAAATCCCTCGTCATTATTTTCTGGATCCCGCCTTTGCTTCCTATGCCTACCAGGATCAGGCTTTCCCGATAGGCGCCGGTCAAACCATTTCCCAACCTTATACCGTCGCTTTTCAAACCCAGTTGCTGGATATACACCCGTTTGAAAAAGTGCTGGAAGTGGGAACGGGAAGCGCTTACCAGTCCTGCGTTCTGGCGGAAATGGGCGCAATGGTTTACACGATCGAACGGCAACGGTCTTTATTTGATTACAATAAAGAATTTTTTTTCTTAGATTATTACCGGAACAATATCAAACGTTTTTACGGAGACGGTTATCTGGGGCTGCCGGCTTTTGCTCCCTTTGACAAAATTATCATTACGGCGGCTGCGCCCGCCATACCTCTGAATCTGATTGAGCAGCTCAGGATGGGCGGTATTCTTGTGGCACCGGTGGATAGCGATAAGCCGGGTCTTCAAAAGATGATGCGGTTTACTAAAACGCCATCCGGATTTGACCAGGAAATACTGGGCGATTTTTCTTTTGTCCCGATGCTGAGCGGGAAAGCCAATACGCATAATATCTGATGATGGAACTGCAACTGAATCACCTTATTCCGGAGCCTTTAAAGGCCCGTCTTGACCGGCAATCGTCCGATGTATGGGGACAGTCGCTACGGTTTCATGCCGGGGAAAAAGTGTTGTTTCGCGCACCTTCGGGCAAAGGGAAATCTACCCTAATCCATATCCTCTACGGCTTGCGGAATGACTATGAAGGTACGGTAACCTGGAACCAGTCCGATGTACAAAAAGTGCCTAAAAAACAACGAACCGAATGGCGGCGGAATGAACTGAGCATCGTCTTTCAGGACTTGCGGCTGTTCGGCGAACTGACCGTTGAAGAAAATATTTTGATCAAAAATACCCTGACAGAAACCGTATCGGTTCAGCAGGCTCAGGACTGGCTGGATATGCTCGGATTGAAAAGCAAATGGCATCAGCGGACGGAGACCCTTTCTTATGGAGAGCGGCAGCGGGTAGCTATTGTGCGAAGCCTTTTACAGCCTTTTCAATGGTTGCTTTTAGATGAGCCTTTCAGTCATCTGGACCAGGAAAATATTGTCCGCTGCATTAACCTGATTAGTGCTTGTATCCGGGAGCGCAATGCAGGCCTGCTTCTTGTGGATCTGGAAGACAACAACTGGTTTCCCTATTCCCGGAAACTGCTGCTGTAATCCATTGCAGGTCGGGTGAATACCGGCTTAGTATTCCATATTAGCTCCTCGCGCGGAGTTCATTATTCACTTTAGTCTTCCATATTAGCCCGCAGCCATTTGCGCAATTCAGCTTCAGGTATTTGTTTCCGCTGCCAATAATCCTGAAACTGATCTTCCCGGATTTTTCCAATCCCGAAATACCGGCTTTCGGGATGCGAAAAATACCAGCCGCATACCGATGCAGCGGGCGACATTGCCAGGTTTTCCGTCAATTGTATGCCGGTATTTTCCGTAGCATTCAGCAGTTGAAACAGCTTGCGTTTTTCCGTATGATCCGGGCAGGCCGGATAACCGGGAGCCGGACGAATTCCCTGATATTGCTCTTTGATCAAAGCTTCCTGATCCAGATCTTCTGCAGCAGCATAGCTCCAGTATTTTTTACGAACCTGCGAATGCAGGTATTCCGCAAAGGCCTCCACTAAGCGATCAGACAGCGCCTGAAGCATGATCTTATTATAATCGTCATGCTGATCAATAAACCGTTTCAGATACGGTTCCACTCCGCCAACCGACACGGCAAATGCGCCCATATAATCCCCCGGCTTGCCATCTGGTGATAATGGTTTGATATAGTCGGCGAGGGAAAATGCCGGCTGCCCTGCCGCTTTCTTTATTTGTTGCCGCAGCATTTCCAGTCTGCATATTTCCTGCACATCATCATTGTAAATACCAATGGTATCCGCCCCGATGCCTGCGGCATTCCAGAAGCCGATAACGCCATTAACGCTAAGCCATTTTTCCCGGATAATAGTATCCAGCATGGCATTCGCATCGTGAAACAGACGGGTAGCTTCCATGCCGGCATGAGGATCGCTGAGAATAGCCGGGAATTTTCCGCGCATTTCCCAGGTGATAAAAAACGGATTCCAGTCTATATAAGGGCGGATTACATTCAGGTCAAATTCGGGAAATGTAGTGATACCCATGTGAACAGGTTGTGGCGGCAGATAATTTTCCCAGTCAATTTTCGAACGCAACGCAACCGAATCCGCATAGGACATATATTGTTTGATACCGGCTTTAGCCGCAAAATCCTTCCGCACCTGTTCATATTCCACCTGTACCTTTTCCAGGAACAGTTGTTTAGCCCCCGGCTTCAGCAATTGGCTCACGGTGGTAACGCTGCGGGATGCGTCTAAAACGTGAATTACACCCTGGTCATATTGCGGCGCAATCTTTACAGCCGTATGAATGCGTGAAGTGGTGGCTCCGCCGATAAGCAGAGCCTGTTTCATCTTCCGGTTTTTCATCTCCGAAGCCACATAAGCCATTTCATCCAAAGATGGCGTAATCAGTCCGCTAAGACCGATCACATCCACGTCCTGTTTTTCCGCTTCATCCAGGATTTTAGCCGCCGGAACCATTACGCCTAAATCCATTACATCATAGCCATTACAGCCTAATACCACCCCCACAATATTTTTTCCGATGTCGTGCACATCTCCCTTCACTGTGGCCAGCAATATTTTTCCTGCTCCTTTTTTATTGCCGGGCTGCACATTTTTTATCTTTTCCGCTTCAATAAACGGGGTGAGGTAGGCTACGCTTTTCTTCATGACCCTTGCGCTTTTTACGACCTGCGGTAAAAACATTTTTCCACTACCAAACAAATCGCCCACTACATTCATACCATCCATCAGCGGACCTTCAATCACCTCTATGGGCTTCCCGAATTTTTGCCGGGCTTCTTCCGTATCCGGTTCAATATAATCCGTGATGCCGTTCACCAATGCATGTGACAGGCGTTCTTCCACAGGCAGCTTACGCCAGGCCAACTCCTCCTCTACGGATTTTACTTTACCTTTTACGGTATTTGCAAATTCCGTAAGGCGTTCGGTGGCGTCCTCATTTCGATTCAGAATGACATCTTCGCATAAATCGCGCAGAACAGGGTCAATCTGGTCATAGACCATCAGCTGGCCTGCATTTACAATACCCATATCCATGCCTGCTTTAACGGCATGGTATAAAAAGACACTGTGCATGGCTTCCCGAACCACCTCATTGCCGCGGAAAGAAAAGGATATATTGCTGACCCCTCCGCTGACTTTCACTAAGGGGAATTTTTGCTTCAGCAAACGGGTGGCCGCAATAAAATCAACAGCATAATTATTATGTACTTCAATGCCGGTGGCAATGGCAAAAATATTCAGGTCAAATATGATATCCTGTGGACGAAAGCCTACCCTTTCCGTGAGAATATGATAAGCCCGTTCACTGATGGAAACGCGCCGCTCCAGGGTATCAGCCTGCCCCTGTTCATCAAAGGCCATCACTACAACTGCAGCACCGTATGCTTTGCAGGTTTTAGCTTGTTGAATAAAGGAGGCCTCGCCTTCTTTCAGGGAGATGGAATTTACGATACAGCGCCCTTGTATGCGCTTGAGGCCGGCTTCAATAATCGGGAACTTTGAGGAATCCAGCATTACGGGAATACGGGCGATATCCGGTTCGCTTTGCAAAAGATTACAAAACAAGCCCATAGCTTCAACACCATTCAGCATGGCATCATCCATATTCACATCCAGGACTTGTGCGCCATTTTCCACCTGTTGCCGGGCAACGCTTAATGCTTCTTCAAATTTTCCATCACGGATGAGCCGGGCGAATTTTTTTGAACCCGTAACATTGGTTCGTTCTCCAATATTGATAAAGTTGCTTTCCGGGCGGATGGTCAGAGGCTCCAGCCCGCTGAGCCGCAGATACGGCGGAATAGCTGCAGGTTGTTGTGTCATAAAGCTTGTAAAATTAGATGCATGGCGCACCTCGTTTTGTAAAATCATGAAGCAGGAACCGCATAGCGCTGCTTCGACACAAAGGTAATGGCTTCGGAGAATTTATTACCATTCAATTATGTTATTGAAACTGTATTTTCGCGGGCGTAAAATGCAAGCATGAGCTTATGCTGACCGAAGCAAAAAGGACGGGAACCCTGGCGCTGCCCATCATCCTGGGGGAGCTGGCGCAAATGTCGCTGCACATCATCGATACGGCTATGGTGGGTGCGGTGAGCTATAAGCATTTGGCAGCGGCAGCTTTAGTGATGAACGCTATCAACATACCCTTTGTGATCGGTATCGGCATCACGATATCGGTTTCCCAGATGGTGTCGCTGGCGCACGGCAAAAAGGACGGACAACTGGTATCTCATTATTTCTTTAATGGCTTGCTGCTGTGCAGCCTGGCAGCTGTCATTATTTCCCTGAGCTTAGTTTACGGGCGGGGTGTGCTGCATTATCTGAAGCAGGACCCCCAGGTGGTGGCGCTGGCCTTGCCATTTATGAAGCTGATGGGATTTTCACTGATACCGATGCTTTTATTTATGACCCTGAAACAGTTTACCGACGGGCTGGAATTTACACGGACGGCCATGATTTTATCCATTTCCGCTTTACCCGTTAATGTATTTTTAAACTGGCTGTTGATCTTCGGGCACTGGGGTTTCCCGCGTCTGGAACTGGTCGGTGCCGGCTATGCCACCCTGATTACCCGCTCCCTGATTTTTATCGCATTAAGCATCATTATCCTTTATCACAAAACCTTTCAGCGATACGTTGCGGTACGGAAAAAGCAATGGCGGCTGAAGTGGGCAACGATGCGGGAACTGCTGCATATCGGGATTCCCAGCAGTATGCAAATCGGTATGGAAGCGGGAGCCTTTGCGGTGTCCGGTATCATTATTGGCACCATCAGCGCGGAGGCGCAGGCCGCGCATCAGATAGCGCTCAGTTGTGCCTCTTTTACTTTTATGGTATCAATGGGCTTATCCCAGGCGGGGTCTATCCGGACGAGCAATGCATTGGGGACATATAACTGGCTGAAGATATCCGTCATTGGAAAAAGCGCCTTGCTTACCGGCCTGTGCTACGGTGTTTTCTGCGCGGTGTTGTTTACCGTATTTCGCTATCAGTTACCGCTGTTGTTTACCAAAAACCCGGAGGTATTGCACCTGGCGGCTGTGTTGCTGTTGTTTGCGGCTATCTTTCAGATACCCGATAGTATTCAGGCGATCAGCGCAGGCCTGCTGCGCGGCATAAAAGACGTACGGATACCTACGGTATTCATAGCGGTTGCTTATTGGGTTTTAGGGCTGCCGGTTGGTTATCTGTTGGCTTTTCATTTCGGCTTAGGTGCAACCGGGATATGGCTGGGATTTATCATTGGACTCGGATTTGCCGCCATTCTGCTGTTGCTGCGATTTTTAAGGATGAGCTATACCCATAGCCGGCAATAAACAGGAATTGTTGTTTAATTCTAAAGCCGAAAGTAACAGCGGCAAAGAAATGTGGCGTCATTTGCCTCCGGTGTGAAAAGTTCGACCGAAATTAAAATCATGCAGCCAGCGAAATGATTTTAATGGAGTAGAGCTATCTCCCGGGCAGGTGGCGAGATGAAAGGGGACGCTGTTTCAAACGCAATCGGAGATTTTGCTTCGCAAGAGAAAAGTTGCTCCACGCGGAAATTCTAATCGGTTACTGCGTAATCCGGAATTTCTTCGGTCGTATGACGATCCCGAAGAGGAAGATGAAAAAAAGTATGACATCGGGGTAATGCGACAATTTGGGATGCGCCCCCTTCAATCTTCAATCCATCTCCTCCAATATTGCAGCACACCTTGCTTATCGATCGGCGGCCGGTTGCCTGACAAGCAATTCCGCTTCAAATATTTCACCAAAATGTTTCAGAAAATGCCGGGTTATTTCCGCTTCATCCACATGGTGACCCAGCTCTTTTTCGATACTTGTTACGCCTTTATCCGTGATGCCGCAGGGGACGATATAATTGAAATAATCTAATTGGGTATTCATATTCAGCGCCAGTCCGTGCATAGTGATCCATCGGCTGCAACGCACGCCCATAGCGCATATCTTTCGGGCGTACCCCGGCACATCCGGTTCAATCCAGACGCCTGTTGCGCCCGGAAAACGACCCCCTTCAATACCATATTCGGCAATGGTTCGGATCACGACCTCTTCCAACGAACGCATATAACGACCTAAATCCGTATAAAACTGTTCCAGGTCCAGGATGGGATACGCTACCAACTGTCCCGGACCATGATAAGTGATATCACCGCCACGATTGGTTTTATAAAAGGAGACATCCAGCGCCTTCATCCGTTCGTCATTCACCAGAAGATTTTCCATAAAGCCGCTTTTACCAAGCGTATAAACATTGGGATGGCTGCAGGTAAAAAGATAGTTGGAGATAGTATCTTCAACAGCGGATGCGCTGTCGTTAAACTTTGTGGCCTTAACGGCCAGGCCCTGCTGCATCACGGCTTCCTGGCGTTTCCATGCCGTACCGTATTCCAGAAGCCCCCAGTCTTCGTAAATAATTTGCTTGTTCATCCTGCAAAGTAAACGAAAGCCGGAGAAATATTGTGGAGAGATGGATTGTGGAGCAGGGAGATTGCTTTTTGCCTGTAGGTTGGTGTTCCGCCTTCAACCACTTTGTTGCCCTCAACCGCCAGATTGCGAGCCGCTGCAACGTAGTCAGAGCAACACTGACCTGAGGATGTGTAGCTAACAGCCAACGGCCCTGACATTATGCTGTATGTTATCGCAATCAGTTCTTATCGACAGCTAAAACGGTGCGAACCTTTAGTGCATGTGCCACCCGCATAATGGCAACGATCTGGCCCGCATTAGCTGAGCTGTCTGCATTGATGACGATAGTTGGCTCACTGTCTGAAGATTTCTGAAGTTCTTGTGCGACTACATTTTCCAGATTGCTGACATCTACCGGAGTTGTTCCCACAAAAAAATGTTGGTTGGCATCCACAGATACGACCACGGTTTGTTTCGCTTTAGTATCGCTTTGCGCTTTCGGGATAGCCAGCTTCACTACATTGGGGTTGGCTAAGGTGGCAATGATCAGGAAGAAAAATAGAAGAATGAACAGGATATCGTTCAGCGCAGAGGTATGCACTTCACTTTTTTCCCGGATGGTCTTTCTGATATTCATAATTAAATTATAGTTTCACTGCTTTGCAGTTTATATAACGCAGGCAAATATACTGTATTGCTTCTGCAAAGTGATTTTTACATCCTGAATGCAGCTTCGGGTTGCAAATGCGCCTGCAGCAACGTGTCTAAGGTTTGCAATATTTCGTCCCGCTTCAGTGCATTGACCAATTTAGCCCGGTATTCTTTTATATGAGGTAACCCTTTAAGATAGGATGCATAGTGACGCCGCATCTCCAGGATACCCAGCTTTTCCCCTTTCCAGGCAATTGATTTCAACAAATGCCGCCGGCATACCTCCACGCGTTCTTCTATGCCGGGTGGCGGTAATAATTCGCCGGTAGCAAAATAATGTTTGATCTCCTGAAAGATCCAGGGATAACCAATGGCTGCCCGTCCAATCATAATGCCGTCCACCCCATAACGGTTTTTGTAGGTCAGGGCTTTTTGCGGACTGTCCACATCGCCGTTGCCGAATACCGGAATGTGTATGCGCGGGTTGTTCTTTACTTTCGCGATGAGTGTCCAGTCGGCTTCTCCTTTGTACATCTGTACGCGGGTGCGCCCGTGAACAGCTAAGGCCTGAATGCCGATGTCCTGTAGCCTTTCGGCAACTTCTTCAATATTTTTGCTATCCTCATCCCAACCTAAACGTGTTTTTACGGTTACGGGCAGGTGAGTGGCTTTCACCACGGCTTCCGTGAGCTTCACCATTTTGGGAAGATCTTTCAAAATGCCTGCTCCTGCACCTTTACAAACCACTTTTTTTACCGGACAGCCATAATTGATATCGATCAGATCCGGCTGTGTGGCCTCCACGATCTTTGCCGAGAGTTCCATAGCTTCCTCATCCCCCCCGAATATCTGGATGCCGATGGGTCGCTCATAGTCGAAGATATCTAACTTCTGGCGGCTTTTGATGGCATCACGGATGAGACCTTCCGACGAGATAAACTCGGTGTACATCAAATCCACACCCTGCTCCTTGCATACCGCACGAAAAGGAGGATCGCTAACATCCTCCATCGGTGCTAATAGCAGCGGAAATTCTCCTAATGATATATTGCCTATTTTTACCATAAAATAGCCCGTTCGGGCTGCGAAAATACAATATTTAGGGCAGATATTTTGGGGAGCAGACAGTCCGGGTGCATCCCGAATGTTGCATGTGGTATAAGGTTTTTTGTCATTCCGAAAAAACGTGCCGTCCTTCCGAAAAGAAAATCCCGGATTACGCGTAATCCGATTAGGATTTTCGCATGGAGGAATCTCCCAATCGGGAGGATGGGCAAA
>CAZUSO010000037.1:0-27295 GCA_964622775.1 uncultured Taibaiella sp. | reverse complement strand
AACCTCTTGTTTTTGAAGTTGAATAATGAACTATCTATATTAATTTAACAATGCCCTTTCATTATATTCTTCTATCCATTGTTCGGTAAGTATTTTTACATCTTCCAGTCCGAAAAAAAGATAAGCATCTAAAACAGCTTCCCTGTACAGTCGGTTAAATCGTTCGATATATCCGTTTTGCATAGGTTTGCCGGGTTGGATATA
This sequence comes from uncultured Taibaiella sp., assembly GCA_964622775.1. Taxonomy (GTDB): domain Bacteria; phylum Bacteroidota; class Bacteroidia; order Chitinophagales; family Chitinophagaceae; genus CAZUSO01. The sequence goes on along the minus strand of CAZUSO010000037.1, from coordinate 27,091 downwards.
TTGAACATGAATGTCTTTACTTCTGCACCACAGCATGTATTCGTGCGAAGTAAATTCAGGTCCGTTATCCACTCTGATACTTGCCGGTTTGTCTCGTTCTGTAATTAATCTGTCTAATGTCCGTGTTACCCGCTTAGCCGAAAGGGAGGTGTCTATTTCAATAGCAAGTACTTCCCTTGTTCAATCATCAATAACATTCAGTGTGCGAAATTTTCTGCCCCCAACTATGCTGTCGCTCATAAAATCCATGCTCCAACTTTGATTGATATGTTCCTGTTTGACCAATGGATGTTTTATTCGTGCAGGAATTCTTCTTTTCCCTTTCCTCCTTTTATTCAGCTGCAAAAGCTTATACACCCTATACACTTTTTTATGATTCCATGTTTTACCCTGCCGGCTCAGATAGGCATACAGTTTCCTAAACCCGTAAGATGGATGCTGAAATGCCAGCTGTTGTAGCGATTCTATAAGTGCACGGTCATCTTTGACACTCCGATAGTAATACGGGGAGCGTGGCAGCTTGATTAATTTACAGCTCTCCCGACAGGAAGATGATACTCGGTTACAATTTCCTCTGCTAACTGTTTCTTGTCGGAGAGCCCAGCCTTTTTTTGAGATAACATCCTTTAAAACAGAATGATCAAGGCTCAACTCGGCATACATCCTTTTAAGACGGCTATTTTCTGCCTCCAATTCCTTCATACGTTTCACATCGGAAACTTCCATGCCGCCATATTTACTCTTCCAGTTATAAAACGTGGCTTCGCTGATCCCCTGCTCCCGGCAGATTTCTTTGACGGAACGACTGCCTTCCTGTTGCTTTAATATCGAGACTATTTGCGTCTCGCTAAATCGTGTCTTTTTCATTTTTTACAGTTTAAAATTATTAATTTATCTCTAATTTTAAACCGTCTGCTTTTTTGGGATACTTACAATATACATTTATACCAATAGAAAAACGCTTCCGGATTGGTCTTTTTTAATTTGTTTAGTTTATTATAGGCTTGGTCTTCAATCAGCCAATCCTTAATTTCCAATGGATTTTTAAACCGTTCGATTTCCTGACTTTCTTTATTCAATAATGAAGTCAAATAGGCAACTTTAGATGAAGCTGTTATGGCTTCTTCGATTGAAAAACGGTCAATAATGAAATTCGTAAAGTTCTTAATGCCCAATTGCAGGTGTTGGAACTCGTAAGATTTTGTATCTCTTTCCGCCAATGTATAACAAGCCTGCCAGGTGTCTTCCAATACCTTTTTGGCATCCATATTTAATTTTCGATAGCCGATTTCTTCTTGTACTACCCTCAAATAACTTTCTTTTACTACGTTGAGGTCAGTTATTTGGTCAAACAAGAAGCCTATATCATACAACTGTTTAATGATTTCGACAGGTCTGTTTTTTGAATACAATATACCTGTGGTTTTGGGTGCAAAAGCCGTTAACTTATCTCCCAAAATAGCCTCAAACGTTGGTAATACAACCATAGTATCTTTCCCCGATGTGGCTAACCAACTGTGATTTATCGAATATTTTTTTGTTTCAGGATAAGGATTGGATGTGTATAACAAATCCAATAGTATTGGTTCTTCGTGACCATCTACCACGCTTTTGTAGAACATTTTAAAATGTCCGATAGGTGCATCAGGCGTATGTTTTCGGTTGTTATCATCTTCCCAACGGATAAACATTTCTAATTGGCTTATCTTTTCTAAAATCTCTTTGATTTTATCCTCCGGTTCTTCTGTAATTATGTCAATATCTATCGAAAACCGTTTAGGTGTTTCCGTTGCTAAAAGTAGAGCCGTTCCACCCTTAAACACAAAATTCAGATTGTTCAATTGCAGTTGCTCCAAAAGTGTCAAAGCGTATATTACCTTTTCAATCAGTTTTGGGTCAATACGTTTCCCCAACTTGTTCCGTAAGTCAGTAATCCACTCGATTGTATATGATTTTGTGTTTATCATAATTTATATATTATTGGCACAAATAAATTTATTTTGCCAAACTTATATTTATCAGCTCGTCAATTTCTTCTTCTCTGTTTCTTCGGACAGCATACCTACGCATCTTTAGCGTATTTAAAGTATATTTCCCCATCACACTCCGCATAATAAATTCCCTTTCACTTTGTTGTGCCGAAAAAAGTGCCGTATCAATCAACATATCCACCAATAATTTTTCCAATGCAGGGATAACAATTTTGTCTTTTTCTACCAGAGGAGACTCCGAAACGATATTCTTCACAATGATAACCTCATCTTGATTATGAATGTAACGGTCAAATATTTCCTCATCAGGATTAAAGAAAACGTTTTTGTTGATTTCTGTTAGAAAGGTAAATACAGATTCGGACGCATCTTTTTCTACTTCTATAACAACATAATGTTTAAATGGCTGGTGACGCATAAAATCATTCAGCCACACCGTATCCCAGACACAAAAAGCGATATAAGGAAATTCTCGCTTTATCTTATTGAATATTCTTTTTAGCGTAGTTGAAATGTTCGGTTGAAAAGGTATATGACTATCTAATTCATAAATCCCTCTGGAGGGAGCGTTAATAATCCCCTCTTTTTTCAGCTTGGATAGATACATATTAATGGTATTGTCAGACCATTTGGGAAAATCTTTTTTGATTGAACCAACAAGCTTTTGCTTGGAAAGTCTCTCGTTTCCCTTGAAATAACGACCAATATGTTTTTCTAACGCTTCTGCCAAAATCTTTTTTACGGTAAATGTACTATTAATTTATATAATTTTGGCACAAAATATAGATTTTGTCAAAGTTATATTTTGATTAAGGTTTTGTTTCAGGTATTTAGCCCCGTTTTATTTACTGTAAATTCATACCTAAAAGATATGCTATAAATAAAAGCAAAACACTAGAACAAAACTTTGAAAATATTGACAAGTTTATGAATAACTGGAGAAAGAAAAGGAAGGCCGTCTGATAAACTATTGCAGAGATAATTGTGAGTGCAACGCTAAGGGAATATTATGGATATATTGATGCCAGAGATAACCCGACATCTAAAGAAAGTGATGAATAACGCTTAAAATTCACTCCAAAAGAAAAAAATAGAAAAAAAGAAAGCCTTTCTAAACAAAGGATGCAAGACAACGAAGCACTATAAGTCCCGAAGGGTGACGAAGCCATTATGCGTGCGGAGTTGGTGGCATCCGTTAGCTTTGCTGCCTTTTTTGTTTGTTTTATTTAACTATATCTTTCAGATAAATAATGGATTACTACAAATTAAGAACAGGACAAACGAAAATAAATTTCATTTGTCCTGTTTAGTAGCCCCGCCAGGAATCGAACCTGGATCTAGAGTTTAGGAAACTCCTATTCTATCCGTTGAACTACGGGGCCGTTATTTTTCAGTCGGCAAAAGTAATGATTCTATTTAAATCGCAAGGTCTCAATCAGCTCATCCATGTCTTTTTTCAGGAAGTCTATAGCCGGCCGCAGGGAATCGATATTGGGTGCGATATTGAAGTAAAGTGCCCCCCGCATAAAATGCCGCTCGTTATCCGTAGCATAAAACTGATACGCAGATGCGGCATTGCCTCCAACTGCATACACCACGCCCCGCAAGCCATTAGTCGTTTCAAATTCCGGCGATTTTATATAATCCGCCTTTACGTCATGAGCATAGCTCATACGATACGATTCGGCAATCAGCTTATCCAATGGTTCCGCCGGCGATATGCGTTTATAGCTCAAAAAAATCGTTGCATTCAGCGAGGGAAAATCCACATTGATCCAATAGGGCTGATGCTCTTCGCGATTCATATTGGTATCCCGCGTAATTACGCCATAGACCGGATACTTAAACGCAAAAGGATATGTGGCGCTGTCAAAAAGCTGGTAGACTTTTTCCGGGAAATCTGTTTGAAAATAGCCTCTTGGTTTTGGACTATACACGCCCGGCCGGCAGGCGCCCGATACCATGCTCATGATGATTAAGATCGAAATGATATACTTCATTAAATAATTACCGTTTGAATTGTTGATGTTTTGCTTTGCTGCATCCTGCATCTCTTGTTTCCGCTTACTACCATGCTGTTCTTGTTTGCTCAGGTCTGCAACAAACTTTGTGCCTGCAAAAGTAAGCTTTGGAAACGGTTCCCAAAGCTCAGGGATTATCCTTTGATGCAAAGACCGAATCATTTTGCCTGCTGCTGTTGGCAGGGGGATCCTGAGCCGAGCTGTCCTGCTGTACTGGCCGGGCTTTATGTTTGTCTTCATCCGGATACTTTGCTTTAAGTTCCGATGCCCGTGTGATCATCTCGCTGTACAGGCTGTCTAAGAATTTTGGATGCTGTATGTACCAGTCCATTGCCTCCTGGTATTCCGCCAGACTCATCTTGTGATGCTTCAGGATAGCTACATAATAAATGGCCAGACTATCCGTATTCTTTTCCAAAGCATGGTAGCCGGAAACGGTTTTCACATACTGGCTGTAATATTCCGCAGTATGCAAATCCATGGTAACAGCACGCATCTTTTCTACCGGAACGGGAGGCTTTGATTGCTTATTATCACAGGATACCATCAGGATGCACAGCGCTACCAGGATACCGATTCTTCGTGCCGGAATTGTGGTATGAAAAAAAGAAACAATCAAATTTTTTGTGTGAATTTTTATGATTTGAGAAAAAACCGGCTCTATTTAATAGCCCGGTAACGTGCCGATCCGGGCACATCAATCCGGGACAACTGGCTGATATAATCCTTGCGTTCGGGTGCCGGAGTCTGCGTCAGGATATTCACAAATTCATTGGTTTTAGCATTAAAGAAAAACTGCATCAATATGCTGGAAGGGTTGTCGTTGTTAATCTCGGTAAGTGTAGCAATGCCGTCTAAAATAACCTTACGGGCTTCCTGTGGATCCTGGCTCATCCGGTCTAATCCCAGGCGGTGAAAGCTGTACCAGTATTCGGAAAATTTGCTGAAGCGCGGACTGAGCAACTGATCGGCCAGCCAGTACCGGTTCCGGGTGCCTTCCGTAGCTTTCCAGCCGGTGATTTGCTTCCCTTCCTCAGGAGCATTATTCACGATGTTTTGAGCGCGTTTCAGATAATTAAGTCCGCCATCCTGCTGGAAAGAGTTATAATCGAGGCCGATGATGAGATAGGCATAATAAGCGAAAATGGCCGTCAGGTTGGACTCTAAAGCATTGGAGCCGGAAACCCGGTTGTCATCAAAATTAAGCACCTGCGTTTCTGCATATTTAAAAATCACATCCCGGTCCACGTAATTAACCATTGGCGTATTATAGCCGGTATTATAAACGGGGCGGCTCGATTGTATGTTCAGGGAGGCTTTATACGTATTTTCTCCTGCTGTGCCTTCCAGCGTGAGCAAGAAATTACATTCAATCTTCTCGTTCGGCTTGAAATTGTCCGTAGTCCATTTCCGGTTATTCAGAAAATCTGTCAGCCCTTTTTTCAGGGACTGAAAGACTTTGGCATCAACATTTTGAATCTTATCGCCCAGCACTTCCACATTGCATTGTAATTCCTGGGCATGCAGATTCAGGGTAAACAGGCAGCCGCTGAGCAACAAATAATATTTCGAAAAAGGTATTTTCATTGAAGTAATTTTATGGATAATAAGCCGTTTTGGTCACCCGGTACTGTCTGAATATTCATTATTCAAGGGAAAGAATAGCATCAATCATTTTTTCGGCAATAGTCTGTTTGCTTTGCAGTGGAAAATCCATGCTCCATCCGTGCCGGCCAATTAAGGTGATTTTATTAGTATCCGTTCCGAATCCGGCGCCGGCATCCCTCAGCGAGTTGAGTGCAATATAATCAGCATTTTTTTTGCGGAGCTTTTCTTCTGCGTTTTCCCGTTCATGTTGTGTTTCTACAGCAAAGCCTATTAACGTCTGACCGGCTTTTTTTATTTTACCTAAAGCAGCCAGGATATCCGGATTCCGGACTAAACGCAGCTCCATGGATTCCTTTTCGCCCTTTTTTATTTTTTCGACAACCGGATTTTCCGGTCTGAAATCACTTACGGCTGCAGCCATTACAGTGATTTCCGCTTCCGGGAACAGGTTTAAACAGGCATCATGCATTTCCTGGGCCGAGGTGACATGATGTATCTGAATGCCGTTGAATGCCGGCAATTGCGGACCTGGCCCTAAGACTAAATCAACCTGAAATCCCCGTTTTGAAAGTGCTTCCGCCAGGGCAATGCCCATCTTTCCGCTGGAAAAATTTCCAATGAAACGCACCGGATCGATATATTCATAAGTAGGTCCGGCAGTTACCAAAGCTTTTTTAGCAGCGGAGCCTGCTGTAGGACGTGCCAAAAAATCAGACAGGAATTTTACAATAGCTTCCGGTTCCGCCATGCGCCCTGCGCCGGTGAGGCCACTGGCTAATTCTCCATGATCCACCGGAATGATATGGTTTCCGAAAGCGGTCAACGTATCGATATTACGCTTTGTAGCAGGATGCAGCCACATATCTTCATCCATAGCCGGTGCAATAATTACCGGGCATTTAGCAGACAGATAAACCGCCTGTACGATATTGTCGCAAAGACCCTGCACCATCTTCGCCAGCGAGTTGGCGCTGCAGGGCGCTACCAGCATGACGTCCGCCCAAAGACCCAAAGACACATGGTTGTTCCATTGTGCGTCATTGCTGACCGATGAAAATACCGGTCGTTTCGATACGGTGGACAGGGCAAGCGGCGTTACAAAATTCTGCGCACTCCTGGTCATCAGCACCTGCACCTCGGCGCCGGCTTTCAGCAACAGCCGGACTAAGTGCGGTGTTTTGTATGCGGCAATACTGCCGGTTACAGCCAGGATGATTTTTTTGTTCCGGAGATTTTCCATTAAGTCCTATGTCAGGGTTGTTGGCTAATTATTTTCTTACTGTTACATTGTGTCCATGAAAGCCAGCCATCAGGTTGGGTCTGTTTCTAGAAAGCATCATTCTGAAGGTACTGTAATACGATTTAAATTACGGAACTTACCGGTAAAATTTCCACGCTTTGTAAAAGCATCTTTGCTGATTGAAGCGATGCGATAATTTCAGCAATATCCTTTCCTCCTGACTGAATTTCCTTTATGGGGAAAGTCAAAATTTTTACCTGGTTTGATTGCATAGTCAATTCCGATTTTACCTCGTCAAAGGTAGGGCTTTTTTAAAATTTTGCAGGTAACAACGAAGGTTCGGTTTCCGCCGTTGCCGGAGCTTTCGCTAACAATTATTGTGATTTGTTTTCAATGCGCAAGATAGGAATCAGAAATAATTTTACATAGCCTATTACTTTAATATTACAACTTTGTTTATGGGGTAAATGCTTGTTGTGTTAAGTAAAAAATCAAAAGTAAAAAAAGTAAAACACTTGCTACTCAATATGATAGAATTTGGCAATCCAAACAAAATATACTTAATATAACACAGCATTATACATTTTGAATTTTGAATTAAAAACAACAATTAAGGTTCCGTTGCATCATCAGAACGAGCAACGAAACCTCATGAACGAACTACCGGATAGTAGCCGCATAATATTTCAGATAGTATTTTGATCTCGGAATTATTCCGGATCCAGTTCCGACCTTTTGCGGAAATAAATCTTCTCATTTAGAAACTCATTCATGGACTGAAGAGCAGGATTAGCCATGCGTTCGTAGAAACGGGATATTTCGATCTGCTCCTTATTCTCGTGAATTTCTTCTAAAGAATCAGTATGATTGGCAAAATCTTCCAGCTTGCGGTGCAACTCTTCTTTTATGCTGACGCTGATTTGATTCGCACGTTTAGATATCACAGCAATGGATTCATATAAATTGCCGGTTCTGTTTTTCAGATCCACCACATCACGGGTTTCAATCAGCGGGTTTAACGACGAAGTCAGTTTCTTACTGGTGCTCATTGCGTAATTTATTTATGTTTTTTTGAGACAAATTGGAAAAATAATCCGCTTCTTTCAGATAGGCGGAGTTGGGATAGCTTTGCTGTAATTCCCGATAGGTATTGATCACTTCTGCATACCGTTCTTCCTGCTTTTCGGCACGGCTGTTTTTGGCATAGTAAAAATAGGAGCGTGCCATCATGTATTGATAAAAATCAGAATTCACGGATTCGGGATAGTCAAATATCAGGGTTTTATAGGCTACACTGGAGGCTTTGTATTGGCCGATGTGATAATAGAGTTTAGCCGCATTGGCATCCTTTATTTCCAGCTTCTTCCGGGCATCTTCAATATATTGATTTGCCTTATTCAGATGTTGCGAAGATGGATACATATTAATATAAGTCTGTAATACTTCTTTAGCCTTTATCGTACTGGATTGATCTAAGGAATATTTTGGTGACATTTTATATAAGGCCGTTGCATACATGAAATAGGCTTCTTCCGCACGATCGCTTTTTGAGAATATCTCGGTAAAATTTTTAAACTGGTAAGAAGCGCTCATGTAGTCCTGCATGTTATAAAACGTATAACAATAACGCCAATAAAGCTCTTCGTAATTTTTAGTGCCCCGGAAAACCGGCAATACAGTTTCGTAAAGCTGATTAGCCTTCGACCATTGCTTTTTATCGTAAAAATCATTAGCACGGGCAAAGCGCTCATTCACATCCTTACTCTTCAGCGCGGTTTCGAACGCGCTTTTACAGGAAGGCAGTGCGGTAAGCGCCATAAGCAATACGGAGAAAGCCAGCAGAATTTTTCGCATAAGGTTCGCAAAGTTAGTAAAAAACAGCTATAACGTGGCTAAAGAAAAAATATTTCCATATTTAACGAAAAAGTGTTTGTTAAAAATAAAATAATGTGCCATCTTTATGAATTCTTGCCCTGTCATATAATCCATTAATACTACTTATCATACTACTGTTAAGTAAAAATGCAAAAGACAGGATAATCAATTTAATAGAATCTGACAGTGCCGACAAAATATACTTAACGTAACACCACTTATTTTAGATTATCTTATTATTTATGAAAAAAATATTTATTTTATTATTGTTCTGTACCTGCGGCATCTTTATGGCTGATTCTAATGCGCAGCTCCTGCCTCCGAATCAACCGGAGCAAAATGCCTGCGATGCCTTAGCATTATGCGGCACCGCTTTTACCTCGCCTTACAGTTATCAGGGAGTAGGTACGGTAGCTGATCTTACCAACACACCCTGTTCCGGCGGAGAGGGTAATTCCATGTGGCTGGTGCTAAATGTGACTGCGGCGGGAAGTATCGTGTTTACGCTGTCGCCGCTCAGTCCGGAAGATGATTATGATTTCGCTGTATTGGACATGACAAACACTACCTGTGAAAACCTCAGCGCTGCCAATGTTATTCGTTGTAATTTTAATAATAACAACCCGGGGAGCAATGTGAACGGCGTAATTGGTTTAAACAGCACTTCCACAATACCTAATGTAACTGCAGGTGCCACCGGCAATTCATTTTGCCAGCAGATTGATGCTGTAGTCGGCGGTATTTATTTAATCATGATCAATAATTTTGGTAATTATCAGTCCGGCGGAGAGAGCTCCGGCTTTACCATTGACTTTACCGGTTCTACGGCCACTTTTAATTCTGACGGGCCGCCGGCAATTGATTCCATTGTTACCTCCTGCGACTATTCCGAAGGGATTACCCTGCAACTCACGCAGCCCATTAATTGTAATTCCATTGCATCTGATGCCAGCGATTTTTACCTGACTCCGTCCGGCACCCTCAGCTCTGTTGTGGGAAATAACTGTAACAGCAGTGGTCAGGGCTATTCCGATATCATAAATATCACCTTTTCGCCGCCATTAGCTCCCGGAACTTATACGCTGCATCCTCAAAACGGTACTGACGGAAATACCTTGCTGGATTTGTGTAACGAGCCTTTGTTCGAGGCTGATGTGATCTCTTTTACCATTCCGCCCTTACCCGCTTTCCAGTCGGTATCGCTGGCCTGCACCACCATTACGGTACAGATGACGGTGCCGGTTGACTGTAATAGCGTAGCTGCGGACGGCAGCGATTTTATGATTAGCGGACCGGCAGCGCTGAACATTGCGTCTGCCTCAGCAATTAATTGCAATGCTAATAATTTTTCCAGTACTATTGTGCTTACATTAGCCGATCCGCTCAGCACAGTCGGGGACTATACGCTCAGCGCCCAAACCGGTTCCGATGGCAATACGCTCTTAGACAGTTGCAGCCGGCCTCAGGCTGTAGGGGATATTATATCCTTCAGTGCGCCATCACTTAGCCCGGTATTATCGCTTCCGGACAGTTTTATTACCTGCGTAAATACGGGTGTCATTCTTCCTCTGGAAATCTCTAATCCTGTTCCCGGCGTCAATTACTCCTATACCTGGCTACCGGCTACCGGTCTTAGCAGCAATACGGTACAACAACCGTTTGCTCTCCCGGCATCGAATCAGACTTATACGGTTATGGTAACCGGTGATAATCCTGCCTACTGTCCTGCATTCGACACCGTTTTCGTAGGCATATTATCAGGATTCGATATCCTGACTAATGATACCACAGTATGCGCAGGTGCCGTAGTGCAGGTTTATACTATTGGCAACGATGCTTACAGTTATACATGGTCTCCTGCCGATGATATCCTGAATCCAAATGATCCGAATGCCGTGATCACCGCCAATACCTCCACCTTGTATGCGCTTACCGCTTCCTATCCCGGATGTACGGACAGCACACAGTATCTGAATATTAATGTGGAATCTTCCATCTCGGTAGAATTAGGTCAGAATCAGGCCATCTGCCCGGGTGATACTGCCATAGTGGAGGCCCTGGTCAGCCCTTTCGGCAGCAACTATACCTACGAATGGTCTCCGGAATATGATGCTTATGGCCCGCAGAACCAACCCAATATCTTTTACTATGGGGATACATCCATGTACCTGAAGCTAAAAGTAAGTACGCCCAATGGGTGTTTCAGGATTGATTCGGTATTTATTGATGTACTGCCGCAACTGTTTACCTATGCTAACACCAATGATACGGGATTTTGCACAGGACCTGATACGCTGCAATTAAGCATCACGGGAGGAACGGTCTTCCGCTGGTCGCCCGGTTACGGACTCAGCGATTCCACCATTGCGAATCCATTGGCATTTCCCGGTACCTCAACTGATTATACCGTTTATATTCAAAACGACTATGGTTGTGCAGATACCCAACACATTGCAATTGCCGTATATCCCGCGGCTATGATCAATCTGCCGGACAGCGTAACCCTGTTTCCGGGAGAATCCTATCAGCTTTCACCCGGAACAAACTGCCTGTATTTTCAATGGTTTCCGCCATCAGGGCTGAGCGCCGACACTATTTCCAATCCAATAGCACAACCGGAGGTGCGTACCCGCTATTTTGTGACCGGAACAACCGAGCATGGTTGCCAGACTTTTGACTCTGTTGACGTGCTCGTGACCGGAACAGTCATAGACATGCCTAACGCTTTTGTACCGGGAAACGGTACGAATAACATTTTCAAGCCTTCAGTGAGAGGACTGGCGCGTCTTAACATGTTCAGGATATTCAACCGCTGGGGGGAGATGGTTTTTCAAAGCACGAATATTGACCAGGGTTGGGATGGCAGTTTTAACGGTCATCCCCAGCCGGTAGGAGTTTATATGTATATCATAGACGGCGTGCTGGATAACGGAAAGTCTTTTGTAAAGCAGGGCAATGTAACCTTGTTGCGGTAATAATATTGTTATTGCTACTGATTTATGGTACGAAATATACAGCAATGCATTATTGATACAAAAACGGAAGCCGCAATGCCTGGCAGACATAAAACATTATAATTATTTTACAATAATTTACAGGAAAAATTTAGTATAATATAACCATGCTCAAATGATTAGGATTACGATAACGGCCGTAATGATATTATTGACCGTAAGCATTGCGCACAGCCAAAACCTGGTATTAAATGGAAGTTTTAGTGCAGGCACTTCGGACTGGAGTTCTTTTACACCGGGATTATATACTGAAGCTCAATATACCGAAACTACCTATGGAGGCACGTCCGCTACAAATGGTGTTTGTGAGATAGATGCTGAATCAAATGCAAGACAGGTAATTACGGTTAATCCGGGCATAGCATACAGCTTTTCATTCCGGTATAGCAGGCGTACCGGCAATGGCGCTGCACCTAATCCAACTACAATTAATGTAAAGATTTATGACGGCACCGGAAATTACATTGATCAGAACATTGATGCTGATAATAGCGCCTGGTTATGGACCTGTTATACCAATACCTTCACTCCTGCCGGGAATAGCGTTACTTTAGATTTTTCGTATGCTATGAGTAGCGCCGTAACTTTAGGAGCAATTATTGACGAGGTCACCATTACTCCCGTCATACAAACCATAACGGAAGCAGGAACCGCCTGTCAGGGCAGCGCTCTTACTTTAAGCGCTCCGGACTTTACCGGAGATCCTGATGCTGTTTATACAGGATATTTATGGTCTGGTCCTAACGGCTTTTCATCCGGTGATGCTACAATAACGCTCAATAATATACAACCGTCAGACGAAGGCACTTACACCTGCATCATGACATTAAACAATTGCCTTGACTTAAGCGGATCCTATACATTACAAGTAGCGCCAATTGCTGCTGCCGATACGATAACAGTATGCAGCAATGAGCTTCCGTATAACTGGAACGGGCAATTACTGGGGACTCCCGGCACCTATACCTATTCTACGCAGAATATCGAAGGATGCGACAGTACGGTTACCCTGGCCTTTTATGTAAACAATGCATCATCCTCATCGGCAGATACGGTCATTTGTGACGGACAGATACCCTTTTTATGGAACGGGATAACCGTAAATACTACCGGAGCCGGTGCGGCAGTTTATACTACGCAAAACGCAACAGGATGCGACAGTATAGTGACGTTAAATGTCCAGTTTGATAATACGGCTTTGTCAGTAGATTTAGGCCCGGATCAGGTCATCTGCCCCGGCGATACCGCCATTATAGAAGCAATGATCAGCCCTTTTGGCAATTATACTTACGAATGGTCTCCGTCCGGTGACAATTATGGCCCACAGGATCAGCCTAATATCTTTTATTATGGCGATACCTCCATTACCCTGAAGCTCACCGCCAGGACCCCAATCGGCTGCTATGGAACCGATTCGGTATTCATTGAGATGCTACCGCAACTGTTTACCTATGCTAACACCAATGATACGGGATTTTGCACAGGACCTGATACGCTGCAATTAAGCATCACGGGAGGAACGGTCTTCCGCTGGTCGCCCGGTTACGGACTCAGCGATTCCACCATTGCGAATCCATTGGCATTTCCCGGTACCTCAACTGATTATACCGTTTATATTCAAAACGACTATGGTTGTGCAGATACCCAACACATTGCAATTGCCGTATATCCCGCGGCTATGATCAATCTGCCGGACAGCGTAACCCTGTTTCCGGGAGAATCCTATCAGCTTTCACCCGGAACAAACTGCCTGTATTTTCAATGGTTTCCGCCATCAGGGCTGAGCGCCGACACTATTTCCAATCCAATAGCACAACCGGAGGTGCGTACCCGCTATTTTGTGACCGGAACAACCGAGCATGGTTGCCAGACTTTTGACTCTGTTGACGTGCTCGTGACCGGAACAGTCATAGACATGCCTAACGCTTTTGTACCGGGAAACGGTACGAATAACATTTTCAAGCCTTCAGTGAGAGGACTGGCGCGTCTTAACATGTTCAGGATATTCAACCGCTGGGGGGAGATGGTTTTTCAAAGCACGAATATTGACCAGGGTTGGGATGGCAGTTTTAACGGTCATCCCCAGCCGGTAGGAGTTTATATGTATATTATAGACGGCATGCTGGATAACGGAAAGCCTTTTGTAAAGCAGGGCAATGTAACCTTGTTACGGTAAGTCTTATCCGTCCTGTAAGACGATCGGATCCCAAAACAATGTTTTGAAATCCTGCACGCAATCATGCTTCACCCTGACGCCTTCCTGCTCCAGCAGTTCCTGCATACGTTCGGGGCTGCCGAAATGATGTTTCCCGGTGAGCAGTCCTTTGCTGTTAACCACACGATGCGCCGGCACGTCGGGATATTGATGCGAAGCATGCATTGCCCAGCCTACGATACGCGCAGATGCCCCGGTTCCTATACATTTTGCAATAGCGCCATAAGAGGTTACCCGCCCTTCAGGTATCTGGCGCACGATGTCGAAGATAAAATCGAAGATGGACGCTTTATTCATGATGATAAGGACTGTTATTTAAAATGCCGTATGCACGATATAACTGTTCAAACATAATCAGGCGCACTAACTGATGAGGAAAGGTGAGACGGGAAAGTGCAATCGCTTTATTTGCAACCTGCTTCAGCTTGTCGCTTACGCCCCAGGGGCCACCGATCAAAAAAACCAGGGTTTTACAGCCTTTATTCATAATATCCTGAAGCGTACCCGCAAATGCCTTTGAAGAAAGCGCATCTCCCTGCTCATCCAGCAGCACAAGATAGTGAGCAGGTTTCAGTCGTTCAAGAATAATTTTTTCTTCCAGCAATATAGATTGTTCTGCCGGCATATTCCCGGAGCGGCGCGGCGGAGGGATCAGAATTAATTGTACATTGCAGTAAGGTTTAAGCCGCTGTTTATAAAAACTAATTCCTTCAGATATAAAAGCATCATGCTCCCGTCCAATGCTCCAGATTTCAATAGTCATTGTATTATTTTAAATGAAAATTTTTTCCAAAAGTAAAAAAGTTTTACCTTTGCCGTCCCTTAAAACGGAATGGCTCCGTAGCTCAATTGAATAGAGCATCTGACTACGGATCAGAAGGTTTCAGGTTTGAATCCTGACGGGGTCACTAAAAATATAGCCTAATTAGTTTAAAATCAATTAATTAGGCTATTTTATTTCCCCCTAAAGCTTGACGTATTTACTGACAAAACTTCATTCTGTCCGGCTCTTTTATTCCTATCGGGGAAAATGACTCTTAAGGGCTTCTTTGTTTTTTTGATTTTTCGAAAATCGCTCAAAACGCCTTAAAAAACTTTTAAAAACCCGGTAAAAGAACTTCAAAACCCATAAAAACATCTTTAAAAACGACATAAAAAGCCCCGTATAAGGTATAATACAGGGTCTTTATACTTTATTATATGGTAGCATATGGATATTACCCGGTGTTATATGGTATTGCCGGAGTGTTACCACAATGTTGTGGTGTGACGCGTTGCTAACCGGTCGGTCGGTTATAGGTGTTACTTAATAAGCCTCCCGAAATTACCACAAAAAAACGCCCATGCGGTAAAAACCGTCAGGCGTTTATGAAAAAAACACCTTGACAAAACGTATTCAAAGTACGAATTACTTGGAAGCCATGTAGCACTAAAGTCAAAAGGAAATCCGAACAAAACAGCAAAATTAATCAACGAAATAATTTCATGACTGAATTTTAATGGGGCACTTTAATTTTTTGGGGACTAAGAGAAAAGGTTCTCCATTCTGAAGAGGAAAAACATGGAGTCCGTTACGCCTCTTAAATTAGCTCTAAAGAGTTTGATTTTGGCATTAAACGATTCTGCATTTGCATTGGTATTTCTATGAACGAAGTAGTTGAGTATGGTTTCCATTTTGTCCTCTATTGTATTGGCAACGGTATTGAACTCTTTTATGGCTAATTCTTTGGTTTTCTCCAGCCATTCTTTGAGTTCTGTTTCGGCTTTTGTTCTGTATTCGTTGGTGTAGATGCTCCTGAGTTGCAGTACGTGTTTGTATGCTTTTTCTATAACAGGGTATCGTTCAAACAAGAGTGTGGCTCTTTCGGTTTGGGTTCTTGTCCATTCATTGCTTTTCTTAGCTACGATATAGCGGCATCTTGCCAATAATTGTTTTGGTGTATCTTCATTTGACAACAGTTCGGGTTGGTGTTTCAGTCCTTTTTCTTTTGCTTCTCTGATGGCTTGGTGCTCTTTGTCCATTTCTTCCCAACGGTGCTTGATACGGATGTGTTGCAAGGCTTCCATTCCTAATTTGATGACGTGGAAATGATCAGTGGTCAGCATAGCTTCGGGGAATGACATCTTTACCGAATAAGACATATTGTTTGCCATATCAAGAGTTACTTCCCTGACTTGTTTTCTTTGTTCCAAAGGTATTTTCTTCAAAACATTGATAATATCGGCACTCAATGTCCCTTTAATGGAAGCTACAAGTGTGCCTTTTTTGCCTTTGGCTGCTTTGTTAGTCACATAAGTATAAAGCTCTCCTTTGGATAAACTTACTTCGTCTATACTCAGATTGGAACCGATGTTTTGAGGGTAGAGTAAATACGATTCCGAATGTTCTCTTTGTTCCCAAGTACTGAAATTACTGCTTTTGTGCTTGTAGTGCCTGCGTAGCTTTTGTGCATCTACAAGGTAATAACTCGATATGTTACTTATCGTATCTTCTCGGGTCTCTACCTGTACCTTTTAAAAAATCAGCCACTTCCTGTGTCAGTTTTACGCCATCGGGTATGAAGCTGTTGTCGCCCTGGATAATGATATTCGGGTCGGATTTTAATCGCCAACGCCTGCGTTTCACCACCAAATACAACGCCTTGCCTCTTATAGGAAAATCCTGTACCGTCTTCTCTCCATAAAAACCTTTGGACTCATATAACGAGGCATCATAACCATCAGGCAGCTCATTCTTTTCTTCCAAATAAATGAAAAAACTGGTCTGTTTTTCCTCCCTTCTTACCGCCTCTTTAAAGTCGGTAATAACGAAATGCTCAAGTAAGCCCGCAGGCAAAAAATTAGATAATAATTGAGTAAAATCCATACAATGAATTCAACTCCAAAAGGTAATTACTCCCCTGAAATTAAATATGACCCGATTTATTACCCTGCACTTATTATCATGTTGTGTTCACGCTGCCTCAGCAACTTAATCCCCTGGCCTTGCACCATCCGGTACTGGTCTATGATGCACTGTTCAAAAGTGTATGGCGCACATTGCAGCAGTTTGGCAAAACGGCAGGGATACACTTAGGCATGATAGCGGTGCTTCATACCTGGGGATAGAATCTGTCGCTTCATCCGCACCTACATTGTATTATACCTGGCGGCATAGACAAAACAGGGAAGTGGCAAAGAAGGTTCGCAGTAATCAATACCTGTTTCCGGTAAAGGTCTTAAGCAGGATATTCCGGGCAAACCCAAAATCATTAGCTGATAAAATAAAAGCGGCGCATCAACATGCAGCCGGCTTATATGGCTTATAAAATTCCCGGCAATGGAGGTTTCCGTCTGCTACATGCTAAAGATTAAGCTCAGTTGCTTTGCCTCTAAAGATTTAATTCTCCGAGGCCCGGCCTGGTTTATTTACCTTGTTTTATAAGTAAAATGCATTAATCAGCGGATAAACTGCCTAAACGTGCCAGGTATTTATCCATGTCGCGTGCTTCTGCACTAAGCGGATATTTATTCTTAATTTCCAGATAAAACTTAATAGCATCATCTGTCTTGCCATTTAGTTCACTGGCCATACCAGCCATTTTCAGATAATACGGATTGGTGAAGTTATCTTTATCGTTGCCCGAAGCAGCCTTTTTATAATACTCGACAGCCTTTGCAGGATTGTTCATATCAAGATAAGCGCTGCCGGTAGAACCATAAGCAAGATATTGAAAAACCGTCCCTTCTCCGTCAAATTTTTCCAGATGCTTTACCGCCTCCTGAGGCTTTCCCGTTTTCAGATAAGCTACACCGGCATAGTATTGCGCCAGGTTTCCGGCAGGCGTATTCCCGTACCTTTTAATCACGGAAAGCGCTCCGCCATTCTGACCATCGCCATTCAGCACCAAATTCATGGCCGTATCCGACTCAAACCATTTTTGGGTGTGAAAAATAGCATTTGCCGCTTTTTCTTCATTGGGCTTTTGAATATAATGGTTATATCCAAAGAAACCGGCCACCAACACAATCACACCAATCAGTATTCCAAAGATCAACTTTTGATTCTTTTCAAAGTTATCCTGAACCCTTCTTAATGATTCCGTTCCGTCTGAAAAAGAGCCCGGTGCGGCGCTCACGGGAGTATTCCTTGCTTTTTTTGCCATTTGTTAAATAAAAAATATAAAATGTGGGCAAAGGTAAAATATATTTTCTAAAATACACAGGGAAATTCCGGAACCCCGGTACGGGAAAAATGAGCCTGCTTATTCCGGGTAAAAATATTTACTTTTGAGCGGTTAATTGGAAAAATAAACGCACATAAAGATTATGGCTGAAGTTGTACGTATGCCGCTCTTGAGTGATACCATGAAGGAAGGCATCATCGTAGCATGGCACAAAAAAGTTGGAGACAAAGTAAAAGCGGACGATGTAATCGCCGAGGTAGAAACCGATAAGGCAACCATGGAGGTGATGCCGTATGTGGAAGGCACACTCCTGTATATCGGTGTGGATAAAGGAGCCGCAGCAAAGGTTAACAGCGTTATTGCCATTATCGGAAAAGAAGGGGAAGACTATCGATCCCTATTGGAAAATGACGTAAAAGATGCGCCTGCCAACGAAGGCAAAAATCAGGCTCCTCAAAATACTCCGGCTAACGAAACTAAAAAAGTGGTTCCCCCCGGAGGCGATGCTACGGTAGTAAGAATGCCACTGCTGAGCGATACCATGAAGGAAGGAAAAATAGTGAGCTGGCTGAAAAAAGAAGGCGATAAAGTAAAATCGGATGATGTGATTGCTGAGGTGGAAACCGACAAAGCAACCATGGAAGTCATGCCTTATGCAGACGGCACCTTGCTTTACATTGGGGTGAAAGCCGGCGAAGCAGCCAAAGTAAATGATATTATTGCCATCGTAGGCAAGGAGGGTACCGATATCCGGGCTTTTTTGGATGCCGATCAGGCGGAAACAGCGGAGGATACCGGATCAATTGCATCCGGCGAAAAAGTAACGGCGCCGGAAAGCAGCTCTCAACCGGCGGTCACAGCCGACTCCGGCAATGATGACCGGGTCAGGATATCTCCTCTGGCACGCAGCATCGCCAAAGAAAAAGGTATTGATATCCACCAAATCAATGGTACCGGCGACGGAGGACGAATTATCAAACGCGACCTGGAGCATTACCAGCCCCGGGCTACAGGCGCAACCTCACCGGCTGCCGTAGATCAATTTACACCGGCCGGGCAGGAAAACTATACCGATTTTCCACTTTCGCAAATGCGTAGGGTGATTGCACAAAGGCTGAGTGAAAGCAAATTCCAGGCGCCGCATTTTTACCTGCGGATGTCCATAAAGATGGATAATGCCATTGCCGCGCGAAAAGCCATGAATGAAGTATCTCCCGTAAAGATATCTTTCAATGACTATATCATTAAAGCCTGTGCTATGGCGCTGCGCAGGCATCCTGAAGTGAACAGCAGCTGGATGGGTGATTTTATCCGCCAAAACAGGCATATTCATGTCGGCACCGCCGTGGCAGTTGACGAGGGGTTAATCGTACCCGTAGTGAAATTTGCCGATCAGAAATCCCTCGCTCAAATTGCGCAGGATGCCGGAGCGCTTATTGAAAAAGCACGGAATAAAAAATTACAACCTTCGGAATTTACCGGTAACACTTTTACCATCTCCAACCTGGGCATGATGGATATTGACGAATTTACCGCCATTATCAATCCGCCGGACAGTTGTATTCTCGCCGTCGGAAAGATTGAACCCGTGCCGGTTGTGGAAAACGGACAGGTAGTTATTCGCAATATCCTCAAGATTACATTAAGCTGCGACCACCGTGTAGTGGACGGTGCTGTAGGCTCGCGGTTCCTTCAAACCCTGAAGGCCTTTTTAGAAAACCCGGTGACTATGCTGGTATAACCTCCATTAGCAGGGACATTATAGAGAAGGAATCGAGTTAAGAGAATGGATTAGCGCCTGAAAGGGAGAGGATTCTGACTGGTTGCTATTAGCTATTGGTTAATTATCTCTCGCATTTTCCATTGTCTATTGTAATAACCTGCTCGGATTTTTCGCATTGTGGCAATTTGGGATGTACCCAAACACAATATCAGCACTGAGAAACAGAAAAAATGCTTAGTTTTACCCCTGAATTTTATTACGAACTAAATGAGTTATTCAAAGCCAAAAAAGATCTTTATTGTTGACGATGACATCATGCTTACCGAGGCATTGAACGATTACCTGACCAGAGAAGTGCCGCATCATATTCATTGCTTTCCTACCGGGGAGGAATGTTTAAAGCATCTGGATGAAAATCCCGATATTATCATTCTTGATTATTACATGAACACCATACGGAAGGATGCTGCGAATGGTATGGAAATACTGCAAACCGTCAAAAAGAGCTATCCCAAAGTTGACATCATTATGCTCTCCAGTCAGGAAGCTTATTCCGTTGCCCTGAAGACTATTCAGAAAGGTGCGGAGCAATATGTCATTAAGGATAAGGACGCCTTCCAAAAAATTGCTGCCATTGTCAGCGAATTATAATGCGCCGGAATGAGTATGGCATGAGCGCATAAATCAGAACAAAATAGCCGGTGCTTTTTGTACACTTTGGATTTTCGATTCCGGTGAAGAAAACGGTAAAGAAAAGCTGAAAGTAGTTCCTACTCCCTTTTCGCTATTGATGCTGAGCGTTCCGCCAAGATGCTCTATGCTTTCTTTTACGAATAACAGGCCTAAGCCGGTTCCTTTTTCATTATTAGTACCCAGACGGGTGTAAAGGTGATGCGGGTCAAATAATTTGTCGATCTCCTCCTTATCCATGCCAGTGCCAAAATCTTTAATGCTAATGGTTATTTGAGCATCTTCCTCCCGGGCTAATAATTCCACAATATGCGTTTCGGGAGAAAATTTAATGGCATTGCTGACCAGATTACGCAAAATCAGAGACAGGCTGCCTTCGTGACTAAAAGTGACATAATCTTCCGGTATCAGATTTATAAGGGTGATATACTTTTGGTCTGCGATAGGCCTGTACAACCTTACAACCGCTTCGCCGGCCTCGCGCAGTTTGACCGGAGCCAATTTCAGCTCATCCTGCTGATGCATCTGGGCATTGACCCACCCCAGAATGTTTTCCACCAGCAGGCTCAGATTATTGGCGGTCTGGCTGAGCCGGCCGAGAATATCCGGCAATTCCTCCGGATCCATCCGCTTCTGGCTGACAAGCTGTAAAATGGAATACATGGAGGTAATCGGGCCTTTCATATCATGGCTCATCACGGCAATTACTTTATCTTTCAATAAATTCAATTCTTTAAGTTTAATAGCCTGATGTTGAATTTTATCATTTTGCTTTTTCAACGTTTTATTTAATCGCTTCCTGACACGAGCCTGCTGGTAATAAATAAATGATACGATTAGGATAATCACCCCGATTATACCGCCGGCCAAGAGATAATTGCGCTGTATCTGATTCTCCTTAATCTGTATCTGATTTTCCTTCCCCAGCAGCGCAATCTGACTGTTTTTCCTTTCCAGAGAAAAATTATATTGTTCCAGCTCGGCAGCTCGAAAGCTGTTTTCCGAGCGGACACTATCTTCATATTCCTTATTCATTTCATGATAATACAGCGCTTTTGCGAGATCTCCTTTCTTTTTATAAGAAGTGTAAAGATTACCTGCGTTAGCCGCTATTACCTGTAGTATATGAAATTGCTGAGCCAGATCCATAGCTTGCTTTGAGTAAAAAATGGATTTGTCGGGATTGTTTAGCCGGGTATATAAATCAGCCATATTGCTGTAATTATACATTATCCCGACAGTATCCTGCAATTCTTTGCTAATAGTTAAGGATTCATTGAAATATAAAAAAGCGGAATCCGGCTGTTGCCTACGGGAATATACAATACCAAGATTGGTGGAAACCCGGTGCAACTCGTCATATATTTTGATTTTTTGCGCCAGCGCCAATGCCTTTCTGAGATATTCCAGTGCATGCGGGTAATCACCCAACTCAATGTATGCTGTACCAACCGTATTTTGTAATTGAATAATAGAAAGATTCCGGGTGGTTTTTTCCAATACGGATAAAGCCCGTGATGCATAATAAAGGGCCTTACTGTATGCCTTAACGGTAATATAAACATTGGCTATATTGTGTTGGATGTTTGCAATGTCCACACTATCATTCTGAAGCTCGGCTATCCGTAATGCCTGATTGAGCACATTTAATGCAGGCACGGTTTTCCCCTGTATCCCGTATAAAACGCCTAAGTTCAGGTACGCCTGAAGCATATTGACCGTATCCTTCTCATCAAGCGCCACGGTAAGGTATTGATCAAAGCTGTTTTCGGCCTTCTCAAAGTCATTCATCCCTTTGTAGCACATACCGATCCTATTGTAATTTTCAGCAATCTTCATACGCTCCGTTTTAGGAATCAGGCTATTGGATTGCTGAAAGCAGTCAATCGCTTTTTCATAATCGCTCATATAGCCGTAGGTAATGCCTAAATTAATATAGCTTTTATTCACCCATGTTTTATCGCCCTGTTTCAGGGAGGAGCTAAGCGCCTCCTTAGAAAAATAAAGCGCGGAATCTAAATCCAGTTGCCGGTAGCTCCTGGCAATCTTGATATAAAGCGCTATTTTGGCAGTATCATCCGCCGGGTGCTGCTCCAGCTCCCGAAAGAGGCTGTCTGCCGGTTCCTGAGCAATTGCATGCAGGGGAAAGAAGAGGAGCAATAGGTATAGTTTACTTTTCATTATACTTAGGGATAAAATAGTTCCTTTAAATTAAATTGATTTGTATGGTAATAACTAACAAGAATTTATTATCTGTCACCCATAAAACACTCCCCTTCCGGAGCCAATGCAATAATTATGTTTTGGTATGTTGAATGAGTAAAAATAGCATTTTGCCGGTCTTACTTCAAATTTCTGACAGGTTTTTTTATATAGTGATTATTACCTCAAAACTTCTTACCGAAAAACATAAAACATGTAGAAGAAAAGCGTTCAGATCGAAGTGTAATATGTTTTGCCAATTTGCTAATTGAGCAATGAAAAATCATTTTCCTGTTGACGAAAATACCAACAGGGGCAGGATTATCAATTACGAATTAAGTGCCCCTTTTCAATTGTTATCGCCTATGATAATAAAGTACCCGGCACCAAAGCCCCTTATATTGCATCGTATTATATTCTTGTGCTCACATAAAAATAAAATGGATAAAACACGGTTGCCTGCGGATTTTTTCATACCTTTGCGCGCTTTTTCACCCTTTCAGACGAAGTGATAAAAGTGCCGTAATTCAATATCCAATCTCACATTCAACAACTTTCGTCTGTCTATTTTTACACATTTATGAATATTCGCAACATTGCTATCATTGCCCACGTTGACCACGGGAAAACAACCTTAGTGGACAAAATCATTCATGCCACACAGGTCTTTCGCGACAACCAGGAGACAGGAGAACTGATTATGGATTCCAATGACCTGGAACGGGAACGAGGCATTACCATCCTCAGCAAAAATATCTCGGTTAATTACAAAGGTTATAAGATTAATGTAATTGATACACCCGGCCACGCCGATTTTGGCGGCGAGGTGGAACGTGTGCTGAAGATGGCAGACGGCGTATTGCTGCTGGTAGATGCTTTTGAAGGACCTATGCCGCAAACCCGCTTTGTGCTGCAAAAGGCTTTACAATTGAACCTGCGCCCGATTGTGGTTATCAATAAAGTGGATAAACCGAACTGTCGTCCGGACGAAGTGCACGATGCCGTATTTGAGCTCTTCTTCCAGTTGGATGCTACGGAAGAGCA
This sequence comes from uncultured Taibaiella sp., assembly GCA_964622775.1. Taxonomy (GTDB): domain Bacteria; phylum Bacteroidota; class Bacteroidia; order Chitinophagales; family Chitinophagaceae; genus CAZUSO01. The sequence goes on along the minus strand of CAZUSO010000037.1, from coordinate 3,302 downwards.
ATTAGATTTTCCTACGCTGTATGGTTCGGCAAAACAGGGCTGGTATAATACCTCCCTGACACCAGCCGAAAATATCAATGCCGTATTAGACGCTATCATCGAAAAAGTACCGGAGCCGGAAGTTAAGGAAGGCTCCCTGCAAATGCAGATTACCTCATTAGATTACTCCTCCTTCCTGGGTCGTATTGCCGTGGGAAAAGTAACGCGGGGCACCATTCGTGAAGGCCAGAATATTCAACTGTGTAAAATAGATGGCGGCTTTGTGAGGGGGAAAGTGAAAGAGCTTTACACCTTTGAGGGTATGGGTAAAAAGAAGGCGAGCGAAGTGGGATGCGGAGATATTTGTGCCGTAGTGGGTATCGAAGGTTTCCAGATTGGGGAGACCATTGCCGATTTTGAAAATCCTGAAGCATTGCCGGTCATCGCTATTGATGAGCCCACGATGAATATGCAGTTCAGCATCAACAACTCACCGTTTTACGGTCGCGAAGGTAAGTTTGTAACCAGCCGCAATCTGCGCGACCGACTGAATAAAGAATTGGAAAAAAACCTGGCGCTGCGTGTGAACGATACGGGTGATGCCGATAAATTTATGGTGTATGGCCGCGGTATTCTCCATTTGAGTGTGCTGGTGGAAACCATGCGTCGCGAAGGCTATGAGCTTACCGTTGGTCAGCCTCAGGTAATTACAAAAGAAATTGACGGTAAAAGATGCGAGCCTTACGAAGTGCTGGTCGTGGATGTGCCTTCCGAATACAGCGGTAAGGTGATTGACCTGGTTACGCAACGTAAAGGGGAAATGCTCATCATGGAGTCGAAAGGCGAGATGCAGCATTTAGAGTTTGATATGCCTTCACGAGGACTGATAGGGCTACGCTCCCAAATGCTTACCGCCACTGCCGGCGAGGCGGTAATGGCGCATCGTTTCAGCGAATACAAGCCCTGGAAAGGCAATATCCCCGGAAGGAATAACGGCGTATTGATTGCCAAGCAGGGCGGCAATGCCACCGGCTATTCTATTGATAAACTTCAGGATCGCGGCTCGTTCTTTATTGATCCGGGTGAAGAAGTATATACCGGACAGATTGTGGCGGAACATATTAAGCCCGGCGATCTGAATGTAAATGTTGTGGAAGGCAAAAAACTGACCAATATGCGGGCCAGCGGATCGGATGCGGCTACCAGTATTGCGCCCAAGATTCAAATGAGCCTGGAAGAATGCATGGAATACATCCAGCAGGACGAATGCATTGAATGTACTCCGCAAAGCATCCGTTTAAGAAAGATTATGTTAGACGAAAACGAGCGTAACAAATACGCGAAGATGATGAAGAGCGATTCCTGATTTTTATTATAATCCTTTCTTTGCAGGTTTAAAGACCTGCTAATCATCTCCGGTATCTCTACCTGGAAGGTGCCGGAAACTGTTGCAATTACGGGAAATACATCAGCACCTTTGATGGTGTTTTGGTAGCAATAATCTGCCGGGATAAAGGTGTGCTGCTGGTTTGAAATAATTTTTTCATCTGAATTCCTTAAGATATGGCCGAATGCTCCTGTCAGAATTTTATGCAACATGCTCTAAAATCCTGACTTCGTTTTAGAATACTACATGTAGCAGGGTTCCCGTGATTCGATGTTGTACAATTTCAAGATTTATCATGTATAATTTCAAAATTAGTGTTGTACAATTTCAAAATTATTCCTATTTTTTAATTGAAATACAATGACATAATATGGAAACTGGAATCAAAAGAACTATTGTGAAAATAATGAGGGAGCAAATCACCAAATTTCCGATACTGGCACTGACCGGACCGAGGCAATCCGGGAAAACAACTTTGCTGAAAAGTCTGTTTAAAGATTACACCTATATATCCCTGGAAAACCCTGACAACCGGGAATTTGCTGAAGACGACCCTAAAGGCTTTCCGAGCCTGTACCAACACAAAGTTATCCTGGACGAGGTGCAATGAGTGCCGGCAATTTTTTCATACCTGCAAAACATCGTTGAGAAAAGCGGGCAAATGGGACGGTATATTTTATCCGGTTCCCAAAATTTTCATCTCATCAGCAATATTACCCAGTCTTTGGCCGGCAGGGTGGTTATTTTCAAACTGCCGCCTTTTGATTTCAGGGAGCTGAAGTCAAAGAAACTTTTGAAAGAAACTTATGAAAGTGCTGCAATGAAAGGCTTTTATCCGGCCATATACGACAGGGATATTACGCCGTCCGTTTTTTTATTCCGATTACATACAGACATACGTTGAAAGGGATATAACAGAGCTCATCAGCATTAATAACATAAAGCAATTCAGGACATTTGTTGCGATATGCGCTTCCCGGGCCGGGCAGTTGCTCAACATCAACAGTCTGGCTAATGAATGTGATGTATCGCAGCCTACTGCCAAATCGTGGCTTTCCGTCTTAGAAAGCTGCTATGTCATTTTTTTACTACAGCCTTATTATCGAAATTTCAATAAGCGATTAGTAAAAACCCCAAAGCTGTATTGCTACGATACAGGGCTACTATGTCATTTATTGAAAATAAAAAACGAAAATGACTTCCGTAAGAACAGGCTGATGGGAAATATTTTCGAGAATATGATTATAGCAGAAGTCCGGAAGCAAAACCAGCATCTGTATCTGCACAACGAGTATTATTTTTGGCAGGACAACCATAAAAACGAAGTGGATTTACTGATGCATACCGGTAGCTCATACGAGCTCTTTGAGATAAGGGCTACCCGAACAGTTATGTCGGATTTGTTTAAACAATTAGACAAATTTGAGGTGTAGGCCAACGAAAAAGCCCGGAACCCCCTGATTTATGGCGGCGATGAAAACCAGAAAAGAACCGCCTATCATATTGTAAGCTGGCATCATCTGGATAGGCTGTTTTCCAAAGGCTAAGGATTGACTAATGCCATTTAGCAAAAATAAGCAGTGAAATATTTAACCCCTTCAATTGCTATGTACTTATTGTGCTTACAGGCGATTCCGAAGAATGAGAAAACAACATGGTAAAGGAGCTTCGATATTCCAACCTCTAATGCATCTCTTATTCCGGGCAGGATGCTATACGGAGTGTGCCGGGGTGTATCTGCATGTGGTGTAAGTTTTTTTATCGTCCTTCCGAAAAGAAAATCCCGGATTGCTGCGCAATCCGATCAGGATTTTCGCGTGGAGGAATCTCCCATGCGGGAGGATGGGCGAGCGCCCGGGAGATTCCCCGATTCCGCTGTGCTCGGAATGAACTGTGGTAATTTCCAAATTAAATAGAATGTTTTTGTACGTTATAA
>CAZUSO010000036.1:0-28969 GCA_964622775.1 uncultured Taibaiella sp. | reverse complement strand
CGCTGCCTGTATCCCTTACCCCGCTGCCGTTCAGGGTCATCTCAATTATTTTCTCCCTTACCCCCTTCTGCCGCGCAATATAACGGTACGATAAACGAAAGGTTTTCCTGCAACTGTTGTAACGTTGAGTGCCGTTCGGACTATGTCCGTGCTTAACTAAATCAAGGCTAGCACAATGGATGCATTTGATGGATCGAGTATGTAATATGATTTTTTTCAAATATACATCATTCAACCTATTTGTGACACTACCTTTTTTTGTACGCCTGTTCGGCGTTTCTCTCCAGACTACGTCATAATGAGGCTGTCTAAAAAGTCAGTTTATTTCACACAAAGTGAACAAAGAATACAAAGTTTACAACGTAAGCATATTAAAAATTAGCATATCATAGTTTTTGTTTCTTTGTACCCGTTGCGTTCTTTGTGTGAAACACCCCTTTTAGACCGGTCTCATGGAATTAACTCCGTCCAGTGTAGTTTCTATAGTGGAGGGCTTGCGATTCGAAAGTAAAGAAAAACGGTAATTGTTTTTTCGTAATAAACGCTTTGACGGTTTTATTTGCGGTCAGAGACGCTTACCGCTGCAGCGTAGTCTGGAGCAACACCAGACACACTCTCTGAATACTACGGCGAGCGGGGTATTTTTTCCTTAATGCCGGCAATACGGCAAACAATAATTGTTTGTATGTGGAAACGCTGAGTTTCATTTGGTAAAAATAAAATAAGGTATTAATATAGTTGTTTACACAAGATTTATTTTTATAAAATTATTTTGTATTTTGCTACATGGTTTCCGATCAGCAATTAGATGCTATTCTTTTTTACATAAAGAAGACAACTAACCTTGGGGCAAGTATTAATGCTAATTATATTTGGAATTTATATGTAAATAGAACACCTGAGTTAAAAATAGATAAATTATTATTTGATGATATATTATTAAAATTGACCACCGATGGTTATTTAACTGTGAATAATAATGGTGTTTATCATTTGACAGTTGATGGTAGAAATTTTAAGGGATATGTTTACACTAAGAAATGGTTCAGAAAAGTATCAATAAACAAAATAGTTGAAGGGATAATAATTGCTGTAATGGGAGCCTTAATTACTACAGCTATTATTTGGTCAATTAAGAAATAATCCCAGCCAATGGAAAGCTAATAAAACAATAAATATTCCAATAAATACTCCAATATATAACCCTATATTATCTTTTTTCATCGCTTATAATAGTTTGTTTAACCTACAAAAGCCGCACAAAAAAATGTACGGTACAAGTGAAAAACATTATATGTTCATTAAGGAACTACTACTTCTTATTTTTCTTCTTTGGTGGTGGCACAGATAATAATCCTTTCAAAACCTTATCGAAGTTTCTAAGGTCTTTATTTTGTTCTGTTGGATTATTGTTGTTTGCTGCCACGCTTTGTTTTTTATGTAATTCTACAAATTGCTGCCATGTTTCACTTGCTTCCATAAGGGCTGTTATTATTGCTGTTTGTACTAAAAATTCTTCTTCTAACAACTGTACCATAAATTGGGTCTGGCTGCTAATTGTTTTGTTTAAATACTTTGCTGCTATTTCAATATACAAATCGTTACTTACCGCACTTATGTTTTTTAATTGGCATAATGCGGCAGTAAAACGTGTTAATATCTTTTCTTGTATCGTTAGCATTATTGTATTAGTGTTTTATATTTTAGCCTTTTTCCGTTCATACTTTGTAAAAGTAAATTAAAACGCTCGGCTGTTGATATATCTTTTGTATTGTATCTATAACAGAACTCATTGGCATATAGCTGTAAATGTTTTGGTATTATACGCCCACTATATGTACTGTTCCAGCCACGTTTAAAATGTGTCCAAAAGTTTTCCATACCATTTGTTGTAGCACCACTATCATTTACATATTGTTTACGGCTATGGTCAACTATCTGGTGCGCAAAGTAACTATTTAAACCGTTATATGCTCCCCACTCATCACTTGTTAGACTGCTTCCTTGTTTTATGTTAGCTATTAAGATAGGTTGTATTACAAGTGCTTTTGTATTAGGTATTGTTTGGCAACGCACCATTGCCGATTGTACTATTACTTTTTCTTGCACCGTTTTATCTGCAATTACTTTATGCGGCCGTTCTATTATTTCTACTTCCGATGTTTGTAACATACCCAATACAGGCGTTTTATCTTTAAAACTACGCCCTTGTGATTGTTCTACTTTTTTATCAGCATGTCGGTTTTTGTTTTTACCTCCTACAAAGCTTTCATCTGCTTGTATATGGCCTTCCAGTTGCTTTAAAAACATTTTGTGTTCCATTGCGTATCTGATTCTCTGCAAAAGAAACCATGCGCTTTTTTGTGTAATATCTAAGTCTTTAGCAAGCTGATGGCTACTAATACCTTTCTTATGACTTGTAAGTAAGTATATAGCCAAAAACCATTGTTGCAAAGGAATTTTAGTTCCTTCAAAAATGGTTGCCGTGCGGACATTAAAATATTTATTACTATTTCTGCATTTGTATTTATTGTTCGCTAACTTATACACCTTACTTTCTGGGTCAAATGGACTAATAATATTACCGCCCCAACGCAACATTTCCAAGTGCTTTATGCAGCTTTCTTCATCGGGGAAGGCACGTAAAAGGTCAAAAATACTTTTAAAGGTTTGTATATTAAGCATACACAAAATTAAGTAGATTTTTACACAAAACCAAATTTATTTTTGACTAACCTGCTTAACTTTTGTACCTTGCCTCACACCGACTTTTTAAAAGCAAGGACAGCCCCCTGTTGAAAACTTGCAGGACTGTAAAATCCCTGCTTTTAAAAAATGAGATATAATAAATATTTCATCAAAAACGGACGCTGTTTTAAGCTGTTGTTCAGAAAGTATATTAGGCATTGGCGCACAGGGCAACTTGTGTTTCCAAAAAAGTCTAAATATTTAGTATTTTCTGTTTTAGCAAAACGCTCGTTCTGCGGATGCAGTTAGTCGGATGTGCAGGTGTTGGGATGAGCTAAACATCCCCCCTGCCTTTATTATTAAAAATATTTTTTGGTTAACCTGCTTAACTTTTGTACTTTGTCCCCCCACATAAACCACCTATGGTCAAATAGAATAATTAAACGCTTCGCCTTTGGGTAATTTTATTTTTATTCGCCAAATTAATATAAAGTCAAACAAATAATATTTAGCTATACCTACTTTATAAAAATCAGCTATTCTGTTAGGTTCAACACATGTTGTTTTTATAGTTATTATTTTAGTAATCATTTTTAAATGTTTTTAAAAATTAGCCTATGATTAAATAAAGAAATTGTACATAACGTACAAGCTGCTCCTTCAAATTACCACACATAAAGCGTGCAGCCCCAATACATCTTGTACTACGCAAATGACAGCGTAGCTATCTTTTTGTATTGGGAAGGCTGTGGTAAGCCCGAAGGAGCAAAAAGGAAATGGCTACGCTAATTTTTATCCTTCAAATTACCACAAAATGAAGAAATCAACACTACTACTTGCAACCTCTATTCTTGGCCTATTCACGTCAGGTTGCAATCAAGACCAAAACCCACCAACTCCAAGCGGAAGCAGTACTTTTAAGTATGAAGTCATTAGCAGCCGTAATTGGAACGGTGCTTATGTTGCTTCCGATGGAGGTACTGTACAGGTGCAGAACAAACCTTCTGGCTGGACTTATTCCGGAAGTCCTAAACAAAAGCCTTTCACAGCGCATTTATTTGTACAAAATTTTCCAATAGACAGCCCTACTAATTTTGTTCTCCACATTTACTATAACGACGAAATCGTAGCCGCAGATACTATTGTAACAGACCGATTTTATAACAACGCTGTATTAAGCTATGTTATTCACTAAACAACTTTTTATTATCCACTTTTTAAAACCAACGACAATGGGAACTAATAAAATTTCTAACAACTCTATAATAGGGGTAAATACCTATCTATATGGAATGTTCATTGTTTTTTTGATTGCTGTACTTAAAACTACATATAGCGCAGTATTTGAACAGCAGCCCTCTTCCTTGGCGGTGTGGGGAATATCTTCAATAATCCTGTTATGCGCCATGTATATATTCAATATAACAACTGATTCTGCTTACACTAAAAATAATAAAACCAATGAAAATAACTAAAGGCGAACGCCGATTTTTAATCTTATGGCTTGCCACTTGGAGCTTTGCTTTCTTTGTAAACTTGGCCGATATTAAAGGTGAATTATTAAATAATTCAACCCCACAGTATTTATTTACAAAGAATAATAAAGAATATCAAAGTGACTTTTTCCCGTTTACTACATTTGTAAAAAATGATGAACTAAAGCCTGAAAAGGCTTGGAGCAATCCCTATCTTTCTGAAAGGTACACCTGCTTCAACGGATTGTTTAATTCTTTTAATCTTGTTGAATGGCTGGTGTTTTGCACGATAGGGACGGCTATTGTCTTTGTGCCTAAGATTTGGTAATACTCAACATTACTTTTGACTACTTTACATTTATTATTCAATTTTATAAAAAACCAAATTTATGGCTAAACAAATCACAACTCAAAATGGTACTCACACATTTAATGAATACCACAGAACTGATGTTCCTGTATCCAAACCTTCTATTGCTTTATATATAAAGTATAAAAAACAGGAATTGGCTAATAACGATTATGATATACTGTGCGCAGAATATGTAGAAAAGCCTGCTACTCATTATCAAACATTCAACCCATTCTTTATGGGCGATATAGATTCAACATTAATTCTTCAAACTTTTCAAGAAGAACCTTCTAAAGAAGAAATAATGAGGTTAAAACACATTTTAAATGAGGTAAAACGTACTTACCCTAATATTCCATATCATTTAGAAAATTAGATTTATCTTGTGCTAAACAGGTTTTTTCAACCGCTTCAAGGATTTGAATCAAATTTAATGGGTATATTTTGTCATTTTTAGATATTGCAAAAAAGACCTCGTTATTATTTGGTTCAAATTCTTCTATATGGCCTATTTTCAAATAAGGGTTTGGGTTGGTAAAATCTTTTACGCGATTAACAACATTAAAATTGTTTAAATTAAACAATATATTTATTTTATTATTCATTATTTTTTGTGTAATTTAATATGTTAGTGCCTAAAATAAATAGCGAACAATAAAATGCAGGTTCTGATAAGCAATGCCGAGCCTCCTCTTTTCCTTTGTCAAAACTACGCTCAGCAGGCCCTGTCGTGTTCATTTCGATAAACTCAATGCACTACTATCCGCCCGGCATTTCTATAGACTGCCGAATAGCCTCTTCTCTTTTATCAAAACCCCATTGATTCCTGAATACCCGCTTCCGGTAAGCTATGATGCTTAGAACGGATAGCCGATAGCCAGGCTGAAGATCAGGTTTTCCTTTCGCCAGTCGGGATCTCCAAAGCTGATGTCTTTGAATACCCATCGCTGACCTTCGGGGAGCCAGGGCTTGCGGAAAGGTATGCCGAAGTCCAAACGCAGCATCAGGATTTTGAAATCTAAGCGCAGACCAATACCTCCGTCAACGGCCAGCTCCTTCATAAAACTTTTGCTGAAGGTGCCGCCGGGGAAACCGGGATTATCACGCAAAAGCCAAATGTTACCCGCATCGGCGAAGACTGCACCATGCAAAAACTGGTATAGCTTCATCCGGTATTCCACATTGGCTTCCAGCTTGATATCGCCCAGCAGCTCTATGAAGGTGCTGGAATCGCTCAGGTAGCGTTCGTTAAAGGTACCGGGGCCCACCATCCGGGACTGGAATCCTCTCAGGCTGCTGGAGCCACCGCTGAAATACTGCTTTACATTCGGCAGGTGGTAGGAATTTCCATAAGCATAGCCGAATCCGGCGTACAGACGGGCTGCAAGGCTCTGCGTACGATCCGTATTCAGCGTCCGGTAATAGCGGCCATCCGCGGTAAACTTCAGATATTGCGCGTAGTTGGCATTAAAAATTTGTCTGGGCGCTTTGTCAACATCCGTGCCCTGTACCAGGCCCACAATATTACCTGAAAAATCTGCTACGCCATTGAAATAATAATTATCTTTTTTGCTGTTATTATCCGCCTGACTGTTGAAGGTGTATTCGTATGTCGGCCCGAAGATAATCCCGTTGAAGAGCAGGTTGCTCAGGTTGTAGTCATTATTGCCGATAGTACTGAAGGTATCGATTTTCACATAAGTGATATTAAACGGAAACAATTTATGATCCTTGCGGATCTCTTCTTTCCAGTTGTATCCGAAACCTGCATTGAAAGAATGAATCATATACAGACCGTTGCGGAGATAAAAATTATAACCGAAATTGGCAATGGTGCGGGGAACGAATGCGCTGGAACCGCGAACGGCAACAAAAGGTACTATAAAGCGGGGGAAATTCAGGCTGACATCCGCACCCAGGTTGTAGGTATTCGGCAGTCTGGCCAGGCCGCCGTATTGCACCTCAAAGCCTCCGTTAAATTTTACGGACAGCACTTCCGCACCTTTAAACACATTACGATTCCGCCACGTAACGGAAGCCTTAGAGCCGGCCCGGCTGTCGTTTTGGGTGAAGGCGCCGATTTCGGCATTCATCTGACGGTTGGCCTGCGGGGTGAGCAGATAGCGCACATCTAACTTATTGCTCGCTTCATCCATCAGCCCCCTGCTCAATAAAAAGGCATAAGGCGCACTGAAAGACGACAGGTTCAGACTGCTTATAGCGGAATCTTTCACCGGTAAAAATTCATTTTTTACAAACTTAAAAGTCCCTAAGTTAATCAATCGGTTCAGGGAAGCATTCTGAAGTTTCAGGCTGTAAGTTTCGGCTGAATCAAACAAAATGGATTCCCGGAAAATCTGCGGCCGATACATCTTTCTCCGCTGAATTATATAAAGGTTTTCGTAGTGCACCACCGTATCCTTTCTTTCTATTTGTTGTTGCGACCTCCGATTGTTCACATTGACTGAAAAGCGATAAGCCGGGTTGACTTCTACCCTGCGAATTTGGTAACTCCGGTAGGCGCTTTGGGGCATGATGTCGTAGCGCAGCCGCATCCTGGCATTTACCTCATGATTTCCAGCGGCGGTATCTCCATAAAGGATTAGGTAATCCGGCGAAAAGAAATAATAGCCTTTATTCTTCAGTTCGGTGTTAATGCGTTCGCGTTCGGCTTTAATAATTTCCAGATCGTAAGGAGCGCCCGGTTTCAGGAAGCTGCGCGCTCCCGAAGCAGCAATATCTTTAGAAATCCGGGTGCTGTCCGAGGGAGAAAAATCAATGCTTTTGTATTGGTATTGCGGCCCCAGCCAGACATTAAACTCCGCACCGGCATATTGTTTTTCTACTACTTTCTCAGCAATAACCTGGTTATGAAAATAGCCCCGGTTCTGCAGGAAATTATTCATTACATCCTGGCTGTATTTTGCATGAAAGGCGCTTCCATATACAGGCGGCTCACCCAATTTCCGGCGTACCCAAACCCTCCAGCTCTTTTCCTTTTTGGGTATTCCAACGGCGTTATAAATGCTTAGCCTGATGCGCATTCCCAAAAACTTTTTGTTGGATTTCGGGCTCACTGTTTCCTCTAGTTCCTTATTCATGCTTTTTTTAAAGAAAGCGCTGTATGCTGTATCGTTTATAGTTATTTTACTGCCTGTAAATAAAGTTTCTCCTTCCGGCAAATGACGTAAATTGCCACAGGATGCCATTATTAGCATAACGGGCAGTAAGAGCCCTGGATAAATATTTTTGAAATTCCGTATCACAAGGGTCAAAAATAAGCGTTTTGTAGGCGTGATTAGCTGCTACGTTCCGTTTATCCTGAAAATTTAGAAAAGAATAAGGGCAGAATGGTCTAAAAGTAAGGCTTGCCAAGCCGTAAGCATTTGGAGATATAGTAAGGAATACCAGGGAGACTTTTCTCCTGAACGTAGCGGAACAATCAAAACCCAGGTTCGAACTGTAATCATTCGGCAACAAACAACCTGCAAGAATATATAACATGTATAAAAACAGCAAAACCCGCTCATAGAACGGGCTTCAACCTGCTTTGTGATCCGGATTGGATTCGAACCAATGACCCTCAGCTTAGAAGGCTGATGCTCTATCCAGCTGAGCTACCGGACCCCGAAAAAGAGCCGCAAAGGTAAGTAATAAAATCAGATTTTATATGAAGCAGCTTCCGTAATTTTGCCGATTATGTCGATGAATACTACTTTCAATAATGCACTACCGGTTGCGATAGGTTGCGACCATGCCGGATTCCATTACAAGGAAAGCCTGAAAAAAATGCTGGAACAAACGGGCTGGCAGATTTCGGACAAAGGCACATTTTCAGAAGTTTCTACCGATTACCCGGAGTATGCCCATGCCGTTGCTTCAATGGTTGAGGATGGCGCTGCTGCTGCCGGTATCTTAATTTGCGGAAGCGGCAATGGCGTATGCATGACCGCCAATAAGCACAAAGGCATCCGCGCAGCGCTTACCTGGACGGATGAGCTGTCGATGCTGGCACGACAACACAACAATGCAAACGTGCTGTGCATTCCTGCCCGGTTTGTGGAATTGCATACTGCCGAAAGCATGGCGAAGTTGTTTTTGGAAACACCCTTTGAAGGCGGTCGTCATGAACGCCGCGTAGCAAAAATATAGGCATTCCGTTTTTTAATCTAAATCCCGACACAGCACATTCCTTGAGCATTATAGATAAATTTCTGGAGAAAAGAGCGGTTAACGGCAAGCCTAATGCGCAGGCTGAGATGGGCTTTATGGATCATATTGAAGAGCTGCGCTGGCATATTGTGCGGTCGCTGATTGCAGTCATCGTTGGCGGAATATTCTGCTTTATTAATATTGAATTTATCTTTGACCATATCCTGCTTGGCCCCGCAAATAGTGGTTTTATTTCCTATCAGTGGTTTTGTGCGCTGGGGAAAGCCATACATGTGGATGCACTTTGTATGGATATGGTTGACCTTTCTTTCCAGAATACGGAATTGTCCGGACAGTTTATGCTCAGCTTCTCCGTGTCGTTTATGCTGGGGTTTATTATCACTTTCCCTTACGTATTCTGGGAATTTTGGAGATTTGTAAAACCGGCGCTAAAGCCCGGCGAGCTGAAATATGCGAGAGGCATTGTTTTCTGGTCTTCCCTGCTGTTTTTTCTTGGGGTGACATTTGCCTATTTTATCATTGCCCCGTTCACGATCAACTTCTTTGCAGGCTATCAGCTTAGTCCGCAGTTTAAAAATATCATCACAATTTCTAATTATTACGATACGATGAGCGATCTCATCCTCGGAATGGGTATTGTTTTTGAATTGCCGGTTGTTGTTTATTTTCTCTCCCGGATTGGGATACTCACCCCGAAATTTATGCGGGCGCAGCGCCGTTATGCCATTGTAATTATCTTAGTGCTGGCGGCCGTCATTACGCCCCCGGACTGGTTCAGCATTTTCCTGGTTTTCATTCCGCTGATGGCATTGTATGAGAGCAGTATTTTTATCAGCTCTAAAATCATCCGGGAAAAGAAGAACAAAGAAGACGAAACCTTAGACTGGTAGTGAATAATGAGATAAGAGTGTTAACCGGGAATTGGGAATTGCTGCCTATACCACATGCACCTTGTCTTCTAACTCCGCTTCATACATCTTTTCTACATAAAACGAATTCATAATGCGGAGCAGACCCATATAGTCCATCTTAAAAGCAACCCAGTCGCCCACTTTCAGCCGGTGCGGGTTATTGCCTACATCCAGCACCATCATATCAGAGCTTACGCCGGCAACCTGGATGTCCTCTTTTACCGGTTTTATATGCGCATCATCAATATCGAGCAGGCCGATATCAACAATGGCCCGGTATGAATTTTCCCCCAACTGGCTGGTGTCAATCCCGGCGGTATCTCCGGTCAGGTTATGCCCCAGATGGCCATCCGGCACACGTGGCTTTTCGGTAAGCTCTATGACCTCTGCATACAGCTTGAAAACATCGTTGTGCATCGACTCGAACGTGGTGTTATGATATACATCCGTACCTAAGAAAAAGGTTTCCCCAACGCGGAAATGATTTACACCTTGTGGCAGCAAACCCTGTCCGATCAATGGAATTGTAACGGAGGCGCCGCCGCTGATATAGGGAATCTTACGATTGAATTTGGCCTCTACCAGCTGTTTATATAAACAAAGCTGTATCAGCTTATCCTGGCTGGGCAGAATGCCATACATACAGGTCAGGTTAGTGCCGATCCCGGTAACCTCGATATCGGGCAGCTTAAAAACCCGGGCATAAAAATCAATAAACTCATCCCGCATCACGCCTTCACGAAGCTCGCCCATCTCTATCATGATGACAACCTTATGAAGCTTTCCCTGTCGGCCGGCTTCTTCAGAAAGCATTTTGATGGTTTCATATTCCGTATTAAAGCTGACATCTGCAAAGCGTACCACATTCTTCACCATCCTTTTAGCCGGAGGTTTAATATAGACCGTTTCGATTCCGGGCGCTAATTTTTTTATGGCTTTTAGGTTAGAAATTCTGGAATCGCAAACCTGTTTTATCCCTAAATTAAGGAGCGCTTTTAAAAATTTTTCATTACCGCATAATACCTTGGCCACGACAGACCACTCAATATTATTAGCTTTAAAAAGCTGGTTAAGATGATGATAATTATCCTGTAGTTTGTTGGTGTCTAATGTTACTATGGCCATTTTATCCCTTATGTTTAAACCTCATTTCAAGGTATTTATTGGTGAATCCTAATGATTCATACAAGTGTTTTGCGGGATTATCCGGTTCTACATGGAGCGCTACATCGCCGTCTGCATATTGCAGCGCTTCCTGCATCAGCCGGCGGCCGATGCCCTTTCCGCGGTGTTCCCTGTGGGTAGCAATATAGACTAAGATATTTTCCGGAATATAGCCTTTCATGCCCGTTTTATTGATTACCGTGAGGCCGGTTAACTGGTTTTTGGCATCGGTTGCGGTCAGCACGAATCCGCCGGGAGCGCTATTCAAGGCATAATCTACTGCTTTTTCAATATCCTGCCGCGGGTCGCCATATTCTTCCAGTTCCTTTAAAAGAAAATCTATCATATGCTGCTTTTCATCAGCTTCCGGCAGGGCGCCGGCATTGTATAACTTAATTGTGTGCATAAATAAAAACATTTTCTCCTTATCTCACCTCGCCGATAAAATAATGGAGCCATTAATTCGGGCGTCGCTGCCGGTTCAAAATACCAAACCGAACGGAAATACTGCTTCCCTGAAAACAGCGGTTTATTGATGAAGGGATATGGTCAGTAAACGACCAATAAAACAAAGCAACTAAAGTAATATCCTGCATATCAGGATTGAATGCAAAGGTAAAGAAAAAAAAATATTGGCTTAATGTGTTGATAATAAAGGGGTGTATCCCAAATATTGCATGTGGTGTAAGGTTTTTTGTCATTCCGAAAAAACGTGCTGTCAGTCCGAAAAGAAAATCCCGGATTACGCGTAATCTGATTGGGATTTTCGCATGGAGAAATCTCCCATGCGGGAGGATGGGCGAGCGCCCGGGAGATTCCTCCGCTCCATAAAATTTACTGCGCTGCGTTCCATAAATTTTACTCCGGCCGGAATGACAATACCTCTTACGTTCGGGAGATTGCTCCGGTGCGACAATTTGGGATGCACCCATAATAAAGTGCGTATTTCAAATATCGGTACAACATTTTCATTAGAATGTTGTTGGTGGCAGAACAGCTCAGAGAAAAAGAAATAATCCCGGCTATGTGGATGTTAGCAGTTTTTCGCTTTTTGTAAAAACGTTTTACCGTTGCTCATGAATCTCTCGCAGGAAGACAGATGCGGCTGCCGGAGGATTACGTATATTCATCAGCCGGGGATTCTGACAATTGTGCAGCAACGGAAAACACTTCCTCAGACTGTAATTTTTTCTATGAAATATTCCGTGTATTACAGGTATCATATACGTTGTTGATTTCTTTGTAGCAAACTGTTAGAATGGCTGGAAGCAATGAAGGAGCGTTAACAATCTCAGGCAAGGAACTCCATATTGAATATACCTGATGCACCAATAGGACATTTCAACATGTTTTATAAAAGTGCTGTGGATGGTCACGAAAAACCGATACTGCCGGATTTATTATACACACCCAACCCCCATACAGAGACCGATGCAGTCTGAACCTTAGTAATGAAAAGCAATAACAGTCTACCTGAGGGGATGTGGGCGATAAGCGTTTATGCCTGATCAGGATAAAGAACCGGCTTAGGCAGTAAAAAAAGAAAATAATGTGGTGCCATAGCTTTTAAGCTTCATGAAATGAGAATGCCGCTCATAGTTATTGCGGGGCGTATGTTCTAACACAAATATGCCTTCCGGCTTCAGCAATTGTTGCTGTGTGATGATATCGGGCAACAAATCAATTTCCTGTAAAGCATACGGTGGTCCGGCAAAGATAAAATCATATTGTTCGTGACATTGTTTCAAAAAGGTAAAGACATCGCCCGCTATCACCTTAAAATTTTGAAAGTCTAATTCCTGAGCGGTTTTCCGGATAAAGGTCAAAACATGCTTATCCCGTTCCACCAGTGTCAGGTCGGTGGCGCCGCGGGAAGCCAGTTCGTAGCTGATGCTTCCGGTGCCTCCGAAAATATCCAGGGATTTCAACCCTTCAAAATCCAGCAAATGCTGCAGGGTATTAAATAAACCTTCTTTGGCTACGTCCGTTGTAGGCCGCGTATTAGGTAGCTTTGAAGGCGGATGGAACTTACGTCCTCCGTGAATGCCTCCGATAATGCGCATCAGGTAAGCCGGTTTAAAAATGAAAGATAAGCGGTATCATTGTCCGGTACCTGTTCTGTTCCCGGATAGTAGGCCTGTAATTGCTGACTCAGCCCAACAAGGTCTGCATCCACGCCCTGCAACACAATGCGCCATTCCTTAGCCGGAACCTGATTTTTTTCACTCACTAAGGCGATCGGGTATGCCAAATCTTCCACTGTTTCATACCGGCGTGTTTGCAGCAGGAGCATCTTTCCGGCATACATCATTCCCAGCACATAACTGTTTCCCGTCAGGATCAGCTGGGCAACCGGTGTTTCCAGACTTTCTGTTCCAAAAAACGGCTCGGCAGTCAGCAGGCGAAAGTCTGCTTCTTTAAAATATTGGTGCAGCATATTTTTGATCTCCACCTTAAGCGGATAAGCTATTGCGGACTGGATGGATTCCAGACGATCTGTATGTACGGCTTCATCCGCTTCGATAAAATGCATTTTCCGCAACCAGTCTGCGGCGGCATTTTCGTCATAGATGGCTATGGGAAAACTGACATGGCGGGGTTCTACCAGCCATATATTTTGCACCGGCTGTGGACCGGCCAGTACAGGCAGATTCAGGATATGATTTTCTAATTGAATCAGGCTAACAGGCCGGTTGAAGGAATAACTATTGGCAATATTGACCTTTGCATCCGGAGTATGTCCGCAAACACACATTCCTCTCTGCCATAAAACAATTTGTATGGAAGCCATATTACTCAACGCATCGTCGCCGGCGCTGAACTGCCATTCCCGTGTTGCAAAATCTTTTATCATAATATTCATGAATAACCAATATCCGAAGATATTAAGATTCGGCAAAGTTAAAGGAATATTTTCTCCCCTTAATTTCTGGGGGTATCCCGGATTGTTGTTTTACAATGACGCCAATCTATCCGTATGGCATTATCTCATTTGCTATGATGACAATACACTGTTGTCATTTCGAATTATCAAACAAACTATAGAGAGCCCTCTGTGCAGATACTCTGCTCAGATTACCCAGTAATTTGGAATTTTTTGTCGTGACGAAAAAAAGATGATTTCATTTTTTGTCGTACAGGCAGCTGCATAGGTATGACAATTTGGAATGCAACCGATTAATCAAAATGCCTTCTTACCCAATACTGTAAGAATTTTACCGTCAAAATGGAATGTAGTGTATTGACTTTAGATTGACAGGAATGATAACCGCCCTGTTGTATTGAAAATGGGACATTTTACTGGTAATAAGAACAGTGTGCTGAATCAACTTTTCAGCTTTAAAAAACGGGTAAAATTCTGCCGGCCTGAATCCGCTTTGAACCCTAATTTTACGCCTGGTTTTTCAACGAAAATTTTTATGCAGCTTCAGCCTACATATGCTCAGATTATCCGGCTGGCACTCCCCATTTCGTTTTCTCTGCTTATTCCGCAGGTGAGCTTTATGGCCAATGCCGCTTTTTTAGGTCGCCTGGGAACTTTTGAATTGGAGGTGAACAGCCTGTGCAGCATTTATTATTTACTGCTGACCTGGATGGGTTTTGGCTGGAGCAACGGTGTAATGGTCATCATGTCGCGACGCCTCGGAGCAAACAGGCTGAGCGCCGCAGCTACCGTCTTTGGTAATGCTGTTTCCATTGCCTTACTGCTGTCGGGTCTTCTGATGATACTGACCTTTTCGCTGGCGCCGCTGCTGTTCCGCTTCAGTCTCACCAACAGCCAGGTCATTGATGGTTGCCAACGCTACCTGAACATCCGGATCCTGAGTTTCCCTTTGCTGATGCTCACCCAGCTTATCAATGTATATTGCATTGCCACCAACCGCACCCGCCGGCTGATCGCCGGCTCCTTAGCAGGTAACCTGGCGAATATCCTCTTCGACTACCTGTTTATCTTCGGGCATTCCGGATGGCCGCAATTAGGGCTGTATGGCGCTGCTCTGGGATCGGCATTGGGCGAAGCGCTCGCCTTTATAACCATGTGGGCGGTCTTTTTTATTAAAAAAGAACATCTGCCCCTCGGTTTCTTTGAAAGACTGTCCTTAAAAAAAGCGGAGACCCTGCATACCTTCCGGATAGCCGCTCCATTGATTCTGCAATATGTTTTCAGCATCGGCGGCTGGCTGCTGTTCTTTATTTATATCGAACACTTAGGTGCTACGCAACTGGCCGCCTCACATATTATCCGCAGTGTGCTGGGCATAACCGGCATCGGTACATGGGCCTTAGCCTCTACCTGCAATACGATGGTCGGGAATATTATCGGCCAGGGGAAACCGCAACTCGTACTGCGGCTGACCGGAAAGATACTGATAGTGAGCTTTGGCTACGCACTGTTTTGCTGTATTATCCTCAATTGTTTTCCAATACAGTTCCTTTCGATATATACACGTGATGTCGAGGTTGTTCAAGTGGGACTTCCCTCTCTGCGACTGACATCATTCAGTATCCTGGTACTGTCATTGGGCACCATTTGTTTTAATGCCGTTATCGGATCAGGCCGGACATGGATCAATATGTTCATTGAAATCTTTTGCGTGTGCAGTTATATGGTTTATATCACGGTGGTCATTGAGCAAATGCGCCTTCCCCTGCAAATGGCCTGGTCATCCGAATTTGTTTACTGGGGATTATTGTTCCTGCTCTCCGGAAGCTATCTTCTATGGCGGTTCCGGAATCCTCCACGAATTAATCCCGGATAATTTTACAAACATGCATATGTATTCATTTTTGAGAAAATAAATGAACATGTCGTGAACCCGTGGGCTGTTTATGCCCGTAAAAGTGAATATTGCCGTTTATTTACACGGTTTAAGGGGTAATGCTAAAAGAATACTAATGCGCGTATATGCCTGTAATAGTTTTACGGCTACATGTTTATGTAATAATAAATGTTGCAAAAAATGACAAAAACTTTACAATTAATATTCATTTGTATTTATTTTTATTAATATTGTTCGGAAGAATATCCTTTGAAATATGAACAGGAGAGAAGCCATCCTCAAAAGTGTGTTGAAGCTGGTGAACCGCAGCGGTTTTTATCATCTTAATATGAAAGATATCGCATCGGAAGCCGGTGTTGCCGCCGGTACGATTTACCTGTATTTCAAAGGGAAAGAGGATTTGATCAACGCGCTTTATCGGATGATTGTTTCTGAATTCAATGCTGTCGTACTGAACAGCTATCATCCAAAGGAAGAGGTCAGAGCCAATTTTTACCGGATGCTGGGGAATGCGCTGGAATTTTATGTCAAAGAGCCTGATAATTTCAGCTTCGTAGAGCAATACACTTATGCTCCCTTCCTGTTTAAAGAAAACCGGGAAGAAAACTTCATCCTGCTAATGCCGATTTATAAGATGATCCGGGAAGGGAAGAAGGAAAAAAGCATCAGGAATATTTCAAATGCTATCCTGATTTCCATCATTCACGGCTCCATGAATACGATGATCAAACTCCATCTGGCGGGAAAAACCGATCTGAGTAAAAAAAATGCCCGGCTCAAATTTTGTAATGCCTGCTGGTCAGCAATTACCATCTGAGTATTTAGGGGAGACAACTGTTATTTCAAAAAAACGGATAGAATAATATATGAATCGAAAGATCAGAAAAGTGGCCGTGTTAGGATCTGGTGTTATGGGAAGCCGCATTGCCTGTCACTTTGCCAATGCCGGTGTGGAAGTGCTGTTGCTGGACATCATCCCGAAACATGCTCCGCCCGATGATAAAACGCAGCGTAACAGCATCGTGAATGCTGCTCTTGCTGCAGCACTACAATCCACGCCCTCTCCCATTTACAGCCCATCATTCGCATGCCGTATCCAGACCGGAAATACGGAAGATGATATGGCTCAAATTGCCGGTTGTGACTGGATCATTGAAGTGATCGTTGAACGGTTGGATATCAAAAAGCAGGTTTTCGACCGGGTGGAACAATTTCGCAAACCCGGAACATTAATCTCCAGCAATACTTCAGGCATTCCAATATACCTGATGACCGAAGGCCGGAGCGACGACTTCAGACAACATTTCTGCGGAACGCATTTCTTCAATCCGCCGCGCTATCTCCGTTTACTGGAAATCATTCCCACCGCCGATACCCTTCCGGAAGTCATTGCCTTCCTGATGGAATATGGTTCCTGTTTTTTAGGGAAAACCACGGTATGCTGTAAAGATACGCCGGCATTCATCAGCAATCGTATTGGCGTATTCAGCATGGCCTCCATCTTACGTTATGTAAGCAGAACAGGAATGACCATTGATGAGGTGGATAGCCTGACGGGATCAATAGCAGGCAGACCAAAATCTGCAACCTTCCGTACTGCGGATGTTGTCGGCATAGATACGCTGGCATTAGTGGCTGACGGATTGGCGCAAACTACTTCACTTGATGAATCTCCAGAGCTTTTTACACTGCCGGATTTCATCAGTAAGATGATAGCTAATAATTGGCTGGGGAATAAAAGCGGACAGGGTTTTTTTAAGAAAATAAAAACTACAGACGACCAGAGTGAAATCCATACGCTCAACCTGCAGACTATGGAGTATCAGCCCGCTCAAAAAATACATTTTCCCGTTCCGGATGTGGCAAAATCAATAGAAAACATCCGGGATCGTTTCAAATTGTTGTTAGCGGATCCGGATCGTCCCGGAGATTTTTACCGCAGCACATTTTATGAATTGTTTGCCTATGCCAGCCATCATATCCCCGAAATTTCCGATGAGCTGTACAAGATTGACGATGCTGTTGAAGCCGGGTTCGGATGGGAAGCAGGGCCTTTCAAAATATGGGATGCGCTGGACGTTGCGGCAACCGTTGCAGCAATGGAAGCTACAGGACACAAACCGGCGCAATGGGTATATGATATGCTGGCAAGCCATCGTACCTCTTTTTACCAATCGAAGAACGGCCATCCGGAATATTTTGACATTTTCAGCAAAAAATATCAAAGCATACCGGGAACCATGCAGCTTATCCTCTTAAAAAATCTACCCGAAACTGCGGTAGTGTGGAAGAATGCCGGAACGACCATTACCGATATCGGTGATGGTATTTTAAATCTGGCTTTCCACACAAAGATGAATACCATTGACGCTGATGTCCTTCAGGGGATTAATAAGGCTATTGACCTTGCCGAAACATCCTGGCAGGGTCTGGTCATAGCTAACGAAGGCAGCAATTTCAGCTCAGGTGCCAATGTAGGCCTGATATTTATGTTGGCGGCAAAGCAGGAATATGAGGAGTTGGATTTTGCCATCCGCCGGTTCCAGAATACGATGATGCGCATACGCTATTCCTCCGTGCCGGTAGTAGCTGCGCCGCATAATATGACCTTAGGCGGTGGCTGTGAGATATGCCTTCATGCCGACAAAGTAGTGGCGCATGCAGAATCCTATATCGGGCTGGTAGAGTTCAGTATCGGACTGATTCCGGGCGGTGGCGGCACTAAGGAATTTGCCCTGCGCCTTTCAGATGAGCTCCGGGCAGGCGATATAGCCGTGAACCGTTTCCGGGATCGCTTTATGACAATCGGACAGGCGAAGGTTTCCTCATCAGCCGTAGAAGCCTTTGATCTGGATTATCTACTGCCGGGAAGGGATAAAATTGTAATGTACCGAAGCCGTCAACTTGCAGATGCCAAGCAGGAATGTTTGCAGATGGCACATGCGGGATACTGCATGCCCATACCGCGCAAGGATATTATTGTATTAGGAAAATCAGCGCTGGGACTGGTTTATACAGGGGCAGGCACTATGCTGGCGGGGAATTATATCAGTGAACATGATGTAAAGATCGCTCATAAATTAGGCTATGTATTAGCCGGAGGCAATCTGTCTCAGCCTACGGAGGTCAGCGAACAATATTTGCTGGATTTGGAGCGCGAAGCGCTTTTGTCCCTATGCACGGAAAAGAAAACCCTGGAACGGATACGGTCCGTTTTGGCGGGAGGCAGGATAATTAGAAATTAGATCTTTCAGCTACAAATTCAGGTTCAGAAGATGAATGCATATATAGTTGGCGGATTCCGAAGTGCAGTAACCAAAGCAAACCGGGGCGGGTTTCGATTCACCCGTCCTGATGAGCTGGCGGCAACCGTCATCAAACACCTGATGCAATCTTTCCGGGCCATTGCTGCTGAAGAAGTGGACGATGTAATAGTCGGTAATGCCATGCCCGAAGCAGAACAAGGGCTGAACTTCGCCCGGCTGATTTCCCTGATGAGCTTTGATACGGATAAGATTTCCGGCATGACGGTGAATCGCTATTGCGCATCCGGATTAGAGACTATTGCCATTGCATCGGCAAAAATTCACAGCGGACTTGCCGACTGCATCATTGCCGGCGGCTCCGAAAGCATGAGCCTTATACCTATGGGAGGTTGGCGCGTAGTGCCCGCAGCGGATACTGCTTTGGCGCATCCGGATTACTACTGGGGCATGGGACTTACCGCCGAGCAGGTTGCCAAAATGTACCAAATCTCACGGGAAGAACAGGACGCTTTTGCATTGTCCTCACATCAGAAAGCCTTAAAAGCTATCCGGGATGGAAAATTTAAGGCGGAAATCGTACCCATTGCCGTCACGGAAAATTATTTCGATGAACAGGATCATAAAAAGAAAACACGGGAATTTGTAGTGGATACCGATGAAGGCCCGCGCGCCGACACGAACAGGGCAGCGCTGGCAAAACTGCAACCCGTCTTTGCAGCCGGCGGATGTGTAACGGCAGGCAATGCTTCTCAAACCAGCGATGGCGCAGCCTTTGTAATGGTCGTGAGTGAAGGTTTTTTAAAGCGGCATCAACTGACGCCTATAGCCCGCTTAGTGAGCTATGCTACAGCTGGTGTTCCTCCGCGCATTATGGGGATCGGCCCGATAGCTGCCATTCCCAAGGTATTGCAACTGGCAGGTTTAAAGCAGCAGGATATCAGCCTGATTGAATTGAATGAAGCGTTCGCTTCACAGTCGCTCGCCGTTATCCGTACCTTAAATTTGGATCTGGAAAATGTAAATGTCAACGGAGGCGCGATAGCCCTTGGCCATCCGCTGGGATGCAGCGGCGCTAAGCTGAGTGTACAGATTCTGAACGAGCTTAAGAGACGGAATCAGCGCTATGGTATGGTGACCATGTGTGTGGGAACCGGGCAGGGCGCCGCCGGTATTTTCGAACGATTATAAATGCAACAGCAAAACGATGATTAAAAGCATTCAGGATGAATACTCAGGAACCGAACAGCACATCAACTATTTTAAAAGGAGGGGAATTTTTAATAAAAGATATTGCTGCCACCGACATCTTTACTCCCGAAGAATGGCAGGAAGAACAACGGATGATAGCTGATATGTGCCGGGATTTATTGAAAAAGAAGTTCGTCCTGACCTGGATGCCATTGACAGGCAGGAAGAAGGACTGATGGAATCCATAATGGAAAAGGCTGGCCGGCTCGGACTGCTTGGCATTTCCGTACCAGAAGCATTAGGCGGTATGGGAAAGGATTTTTTAACTGCAATATTGGTAACGGAATCATTAGGCTCCGGTCATTCTTTTTCCGTAGCCCATGCGGCGCATTCCGGAATTGGCACCTTGCCAATCTTATACTATGGTAATGATGCACAACGGAAAAAATACATTCCCAAGCTGATCAGCGGTGAATGGAAAGGTGCCTATTGCCTCACGGAACCGGGAGCAGGCAGCGATGCCAACAGCGGAAAAGCAAAAGCTACACTTGGTCCTGACGGAAAATATTACCTCCTGAACGGGCAAAAAATGTGGATCACGAATGCTGGCTTTGCCGATATCTTTACGGTATTTGCCAGGATAGATGATGATGAAAAATTAAGCGCATTTATCGTAGAAAAAAACTTTGGTGGAATCAGTCTGAATGCGGAAGAAAAAAAGATGGGTATAAAAGGCAGCTCAACCCGACAGGTCTTTTTTAATGATTGTAAGGTTCCTGTCGAAAACCTGCTGTCCGCCCGGGGCAATGGATTTAAGATTGCAGTGAATAGCCTCAACACCGGCCGGATAAAACTGGGTGCTGCGGCGCTTGGCGGCTGCAAAGTTGTTATCAGTAATGCGGTACGCTATGCCAATACACGCAGCCAGTTCGGCAGACTGATTTCCCAATACGGGGCTATACAATGCAAATTAGCCGAACAGGCCATACGCACCTATGTTACCGAAAGCATTATCTATCGGGCAAGCCGGAATATTGAAGACACCTTCCGCGATTTTTTGAAAAACGGGATGGAACCGCAGCAGGCCAGATTGAAAGCAGCTGAAGAGTTTGCCATTGAAGCCGCTATCATAAAAGTGCATGCATCCGAAACTCTTGATTATGTGGCAGATGAAGGCGTTCAGATTTACGGCGGAATGGGATACAGCGCCGAAGCACCTATGGATCGTGCCTACCGCGACTCCAGGATCAACCGGATATTTGAAGGTACCAATGAGATCAACCGCCTGTTGGTCGTAGATATGATGCTGAAACGTGCCATGAAAAGATCATTAGATCTGTTCAGCCATGCCAAACAGGCAAGGAAAGAATTGCTGAGTATTCCTGATTTCAGCGCAAAGGAAGCAGAGGATCCCTTCGTTAGAGAAAAAGGATATATTGCAGGCTTTAAGAAAGTGATTCTGATGACAGCCGGCGGTGCCGTACAAAAATTGATGACAGAATTGAGCCGGGAACAGGAAGTAGTGATGTATATTGCAGACATGTTGATTGAGTTGTATAGTGCAGAATCCGTATTGCTGCGTGCAGAAAAACTGAAAGCTATGCCGGATGCTGCATATCAGGATGAAAAAGCGGCTATAGCCTCAGTTTATATTTATGATGCTGCGGAGCGCATTCAGCGTGCGGGGCGTAATGCCATAAACGCTTTTGCCGAAGGAGATGAAAAGCGCATGATGTTGATGGAGCTGCGGCGTTTTTGCAAAACAGCAGACATCAACACTACTGCGCTGCGCCGGAAGATTGCAGCCGCCCTGATCAATCAGAATCAGTATTGTTATTAACCCGAAAACAAAATTACGGCAGCCGGTATTTTAATAAATAACCATACCCGCTACCATCAGTCTTATTCAAAATACGCATATTATGATCAGAAAAACTTACCTGACAATACTGGCCGTATCCTTTTCCCTTTCAGCATTTGCGGGAAGCTTTCAGCTCAACCTGCAAGGCATACGCCAAATGGCGATGGGCGGCAGCGGCGTGGCCATTCCCTGGGATGCTGCATCCATTTTTTACAACCCCGGCAGCCTGGCCCGGCTTGGCGGCTTACAGGCTTATGGCAGCATCTATGTGGTATCGCCACACGTCCGTTATCTCCAAACTCCGACCGGCGGCTATTATTACGATACCAAAACGCATACGGCAACACCTTTTGCCCTCTATGTCGGTGGAAATATAAAAAAAGACAGTAAGCTCGCTCTGGGTCTGGGTGTTTATACGCCATTCGGAAACAGCCTGCATTGGGATGAGCATTGGACCGGCCGCTACATGGTACAATCTATTGCCTTGTCCAGCATATTCATACAGCCCACGATAAGCTATGCCATCAATGAGGCGATTTCTGTCGGTGCAGGCTTTGTTTATGCCATGGGTAATGTGGCCATAGAAAAAGCCATCCCCCTCCAGGATCTGGAAAGCAGGGATGGTCATGCCGAATTAAAAGGCAGGGCTTCGGGCTTCGGGTTTAATGCCGGCGTGCAAATCAGGGCTTCCGACCGGATCAATATCGGGCTTTCCTATCGTTCTGCGGTAAGCATGAAAGTAAAAGACGGTGATGCGTCTTTTATCGTAGCTTCTGCGGCTGCGTCCGGTTTCCCGGCCACAACATTTTCAACGGAACTGCCATTGCCCGCACTGTTAACAGGCGGGGTGGGAATCAAATTGAGCAAGGCGATCACGCTTCAGGCAGATTTGGTTTATGCTTTTTGGGGTACATACGATTCGCTCCGTTTTGATTTTTCAGAAAATACAACAGCACTTCAGGATGTGGAGGATCCCCGATCATACAAAAACACGCTGGCAGTTCGTATTGGCGGTCATTATGTCATTAAGGACAAATGGGAAATAATGCTGGGCGGCGCTTATGACCCTACGCCTTCCCAGGACAACTTAGTTTCACCAGATGCCGTTGATGCTAACCGGATCAGCCTTTCCTGTGGCGCAGGCTTCCGCCCGGTTCCGAAACTGAGCATTATGGCCGGTATTAATTATACCACAACGGGAGTACGGGATACCAGCTATGACCCGGCCGGTTTTAAAGGTGCGTATAAGATAAATAGTCTTTCTCCTGCTGTTGGAATTGCTTATCAATTTTGATCATCAACCACAATAAGACCGCAATATATTACCGGAAGTAAAAAATGAAAATGATATCCCGAAACTAAATTAAACATCTTCTATCACCCGCATTAAAAACAAGCAGATGAACAAGGCGGGATAGCCAGCAATCACAAAGCCAACAAAGCAAGAACAATACAGCATTAGTTGAGCGCTATCCGACCTGTACAAACTACTGATCAAATATTTTCAGATGAAAAAACTAATTATAGCCGCACTGGCATTTTGCGTTTTCTTTACCGGCTGCAAACCTACAGTCGAGCCGGAACAGCCTCAACCTGGCTCAGCAGATTTCAGCACCTATGTTTCCATAGGCAATTCGCTGACTGCGGGCTATGCGGACGGAACCTTGTATCGTGACGGCCAGTTAAATTCCTATCCTGCAATGCTGGCTGAACAATTCCGGCTGGTTGGCGGCGGGGAATTTACCCAGCCGCTGCTGCCGGGCAATTCCGGTTGGCCCGATGCAAAAAGAGTTTTGGGGTATGCTGCGGATTGCCAGGGCAACACTTCGGCGACTCCTGTGTTTTATTCCGGCAGCATCGACACTGCCGGCAGTGCAACCAATATTGCAGACCGGGGGCCTTTCAACAATGTAGGCGTTCCGGGAATTCGTTGTATTGACTATACCTTAACTGTATATGGTTATTTCAATCCGTATGCCCGCCGCTTTTTCCCCAATCCGCCCAACATTTCTGCGCTGGATGTTGCACTAATGAAAAACCCTACCTTTTTCTCCGTCTGGTTAGGAAATAACGATGTACTGGGCTATGCGACAAACGGTGGTGTGGGATCGACTTCGGGGCCTGGGCTTTCCGATATTTCTCCGCTAAATGCATTTAAACAAAGCTATGATCTGGTGATAGAGAAATTAGTTGCGCAAGACGCTAAAGGCGTGCTCATCAACATTCCTGATGTGACGGCGATTCCTTTTTTTACAACCATTGATCCGAAAGGGCTGCAACTGACTGCCGACCGGGCCGCTGCCCTGACAACCCAATATGCTACTGCCGGACTGAGCTTTTCCGAAGGAGACAACTATTATGTGACTGCTGATCCGGCGATGCCCGGCGGCGTACGACAACTACAGCCGGGTGAATATGTGCTCATTACCGTGCCGGGTGATTCTTTAAGATGCGGCGACTGGGGCGGTTCCCGCCCCATTCCTGCCGAATATGTTTTGTCCGCCGATGAGGTGAGTCATGTGAGAAACGCTACGCAGCAATTTAACCAGGTCATTGCCGAAAATGCAGCCAGACATCACCTGGGGCTGGTTGATGCCAATGCTTTCATGAAAACCCTGGCATCAGGGTATCAATGGAATAACGTTACTTTTTCCACAACATATATCAGCGGCGGCGCTTTTTCGCTGGACGGCATTCATCTTACGCCACGGGGTTACGCCATCGTGGCTAATGAAATTATCCGTGTAATTAATGCCACTTATCAGGCAACGATTCCGGAAACAGACATTCTGAAATATAATGGCGTATTGCTACCATAAGGCTTGGGGATATAGGTAATTGAACATTGGGAAAGAATTCCTTTCCGGTGCATATCCTTTTCTCGCCGAAGAGTATGCTTTTCGCCTTGTGTTTTCGCTAACAATAAGTCATGATAATGACCACAAAATATTTTGTCATTCCTTCAATCTTTCGTTATCTCAATCATGAAGGATAGTATTTTGTGTGTTGTATATCCCAATAAAGAATACGGAATGGCTATTCGATAAGGATGCCTAATTTTGTATGTTTCGTTCAATTTGACAATCAGGATTATGACAAATATCTTCCCGTTATCCGAGGGTACTTTTACCATTGGTCACGATAAAATTTTTTATCCTTTTGATGAAAATACCGATGAACTAAATGATCGCGCCCCCGGCTCGCTGTTGGTGGAGGTGCAGCCCTTTGCAGTAGTGAATGATAAAGATATCATTCTGCTGGACACCGGTCTGGGTTTTTATCATCCGGACGAAAACGGAAAATCCATGCTGGAAAATTTGCTGGCTCAGCACAATATTTTACCCGAAGAGGTGAGTAAAATTCTAATGAGTCATTTGCATAAGGATCATGCGGGAGGATTAGTTCCCGGCTTGTTCCCGAATGCCACCATTTACATCTATCAACCGGAGCTGGAATATGCTGATAAAACTGGGATGCCCTCCTATTACAGTGAAGATTTGCAATGGTTGAAAACCGCAGCAAATGTGGAATTTCTGAACGGTGAAGCAGGTACAATAGACAATTATATTCAGTTCCGACATTCCGGTGGCCATGCCCCTAATCATATCGTATTCCTGATTGATGACGATGCCGGTAATACCATTTTTTTCGGCGGCGATGAAGCGCCGCAATGGAAGCAGATGAAGATAAAATATATCGCCAAGTATGATTACAATGGCAGAAAGGCTATGGAACTGCGTCAGCAATGGGCGGAGGAAGGCGCTGTCGGGGGTTGGCAGTTTCTGTTTTATCATGATATCAAGACCCCGGTTGTCAGACTGGAGCTTCCGCATTGATTATTCATTTGAATACATTAACTTACTTTACGTCGTGGAGAAGATTGATGGGAAATTGAAGATGCCAATGTTAAGTTATACAGATTTCTGTTTTTGCAGGGATTCGTACATTTCAATACTCCGGTATAAATTTTAAGCATAAACCCTGCTGAAGTTTAGGTATTGGTTGTATATTTTACGCCGCATAAGAATACGCAGTGTTTTTGTCAAAGAATTGGAATTTGAGGGCCAATAATTTCTGTAGTTCGGATTTGCGATATTTGTTAATATTACAATGCGCTGCCAGAGGTCGTTTGCCCAAGTGCGTACCAGGTCGTCCTCGTATTCAAAAAGCGCAATCTTGTGTTGTTAACGATCGTTAAGCAGCCTGGCAATCCGGTTGAGCTGCTCGGGTGTTACCAGATCATCGGCATTGCGGTAGCTTTCTACCAAACGCAGATAAGGTTCGTGGCGACACGTGTCGGGATTGATTCTGCCGGTATACCTGAAATACAGATACCAGCATGCTCCTATAAATGTCGCACCCCCTATGCACTACAAACCGCCTGAACAGCCTCAGAATCACTCCAGGCAAAATTGCCTATACCTACCCTACGTGATTTATCGCAAAAATATTTTTGAAATACTCCAAATTTTAACATTTGAAAGGGAGTAGTGCGCAATGTGGGTTAAATAGAAAATTAGACAAAGCCGTTAGGGTTTACAATGAACAAAGGCCGCACCAGAGCTTGGATAGACTGAGTCCGGCACAATACGAAAATCAGATTATCAATACCAAAAGAAAAAGAAAAAAGGTGAAAATTTATACCCAAAGTTGGGATGAAAATAAAGCATCAAACATTCAATTAGAACTATTTGAAAATTTATAAAATCTGTCAACCTGTTTTAGGCATAGGCAAATATCCATTATTCATTATTCCATGAAAGTATCTCCTTCCGGATCATGTCGTATGCGGCATGTAATACGAGCTCTTTATTTCGGCGGCGATCATGGCGGAAGAGGAATTTACGGGCATAAGTGCCCTGAGCCGCAGATAGCGCTATCCATACCAGCCCCACCGGTTTTTCAGGGCTTCCTCCGCCCGGCCCTAAAATGCCGGATACAGAAACGGAGATATCGGCCTTAAACATCTCCCCTGCCCGCCTGGCCATTTGAAGCACTACTGCTTCGCTGACTGCTCCCTGCTCTTGTAATACCGCTTCCGGCACCTGTAACCAGGCATGCTTGACAATATTAGCGTAAGTAATGATGGACCCGTTGAACACTTCCGATGCACCAGGCACCATTGTGAGCCGGTGTGCGAGATAGCCTCCTGTGCAGCTTTCCGCAAAGGTCACGGTCAGGTGATGCTCCCGCAATAAGTCCACAATAATCTTTTCCAGCGGCTCATCCTTTGTAGAAGCCACAATATCGCCTAAGCGCTGCTGTATAAGTCCGGAATGTCTGGCCACCTCCCGCTGCAGCGTTTCCCGGCCGGCGCCGGTTGCCGTCAGCCGCAGCTTTACCAATCCGGGGGAGGGAAGATAAGCCAGGTGCATAATTGGCGGCAGCGCATTTTCCAGATCCGCAATGGCTTCGGCAATGGCGCTTTCGCCCATGCCAACCGCTATCAGGGTTTCATGCACGATGGGCTGAAGCGGGAATCCGTTTGACAAGCGGGGTAATACTTCATCTTCCATAATAGCCTCCATCTCAAACGGTACGCCGGGCATGGACACAACGATACTGCCTTCCTTTTCGAACCACATACCCGGAGCAGTGCCTACGCGGTTGAACAACACCGTGCAAACATCAGGCACTTCCGCCTGTTTCAGGTTCCGTTGCAGCACAGGACGGTTGGTTCTGGCAAAGATTTTGTATATATGACGGAGTACCGTTTCATTAATGACCATCTTCCCGTTGAAATATTCACATAAAACCGGTTTGGTAATATCGTCGGCAGTGGGTCCCAACCCTCCCGTAAGCAGTACTAAGGGTACCAAGGCCCTTGCTTCGTCTGTCGCCCGGATGATTTCCTCGCGGTCGTCGGCAATAGCGATGCGGCGCAGCACCTGTATGCCCAGCATATTGAGCCGTTGAGCCATCCATGCTGAGTTGGTGTCTATGGTTTGACCGATCAGCAATTCATCGCCGATGGTGATAATGATACATTGCATAAGTTCCGCTTGCTAAAGGGCGGCCTGTGCGGCGCGCCATTGATTGATTCCGTAACCCGGGATAACATGCTTTTCGCTGTGGTAGGAAGAGCGCACTAAGGGGCCGCTTTCCACATAGTCTAAGCCCATGTTGTAGCCTTCCTCCCGATAAAATGAAAATTCATCGGGATGCACAAAGCGCACGACCGGCAGGTGCCGGGCGGTAGGCTGCAGGTATTGGCCGAGTGTAACCACATCGCAACCATTATCAGCCAGATCCTGAAGCGACTGAAGCACTTCTTCCTTTTCTTCACCAAGCCCCAGCATAATTCCACTTTTGGTACGCATGCCTCCTGTCTTCAAATTACGAATCACCTCAAGGCTACGGTGGTATTTTGCCTGGATACGCACCTTACGGGTGAGACGCTCTACCGTTTCTATGTTGTGGGAAACTACTTCCGGCGCTACGTCAATGATGCGCTGCAGGTTGTCCCGGTCGCCTTTAAAGTCAGGGATCAGGGTTTCCAGCGTGGTATCGGGATTAAGCGCTTTCACAGCTTTGATGGTGTTCGCCCAAATGATGGAGCCACCATCTTTCAGCTCATCCCGGTCAACCGAGGTGATCACAGCATGTTTCACTTTCATTAAATGGATCGCCTCAGCTACCCGTTGCGGTTCATCCCAGTCCACGGGTTCAGGCCGCCCGGTGGCCACGGCGCAAAAGCCGCAGGAGCGGGTGCAGATATTGCCGAGAATCATAAAGGTGGCGGTGCCGGCTCCCCAGCATTCGCCCATATTAGGACAATTTCCGCTTTCGCAAATGGTATGTAATTTGTGGGTGTCCACCAAGCTGCGCACATGGCGGTAGCCTTCTCCTGTCGGTAGCCGGACACGCAGCCAGTCCGGTTTTTTAATCCCACTTTTTTGCGGGATGGCCGGTGCAGCAGTATGATCTGTCGTAGCGGAATTATGATGTGCTGTTGCAGCAGCAATTACTGGTAATTCTATCATGATTCAAACTTGTACAACAAAGGTAAGACTATGCAGGCAATTGCCGTGAAGTAATGCTGATAGGGTGTATCTCAAATGTTGCATGTGGTGTAAGGTTTTTTGTCATTCCGAAAAAACGTGCCGTCAT
>CAZUSO010000035.1:0-30630 GCA_964622775.1 uncultured Taibaiella sp. | reverse complement strand
CTATCTCGCCGTATGCGGCCTGCCCGCCGCCGACCCGCAACATGCCCGAAAGACGGTACAGGCAGCATTGGAAATACGGGATTTTATAGAGGAAAGAAAACAAAGTGCTAACGTCATTGCGAGTGTAACGAAGCAATCTGACAATGAGGGATTGCTTCGCGCTGCTCGCAATGACGCTCATTTTGACATTCGTATCGGCATCCACTCCGGCAACGTGGTAGCAGGAATAGTCGGCGTTAAGAAATTCGCCTACGACATCTGGGGTGATACCGTGAACACCGCAGCGCGCATGGAGCAAAGCGGTGAAGCAAGGAAAGTGAATATTTCCGAAACCACTTACGAATTAGTGAAAGAAAACTTTACCTGTGCATACAGAGGTGAAGTAGAAGCAAAAAATAAAGGAAAATTGAAAATGTATTTTGTAAATTGACAATGGACAAAGGAGAATGAGTCCCCGCTTTGTCATTCCGCAGGCATCTAATTTCGTAATTAATCATTCGTAATTGAAAATTCGTAATTAATACCATTACCCTGCAAATTAAAATGCTTATGATTCGGGGAAGCTTGCCATAGCGGCATTTCCACCGGCGGCATATTCGCTGGGCGCAATTCCATACATCTCTTTAAAGGAAGTGGAGAAATAAGAAGGGCTTTCAAAACCCGTGAGATAAGCTGTTTCCGAAACGGATTTTCCCGAACGAAGAACAGCGGCAGCTTTCTTCAGCCTGTACTTACGGATAATTTCATTGGCGCTCATCCCGATAATGGCAGCAAGTTTACGGTTCAGGGTGCTGCGGCTCATATTCATCTTCCCGGCCAGGTCGCCAACAGAAAATCCCGAATGGGTCAGCTCTTCTTCTATCACGGAATAGAGCTTACTCATAAATTCATCGTGAACATGCTCCGGCTGCGGCAGCACGGCTTCCGGCTCAAGCTGCTGCTTCAGGTACTGCTTTAGTGCAGCTCTTGCCGTAAGAATATTACGGATGCGCAACAGCAGCTCTTCCACATAAAAGGGCTTGGTAAGATAATCATCAGCGCCTTTACCAAGACCGGATATACGGCTTTCGTAAGCTGCCTTTGCCGTCAGCAATATAAAGGCAATATGCGATGTGGCTGCATCATTCTTTATCTTTTCACAAAATTCAAAGCCGTCCATATCCGGCATCATCATGTCGGATATGATGATGTCGGGCAATTCTTTTACTGCCATTTCCCAGCCCTGGCGACCGTCAGGCACACTAAATACCCGGTAATAAGGCTGGAGACATGCCGTGATGAATGCATTCAGTTCCTCGTTATCTTCCGCTATAAGCAGCACAGGAGCTTCTTCCGTTGCCGTCGTTTTGTTTTCAGGCGTTATGACCGGCAACAGCTCCAGCTTTTCCTTTGGCTCAAGCCTTGCACCTTCGGGAGCTTTATGCAGCCGGAGCTTTATGATAAATGCAGCCCCTTTGCCTTCTTCGCTCTCAACGGAAATGCTCCCATCCATCAGATCCACAAGCTCTTTTACCAACGAAAGTCCTATACCGGTACCCTGGTAACCACGGGTAACACTGCTGTCTGCCTGGTAGAACCGGCTAAACAGGTGAGGGATATGATGCGGAGCTATGCCGATGCCTGTGTCGCACACCTTCAGTTCCATTTCGTGAACAGGCATATTTCCGTTGGACATTTTTATGCTGACGATAATAACACCATTTGGAGACGTAAATTTAATGGCATTGCCAAGCAGGTTATACATAATCCGTTCCCATTTTTCCGGATCGAAAAAATAGCTTTCATCATGGTCAGATTCGAAACGAAGCTTTATGTGCTTTTGCGCCGCTAAGGGTTCAAACCCCGCAACCAGCTTACGGATATAGTCGGAGAAATAAGCGCCCGTCAGCGCCAGCTTCATATTGCCCGATTCGATTTTCGACATATCCAGCAACTGGTTGATCAGCCGGAGCAACTGCGATGCATTCCTTCGCACAGCACGCAGGAAGCCTTCATGATCTTTAAATTCCTCAGGATGCCGCAGGTAATGATCTGCCGGAGAAATAATCAGGGAAAGCGGAGTACGCAATTCGTGCGTGATGTTGGAAAAGAACTTGTCTTTTATTTCTTCCACCTCCTTTATTCGCTGCGTTTCCTTTTCCTTAAGGATCATTTCCTGGTGAAGCTGCATTCTTTTTAGCCGAAGCCGCAGCAGCCACCAGGCTAATGATGATGCTGCCAGCAGATAACAGCTATATGCCCACCAGGTTTGCCACCAGGGAGGACGGATGGTAATGTTCAGCGTTTTTACGCTGCTGCTCCATTTCCCGGATGCATTGGTGGCATTCAGTGACAGCTTATAGCTTCCCGGGGCTAAATGCGTATATTGAGCCGTATTGTTATTGCCTGCATAAACCCAGTCATCGTCAAGTCCTTCCAGCATATAGCGGTATTCCGTATGCTGTGGCTGATCATATTGAAGCGCGGCAAAGCTGATCCTGATAAAATTCTGATCATAGTTCAGCCGGATAGCGGACAAGCTGTTAAGCGGCTGATTAAAAAGCGCGTACCTGTCTTTATAGTCTGCGGCATAATTATTAATGCTGACTTCGGTTATAGCAATAGCGGGACTCAGGGTATCATCTGCGAAATCTGCCGGGTTAAAAACAGTATAATAAGAAGAACCTGCAAAAGCAATGCGTCCATCCGGTAACTGCAGATCATGAAAGCGGTTAAATTCCTGCTCGGGGAAGCCATTAATGTCATAAAATCTTCTTACGCTATAATCCAGCGTATTAAAACGAAAGATGCCTTTATTGGTGCTGCACCACAGGTAGCCGTTGCGGTCCTTCTGAATGCCATAGATGGAATTATCGGGAATGCCGTTCTGTGTACTGAAAGTGGTAAATTTCCGGTTTCGTTTGTCCATCCGGATCAGACCTGCATCAAGCGAACCGATCCAGAGAAAATTTTTATCAAAATCATCCTGTACAATGCTCATGAGCAGCTCAGAATTCAGCCCTCCGGACTTCCCGCTCTTCCGGAAAGCTTCTGCCATGTCATGGTAAGGAGCATAATGATACAAG
The DNA here is from genome assembly GCA_964622775.1 of uncultured Taibaiella sp. Lineage (GTDB taxonomy): Bacteria > Bacteroidota > Bacteroidia > Chitinophagales > Chitinophagaceae > CAZUSO01. The sequence continues at coordinate 27,565 of CAZUSO010000035.1, read as the reverse complement.
CCCATGGTAGAAGCGATCCAGAAGCTGCCATCTTCATCAAAACATACGTGACTAATATCATGAGAGGGATGCGTAGTAATTCCCGAGCCGACAATTTGTACTGATGGCGAATCCATATCCAGCTTCAGCAGCCGGCGGCTGTCATCAATAGCCCATAAGTTGCCTTGCTGATCAAAATCTACGGTAGATATTCCTATGGAATCGGGAAATGGCAGCTTCCATGTTTTAACGGTATATTTATCCTTATAGACAAAGTGGAGCTGAAGCGTATGTAAAAAACGTTTATAGCGGTTCAGAAAACAGATCGTGTCCTTTTTATTGTACGTCCACCGCAGGTCTTTTGTTGCAAAGCCGGTAACCGATTCGGGAATATCGCGAAGGTCAAGATAATGACGCAGTATTGTTTCCTGGAAGCTTTTCCTCAATGGCTCATAGGCAAAAGAACCTGCATGAAGCGCTTTAAGAAATATGCCATCACCATTGGTACCGCACCATATCATACCGGTTCTGTCCAGAAATAGCATATAAGGAACTACTTTCCCTGCTTCCCAGGCATAGCTTCCTACCTTCAGGTAACGGTTTTCAGATAAGGAATAGCAATAAAGACCTTCCTTGTTATAATAAAAAAAGCAGGAAGGATTGAGATTGTTGCGCCATACGGTTCTTGCATCCGGGGAAAGCCCCTTTACGAAAAAAAGCCGCCGGCTGTTTTTAAGATACAGCAGCATACCTTTTTTACCGCCAATGTAAAGACTGTCCGATCCTTTAAAACGGGCGCCCAAAGCATACTCCTGCAACCCGCCTGCAGCAATATTATCGTTGAAAACTACAGCATCACTGCCGGTAAAATCAGCGCGCTGCAGCACTTTTCCTTTTTCATCGGTTTCTATAATTTCCTTTTCCGTAATAAAAAATAAATGCCCCTCGTTGTTTTCAGTAATCGCTTTTACCCGAAAATTACCGGTCTCCCGGTCAGAAAGAAATACAGTAAGACGGGGTTTCCCGGAGTTGTTTATGGCTATTACTCCGTTTTTAGTGCTCATCAGAAAATGATGCCTGCTGTCTTCATAAAAGCACTGGTGTATCGAGGACAAGCCTTTCAATGAATGGTATTCCTGCTGTTCGCTCAGATGAATAAGTTTTTCCGTGACCGGATCAAGCTGGTCCACTGCGCCATCGAAGTAAAATATCCAAAGCCGGTTACTGCCATCATAAAAAATGTTATTGATCACATTGCTACTTAATGATGCAGTATCGCCGGCGGTTGACTGAAACAGCTTGAATTTTCTTCCGTCATATCTTGCCAGTCCGTTGTGCGTGCTGATCCAGATAAAACCGAGTTTATCCTGGGCAATACCTGAAACGAAGCCCTGCGGCAAGCCGTCATTTACGGAAAGAGCACGGAAGCTGAAATAATCCTGTGCCCATACGCCGGAATGAAGCATCCATGCCGCAACTATCCATAGCAAGTGCCGTCCGGTTGTTGTTAAGATGTTCAGCTTTCCCACAGTGTATATTGTCCCGAATTAAAGAGGTTAACCGCGTTTCAGACTGCTCTGATTGTTGCTGATAAACAGGATTTTTGTAAAAATACAATTTGAGAGTGCTTTATGATCCATTCTGAGACAGGTTAACAGAATGCTAACTTGCCGGATAGCGAGGGTGGCTGTCGGAATAAAAGCGAAGTATGTTTGCTTAAAGAGGATCAATATCTGTGGCACGCCAGGAATACTAAACCCAGATTCAAATCTCACATACAAGGAATTTTTGGATGAATTTACGGTAGTACTGCACACCGCACTGAAGCTATTAAGGTCCCATAGATTAATTGTGCAAAATGGCGGGATAATAGAATCTATATAGCCTGAATGTCATACCCATACAGCTTTCAACTGCTGACTTAATATTAATTAAATAATTTACCTTTATAGTCGTTCCCTGAAGCAGGATTTCTCCTGGGAACCGAACAGGACAGCCATACCACAAAGAGGCATGAAAAACGCATCATGCCATCCTATGAACTCCATCTGTTCATTAAAACAGATAATTATAAGATGAAAAAAAGACTGGCATTGTTTGTTATATGTTTTATTTGTTTCGGGCGTTCCTTTGCGCAGGAGAGGGTACCGGCTTATAGCGCTGAAGACCTGGCACGGCGTGTAGCTGGTAAAGACACTACTTATATCGTTAATTTCTGGGCTACCTGGTGTCTCCCATGTATTGGCGAGCTCCCACAGTTTGCAAAGCTCTATGATTATTATCAGGGTAAACCTGTAAAAATAATTATGGTAAGCTGTAATTTAAAAGAAGAATATCCGGATAAGCTGCAGGAATACATAGCTGAAAAAAATATCAGGCAGGAAGTAGTATGGCTGAATGATACCGATATAATCCATTACAGACCCGTTATAGATGACCAGTGGAGCGGCCAGATACCTTCTACTATAATTTTTGACAACAGGAAAGGGGAAAAGCATATCATAGAAGAAGTTACTACTGCTGAGGCAATTAAAAAAATAATTGATTAAGCGGTGACTTAAGCCATATTCCTTTAGCTCATTTTAATCACCCATCAATAGCCGTATTCCACAATCCTTTGATAGAAAATCCAGCCGCGATGTTGAGCGGGGTCTCCGGGATTGTGGCTTTTGTGCATTAAATACTTATTATTTTTCACGCACAAACACCCGGATAGCTTGTGCTTTTGAGGTAACATGCAGTTTCCTGTATATATTCGCGATGTGATTGCGCACCGTGTTGGGGCTTACGTTCATTTGCTGTCCTATTTCTTTGTATTCAAATCCTTCCACCAAAAGGGTCAGTACTTCTTTCTCGCGGTCGGTTAGTTTGAAATCGTCAATTTTTTGTCTGGCGGCCTGGTTTTGCAGTTTAAGGGTTGCGTTCATCAGCAAATGCAGCGCACGCCTGGCAATGCTTGGCGACATGGGTGCGCCCTCGTCATGCAGCAGTTGTGCAATGGCTTCTTTCAGGCGCTCTATCGGTTCGTCTTTCAGCATATAGCCGCCTGCTCCTGCTTTTATGGCGCTGAATATTTTTTCATCCTCATCAAAAATGGTCAGCATCAGGTAGCGTGTTTGCGGATACCGCGTTTTGCCCTGCCGGACGGCTTCCACGCCGTCCATTACCGGCATATCAATATCCATCAGCACTACGTCGGGACTTATGGTTCTGCGGGCGTCGGTCATTTTTTTCAGAAAATCTTCGCCGTTTTCGGCAGTAAACAGCACTTCGTATTGACCCGCCCTGCTCAGCTTATCACGCAGCATATTCCTCAGATGCTTTTTGTCATCTACTATTGCAATGTAGGTCATATCCTTTTTTTCCATTGCAAAAATGTTTATGTTTTTTGTGAAATAAGATAGTGCATTTATACTACGAGCTCGTATTTTGTTCCTTTGCCCGTTCCTGTTTCTAACGTCAGCGCAAGGCCGAATTCACCAGAACGCTTACGGAGATTTTGCAAGCCGTAACACGCTTCTTTTTTCACAGACCTATCAAAGCCTGCACCATTATCGGCAATTTTTACTGCCAAACAGCTTTCGTCCGACTGCAGATCAATCGTTACTTCGCTTGCCTGGCTGTGCTTAAAAGCATTCGTGAGTATTTCCTGGCATATACGGTACAGGTTCAAACCCAGGAGCGCATTCAGCTCTTTTTCGGATCGAATGTTTTCTGTAAAGCGAATTTTTACATCGGTATGCCTGAACAGATTTCGCGCATATAGTTTCAGTTTGTCCGAAAAGTCCTGCAGTTTAATATTCGCATCGCTGATAGCCCAAATGGTTTCGCGCAAATTGCCGATGACGCTCCGCACCGATTGGTTAATGCTTTCTGTAATTTCCGTGCGTTTTTCTTTATCTTCTTCATTGATGCCGTCTAACGAATAAATGATATAGGACAGCTGTCCGCCGACATTATCGTGCAAATCGCGGGCAATGCGCTCCTTTTCCTTTTGCAACTGCGCTACGGCTTTCAGCTCGCTTTCCTTTTTGCGCAGGCGGATTTTCGTGATCCAGGCGAACATCAATGCCGCCACCAGCAAAACCGAAGCAATCAAAATATAAATCGTGTGGTTTTTATTGGTGATTTGCGCTTCACTCAAAGCGTTTTCCTGTTTCAGCAACCTGTTCTCGGCTTCTTTTTTTTCGGTTTCATACTGCACCTGCATTTTCGCTAAAGCCTCGGCATTCGCCTTTTCGAACAAAGTATCTTTAAGCTTGTTCAAATATTTATACACACCGGCAGCTTCTTTGTAATTACCGGCCTTTTCATAATTATAGGCAAGTGCCCAGTATAACATCGGCAGCTTTATATCTAATTTGTTTTTCTTTGCAATAGCTAATGCTTCCTGGCATGTTTTTATTCCTTCCACTGTTTTGTTCATAGCTGCATACAACTGAGCCAGATTACCCATATCCGACACAATAAAAAAAGGGTCACCTACCTTCTCCCGAAGGTCTTTGGCCTGCAGCAGTTTTTCCAGTGCCTGGTCATATTTTTTTTCTTCTGTTAATGCCAGCCCCAAAAGGTTCAACCCGTTAGCGGCATTTACATAATCGTTATTCTTCAAGGCTATTGAAATAGCCTTGTTGGTGTATAAATAAGCGGAATCTATTTTACCCCTAGCCCCGTAGCTCGAAGCCAGGTTATTATAAATAATGGAGAAGGTGTGTGGCGGTATTTTTTCTCTATTGGCTTCTGCCATATTTTTTGCTTTATACAATTCAGCGATGGCTTTGTCGTATTGATCCATTTCCATATATACCCAACCGATGTTTGTAAGGACATTTACAATTTCAGGAATAAATTTTATTTTCTCACAGATTTTTAGTGAAGCATACAAACTTTTAAGAGCCTCCTGTGCTTTATTCAGAGATGTCAAGCAATGCCCTTTGAATAATAAAAATTCCCCCAGCAAAGCAGTATTGGCTGTATCCTTTTGCAGAATCGTGATATTTTTATCGCAAATAACAAGCCCTTCATTTGGTTTTCCTGTATTGGATAAATATTGTGCGATCATTAGCTGTGCTTTGTATTGCCCCACCTTGTCTTTATTTTTTTTTGCCAGTTCTTCCAACTGTTTGGCATAACGGTATGCGGAATCGGGATTGGTGTTTTGATGGGCTTGGCTCAGTCTGAAAAAAACATCTGCTTTTTGCTCGTAGGAGAGTGTTGTTTTAAGCCTGTTGAGCAAACTGTCTGTTTCACCCGGCTGCGCCCGGACGAAAGAGCAAACAAGAAGCAGGCAAAGCAGCGGTATCATCTGTTTCATACGGCTATGTTTTGCTGATAAGACAAGACAAGTGTACAAAATTTTCGTCATTTTTTCATTATATGCTATGCCATATAGTACATCTGCACTATTGTTTATCCGCTATGCTGTTGCGTGCTTTGCCCTTAAATTATTTGATAACAATAAATTTAAAAACAATGAAAAAATGTTTATTGACAGTAATAATACTTATCGGAGCCATCTGCACTTTCGGGCAAATTTTTCCACAGGAAAACAGCGCTGATGCTTTTACCTTTTCATCCGGGATAAAAGAATGGTCTGACACGAAAACAATAGAAGTGGAAGGCGTGCCGCTGGAAGTGCGCATTCGCCTTTACGCAAAGGTAATGCTCAGGTGCATTTACGAGGTGGAAGTTAAAAACCTGTCGGACAAAAAAGTGTCATTCCAGGCAAGCACAGGCTGGAAAAATCTGATGGGCAAGCACCAGTCGGTACAGAAATTCAACCTGAAGCCGGGTGCAACAAGCAAAAAATCACTGTCCTGGCAGTCACTGAAAAATCCGCCAAAAGATTCAGAGGGCTGTCTTGCCTGTTCCTGGGCGCTGAATTTCCTCAAGTTTAAAGCAAAATAAAATCGAATGAATCCATCTTAAAAACAAACAGAAAATGAAAAAAATATTTGTAATTCTTGCAATGGTAGCTTCATTGGCTTCTTGCAAAAAAGACGATGACAATTCCCAACAATAATGGCGGAGGTAACAACAGTGGTAATCCTGTGGGGACTTTCGAGTAATACTTGCAAGATTATCAAACCAGACGGCAGTGAAATTCCGCTGTCCTATACAAATAGTAGTGCCGCTGCAGAATCCGGCTACTATCGGTTTTCCATGTGGAATAATCTTGGTAGTCAAGTTAATGCAAATTTTAAAACAGCGCCGGAAGATGGGGAATATCCTGTTTATTACGGTTTACCGACCCAATTACCTGCAGGAAATGCCATCCTTTCCATTGTGTATGACGGTAACGGCTACGAAGCCATTACGGCTGACGATGTAAAAGTAACCACAATCAATGGTAAGAAGAAAGTAACTTTTGAAAACATAGAGGTGCTTTACCAGAGTTTTGCTTCTTCGGGAAGTAATCCCCAATTGCCCGGCTGAAGTAAAATCACAGGTTCAATTGTTGAACCATAAGATTAAGCTCACGTATAACCAGAATCTCAATCTGTATCCTTATTATTTTTTCAAAATAAAAACAAACAAAATGAAAAAATTGATTGCATGTATTGCTTTATTAGGCGTAATTAGGACAGCAAGTGCACAGAATTATCAGTGGGTAACAAAAATAGATAACCAGGGAACGAGCGTATTTACAACAGATAATGCCCATAATATATATAATGCGGGAGCTTTTTACGGAACCGTAGATTTTGACCCGGGAGCAGGAGTTTTTAACCTGACTTCTACCGGTTCCGTCCAACAGCAGCAAGCTGATATATTTATCGCAAAATATGATTCTGCCGGTAACTTTATTTGGGCAAAATCTATGGGAGGTGACGGTTACGAAGCAGCGCACAATATTTGCGTAGATAACGTAGGAAATGTATATGTAATCGGAGAATTTCAACAATCCACGATAGATTTTGATCCGGGACCCGGAACCGCTATTCTCACAACCACACTTCCCACTACATTTATTCTGAAGTTGGATGCCTCCGGTAATTTTGTTTGGGTTAAGCAGCTTAACATCAGGACAGGACTGGCAGGGTCTTATGGTGCTACTCCCCAAAAAATCATGGAGATAGACGATGCTACGAATAGCCTGTATATCACCGGTTCTTTCGCAGGAGAAGTTGATTTTGACCCCAATGCCGGCGTTTTTAATCTAAATGCGCCAATCATATCGGGATATGGTATGAATGGATTCCTGTTAACATTAGATACGGACGGGAATTTTATGTGGGTAAAACAATTCGGGGGGACGGCTACCTCCAATAATAAAATAAGGGTATCGCCGGATAAAATTGCTTTAGATGCACAAGGGAATATACATTTAGCGGGAGTATTTACCGGAACGGCCGATTTTGATCCGGGTCAGGGAACCTCTACCCTTTCTTCCGTTTATACCGATCAATTCGGTGCTCCGTTTACCGATGCCTTTGTTTGTAAATTAACCCCAAACGGTGATTTTATATGGGCAAAACCAATCATCGGCAAACACTTTGACGGTAGCTTTATGAATATGACTATTGACGTTTCCGGTAATATATACCTTACCGGAGGAATTGATGATACTACCGATTTTGACCCAGGCCCGGACGAATACAATTTAATCCCTAATTGGCTATGGGATCCGGGACTGGGAAAATTTGACATTTTTCTTTCCAAATGGGATCCCGACGGTAATTTTGTATGGGTAAAACAAATACTCAGCCCTTCGGGCGGCTTTGGATCCGGCTATGGGTACGGTATTGATTTCGACGAAACGGGAAATGTGTATTTCTCGGGCAGATTCTTTGGCATCGATACCTTGGATTTTGACCCGGGTCCCGATGAATATAAAATAAGTTCCAATGCCGCTCTCGGAACGGCATTCCTTGAAAAGTTAGACGAAAACGGTAATTTTATTTGGGTAAAACCCATAGGAACAATTACATCCTGGAACGGAAACCCACAACCTATTTCGTCGGCAAGTTACATCAACATATCAGATACCGGAACTATCTACGTATGCGGTATGTTTAGGGGCAGTAGTAATTTCGACTTTGACCCCGGCCCGGGTCAAGCTCTTTTGCAAAGCACCATAGGCAGCGCATTTATACTCAAATTAGGTAATACAGATACCTCAACAAACATTTCCGATATAAATGCTCCTAATCTGATTGGGATTTATCCCAACCCTGCCAACGAAACCATAACTATCGGTAATGTTCCTGAAAACTCAACTGTTATAATCACTACTCTTGCCGGCAGTATATTATACAATAGAAAAGCATCTAAAGAAACCTTAACGGTAGATGTTTCTACTTTCAGCTCAGGTGTTTATGTCGTGCAGGTGGAAAACAGAAAAATGGTTAGTACACAAAAATTAATTATCAATTAAAACGAGAAAGCATGAAAAAGATAATAACAAGTATTGCCTTATTAGGCACAATCAGCAGCGCAGTGGCACAAGTGCCGGCTAATCCAGGCTTTGAAGACTGGGCAGACGGCGACCCTGTGGGCTGGTGGACAACCGACCAGGCCTTCCCCCCCGGAATTGAAGGGGATACAGCCGTCACTGCAAGCAATGATGCTTATTCCGGCAACTATGCCGCAAAAGTTGCAGTGATAGCCAATCCTGAGCCGGGGGAAGATAACCTGCAGGGGATGTTAGCGCTTGGTTTTAATCCCGGTAATATTCCTTTGGGCGGCGGCATACCCTATACAGGAAGACCGGATTCCGTCATTGCTTATGTTAAGTATCATACGGAGCCGGGAGACTCGATCCTGGTTTTTGCAAGAGTAATAAAGAATGGAGCGCCCGTAGGCGGTTATGGAACTTCCTTAGGAGGAGATCAGGCATCCTATACGCGCATTGAGTTGCCGTTTACCTATGTTAATTCGGACACCCCGGATTCTTTGCAAATCTTTTTTGGGGTAGGAATGCACGAGGGACATACGACTATAGGCTCTTACCTTATAGTGGATGACGTAGCCATAATAGAAAGCGATAGCGCTAACGGCATAGATGACATAACAAAAAACGCAATTAATATTTATCCGAACCCGGCTGCTTCTCATATTCAGTTTTCGGAATATGCCAATGTAAAACTGCATAATATCGCAGGACAATTGGTTGCTGACAAGCAAAATGTAAATACCCTTGATATTTCGGGCCTGCCGGCCGGGGTTTACATACTAACATTTACGGATAAGAAAGGGGATATAATACAACGAAGAAAATTTACAAAAAAGTAACGGGGTAAGATAATCAGTTGTTGACAATAATGGAATTTGCAGATTATTACTCATTGTAAAATCGGGTAATTTACATAATAAGTAAAATGTCAAAATAAATCAACACTTTGATGGTTCTTTGACTACTGTGTTTGGAACTTTTTCCTTTGCAGACGAAAATAGTGGAGCAGAACCACTCAAAAAAACGGAGCAACACCGAAAAGCTTTTACACGGGTAGGACAACTTAAATTTTTAAAAATGAAACACATATTTACAATAATCGCCTTATTAGGTGCAATGAGCAGCGCAATGGCGCAAACGTGGACAGGTGTGGATGGCGGAGAACAAAGACGCTATAAGTCGTTGGTTGTATATAATAACGAACTGTATGGCAACGGAAACTTTAGGTATAACGGCTCAAATTGGACTATAGCAGATACTGTTTATGGAATGGGTGCAGTTAATGCTACAGCGGTTTACAATAATGAATTGTATGCAGGAGGAAACAGCATTGTAAAATGGAACGGTACAACCTGGTCGGATGTAGGAGGAATCCCTGGAGGTGTAATTTATGCTATGGCAGTGTACAACAACGAATTGTATGTAGCAGGAAGTTTTGGTTCTGCAGGAGGAGTTACAGCAAGCAATATTGTCAAATGGAATGGTACGGGTTGGTCGGACGTAGGCGGTGGCATTACCGGGGATTGGTACTATGGTAACTCGGTATTTGCTTTATGTGTTTATAATAATGAGTTATACGCCGGCGGCAAATTCACGACAGCAGGAGGAGTAGCTACCCGCGATATTGCTAAATGGAATGGAGCTGCCTGGTCTGATTTGAGCGGCGTTGGGGCGGGCAGCGGAACTGCAGATGAGCCGGCAATTATGGCTTTAACTGTGTATAATAATGAATTAGCTGCAGGAGGATTGTTTAATTCGATAAATGAATTAACTGCGAAAAATATTGCCAAGTGGAATGGTAGTTCCTGGTCGGCATTGGGCGAGGGAGTCGGAGGCAGCGCATTTGGTAATCCCGCCCAGATTTCTGTTCTTGCATTGACTTCTTACAATAATGAATTGTATGTTGGCGGAAGTTTTGCTCATGGTGGTTACACATCGTCTGGCACAGAAGCGGCTTCTCCCAATATTGTCAGATGGAACGGTACAGATTGGGCGGATGTTGGAGGAGGTGTATATTTCGTCATGGCAAATGGAGATGTAGGGTATGGAAGCCCTTGTTCTGTTGATGCAATGGCTGTTTATAACAATGAATTATATGTAACGGGGTTCTTTAATTTTGCAGCAGATACAACTAATCGGGATGGAATTGCCAATTGGAGTACAAATGGAGGTACCGGAATTGCAAACTTGAATAATGATACAATCCACATTTATCCGAACCCGGCTGCTTCCCATATTCAGTTCCCGGAATGCGCCAATGTAAAACTGCATAATATCGCAGGACAGTTGGTTGCTGACAAGCAAAATGTAAATACACTGGATATTTCAGGTCTGCCGGCCGGGGTTTACATACTAACATTGACGGATAAGAAGGGAAACATAATACAAAAAAGTAAGATTGCGAAAAAATAGCCCTGTCAAAAAAACCTGTTATATTATACTGCCCGCCGGATAAAATAGTGCAATCAAAAACCTTTGCGCCCCCTTGCTTCTTTGCATCCTTTGCATCCTTTGCATAGAAACTCAATACACAAAACTATGCAGTGAAGTATGGCTTAACCCTGCAATGCTGCCGCACCGCTCACAATCTCGGTAAGCTCGGTGGTGATGGCGGCCTGGCGGGCGCGGTTGTAGGATATCTTCAGCGACCTAAGCAATTCATTGGCATTTTCGGTAGCCTTATCCATTGCCGTCATGCGGGCGCCGTGCTCCGAGGCGTTAGCATCTAATATAGCTTTGTAGATCTGTGTATTCAGGATCTTCGGCATCAGCTCTTCAATCAGCACCTCTTTGGAAGGCTCAAAAATGAAATCGGTCTGCTTGTCACCATCTTTATTTTCCACCTTAGGGATGGGCAGGTAGGGTTCTGAAACAAATACCTGCGTAGCGGCATTCCGAAACTGGCTATATACTAATTCCACACGGTCGTATGTGCCGTTTAAGAAAGCTTGCTGGGCATATTCCGCCACGCGCCGGATATTTTCAAAGCTCAGGTCTGAAAACAGATTCCAGAATTGTTCTTCCTGCCTGAATCCGTAGCGCTGAAAATACTCGTAGCCTTTTTTACCAATGGGCAGGATCGTTACCTGACCCAATGCCTGCTGGCTGGAATATTTTTCGGCAATGCGGCTTTTCGCCGCTTTTATAATATTGGAATTATAAGCGCCGCAGGTACCGCGGTCGCTCGTAATCGGGATAATCAATACTTTCTCCGGCGCACGCTCCACAGCGAGGGGAAGATCCATCTCTCCGGTCAGACTGCTGACGATGTTGCTGAGCATTTCCTGCAATTTTTGCGCATATGGGCGCATTTGAAGAATGGCATCCTGGGCACGGCGCAATTTGGCGGCGCTCACCATCTTCATGGCTTTGGTAATTTGCTGCGTGGAGGTTACAGACTGTATGCGTAGGCGAACTTCTTTAAGCTGTCCGGACATAAAAAGAAACAGATTTTGCTAAATTGGCTGCAAAAGTAAGATTTTTTACATAAAAACGGCAATCATTTTATTGCCACTCCGACTTAAAATCTTTCTGCCATTCTGACCAGGAAATGGTCTTGTCATAATCGCCTGCAATATATTTCAAGATCATCTCCATTTGCGGTACTTCCATATAGCCCGGAATGGGGTTGACGCTTTTGAGATCCTGACCCATGATCACGGTTGTGGGATAGGACATCTTACCCTGGAGCAGCTCAGCAGCGAGGCGGTTTGATTTATTGGCGGGAACATATTCCCAGGTTTGTCCGATAAACTGAACCGATTCCTTTTGTTCCGCATCAAATTTTACGGCATAAAAATGTTCGTTGATGTATTGGATCACCTGCGGGTTGGAATAGGTTTTCTTATCCATAACCTTACACCAGCCGCACCAGGAAGTATATACATCAATCAATACCTTACGGGGTTGTTCTTTCATCTTTTGTTCCAGTGTCTGAAAGCTGATCCAGTTCACTTCCTGGCTATTTGCACTGTCCCCGTCCCCGGCATAAGCATGCACGGCAGGCAGCAGCATAGCCGCCAATAAAGCTACAGAGAAAAAGCGGTTAATTTTTTTTATCAGGCCCATTCCAACGATTTTAGAAAATATTGCTGCAAATTACAATTTTAGAAACATTAGTTTTGCCATATTAACAATATGTTTATCAAACAATGAAGCTTGGCATAGCAGTAACGGGAGCCAGCGGCTCGGTTTATACCTTAGTATTATTAAGAAGATTGCAGCAGTTGTCTGCCCAGATTGAAGAAATGGGTATTGTATGGAGCGATAATGCACGGGTGGTCTGGCAGGAAGAATTGCAGCATACGGAATACGAAAAATTTGAAGGCAGGGTATGGGATAAAAATGATTTTTATGCCCCGATCGCTTCCGGCAGTGCGGGGTATGACGCCCTGATCATCTGCCCCTGCAGCGCAGGAACACTGGGCAGAATTGCAAACGGGATCAGCGATAATTTGATTACGCGTGCGGCGGATGTCATGCTGAAAGAACGTAAGAAACTGATTTGTATCCTGCGGGAAACCCCTCTGAGCCTGATTCACATTCAAAATATGAAAACGGTTACGGAAGCAGGTGGCATTATCTGTCCGGCATCGCCTTCATTTTACAGTCGCCCCAAAAATTTAGAGGAAGCAGCGCTTACGGTCATCGACCGGGTGCTGAATCTGGCAGGCCTGCAAACGGACGGTTTTCAATGGGGCTATAGTGCTACAAAATAATTAATCAAAAAGATGACAGCATATTCACAATCAACCGAGCGGCTTTTACGCATCATGAAGGAGCTGAGAGCGCAGTGTCCCTGGGATAAAAAGCAAACAATAGACAGTCTGCGCCCGCAAACTATCGAAGAGCTTTACGAGCTGACCGATGCCATTACCGGCCATGACTGGCAGGGCATTAAGGAGGAGTTGGGCGATCTGCTGCTGCATATCGTTTTTTACAGCAGGATTGCTTCGGAAGAACAGCAATTTACCTTTGCGGATGTAGTGGAAAATATCTGCAATAAATTAGTATTCCGGCATCCGCATATTTACGATCATGTAAAAGCGGAAGATGAATCCGCCGTGAAGAAAAACTGGGAGCAGCTCAAACTGAAGGAAGGCAAAAAATCGGTATTGAGCGGCGTTCCGCAATCCTTACCCGCTGTAGTAAAGGCTTTAAGGCTTCAGGAAAAAGCAAAACAGATAGGCTTTGAATGGGATACCCGCGAGCAGGTGATGGATAAAGTGGAAGAAGAAATGGCGGAATTGCAGGAAGCGCTGGCTCAACAAAACCAATCCGAGGTGGAAGCGGAATTCGGGGATGTGATGTTCTCCCTGGTTAACTATGCCCGGTTCATCGGGGTGGATCCGGAGAATGCATTAGAGAAAACCAATAAGAAATTCAAGGCTCGGTTTGAAGCCATGGAATCCCTGGCGCAGCAACAGGGAAAAAAGTTGCAGGATATGCGCCTCGAAGAAATGGATGATTTATGGAATGAGATCAAATCAAATAACCGGCGGGTGTAGGAATAAATGAGCGAAGCGCATCCGGAAGCACAGATAAATAAGGATTTTCAATCCTGACAATCTTCAGGCTCCGACATCGCTTTACCAATTCCATATCTTGCAGGATAACTGTTGTTAAGACAACCAGGGACAGAAAATCAAAAGGATGCCTTTGCGGAGCATCCTTTTGATTCTATATAATAATTTACAAACAATCAATAACCATCTCAGCTTTTATGAAACAGCGATCGTTTGTTCGCCAATATTTATTATAGAAATAATTAAGAGTGCTATTAAAAGCTCCAACCCATGGCTTTTTAATAATGAAATTTCAGGGTATTCTAAAAAATCTTCCCAATGTTCAAAACAGCAAGATAAGCTATCAAAACCGAAGCAATTGTTTGGAAGAATTTAATCATCAATGGAGAAGCAATAAAAGGCATCTTCATCTTATTGCATTTTTATACCACAAAAATAAGAAACCATAATTCATATCCTCACCAAACACCGACAGGCATGGAAGTCTAATTCTGCTGTCGCAGTTTTTCGGCAAACAAAGTGGTAAACGTGCTTTGATCTTCTTGGAGTTCTTCCCTGGTAGCAGGAAGGGAATAGCGCATCAGCACCTGTTCCTTGTCATCAACAAATACAAGCATTTTTTCTTCCCCGTCAATCATTTGCTCAAACATGCTCCACATGGAAATGTTATGTTGCTTTATCAGGTCAAAGAAACGTTCGGTCTGTATGGTTACGGTTTGCATCTGCAATGAAGTGTAAAAATGAATTGGCGGCGACAGGAACCCGGCTCAAAAATAAGCAATAAAAAAACCTGCTGGCAGAGCAGCAGGCTGATAATTTTTTAAGAAGACCCGGATTATTGAACTTTAGCTTTCACACGAATATCCAGTTCAAAATCTTTGCTGACACCCCAGTCGGCAGGATTGCCTTCGGTTCCGAAATTCAATCCCCAGGTAGTTCTGTCCACCGTAAACTTAGCCTGGACATCGGCTATGTCTTCCGAAACAACAATTTTTGCCGGGAAAGTGATATTCACGCTTTTATCCTTGATCATTAAGTTGCCGCTAACCATATTGGTGGCATCCGGCAAAACGCTGCTGTCCTTTGTAGCATCAAATGGCGCTACCGACGTAATCTCAAACCGGGCAGTCGGGTATTTTCCCGCTTCGAAAAAATCAGGGCTTTTCAGATGGTTTTGCAGGTTAATCGTCTTTTTGTCCGGTTCGGTCACGGAAGCCGGGTTCACAATCAGTGTTTGCACATCAATGTTAAATGAGCCCCCGGTCAGTTGGCCATCTTCAACGGTGAATAGGCCATCCAGAAAGTTAACGGTGCCGTAACGCGGTGCCAGACCGCCTTTATGCGTGGCACGCCAGTTAACTAAGCTGCCTGTAGTATCCACATGATACGCTTTTCCGGTGGCCATACCCACTTCCTGTGCATCGGCAGTTTGAGCCTTATCGGCATGCTGTGAGTTGTTGCAGGATGCTGCAAAGATCAACGCGCCTGCTGCGCATAGAAACGATAATTTCTTCATACGGTATAAAAATTTTCGTGCAAAGAAAATGTGCTCCATTAACCTGTCCTAAAATTAAAAATGAATGGCCTATAAGCACATTCTATTGGTAAATTCGAAAGCCTTATCAGGCAGGGAATACCGCTGCATTTAATGTGCAGCAATCTGCCGAAACCTGCATGTGGCAGACCGTCCCAAGTTTCAACGCATAGTTTACCGCATTATGACCAACCGGGAAGCCGAAACACACCGGGTAGTTATATGCATTAACCTGATCCAGAATAATTTCCTCAACACCTTTCCCGAAGGGACGTTCCGTGTCTTCAATATCAGTAAATCCGCCGCAAATAAGCCCCGACAGCTTATCCAGCATTCCGGCTCGTTTCAGGGTAATCAGCATCCTGTCAACCCGGTAAAGATGCTCTCCTATGTCTTCTATGAACAATATTTTACCGGTAGTATCCAATTGCGATACAGAGCCACAAAGATGTGCAAGTATAGCCAGGTTGCCGCCAACCAGTACGCCGACAGCCTCGCCCGGCCGGTTATAAGCATGGCTTGTTTGCGGATAATGTACAGCTTCACCAACCAAGGCATCCCGAAGAGAAAGAATATGCGGCATTTCCAAAGTATTTTCTTTAAACGCGCCGCACATCGGGCTGTGCAGCGTGGCGATACCAAACAGTTGCTGAACATGACTATGCAAAACCGTAATATCGCTGAATCCGCAAATCCATTTTGGATGCTCCACAAATTTTTCAAAATTAAGCCGGTCGATGATTCGGCTGATCCCATAGCCTCCGCGCCCCATCAGAATGGCATGAATATGTTCATCATCCAAAAAGCCCTGCAGCTCATCACCACGCTCAGAATCAGTTCCTGCAAAGTAGTTTTCCCCTTGCCCAACGGTATTTCCAATCACGACATTAAAGCCCCATTGCTCCAATGTAGATGTAGCTAAAATAGTTTTTTCCTGTGGCAGATAGCCGGCCGGACAAGTGATGGCAATAGTATCGCCTTTCGATAAGTAAGAAGGAATAATCATAATTTCATTACAATAAAATAAGTACAAAGGTCGGCGCAATTTTTTATTTCAACGGTTCTCTTTAGCGAAAAAAAGAAAAAGGGATAAATGATTCTTCCTGAAAAGATGATTTTTCCGGCAGTTTGCCTAACTTTATAGGGCATAAATTACTTAACCGATCAATATGGAATACATAGACTATTATAAAGTTTTGGGAGTAGGTAAAAACGCTTCCCAGGAAGAGATTAAAAAAGCCTATCGCAAACTGGCGCGTAAACTGCACCCTGACCTGAACCCTAACGACAAAGAAGCTATCCGGAAATTTCAACAATTGAATGAAGCTCATGAAGTATTAAGCGATCCCGAAAAGCGGAAAAAATATGATCAGTATGGCGTCGACTGGAAACAGGCGGAACAGCAGCAACAGGCAAGGGCACAATATCAGAAAGAACGGCAAAGCCCGGGAGCTTTTGAGCAGGACTGGGGACAGGAACACTTTACCTATTCCGGTGGAGATGCGGACTTTTCCGATTTTTTTTCCTCCATCTTTGGAAATACCGCTTCTGGAACCAGCGGACGAAGGCGTAAATTCAAAGGGCAGGATATTCATGCCGAAATGCCGCTTAGCCTTTCAGAGGCATATATCACGCATCCCCGCACCTTTGCCGTCAATGGAAAGAATGTGCGGATTACCATCCCGGCAGGAGTGGAAAACGGACAGGAGATCAGGCTGAAAGGGTACGGAGGCCAGGGCATGAACGGCGGACCCGATGGAGACCTTTACATCACCTTTGTAATTAATAACAATACCGGCTTTATGAGAAACGGGAATGACCTTTATAAGCAGGTGGACATTGATTTATACACCGCCGTATTAGGCGGGTCGGTAACCGTGGACACACTGGACGGAGCAGTGAAGCTGAGTGTGAAACCGGAAACTCAAAACGGCACAAAGGTGCGGCTAAAGGGAAAGGGCTTCCCGGTGTATAAAAAGGAAAATGCATTTGGCGATCTTTATATCACCTTCAATGTACTGTTACCGCGGAACCTTTCGGCAAAGCAAAAAGCATTATTTGAAGCACTGGCAAAAACGACTAAATAAACGCAGCAATGAAAAATAACAGGATATCTATTCAGGAGTGTTGTGCGGTTTATGAAGTAGAACAATGGTTTGTGGACACTTTACAGGAGCGGGGGCTGCTTCAGGTCTTGCAGGATGGGGAAACGCAGTGCGTTTATCTTCTTGAGGACGAATTGCAGGTACTGGAAAAATACATTGTCTTATATTATGATCTGGAAATAAATATGGAAGGCATTGAAGCAATAGCGCACCTGCTGCATCAGGTACAGGAAATGAAGGAGACCGTAACGCAACTGAAAAACCGCTTGCAGATGTACGAGCCGGAATGAGCCGGAATGAGCCGGAAATGCCGGACACTAAGCAGGCACTATTTCGGGTGAGCAGACTAACATAAAATATGCATAATAATATTTTGGCATTATTCAGAGATTTTATTGCAACAGCAAATGACTTAAAATCAAACAATTAATAATATTGATAAAAATATCACTATTATCTCAAACGCACATATATACTGATCATTATATAAATTTACAATATTTAATAACTAGCTAATCGTATTAATAATAAGCTATGTACTAATTGCAATAAAATATTATTCAGGTGAAAGTCATAATTGTTAATCAATAAAATCAAATATTATGAATGCAGCACACTACCATTTAATGATTAATCATTTTCCCATTATTCTACCGGTTGTGGGATTACTGGTGATGATTGGCGGGTTTATTTTCCGCTCTGACCTCATAAAACAGGTGGCTTATTTTATTTTCATCTTTAGCGCCATAGCGACCTTTTTCTCCCTTGAAACCGGTGGGAAGGCGGCCGGAATGGTAAAGGACCTGCCCTGGTCCGAACAATCTTTTATTAAACATCATGCGGAAACGGCTAAACTTTTCAGCATATTGAGCTACGCACTGGGGCTATGGTCAGCCATAGGCGCCTGGGTCAATTATAAGGATAAAAAGTATGAAGAGGTTTTTTCGGTCGTGGCTACTTTGTTCGCCGCTGTAATGCTGTTTTTTGCTTCCCGCACGGCAACCACCGGCGGAGCAATCCGCCATATTGAAATCAGGAAAGAAAATGTGAAGAGCCAGCCGACGGTGGACAGCACAATCAGGAACACGCAATAGATTTTCCATAAAAAAACTCCCGGAGCGCTTATTGAGCTTCGGGAGTTTTTCAAAAATATTGTTTCTTATCAGGAGATTTTTTCTACCTGCATGTAATTCAATTCTACCGGCGTAGCGCGTCCAAATATTTTTACCGTAATTCGCAATTTTTTCTTCTCTTCGTTCACTTCTTCAATAGTACCATTGAAGTCATTGAACGGGCCGTCAATAATCTTTACCGTTTCTCCCACGATGTACGGCTCAGCATAGCCAATACCCTGCTCGCTTACTTCATCCATCTTCCCGAACATCTTATTCACTTCGCTTTTACGCAATGCAACCGGATGTTCTTTTCCCAGAAAATGAATCACATTAGTTACTCCGGTGATGGTTTGAATCATGGTGTCGTTCAGCTTGCCATCCACGGCTTCCAGCATGATATAGCCGGGGAACAGCGTTTTTTCCCGTAATACTTTTTTCCCGTTTTGTACTTTAAATACCTTCTCAACAGGGCAGAGTATCTGCAAAATGACATGTCCCCACCCGCTCAGACGGATTTCCTTGTCAAGATGTTCTTTTACCTTTTTTTCTTTTCCGCTAACGATACGCAATACGTACCATTTGGTTTCCTTTTCTGTTGTCTGTGTATTTTGCTCTGTCTGGTTCATTGTCGAAAGAAGTGTTTGAGTCATTAGCCCACCATACCGTATATTATCTTCATCACTTGTTCAGAAACAGTGTCCATGCCGAGGATAAAAAGTGTGGTAATCAAGAGCCCTATCAGCACAATTCCTGTGGTTTGCTGCAACTCCGGCCATGATGGCCAGGTCACTTTATGCACCAGCTCATCATAGGCTTCTTGTATGTAATTTCCGAATTTGCTCATTGTATTAAATAAGATGTTGAGAAGTTAAAAGATTTCAGGGAACTCAGCCTGATAAAATAATGTCAGTTATTTACAATTAAAATTTGCAATATTCAGCACGGGTACTAGGATTCGAACCCAGATCTAAGGTTTTGGAGACCTCTATTCTACCATTGAACTATACCCGTAATTGATACGAAAATAAAAAGTCAAAAGAACATAACTTTTGACTTATCCCTATCAGGTGCGCAAAGATAATCGCTTTTTTATTATCTGCCAATAAAATTATTCCATATCCTGTTGCATTAAGTCTGCCAAGCCACAATAATCCCGTAACTTTGCCCCCTGAATTTAGTTTTTTATTAAAAAGAAAATATTATGTTGGACAGAATTGAAGATGCGCTGGAAGATATCAGGAAAGGAAAGCTCATAATTGTTGTAGATGACGAAGATCGCGAAAACGAAGGAGATTTTGTGACCGCTGCCGAAAACGTGACCCCGGAGATTATTAATTTTATGTCGAAATACGGGCGCGGACTGATTTGTGCACCGGTTACGGAATCCCGTGCGGCTGCGCTGAACCTGAACCTGATGGTGGAAAACAATACGGTATTGCATCAAACACCATTTACCGTTTCCATTGACTTGTTGGGGCATGGCTGCACAACGGGCATTTCCGCACAGGACCGTGCCAAAACAGTGCAGGCTTTAGTTGACCCGAATACCAAACCGGAAGATTTAGGGCGCCCCGGCCATATTTTCCCCTTGCGGGCAAGGCAGGGCGGTGTTTTACGCCGTACCGGCCATACCGAAGCCACAGTGGATTTAGCCCGCCTGGCAGGCTTCAAACCCGCCGGTGTGCTGGTAGAGATCATGAACGATGATGGTACGATGGCGCGCCTGCCGGAGTTAATGGTCATTGCCGAAAAGTTTGATTTGAAAATAATTTCAATCAAAGATCTTATTGAATACCGTTTACAAAAAGAAAGTCTGATAGAAGAAGAAGTAAGAGTGAATATGCCCACCAAGCACGGTATGTTTAATCTGGTCGCTTTCCGGCAGAAAAATACGGGAGAGCTTCATCTGGCACTGATCAAAGGTTCCTGGGAAAAAGATGAGCCGGTGCTGACTCGCGTGCACAGCTCCTGCTTTACGGGCGACATCCTGCATTCCCTGCGCTGCGACTGCGGTGATCAGCTTCAAATGGCCATGGAAATGGTTGAACGGGAAGGGAAAGGCTGTGTGTTATACATGAACCAGGAAGGAAGAGGCATCGGTTTGCTGAACAAACTGAAAGCTTATAAATTGCAGGAAGAAGGGAAAGATACGGTAGAAGCCAATCTTGCTTTAGGCTTTAAGATGGACGAACGGGACTACGGAGTAGGCGCTCAGATATTACGTTATCTGAATATTACCAAACTGAAGCTGATGAGCAATAATCCCCGGAAACGGGCCGGATTGCTGGGTTATGGGATTGAAATTGTGGAAACCGTTCCCATTGAAGTAAAGCCCAACCCTTTCAACGAATTTTATTTGAAAACAAAACGGGATAAGCTGAATCATGAGATATTGAAATTAGATCATTAGCCATTATTTTTGAACCGGATTAAAGACCGGGCTGCAGACGGCGCCCGTCGTTCACGAGAATTCTTATGTTATCTAAATGAAGATATTGTTTGCCGCCAACAGATTTCCTTACCCACCATACAGGGGTGATAAACTGAAAATTTATCATCTCGCAAAAAGGCTGGCTGCAAAACACGAACTGCATCTGCTCACCTTCCTTCAGGATAAGAGCGATCTGCAATATCTTCCCCAGCTTCAGGAGATTTTCAAGGAAATTCACCTGGTTCCTCTGCCGAAAATACAGTCATACTGGAATTGCTTAACGGCATTTTTTCGCAGCGAACCCTTTCAGGTACGTTATTTTTCTTCTTCTAAAATGTCTGGAAAAATTGACGCTTTGCTGGCACAGCATCAATTTGATGCAGTGCACGTACAGCATCTGCGTATGGCTCAGTATTGGGCAGACCGAAAATACATACCGCGTTTGCTGGATTTGCCCGATGCATATTCGCTGTATTGGCGCCGACGGGTTAAATCCAGGCAGGGATTAAGACGATCTTTTATTTATACAGAGTTTCGGCGCGTATATCATTATGAACAAATTATCCGGGAGTTTGACAAAGCGCTGGTTTGCTCCAACGAGGACCGGAAATACCTTCAGGACGAGCATCATTTGTATAATGTAAATATTCTTCCAAATGGTGTTGACCTTTCCGTATTTTCCGAAGAAAAGCATCATTACAACCAGGATAAGATTATTTTATTTACCGGCAATATGGATTATGCGCCCAATGTGGATGCTGTTGAGTATTTTGCTACGGATATTTTTCCACAGATCTTAGAGCAATTCCCGGACATACAATTTGTAATCGCCGGTCAGCGTCCGGTTAAAAAAGTACTCCAGCTGGCATCAGACAAGATAACGGTTACGGGCTTTGTCAAAAATCTGAGTGATATGTACCGAAAGGCATCCATTGTGGTAGCGCCACTTCGCTTTGGTGCCGGCACTCAAAATAAAGTGCTCGAAGCAATGGCTATGGGCGTGCCGGTAGTGAGCCATAACATCGGATTCAATGGCTTAAATATACAGTCGGGGGAAGGAGCGGTGCTCGCCAGTACTATGGATGAATTTGCACAATGCTGCATCGCGCTGCTGGAATCGGAATCACAAAGAAGAACGATTGGTGAAACCGGGAAACGGGTTGTTTCAGAACAATTTGACTGGAATTCCATTACGTCCCGCCTGGAAAATTATCTGCTGGAAATTCAGCAAATCAATCAAAAGCAACATCATGGATAATCAACGCACGGAAATCAGCACACTTGGAGAATTCGGATTGATTGAGCATCTGACTAAAAATAATGAAACCCGCCGTGCCGGAACGCTGCTTAGCATTGGCGATGATGCCGCAGTGATCGACCAGTCCGGGAAACAATCCGTTATCACAACCGACATGCTGGTGGAGGGCGTACATTTTGATTTGATGTACACGCCGCTTAAACACTTAGGCTTTAAGGCTGTGGCGGTGAATGTGTCAGATATTTGCGCCATGAATGCCACTCCCACACATATTACCCTCAGCATAGGCATCAGCAACCGTTTCTCCGTGGAGGCGCTCAATGAATTTTATAACGGAGTATAT
Source organism: uncultured Taibaiella sp. (assembly GCA_964622775.1). GTDB lineage: Bacteria > Bacteroidota > Bacteroidia > Chitinophagales > Chitinophagaceae > CAZUSO01. The sequence continues at coordinate 4,880 of CAZUSO010000035.1, read as the reverse complement.
GCGGCCTGCGACACCTACCAGGTTGACCTTATCGGAGGCGACACCACCAGCTCGCAAAAAGGTTTTATAATCAGTATTACCGCCATTGGAGAAGTGACACCGGACCAGTATGTGACCAGGAGCGGTGCACAAAAAAATGATCTGTTATGCGTTACGGGCGACTTAGGTGCAGCATATCTGGGACTGCAATTATTAGAACGGGAAAAAAAGATATTCCTTGAAAGCCCGGCAATACAACCGGATCTGGAAGGCAATGCTTATGTGATCGGTCGCTTTCTGAAGCCCGAAGCCCGGCTGGATATTATTGACTGGCTGGCGGCTGAACAGGTAGTACCAACTGCAATGATGGACATCAGTGACGGACTCAGCTCTGAAATCCTGCATATCTGTAAACAGAGCAATCTGGGCTGTGTGCTGTATGAAGATAAAATCCCGTTCCATAATGAAACCCGGGAAACTGCGTTTAAATTCAATATAGACCCAACGGCCTGTGCCCTGAGTGGCGGCGAAGATTATGAATTGTTATTTACGGTAAGCCAGGAAGCTTATGATAAAATACGGATGACGGAAAAGATCAGTGTTATCGGATACATGACAGCAGCAGAGGAAGGCGCGCAACTCATTACCCGGAAAGGCAATAAACATGTATTAACAGCACAAGGATGGGTTGCGTTCGGCTCCTGACATCTTGTAGGACAAAGGCGACAAATTCATCAAGACCCGCTAATCTTTTATAACCAGCGTTTTTCATTTATCTTTTATGACGCTTATCAGAAACTATATCTTCAGTGCAATGGCTGTATTGTTGGCTGCAACTGAGATTCACGCGCAATTGCTGGCTCCGAATCAGCCGGAGCAAAATGTATGCAATGCCCTGCAGCTTTGCGGCACCCAGTTTAGCTCTCCGTACAGTTATCAGGGAACAGGCTCTACCATTGATATTGACGGCACGCCCTGCGGAAGCGGAGAAGAAAATTCCGTCTGGCTGAAATTAGTGGTAAGCACCAGCGGGACCATGGTTTTTACCATCACACCAGTATCTGCCCAGGATGATTATGACTTTGCCGTAATTGATGCCACGGGAGTAAATTGTAACAATATCAGCTATAACAATGTAATTCGTTGCAATTTCAACAATAATCAGCCGGGCAGTAATGTGAACGGCGCCGTGGGTTTGAGCATGGCATCTCCTTATTATTATGTGCAGGGCGGAACTTTCGGTAATTCCAACTGCCGGTATATTGATGCCCTTGCCGGTCAGACCTATTATATCATGATTAATAATTTTGGAAATTACAATACCGGCGGACCCTCTTCCGGTTTTACCATTAATTTTTCCGGCTCCACCGCTACTTTTAACAGCTCAGGATATCCGACGATGGACAGTGTAAAAAAGCCGGTGTGTAATTATAAGAATGAAATTATTATCCAGTTAAGTGAAGAAGTAAAATGCAGTTCGATTGCCACAAACGGAAGTGATTTTTACCTGACTCCAGGTGGCACTATATCCGGCGCTGCCGGCATTAACTGTAGCGGGAGCAACGGATATACCGATCGGGTGAAACTGACCTTCTCCCCGGCGCTCCAGCCTGGAAATTATGTAGTACATGCCCAGCAGGGCAGCGACGGCAATACCCTGCTCGATTTATGCAATAATCCTTTGCAGACACCGGCACAACTCAGCTTTAAAGTGCCCAAACTGAAGGATACCGTCTATATGACCAAATGTGCTGCACAGCTGCCTTTCGTATGGAATGGCATCACGGTAAATTCCGGCGGGGCAAATGCCGCTAACTACACCACTACCAGTACGGGCGGCTGCGATTCGGTGACTGTCCTGAACCTGACCATAACGCCATCAATTAATTCAACCGTTACTTTGACCAGGTGTGCAGACCAAATGCCCTTCACCTGGAACGGCTTTACTGTTTCCAGCGGGGGAAATGGCGTGGCAACCTATTCCACCGCTACTGCGGCAGGATGCGACTCCAATGTAACGCTTAACGTGATCGTGCTTCAACCGGTCAACGCTACCGTAAATCAAACTATTTGCACGAATCAGTTGCCCTATGTCTGGAATGGAATTATCGTGACTGCAGCCGGCACCGGAGTTGCCGTTTTTAATACCACGTCCGCTGCGGGTTGCGACTCAACCGCTACGCTCAATCTAACGGTTACACCGATTCAAACTACTACGGTCTATCTGACCAAATGTACCAGTCAATTGCCTTTTATCTGGAATGGAATAACGATTCCGGCCGGGTCTGTAACGACCAATAATATAGCTCAGTACAGCACCGTTACCGCTACAGGATGCGACAGTGTAGTAACACTAAACTTAACCGTGAATCCTTCCAAAACAACGACTGTTTATGATACCCTCTGTGCCAATGAGTTTCCGTGGGTATGGAACGGTATTACGGTAAATGCCGGAGGCCCGAACGCCGCGGTTTATAATGCCAATACCGTATTAGGCTGCGACAGCATCGTGACGCTTAACCTTTATGTGAAGCCGGTGCAAACCACAATCGTCCCTCAAACGATTTGCCAGTCGCAATTGCCTTATTACTGGAATGGAATAACTGTGAATACGGGAGGTAATGCGGCAGCGGTATATACCACGACCGGCCTGAATGGTTGCGATTCTATTGTCACACTCAACCTGAGTGTAATACCCACAATCTATAAGACCGTTTCGATAACAAAATGCGCAGACCAGTTGCCTTTTTTGTGGAATGGCATCAACGTAACCCAGGGAGGAGCAAGCGTTGCCGTATATAATACCACATCCGTAGCCACCGGTTGCGACAGTATCGTAACCTTAAACCTGACCGTTCAAACACCTGTTGAGATAGTAGTGGATACTTCGGGCTGCGGCGATGTATCGTTTGAAGGAATAACTTACACCCAGTCTGCCGTGTTGCTGGATACCTTTACCACAACGCTTGGCTGCGACAGTGTTTACCGCACGGTCAATGTCATCGTAAATCCCGTAACGCCGGTAACCGAATCCACGGATTCTTCCGGATGTGGCCATGTGATTTTTCAGGGAATCACCTATACGCATGATGCTGCCGTGACGGACACCATCCTGAACCAGTTCGGCTGCGACAGCGTTTATCTCACCACCCATATCATCGTATATATCAACGAGCCTGCATGGGTAACGCTTCCTGCCAACGGTTGTCATGAAACCGTATTTGAAGGCGTAACCTACCTGAGCGATACAACATTGATTGATACCTTTAAAGATGTGCATGGCTGCGACAGCGTAATCCGTGTTGTGAATGTGCATGTCGAAGATTTTCAGCTTGATCTTACTTCTTCGGCAGATACGATTGCAGAAGGGGAATACCTGGTTTTGACCACAAGTGCAAACGTGAATTACACCACCAGTTCCTGGGAGCCGGCTTACCTTTTTGAAAACCAGTTCCTTCCCGAACAGACTTTCAAGCCTGACCAAACCCACAGTTATCAGGTTATTGCAATCAGTGAGACCGGCTGTCTGGATACGGCAAATGTCACCGTATTTGTTGATACGCTGGTTCCCGACTTTTTGATGCCAAATGCCTTTTCCCCGAATGGTGACGGCATCAATGACTTTTTTGGACCCGTACTATATAATAAATCAGGCTATATTGTGAACCAGTTCAGAATCTATAATCGCTGGGGCAATGTTGTTTATACTGCATCCGCAAAAAGCAAGGTAGGATGGGACGGCACTTATGGCAATGCAGGCAAAGAAGCCGGAGCCGGGGTATATAATTATCTGATAGAGATTCGTTTCGTGGACGGAAAAGTCGTAACTAAAAAGGGCGATGTGACGTTGATTCGGTAGCTTTATTGAATGTACAATTGAGAATTGAAAATAGAAAATGGAACATTACGGTCATTCCGTAGGAATCTAAAAAGACGGATGCTGTGAGAAGATGCCTGCAGCGTGACAATGGGGCGTGAATAATTGAAAATCCTGATTCAGACAAATAATACACAATCAAATGAAAATTGCGTTGATCGGTTACGGGAAAATGGGCAAAGCCATTGAAACGGTTGCTTTGCAACGCGGGCATACCATTGTCCTGAAAATAAACAGTGAAAATCCTGATGATCTCCAACAGCACAACTTACAGGAAGCCGATGTAGCCATTGAATTTACGGCTCCGGTTTCTGCATTTGAAAATGTGCGGAAATGCCTGGAGTCTGGTGTGCCGGTGGTTTGCGGCTCCACCGGATGGCAGCAGCATCTGGAAAAAGCAAAGGTAATTTGCATGCAGCACCATGGCGCCTTTATCTGGGCCTCTAATTTCAGTGTAGGGGTTAACTTGTTTTTTGAACTGAACAAATACCTGGCAAAACTGATGAACGGCCATCCGGAATATGTAATCCAGCTCGAAGAAACACATCATACCGAAAAAAAAGATGCGCCTTCCGGTACCGCCATCACACTTGCCGAACAGGCGATAGACCACCTGGAACATAAATCCGGCTGGACAGGAGAAGCCACGAATAATCCCGGGTATGTTCCCGTTGTTTCCCACCGGATAGCCAATGTGCCCGGAACCCATAGTGTGCAGTACCAATCTTCGGTGGACAGCATTGAGATTAAACATACCGCGTTCAGCCGCGAAGGCTTTGCCCTGGGCGCTGTGCTGACCGCAGAATTTATAAAAGATAAGACCGGAGTTTTTACCATGAAGGATGTCCTGAAGCTATAGCCATGCGTTCAGGCGGGTTCCAGGAATTGTGCTAAAAAAAAAATTCGCTAATGAGAACATCCCTACAATCCCCTCTGTCATGCTGAAAGCATCTATACACGTCCTTTGGATTCCTACGGAATAACAAAAAGGAGTATATGGCTGCGAAAATTTGGAATACGCCCC
>CAZUSO010000034.1:8270-30912 GCA_964622775.1 uncultured Taibaiella sp. | reverse complement strand
ACCTCTTATTTTTGAAGTTGAATAATGAACTATCTATATTAATTTAACAATGCCAAAAAATAAGCCCAACCGCACATTGAAATATTTATGTATGTTTGAGAGATGGATAAATGAGTTGAGGGTGAGGCTAAAATGGCAATTCAAAAATGACAACAAACGAATTTAAAATAACGACTCATATGGTTTCGAGCCTTGACGGAATTATTGCCAAAAGGGACAATAGTATTTCATGGTTTGACACCTCGCACCATTACGACAAAGGTGTTGACGGACAAGACCCTGAAGAGTTTCTGAAAACAATAGACTGCTATGTAATGGGTTCACGGACTTACGAACACGCTTTAGAACTTGCAAAATCTTATGGCTGGGCCTATGGCGACAAACCGACAATCGTATTAACCCACCGACATCTACCGGCAGAAAGGCCAAATATTGAATTTTATTCGGGTGATCTGAACAAACTTGTAAATGAACGACTGAAGCCAAACTATAAAAATGTGTGGGTAGCAGGTGGTGCAATATTTACAAAAGAATTTATCCGGCAAAAATTAGCAGACGAGATAAGAGTAAGCATTCTACCGATTATTTTGGGGGACGGACTATTGTTTTTTGACAATATCGGACAAGAACAAGTATTACGTCTAAAAGATACGGCAGCATACAAAAACGGAATGGCAGAACTATGCTATGAGATAAAAAAGTAACGGCAGACAACGTATCGCTAATAGTATATTGGATGCCTCCATTTTAGATCAGACCTTACACCCGCCAAAGGTCGATGTCCTCACCGACCACATGTGACCCGGCAAAGGAAAAGTTGAAATGCACCCATCTGTTCGTTTTTTTTCGTATTGCAGCCTTATTTTGTCGTTTTTTTACCGATTATTTTATAATATTAACCTCTTAAAAAAACGGTATCAGGGCGAATGCTATTCAACTATCATTTTTCAAACTATAACATTTAACATGAGCATATTTACACGCAAACCACTCGATCTGTTGTTAATGGAATCCGGTGAATCGGAGCATGGCCTTAAAAAAACCCTTAGCTCCACCGCCCTGGTGTCTCTGGGCATCGGCGCCATTATTGGTGCCGGGTTGTTTTCCATCACCGGGATGGCTGCGGCCAACTATGCGGGACCAGGGATTATGATCTCCTTCATCATTGCCGCTTTAGGATGCGCCTTTGCGGGTTTGTGTTATGCGGAATTTGCCTCCATGATTCCTGTTGCAGGCAGCGCTTATACCTATTCTTATGCCACGATGGGGGAATTTGTCGCCTGGGTTATCGGCTGGGACCTGGTGCTGGAATATGCGGTAGGAGCGGCCACCGTTGCCTCCAGTTGGTCGGGCTACCTCGGAAAGCTTTTACAGACCTTTGGCCTCGCCCTCCCGCCCGAGCTGATGATGACGCCTTTTGATACGGTCAATGGTGTTTCGGGTATCTTCAATCTTCCGGCTGTATTTATCGTGGTGGTCATGTCATTGGTGTTGATAAAAGGGACGAGCGAATCGGCATTTGTCAATACCATAATTGTCATACTGAAAGTGACGATTGTTTTAGTGTTTATTTTCGTTGGAATCCGGTATGTAAACCCGGATAATTTAACGCCGCTGATACCGGAAAACAAAGGCACTTTCGGAGCATTTGGCTGGTCCGGAATTATACGGGCGGCGGCGGTCGTGTTTTTTGCCTATATCGGATTTGACGCTGTATCGACAGCAGCGCAGGAAACCAAAAACCCCAAAAAGGCCATGCCGATCGGGATTATGGGCTCCCTGCTCATCTGTACGGTACTTTATATCATCTTTGCGTACGTAATGGTCGGAGTGGTTCATTATTCCAAATTCGGGGGCGACGGCGCAACAGACCACCTGGCGCCGGTTGCAATCGCTATTGAAAACATGGGGCTTCCGGGAGCTAATGGTATTGTAGTGCCGGCTTATCCCTGGCTGAATACCAGCATTATCATCGCCATTTTGTTAGGCTATTCGTCCGTTATCCTGGTAATGCTGATGGGACAAAGCCGGGTTTTTTATTCGATGAGCCGGGATGGTTTGCTGCCGAAGATATTTTCCGTTATTCATCAGCGCTTCCGCACTCCGTTCCGCTCCAATGCGTTTTTCCTGGTGTTCGTAAGCTTGTTTGCCGCATTTGTACCCGGCCGGGTTGTAGGCGAGATGACCAGTATCGGAACGCTGTTTGCATTCATTTTGGTTTGCATCGGCGTATTGGTGCTGCGTCGTTCTAATCCGAATGCGCCGCGTGCCTTCCGTACGCCATTGGTGCCGCTTGTGCCCATTCTCGGCGTATTGGTCTGCTTCGGCATGATGGCATTTCTGCCTTTTGACACCTGGATCCGGCTTATCGTGTGGATGCTCATCGGCCTTGATGTGTATTTATTTTATGGCATCAAAAACAGCGTGCTCAATGCCCGGGCACGGGATGCAAAAGGATATCGCACGGTAGCAGTTACGGGATTGCTTTTATCCTTCGTCCTTGTGCTGGTAGCGCTGGCTCACCATTACTCATCCGATGTTCAGGATTCGGCTTTGTTTTATTTTTCCATGGCATTTGCCGCAGTACACATATTCATGAATCTGTATAAAATGGCAGTCAAGCCAAAATGGAAGGATTAAGCTTTCAGGAGTTGCTTTTATTCAGGAAAGCGATCAGCCATTCATTGAGGCGGCTGATCGCTTTTTCCATGTCCCATTTACTTTTATCCCTCCGCTCCACCAAATTGGAAATAGCGCGCACCTGAGCAAAAGGAATATCCATCTGCCGGCAAACATAATGCAAGGCGGCTCCTTCCATACTTTCCACATCGGCATGGTATTTCTCCGATCGCATAGCCCTGGTTTGCTCCGAGCCGCTAACCGTATGTACCGTAAGCCCGGTAGCCCCTGGCAGGTCAATATCTACAGCCAATCCTTTCATAGGATTGACGATATATTTTTGTTCAAAAGGAAAACTATCTGCAGGTATTAACCCGATATCAAAAACATCAAGGAACCGGTTGCCGTCCTCTGCCCCGAAATCGCCGAACAATTCCCGCTCTACCAAAACCAGGTCTCCGGGCTTAAATCCGCTATGCGGGAATGCGCCTGCAATACCGGCCTGCAATACAAAATCGGGCCGATGTCGCATTATCGCTTCTGTAAGCTTACAGGCAGTTGCTACCAGACCAACGCCGGTAATGCACGGATTTATTGTATTGTTTCCGGGAAGGACGACATGCCTGGAGGCAGTATATTTTTCCAGCTCAAAAGGTGTGGCAGCAGTCAGCAGTATTTTAGTCATGTGCAAGTATGATGTATGGCTAAGTAAAAAGTAAAAATATTAAAACACTTGCCAATCAGTTTAATAGAATTTTACAATGCAGATAAAACTCACTTATCTTATCAGTAGAATCATTATAAATGTTTGTGATTAAAGCCAAAAGGATGCTGTTAATGACGTTGATTATTTTTTACATCTCTCAATAAAATTTTCAGGACAGCTAAGTTAGTAAACATAATTTGACTGGCTCTTCTGTTTTATTATAAAAAAAATGAAACGGTAAGTTCAGATATTGCGTTTTCATTCCTTTTTTGTTTAAATTTTTATTGCTAAGATTGCATAATTTATCTTTCAGACAATACATATAGAAATTGGTTTGTAAGCGGGATAAATGTACGGGGGATATAGAATAAATATTGTCGGGACTAACTGAAAGTCAACCATGTGTTTGATGCTGACTCATGTTAGGAATCATTAAACGAACAAGAATGACTAACAAAAACTGCTATAAAAGCGCTGCTGAAATCAGATGAACCGGGCCTGGTCGTAAAAGGATTTGGTAAAAGAAATGAAGGTATCTACACAACAAATTCCCAAGATAGCTCGTGGTAATGAAAACCTGACTATTGAAACACAGGTTAAATTGCAAAGCATCCCGAAGATATCCATACCGGCCGGTTTTTATGAAAATGAAAACAATGGGCACTTCGTTGGAAATGGCAAGGGCATAGCCTTTTACAGCAATGACAACGGGGGCTGGTGTTAAGTAAAAATAGTAAACGTGTTGATAATCAATTTAATGAAATCAGGAAAACAGGCATAAAATGCCTGACTTAATACTCATGCAATATTTTTATACAGCTCCTTACCGTTTAATGCGCATCTTTTCAGATCAATGCGACGTTATTTTGCTGAATAGCTGTGACAAGCTGCCGCGCTAATATAGGCGCTAAGGAAAATCCCCGCGTTCCCAAACCATTAAAGATACCTATCCGGGGATGGTCTTTCAAAAATCCGTAAACGGGCTGCTGTCCGGCTACCGTAGGTCGTTCGGCAACGCAATGTTCCTGTATGATAAAAGGATCGCGCAGCCATTTCCGGAGCAATTTTTCGGTTTGATTGCGCCACTCCATATCAGGGTTCAAATCGTTATAATCCCAACGGTAGTTGCTGCCACACCAGAACACGCCTTCGCGCATTGGAATCAGCCGTAAATGTCCGGCATGAAACACCCATCCTGATTGCAATCCCGGTATTTCAAGCATTAACATATCTCCACGGTTATGGGTAAATGGCAAATGTCGGAACAGGAATTGGTTCATTGCCGAAGCACCGGTGCAGAAGATTATTCTCCTTGCGGAAAAATCATTCCACCGGATTCCTTCTAAGTTTTCCTGAATTTGCCCGGCAGCAACCGTGGCTGCGGTGAAAGCATTGTTTTCCTGCAAATATTCTTTCCAGCAATGGAGTAGTAAAGACACATTTATACAGCCAACCGGTGCAATTTTCCTGTCAGCCTGCCCTCCGGAAAAATGGAGCTGTAGCCAGGCCTGTTCTTCTCCCGAAAGCTTTTTCACAAACATATCCGGCACAAAATCTTTTTCTGCAGGCTGATCATTCCATACAATCAGTTCCGTTTCCCGGTAACAGGATATATGTAACAAATTTTCAAGGCTTCGGTATTGTTGTCTTGTCGTTGTCATCATCTGCACAGCGTTGTTCACTATCGTGCCACGGTTCACATTCACCGGATTAATCAGGGCGCCCGCTACCCGGCTGGATGGCTTACCTTCAGGATCGTCAATAACCATAACCGAATAACCCTGCTGCATAAGTTCGTACGATAACCAGGTACCGGCTATACCCTGCCCTATTATGATAAAATCAGCAGTCATTTGTTAAAACAATTCCGGCTGTCCGCCCTTTAATCGCCGGAATGCAGCGGTATTTAATTCAAGTTTCGTGGTGTTCAGGTTGAATTTCCTGCAATACAGTTTAAATTGCTGACGAATCATTTCCGCAAATTTACCATTTCCCTTCATACGTGTACCAAATCGGTTATCGCTCACCGAACCGTCATGGCAGTCCTGAATGCGATGCCAGATTTTCTCCGCACCATTCGGAAATGTCTTAAAGAGCCAATCTTTAAAAATGTCGCCGATAGCGCCATTAAGCCGGACAATCGTGTAGCCCGCCCATTTTGCACCGGATGCAGCGGCAGCCTGCAATACATCATGACTGTCAATCTCATTGAGGCCGGGAATCAGCGGCGCATTCATAATGCCGGTCGGGATATTGTTTCGGGCCATCGTTTCCACAATTTTCAGCCGGGTTTTATAAGTGCTGGTCCGGGGCTCCAGCATCAGGCGAATCTCTTCCCGGAGCGACGTGACGGATGTAAAAACACTCACTAAGTTTTCCCGTGCCAGATCCTGCAGGATATCCAGATCCCTGAGCACTAAAGCGTTTTTTGTCAGGATGCTCACCGGATTTCTGTGTTCTAAGCAAATAGCCAGAAGCTGGCGGGTAAGCTGCATGTTCCGTTCTATCGGCTGATAACAATCGGTATTCCCGGAGAGAGAGATGGGAGCCGGCTGCCAGCTTTTACTTTGAAAAAGCTTCCGCAATAGTTGGGGTGCATTTTTTTTCACTACAATACGGCTTTCAAAATCCAAGCCCGCACTGTAACCCCAGTATTCATGGGAATTGCGCGCATAACAATAGATGCATCCATGCTCGCAACCCTGATACGGATTGAGCGAAAACATCATGCCGACATCGGGGCTGTTCACGGTATTTACAATGGTTTTGCCGGCATCATAAATATAAGTTGTTTTGCGCGGTTCCGCCTCCCAGTCGTCAATGGTTTCCGGATGTTCGCGGACATATTCGCCAGATAAAAAACGGTTTTTAGGATTAAACTGCGCTCCACGACCTTTTGTAAATTCGTCTTGTTGTTCATTCAGGATCACCGTATATTTTTCGTAAAAATTACGATTTTATTTTTGAACCTTTTACGGCAAAAAACAAAATGTACAAATAACAGGGGATCATTATCAAATAGCCCAATTGCTTATCACCTATCCATTCGGAAAATTTACCATAGACCGGCGGCAGCACCGCACCGCCTACAATCATCATAATTAATAATGCACCACCCGTTTTGGTATAAGGGCCTACATGATTCAATGCCAGCGGCCAGATAGCAGGCCACATCACGGAATTGGTAAATCCCAGCAGGGCAAAACACCATACTGCTGCATTCGTCGGAATGATTATTTCAGAATTGAACAGCAGTATGATTTTCCCGTCAGGCTCGCCTTTCAGCAATACAGCGCATACTACCAGGATCATACTCAGCGCCACGGCAAGAATCAATGCACTTCTTTGGGAAATCAATCTGGGAATTGTAGCGATGCTCAATAAATATCCTGCCAGTAATCCGTAGCCTGTATAAGAAGCAAAATGCCGGGCTGTATCCAGGTTGTAGCCAAGCGCCTGGCCGAAATTGGCAAAGGTATCGTAGCTGATTACCTCCACTCCAACATAAAAAAAGATGGCCAGTGCGCCCAAGATTAAATGAGGATACTGAAAGATACCGGTTTTCCGTGCAGGCGAGTTATCCCTTATTTCTTCCTCCTCTGCTTTCTTGACCTCCGGCAGATTCATAAACAAGAGTACCGTTGCCAAAATTACCAGTATCCCGGCAATGACAAGATACGGATGAACAACCCGTGATGCCAGAGCATCTAACGCTGTGCCCCGTCCGGCAATATCCATTTCTTTCAGGCGGACAATCAGCCCGTCCGCATCTTTCAGGGCGATACCTCCCAAAACATACACGGCAATGATGCCAGCCAATTTATTACAAATGCCCATGATACTCATTCTTCTGGCCGCGCTTTCCATTGGCCCCAGTATCGTTACATAAGGATTCGTAGCGGTTTGCAGCAAGGCCAGGCCCGTTCCCTGGATAAACAAACCAGTCAGGAATAAGGGATAGCTCCGGCTGCCGGCTGCCGGAATAAACAAGAGCGCGCCAATGGCCATTACCAATAATCCTAATGACATGCCACGCTTAAACCCGGTTCTTTCCAACACATAGGAAGAAGGCAACGCCATCACAAAATAAGCGGCAAAGAAGGCGCTGGCTACCAGGAAGGACTGGGTATCGCTAAGCTGGCAGGCTATTTTCAGATAGGGAATTAACTGGCTGTTTGCCCAGGTGATAAACCCGAAAATAAAAAACAGGCATCCTATGATAAGTAAGGCAAAACCGTAACGACTACCGGAATATTTTTGATTCATTGTTGAGATTTAGAAGAACAATAATAATTATATTTCGGGAAATAGTAATTATATTATAAGAAAGACCATTTTCCACTTGTTGTTGTTCCGTTACCAACCACGATGATTCCCTCAGCAACCGGATTTTGAAATCAGCGATTGCAGATCCGGCGGTATAGCCCGGAGCAATACGGAACAAGTGATAAACTCTGTTTAGTTTTCAACCATTCAAAATCAATATCCTTCATCATATCGCGTCCCATTGCATCACTCTTTAAAATATAGCAAACAACCCTAAAATATACAAGCTTTCATAAAAGCGTAAATCTGTACAACATAATATCCCGGGAAAATTACTTTTAAACTTTCTACCCTACTTTGTCATGGTTTTTGTTTTGCTTCGCAACAAAAACTCACGCCAAAACAAGTGAAACTCCATTTTATAGCTTCTGGGTTATCATAACTCAAAAGTGTTTTCCCTGATTCCATCTCCCTGAAATCCTGCACCGCAAAAATTCTTTGTATTATTGCGTTTGTTTTAACGCTGCGATCATTGCAGATTACCTGTTTATTTTAGCTCCAAATGCCAGACACAGCTTATACTATCGGGATTGATATCGGAGGAACAAATACCAATTGGGGAATTGTCAGCCGGGAGGGAACAATACAGCACTCTGGCCATTTAAGTACGAAAAGCGCAAATGACCCGGTAATTTTTTTTGAAGACCTGCACCTGCAAATGGAACCTTTCCTCCATCAGTACGGAGCATCAGTACGGAGCATCGGTATCGGCGCACCGCAGTCCAATTACTATACGGGAATGATGCTGCATGCGGCCAATATGCCCTGGAAGGGAATCGTGCCGGTCAGGAAAATTGCGGAAGGCATCTTTCATCTGCCGGTTCACATCACTAACGATGCCAATGCTACTGCTATCGGCGAGATGATGTATGGCGCCGCAAAGGGCATGCACAATTTTATGGAAATAACCTTAGGTACGGGCCTGGGTAGCGGAATAATAGCTAACGGACAATTAATTTACGGGCATAAGGGGATGGCAGGCGAACTGGGACATACCATTGTCATCCAAAACGGAAGACTTTGCGGTTGCGGAAGAAAAGGCTGCCTGGAAACCTACGCATCTGCAACAGGCATTGTGAAAACAGCCCTGGAATTTCTGGAACAGAAGGCCACTAATGAGCCGCTTCCTGATAACGAAGGATGGTTACAAAATATTTACCGAAAAAACAAGAGCATCGCGGCACATGAAATTCATCAATCGGCGCTGTTTGAGGATCCGCTTGCAATCAGGATTTTCAATTATACAGGAGCAATCTTAGGTTTGGCGCTGGCTAATGCGGTAGCCATTACTGAACCGGAAGCTATTATATTATTCGGCGGACTGGCCAAAGCGGAAGATTTTCTACTGGAACCCACCCGGATGGCCATGGAAGCCAATCTGCTGAATTGTTACCGAAACCAGGTGAAGCTGATCGCATCTGGTTTGCCGGAACGGGATGCCGCTATCTTAGGCAGCGCCGCATTGGGCTGGATCTCCTGATTGCAAAGAATGTTAAAACAGCGTAGCTAAGCTTTTGGTTCGGACAAAATTTAATTCATTAATTTATTTTTGTAATTCAATATCTTAACATGAGGAAATCCAGATCGGTAAAAATATTATGGCGTTTGTTTTGGCTGGGAGTTATTGGCTTTACCCTTTTAATTATCAGCATTAACATGGGTATGTTAGGTTATATGCCTTCAATCAAAGAGCTGGAAAATCCCAGTAGCGCTTTGGGTTCTGAAGTGCTGGCCGCCGATGGCCGCCGTTTAGGTCAGTTTTATATTCAAAACCGGTCTAATGCCAAATATTCGGAGATAGCGCCGAATGTTTTCAATGCGCTTATTGCCACCGAAGATGAACGATTTATACAACACTCGGGTATTGACGGCGAAGCCATCATCCGGGCGGTGGTTTTTTTGGGTAGTAAGGGCGGCGGTAGTACCATCACGCAGCAGCTGGCAAAAAATCTTTTCCCGCGTGAAAATGTAAATCTATTCACTTTGCCTTTCATAAAAATGAAAGAATGGGTTATGGCGGTGAAATTAGAACGGAATCTTACTAAAAATGAAATCATTACCTTATACCTGAACACCGTGCCTTTTGGAGATAATACTTATGGCATTAAAAATGCCTCGCTGACTTTTTTCAATAAACTGCCCGATAAACTGAGCATTGACGAATCGGCTGTATTAATCGGGATGTTGAAAGGGAACACACTGTATAACCCGCGTCGCAACCCGGAACGTGCTACAGCAAGGCGCAATACGGTAATTGATCAAATGGTGAAATACGGCTATTTAAGCGCTGCCGAAGCCCGGCCTTACCAGGAAAAAGAATTGAAGCTGAATTACCGCAGACAGGATCATAACGAAGGGCCGGCAACCTATTTCCGGCAGGTTGTGGAACAGGAAATGAAAAAATGGTGTAAGCAGCATGAGAAGGCTGACGGAACCAAGTACGATCTTTACAAGGATGGCTTAAAGATATACACCACCTTAGATCTACGTATGCAGAAGTATGCGGAGGAGGCTGTAGAAAAGCACATGACCTATATGCAATCCATCTTTGTTCAGCAGCGTCAAATCAAGACCGGTAGTGTATGGGAAAAAGGAAAGCCGAAAGAAATTCTGAATAACTATATCCAGCAGTCAGAGCGGTACCAGAATCTTAAAAGCGAAGGGATGAAAGATGCGGAAATTATGAAGGAGATGAGCAAAAAGATTCCCATGACCGTGTTCACCTGGGTGAATAAGAATCATGAGCTGGACACCGTAATGGCTCCAATCGACTCCATTATGTACATGCGCTCTTTTATGCAGGCAGGGTTCATGGCTATGGATCCGGCAACGGGCGAAGTAAAGGCCTGGGTTGGCGGCATCAACCACAAATATTTCCAATATGACCACGTCAATATCAGCACCAAACGCCAGGTTGGTTCCACCATTAAGCCCCTGCTGTATTGTCTGGCAGTTGATAATGGCTATTCCCCATGCAGCAGTGTTTCTACCGCTCCGCAAAAATTTCCCGGGCAGGCAACGTATTATGATGCCGGGGGTAAAGGCGGCATGGTCAATATGTCCTCCGCACTGGCCCAATCCATCAACAATGCTTCGTTGTATTTATTGAACCAGGTGGGCATTAATCCTTTTGTGGATTTTATTCACAAATGTGGCATATCCAGCAATATTGAGCACTTCCCTTCCATAGCATTGGGGGTTCCCGATATCTCTCTTTTTGAAATGCTGTGGGCCTATACCATGTTTCCGGACAGAGGAATTAATACGCAGCCCATGTTTATTACAAAGATTGAAGATAAAAACGGCAACCTGATTGAAAATTTCTCTGTAAAACAAAAAGAAATTATCAGCGCTCAAACGGCCTATAAAATGGTATTGATGATGCGCGGTGTAATCGATCACGGTACCGGTCGCAGGATGCGCCGCATGGGAATCACGGCAGAGGTTGCCGGTAAAACCGGTACGACCAATAATCAGGCAGATGCCTGGTTTATTGGCTATACTCCCCAGCTGTTAGCCGGTGCATGGGTAGGCTGCGATGACCGCTTCCTGCGTTTTAACAGCACGGCCATCGGCCAGGGCGCGGCAGCCGCCTTGCCGATTTGGGCTTATTTTTACCAAAAAGCCTCCGCTGATCCGAAAACCGGCATAGATACCAAAGCCAGCTTTACAGAACCGGAAAATTTTTCCAATTGCGGAGAAACTTATTTCAATGGAGGCGGATATTATTATGGTGATGAAGCGGACAGCGCGGGTAATTTACCGTATGGTTCCGACAGTGCCGGGCGGGCTAAAAACAACTCCAATAACTACAATGACGAGCAGGAGCAGATTCCGAGAATTCAGGATGAGATTCCGGCATCGGAATGGGGACGATAGAGGAGATTGGCGGGAGATTGAAAAAGATTGACACAATGTATAGGAAGCTGGTCTTTATCATTTAGCCCATAGCCTGATATATACGGGCTACTTTCCAGGGATATATTTCAAATTTTCGCGAACGATTACCTTTCTTGCCGCATATTCAACCCTGTTGTTTTAAGAAGCCCTTCGGGCTTACTAACAGGGTCAATCCTGTATCTAGGCTGAATAGATTAATCCTGTAGTTTAAATGCTTTTTCGACAATTTGGGATGCACCCTTCATGTGATATGTTATATTGCTTACCGGATAAAATTGTGCGATGGAAAATTTTTGCGGGAAAGTAAATGCACAAAACCGTCTTTCACGGAGGTTAGGATGACCATTTCCCATTTTTTTGTTGGTGAAAATATG
Organism: uncultured Taibaiella sp.; assembly: GCA_964622775.1. Taxonomy (GTDB): domain Bacteria; phylum Bacteroidota; class Bacteroidia; order Chitinophagales; family Chitinophagaceae; genus CAZUSO01. The sequence continues at coordinate 18,987 of CAZUSO010000034.1, read as the reverse complement.
AACAACGGGGTAATTTGAAATGTACCATTTCCACTTATTCATCCCCACATTGTCTATTCACCCCCGCACGTGAGAGGTTCAATTATTCATTATTCAATTGCCTATCGTAGCTTTCATTTCTCCCCGATAAATATTACCTTCGCACGCAAATATTTATCCAACAATGAATTTACACGAATATCAGGCCAAACAACTTTTGAAACAATATCTGGTGCCTACCCAGGAAGGCATTGCCGTGGAAACTGCCGCCGATGCGGTGAAAGCATACGAACAGGTAGCTACCGAAAAAGGCACCAAATTTGCCGTTATCAAGGCGCAGATTCATGCCGGCGGGCGCGGAAAAGGCACGATGAAAGAAAAACCGGAACAACATGGGGTGCAGGTGATAAAAAGCGCCGAAGATGCGCAGACCGTAGCTTCCAATATCCTGGGCAATACCTTAGTCACCATTCAAACCGGTGAGGCAGGCAAGAAAGTAAATAAGATTCTGGTTGCTCAGGATATGTATTACGATGGCCCCGGCGAACGTAAAGAATTTTATCTTTCCATCCTGCTGGACCGGGCTAAGAAGCAAAATGTGATCATGTACAGCACCGAGGGCGGCATGGATATTGAAGAGGTAGCGCATAACACGCCGGAAAAAATATTTAAAGAATGGGTAAAGCCTGGCTATGCCCTCCAGGGCTTTCAGGCGCGCAATATCGCATACAACCTCGGTTTAAGCGGCGATGCGAATAAGAATATGGTCAAATTCATCTCGAACCTGTACAATGCTTATGTAGGATTAGACTGCTCCATGCTGGAGATCAACCCGCTGTTCAAATCTTCCGATGATAAAATCATTGCCGTAGATTGCAAGATGAATCTGGACGATAATGCACTGATTCGTCATAAAGACATCGAAGCGCTGCGCGACAAATCGGAAGAAGACCCCACTGAGGTGGAAGCCGGCGAGTACAATCTGAATTACGTTAAATTAGACGGTAATGTAGGCTGTATGGTCAATGGTGCCGGTCTGGCAATGGCCACTATGGATATGATCAAATTAGCCGGGGGCGAACCGGCCAACTTCCTGGATGTAGGTGGCACCGCCAATGCGGAAACGGTTGAAGCAGGCTTTCGTATCATTATGAAAGACCCCAATGTGAAAGCTATCCTGATCAATATCTTCGGAGGCATCGTTCGTTGCGACCGTGTAGCCGCCGGAGTTATTGAAGCGTATAAAAATTTAGGCAATATCAATATCCCGATCATTGTGCGCTTACAGGGAACCAATGCCGAAGCAGCAAAAAAGCTGATCGAAGAAAGCGGCCTGAAAGTAGAATCTGCTATTCTGCTGAGTGAAGCCGCCGAGCTGGTTCAAAAAGCAGTTAGCAGCAACTAAAATATAAAAATGTATTTGCTACAAGAGCCAACCTGTGAGGTATCTCCGGATCCTTGCAGGTTTTTGTTTTTTAGAGGATGGAACAGAAATCATAGTAACATTCAGTGATACAAAAGATACACCTCCATCCCTTCAATATTCAAGAGATGTTTTAACACCACAGCAAAAACAATATATCTGACTATATTTTTTATCGTAATAATATGCTGATTATCAATGAGTCAAAAAGCCATTCGCTGGCAATGTGTCATTGCAATACGACAATTGGGGATGCACTCCGCCCTGCTGAATGAATTGCGGTTAACGCAATAACAGATCAGCTTTTTCTGATCTGTTATTGTATCCATACCTCATCCACAGCTATAGACGGCTTTTTGGTAGGGTGCGCACTGTATTCCGGTAATTTTTTGGGGCAGACTGCAACAACCCGGTAATATTTTGCATTATGCGATATCGGAATTTCAACATTTACGAATTCTACCGGTTCTTCAGGAGCGCCGGACGGAAGTTTTTTCTCAGCGATTTTTTTGAAGTTGATATTATCGTCTGAGGCCAATATTTGAATATCTCCCGGGAGGAAAATATAATGCTGCGGATCCAGCAGCCAGGTCATAGAAAATTTTTGAACTGATTTTTCTGCATTGAATGCTAATGTCAGCGAAAAATCATTTCCGTAAAACAGCAGCCAGTTATAGCTGAATTCCAACTGTCCGCTAATGCCGTCAGTCAATGTCTGCAATCCGTTGGCAGGATAATCTTCCGAAAAGGGATGACCCAGAGTTAGTTTAGCTTCAGATGCAGGGTTATATTTCCAACCGGCTTTGAACACCTGTTGCCAGGTTTGGTAGTACGTATTTAAGTCCGGGCCGGTTTCTCCTAATAAGTTAATATGGAATTTTTGAGCCGTTTCACTAAACCGGTCTATCCGTTGCCGCCACCTGGGGCTTACGGAGTAGGTTTCTTTATCTTCATCATGATCGAAGTATCCGTATTTTTCTGTGCCATAAGCCAAAGCCTGTTGTAACACTACGTATTCCAGACCCATTCTCACCTGTTCTACGTGCCGGTATGCTACAGGATTATCCTCTGCCAATGCTTCTGCCCGGTCAAGCAATTCCGAGTACTGGTCAATTGCAGTCGGAGATAAATAATCTTTACGGTTGTTAACCGGGTTACCATAAATATTCAGTGTCGTTTTTGTGGCAGCTATCTGTTCTTTAAGTGCCGTAAGATATTCGTCAATGGGCTTTGCGGCAGTACCATAATAAGCTTTTAAGAATTCCATTTTTACGGAGTCCTGATTTTGAGCAGGGTTCCATAAAGCTGCGGCCTGTAAATAGCTGTTCAGCGATGCCATATCAGAACCGTCATCTCCGCTTCCCTGGAAGAAAACGCCTTTAACGCCATTCTTTAGAAAGAACCCTGCATTAGAAAATACATGGTTATAATCCGGGAAAGGACACAGGTAGTTGGTAAACTGAGTGGTATAATCCCAGATAAAGATCCGGTCCGTAATTTTATTCCAGTTCTTCAGGTTATCCCGAAATCCTTTTGCTGTAGGCTCATTAGCCAAATCCCTGGTTCGGTCGGCGTCAATGCTGCTGAGCATGATATATACATTCTTTTCTGGTTTTGTCTGAGCAGGTGGCCGGAATGTATAGGCATAGGCAAGCGTGACAAATTTCAAATCAGGAAATTCCTTAGCTACTCTGTTTATAAAACGGATAAGTGATCCTTGCGGACCGCCTTCTTCCTCATCGGCTTTTTTACAATTGTCACATCTGCAATAGCCAATATTGTCCATTTGTCCAAGGCACCAATAGATGGCATCGCTGTTTTTGTACCGGGCAGCATTCAGGTAGGCAACGGTGAGATCAAATACATCTTCATTGCTCAGGCAAAGTTGAGTAGCTTGTCGTTCGCCATTTATTAAGGCAAAGTATTCCGGGTGTATGTCAAAATAATCGTCCGGGCTGACAATTTTAAAAAGGGAATGTCCCCAAAGCCCCCACAAATCTTCAAAGCGCTGTAAGTGATGCCAGTCGAGATATTCTACATCATTGGATTCCGGATAGAAGGATTGACGGAAAATGAATGCAGGATTTTGAATGTCCTTTAAATGAGCAGGGAGAATTACTTCACTTGTTTTAGGGACAATGGCAGGTTCTCCGCCGGCCGGTTTTTTACAATTTAAATATTTATCTAAAAAGGCATATACGCTATAAAGTGTGCCTTTCCCAGATTGCCCGAAGATGTAAAGGTTTCTGTTGTCCGTCAGGATTGCCAGCCCGTTTTCATCCATGCCCTTCCCGGAAGGCGTAGCGCTGCAATTCCCAATGAATATTCCAATACTGTTTCCATCGAACTGGTGTTCGGAAACGATGTGCAGTTCTTGTCCTGTAATTTTTTTAAAATAGTCCTGAAAAACCGTAGCTGCTTTCTTTTCAGTAACAGTCGGGGCTTCAGGAAGCACAATTCTCGCGGATGTTTTTCCTTCGTTTATTAAAACGATCTTCTCGCTGAAACTGCAACTGGTTGCAGAAATTAAAAGCGAGGTGATGACGCTTAATGATATGAAACCTTGCTTTGCTTTCTTCAGAAATATGGTGTTCAAGGGAAAACCAGTTATGATTAATGATGTAATGAATTTAGAATTTCCGGATCAAAGATAAGGAAATATGGTATTGTGATACAAATGTATTCACGTTAGACTTATAATTGTTCCATCCAATACTTCCGTTTAATACCGTCTTATAGTTAAAAGTTTTCTGATAACCTGCTGATACATACTGATTCAGCCAGGTACCGGAGAGTTCCGGAATTTGAATTACACGGCTTCTGTCATCCGGGGATGTACCTAATCCGCCTACAACATAAACATATTCCTGACGGTTATTCATATAAAAGCGTATTGTTCCCTTATAGGCCTGGAAAAATCTCCGCACATCCGCAAAAGGCTCGGTCGTGGTTAATCCATCAAATGTGATGGTGCGTGACAGTTCAGGATAATCGTACATAAAATACCCTTTAGCCTCCGCCCAGAAATCCCCGAAAGATTTTGAAAGGCCTAATATTCCGGTAACCATAGTAGAAGTCTGGCGAATGGTATAATGCTGATCTTCTCCTAATACGGTAGATATCGAGTCTGTCTCCGTTTGCAGCTTCATAGCATTTACACCAATCTCTGTTGCAAAATCTCCTGCCCAGCCCTTTGTAACGGAATAAGTACCTCTCAGTTGCGGGAATACGGATTTATTAGAAGCCACTGCCACATTCAGGTGGGAGTATATATCGGAAGTATGTTTGTAATATAAATCACCTTCTGCCTGAACGGCAAAGCCGGTTTGCTTAGTACCAAAATTCAATCGGATACCTGCGTCCCATTTTTTGGCTAATCTTCTGTATTCAAGGGACAATATCCGGAAAGTAGAAATTCCGGTAGAAAAGGTGGTTTGTTCATAAAAAACACCGAATTGTTGAGAAAATAATTTTCCTCTCAGATAATTAAGGTAGTCCAGATCTTTTTCGTTTTGGGTATTTTTATACAGTTGTTCTGCTGCTACAGTGGCATCCTTATATTGAGATAAAGCTTCGTAAGTGAGGGCTTTCTGCTTTAAAAGGAAATTATTATTATCATAGTAATTCAACCCTTTTTCAATTAAAGCCAGGGCTTTTTCGGGCTGATTGATAGCATTGTTTAAATTGACAGATGCATACAACGCGTTCGTATCATAAGGACTTAATGTCAATACTTTTTGAAACTCGGACAAGGCTTCATTCCATTTTTCTTCTTTTTGATATGCATATCCTGAAGCAATAACATTATCCAGATAAGCATCCCGGAATGCCTTGTTATAAGGGTAATCTTTTCTTAAGCCGTCGGCAATGGCATAAGCTTCTTTATACTTATGCTGGCTGGACAGGACAGAGGCTTTTTTCAATAAAAAGTCTTTATCGTCAGGATAGTAATTCAGTGCCGTATTAATATAATACAAAGCGCTGTCATAACGAGCCATTCCGCTTTCAAGGTTAATAACGTACTTCAGGGCATCCACATTATCCGGGTTAACGGCCAGTACATTTTTGAACTGGATAACCGCTTCCTGAGCTTCCTCTGCGTTCATCAGCAGGCGACCGGCTTTTAATTGCTGTTCCGTCAGGATTGCACCGTATTTTTTATTATCTGGGTACAATTCTATCAGCTTTCCGATTACAGGAAACGCTTCATTATAGCGGCCGGCATCGGCTAATACGGAAGCTTTTTTTAAAAGCAAAGCCTCATCATCTTCTCTGTATTGTAATGCTACGTCAATGGCGCTTAATGCTCCTTCGTAGTCTTTCTGCTCAATATAAATACCGGCAATGTTCGTAACGGCGTCAACATTAGAGGGGTCAATATTCAAGGCGTCTTCAAATTCATTCAATGCCTTGTCATATTGCTTTTCACTCATGTAATATTTTCCGGCTGCCACTTTAAGTTCCGATGCTCTTTCTTTTAGTGGTTCAGAGCCGGTATTCTGTAGCCACAGGTTAAAAACGATTTCAGAGGCACCCAATTTATTACCCAATATTTCCAAAACATCTGCTTTCTTGCTGAGTAAAGCAACGTCATCCGGCCTGCTGCTCAGGCCTTTATTAATCCAGTCCAGCGCATTTCGGTAAACCCCTCTGTCCATACTAATGCCTATCAGCTTATCAAGTGCTTCCTGATTGCCGGGGCTGGCAGCTAATACCGACTGATACAGCACATAAGGGTCTGTATGCTCATAATAGTTGGAAGCTTCCACTTTCAGGGCAACATTCAGGCTACGGACTTTTGCATCACCAGGGTAAGATGCGCTTAATTGTTTCAATACATTTTCGGCATCGGAATATTCGTGCATATCCTGCAGGAGTCCTAATTTTTTCATCAGAAGATCGTAGCTTTTGGGCTGCGTTACCAGCGCGTTATTCACTTGCTGAAGCGCCTCCTGAGGTGTAAGCGTTCTCATGGAGATCGTGGTAAATTGTTCCGAAACATCTTTATTATTCGGAGCAATCTTCAATGCTTCTGCAAATGAACGTTGTGCCTGATCGTACATGCCTTTACTTTGATAATAATTACCCGCCGCTTCATAGTGACCTGTCCATGCATTTCTGGCTTTTTCGTTATTGGGGTAGTTTTGAAGGATATTCAATGCTACGGCATCTCCGGCCGGAAAATTCTGAGCATTATCATAAACAGCCAGTTTCTTAATACTAAAATCCAAATCATTCGGATATTTAATTAAGGCGCGGTTGGAATAAGCAATGGCCTGGTTAGTATTACCCGAAGCTACTTCCATATTGATGGCCAGCAGATAGGCATCCTTATAATTAGAGTTAGCGCTTAATGTACGGACAATGTAAGGTCTTGCAAGTTCCGGTTTATTGATAAGAATATAAATCTTTCCTAACAACAGGTTGTAGTCCGGGTTTTTAGGATATTCATCGGCAGCTTGTTTAGCATAAGGCAGCGCTTCATTATATTTTTTAGCATCTGCCAGCTTGCGAGCCTGATCATATACCTCATCCATATCCTTTTTCCCTAAGGATACGTTTAGCAACTGACCATACGTTAGCGAAGAGAAAATCATCGCGCATATAATGATCAAACCTGTTTTCAATTTCATGACTATAATATTTAAGCTGTATTATTTAAATTAAGCTGTTTGTTTTTATTTTATAAAGACTGAGGCTCATAAGCTGCAGAAGAACGGTTCAGGGCAGGTTTCTTGGATTTTTGAGTATCGAATCCTCTCCGCTGCATATCGCCCCATTTGTCTCTTCGGCCTGCGAGGTAATATATATATCCTCTGATACCGCTGAATAGTACGATGGGATGAAACAAAAACATTTCAAAAAATGCGGTAAAACATAAGCCGATTGCCTCTTTCCATGTTTTATAGCTCTTAAAAGACACCTGATCCCAGAGAATAGCAATAATGGACATACATACCGAATATATATAGGCAAAAACAAGTACGATAATGGCAAACGGCCAGTTAATGCGATCCATCAACACCAAAATAACCATATACGCAATACCCGTAATTTCTACAACAGGCGCAATAAATTCAAAGAAGAAGTTGTATGGGAAAACGATAAGTCCGGCACGCTTATACCTGGGGTTAAGGAACATCTTTTTATGGGAAATCATAAGCTGTAATAAACCCTGTGCCCAACGTGTTCTCTGACGTACGAAGGCTTTCAGTGTTGGTGGTCCTTCTGTCCAGCATAAAGTTTTTGGAATATATTCAATACCGTATTTAATTTTTTCCTGGCAGCAATACTGAATCATACGCATAATCAAATCCTGATCTTCCGCATAAGACTTATAATCGTATCCTCCCGCTTTGATGGCAATTTCCGTATTGAACAGTCCCAGGCCTCCGGAAACATTAGGTACTGCATTTACTAAAGTCCAGCCCATTTTACTCAGCAGATAGGCGCGGATATATTCGATTTCCTGGAAACGCGGGATAAGACTTTTAGGAGGGCGCATTCTAATCAGCTCTCCTCCTTCAAAATCGCAGGAGTTAGCCATCCGCAAGGGTCCGCCCACAGCAATGATTTTCTTTTTAGATTCCTGAATAATCGGTCTCATAAGTTCCACCAATGTATCTTTATCCAAAATACAATCCACATCAGTACAAACATAATAGGGATATTGCGCTGCATTAATCCCTGCGTTAGAGCCGTCTGCTTTACTTTTTCCATTCTCTTTATCAATTACTAAAAGTTTTGAGAATGCCGGGTTGACCGATTTAAAGAACTGCTTTACCGGTTGGGTGTTAATTCTGTCAATATACGGGTAGTCAATCTTTACCAGCTCAAATTCTTCGATAAGGAACTCCAGGGTTTTATCCGTACTACCATCATTGATAATAATTACTTCATAAAAAACATAATTCAGGGTGAGCAGCGACCGAACATTCGAAATGATACTCAGCTCTTCATTATATGCAGGCGCAATCACCGATATACCGGGAGCTAAGGGCGAGTATATAATGGTCTCATTATCCGTATAAGATTTTTTCTTAAAATAGGATCTGATAGCAAATGAAGAGGCTAATGCCAACAGGAGATAAGATATGAATAAGACGATCCCGTAAAAGAATACAGCGTATTCATAAAACCATGTGAAGTAATAAAAAGGACTATTCATTTTGTATTGGTTTAGGCAAATTTCAAAATTGGATATTGATAATAGTTAATCATCGTTTTTTGTTCATCACTGGCAAATTCCGTCACCTCAGCAATAACGCGTTCCTTTTCTTCCTGATCATACCGCAGATTACTGATCAAAGCTCTCGAAGCTGCTTTCCGGATATTAAATTCACTTCCGTTTTTAAATTCATTTACTAAGAAATCCACATAGCGGCCTGAGGCAATCCTGCTTATCGCATTCAGTATTTCTTCCTGACCTTCCAGTGATTGTTCAAAATAGATATGCACCATCTTATCTTCATGATCTGTATTTCTCATCATACCTAAGCAGTTAATCGCCGCCGACCGGATATCGGTTTCCGGCGAATCCAACAGGCGCTGCACCGATGGCAATGCTTCTGTCTGGTGATAGTGCTCTACAAGGCGGAGACAAAATTTGACAATACTCTTGTTTTTTGAATGCGCTATCCACGAACTGAAATTGGGAATTATAAGCTGTTCGTTAGTGGTAATAATCTGAAACAGTTCGATTTGTTCCCACACCAGTAATTCTTCTTTACTGCTGTCGAAAAAAGTAAACGGATTGTTTTTACTGAGCTTAATATAAGCATGTCTTGCTGTAGTTCTTACAGAACGCGAGCGGGAATGGGTCAGCGGGATGATATGTACGTCTGCAAGCGGAATACCCAACGCAATAAACTCGGAAAGGCCTTTAATTTTCTTATGCCTTGCCATTTTAGAGAGTTTCCTCAGGCAAAATTTATGCAATTCAACTTCATAAAACAATTCATTAATTTCATCGCTCATATCCCCCGAAAATGTTTTTTTGAAACCAATAAGCCGCTCGAGGAATAATTGCAGATTCTTGTTCCGGTATAGATATTTTTTATCTAACTCCTGGATAATGCCCTCCTTTGTCTGGAATTCCATTTCGGAAGGTGGAAGATTACCAAAGGAAATGTATTGATATATCAGCTCGTCAAAGATCGGGATGAGTTTATTTTCTCTTTTTTCCCTGACCTTCCTTCTATACCGGGAAACAGATATGGTGATAAAACCGATAATGATGGTGACAATACATGCGGCAATTACTATTAATGATAATTGTATCACCAATGCCAGGCCGCCGAAGTTTTGAATCAGATTGCTAATAAAGGATCCCATAATTTAAGTGTTTTTGTTTCAACGAATCCGTTTTTGTTATCCAATAATTATTGAACTGGTATCCGAAGGGTTGGCTGGATTTATATTGATAGCTTTCCCGGCGCTTTTTCCTCTGGTATCTGCAGATTCATTGATATTTCTTATGTCTCCGGCTCTTTGCTGCCTTGCTTCCGCTTCTGCAACAATACGGGCAAACTCTGCTTCTGTATATAAGCTTGACCTTGGAGAGGTGTTTTCCATACGTTGTTCGGGGCTGGGTTGTGGGGTATAAGCCTGTTGCGGCATCCCTGATATTTCCTGCTGCGGAGCCTGTTGATACTGAGCTTGTTGTTGAGGATTTATGTAAGCCGGTGCCTGTTGTTGTGGTGTATATGGTGCTGCCTGCTGCGGAGCCTGTTGATACTGAGCTTGTTGCTGAGGATTTACGTAAGCCGCTTCCTGGCGAACAGGAGCTTGTTGTGCTGTATATGGTGCTGCCTGCTGCGGAGCCTGTTGATACTGAGTTTGTTGCTGAGGATTTACGTAAGCCGGTTCCTGATGAGCAGATGCTTGTTGTTGTGGTGTATATGGCGCTGTCTGCTGCGGAGCCTGTTGATACTGAGCTTGTTGCTGAGGATTTACGTAAACCGGTTCCTGATGAGCAGGTACTTGTTGATACTGAGCTTGTTGCGGAGAATTTACGTAACCCGGTTCCTGATAAGCAGGTGCTTGTTGTTGTGGTGTATATGGCGCTGCCTGCTGTGGAGCCTGTTGATACTGAGCTTGTTGCGGAGAATTTACGTAAGCCGCTTCCTGATGAGCAGGTGTATGTTGTTGTGGTGTATATGGCGCTGCCTGCTGCGGGGCCTGTTGATACTGAGCTTGTTGCTGAAGATTTACGTAAGCCGCTTCCTGATGAGCAGGTGTATGTTGTTGTGGTGTATATAGTGCTGCCTGCTGTGGTACCTGTTGATACTGAGCTTGTTGCTGAGGATTTACGTA
>CAZUSO010000034.1:7792-8170 GCA_964622775.1 uncultured Taibaiella sp. | reverse complement strand
GCCTGCTGTGGTACCTGTTGATACTGAGCTTGTTGCTGAGGATTTACGTAAGCCGGTTCCTGATGAGCAGGTGCTTGTTGTTGTGGTGTATATGGTGCTGCCTGCTGATACTGAGCTTGTTGCTGAGAATTTACATAAGCCGGTTCCTGATGAGCAAGTGTGTGTTGTTGTGGTGTATATGGTGCTGCCTGCTGTGGTACCTGTTGATACTGAGCTTGTTGCTGAGGATTTACGTAAGCCGCTTCCTGGCGAACAGGAGCTGTATATGGTGCTGCCTGCTGTGGAGCCTGTTGATACTGAGCTTGTTGCTGAGGATTTACGTAAGCCGCTTCCTGGTGAACAGGAGCTTGTTGTGCTGTATATGGCGCTGCCTGCTGC
>CAZUSO010000034.1:6972-7692 GCA_964622775.1 uncultured Taibaiella sp. | reverse complement strand
GGTGCTTGCTGATACTGAGCTTGTTGCTGAGGATTTACGTAAGCCGGTTCCTGATAAGCAGGTGCTTGCTGTTGCAGTGTATATGGCGCTGCCTGCTGCGGTGCTTGCTGATACTGAGCTTGTTGCTGAGGATTTACGTAAGCCGGTTCCTGATGAACAGGTGCTTGCTGTTGTGCTGTATATGGCGCTGCCTGCTGCGGAGCTTGTTGTTGCGCCGTTCCGTAAGCCGGTTCCTGCTGTTGAGTAGTATATTGCATAGCTGGCTGTTGAATTGGTTGATAATGTGTTTGTTGCTGAGGATTTACGTAAGCCGGTTCCTGATGAACAGGAGCTTGTTGTGCTGTATATGGCGCTGCCTGCTGCGGAGCCTGTTGATACTGAGCTTGTTGTTGCGCCGTTCCGTAAGCCGGTTCCTGCTGTTGAGTAGTATAGTGCATAGTTGGTTGTTGAATTGGTTGATAATGTGTTTGTTGTTGAGGATTTACGTACGCCGGTTCCTGCTGCGCTGGTACTTGTTGATATTGAGCATATTGTTGAGCAGGAGCGGGTTCCTGTTGTATTGAAATCGGTTGATGCGTTACAGCAGCATGCTGTTCATCTGACATTAAATGTTCCATTACAGAGATTGGTTGTTGTGTTTGATTAATGGTCGAAATAAATTGTTCGTTCATATGTTCATCAGGTTGAACAGGATAGGCAACTGATGCAGCAGGTACTGCT
>CAZUSO010000034.1:0-6872 GCA_964622775.1 uncultured Taibaiella sp. | reverse complement strand
ATTGGCATCGCGGGTTGAACCGGATTGACAACAGGAGCAACAGGTTCTTCTTTAGGAATCTCAGGTTGGGCAGGGCTAACAACTGAAGGGACAGGTACTGCTATTGGCATCGCGGGTTGAACCGGATTGACAACAGGAGCAACAGGTTCTTCTTTAGAAACTTCAGGTTGAACCGGATTGACAATTGAAGCAACAGGTACTTCTATTGGGAGTTCAGATTCAGTCGGATTAATAATTGAAGCGGAGGGTTCATCTTTAGGTGCTTTAGGCTGGCTTGTAAAAGCAGAGAATATTGGATACTGTTCTGTAATAGAGCGAATTCGTTCTTTGTGTTGTTCTATGGCCTCCCATTTTGCAGCTTCCGCTGAAGGCTTACTAATACCGGTATCGGAATGATCAGCAAACTTTGGATCCATTTGAATGATCTTCATTGGTGCTGCACCTCTTTCAGGCGTATCGTCTGTTTCCGGTTGAATTATTTGTTTGGCCTTTCCACCAATAATGCTTAATGCGGGTGCAGGAGAGGCTCCGGAATTGGCGGGCGGTAGATGAATTGGTTCATCTTGTTGTAAATGCTCTTCCGGATTCCGGTTCATGATCCGGCTTACTCTTTCCAAAAATTCCCTGGGAATAAATGGCTTTTTAATAAAGTCATTTACCTTCAGATTAAAAACAGCCTGTATAGATTCCTCATCTTTTATCTCTGACAAAACAATGATTGGAACTGAAGACCTTTTTTTAATAAACTCAATCACCTCTATACCCCCGGCGTAAGGCATAATAACTTCGGTAATCACCAGGCCATAGCGGAAGCCTCGTTCCTGGAGTTTGTCCATTCCGTCTTTTCCGTGGACAGCCACATCAACATTATAGCCTGCAAGAACCAGTATGTTTTGTGTAGCATTCCTGGAAATCTCTCTGTTGTCTATAATTAATATAGTACGGAACCCGTTATTTATATTTTTATTGTCTGTCATTGTTTAGGCTTCACTTTTATTAACTATTTTCAATATTTCGAGCTAAATATTTTTGATACCAAGTCAGTTATAGAATCAATAAAGCTATTATTTATCAGTATTTTATTTGTGTAAATATTTAAATAGCCTTCTAACATAAAACTTGATTCAATTCGGGACAGTTCTTCTGGCATGATATTTTTTGCAAAAATTGACGATTACGTATTCGAAAATTGCGATTTAAATGCGCCAGGTGTTATCATTGCGATTTTTTTAAATGACCTGATAAAATTAGCCGGTGACTCAAACCCTAACCTGTAGGCTATTTCCGAAACGGATAATTCTGTCTCAATCAATAATTTCTTTGCATGTTCTATCTGCGCTTTCTTAAAATATTCAAACGGTGTGGTATTAAATGCCTTGATAAAATTCCTGTTCAATGTAGAATTTGACATGTGAAACATTTTAGCCATTTTATCAATTCCAATGAAAGATCCTTCTATATGATCATCCAAATATTTTTTCAATAACAATTCACTTCTTTCCGACTGCGGAGCAAGCTCAAGCGCACCGGATTCTTCTGCCTGATAATTTTTTAAAAAACAACTAAGAAAACCGGTAACAATCTTAAATATCTTCAGCTTTGAAAATTCATTAGCCTGACCAAGAGAAAATAAATGAATCAGCTCCTTAAATTCATTACTGATAATTTCAGGATAGTTATTGATTACCAATACTTTATTGTCTGAAAAATCTAATATGCCCGTGAGCTTGGATTGAGATAACATCGCGGGGTCTATAAACTCATGCAGGAAATATTCTGTTATAACAATCTGAAAATACGTCCGGTGCACTTGTGCTTTTTCAAGCACCTGGAAGTTACAATCACTATTTGTGAAAATTAAGGTATCGCCACTAATGGAAAATTTACTGTCATTTACCTGCAATGCGACACTATTTGAATAGTTGTGATGCAGATTGAATATATAGAACCTCCTTCCGTTATGGGGTTGTAGTTGGGTTGACACATCTGCTGAGGGCAGCATTTGCGCATACGATAAGATGATTTCATCATTAAGGAAATAATAATAGGACGACGATTCAAACAGGTCACATTTGAATGTTAACAATTGCTTTTTGGCGTTATGCTTTACCTCATTCCTGCCATCACTGATAGCATTAAAATATCCGCTAACGGGGCACAAATATCTCTTATAAGGATCCATTAAGAACAGATGGTTTATTTGTTTTAAATGTGTTGATATTTATCCCCTGCATAATAATTATTGTTATGTACGTAAACTGAAACGATTATTAATTTTTACTTACGGTCGTCGGGCAATAACTGACGCACTCTCTGCATAAATTCACTCTCTCTAAAGGGCATCCTGATTACCTCATCTGCTTTATGATCGTATAAAGACATGATTTCTTTTTCATTTTGATTAATAGACAGAATAATGACGCGGGTATGCGATTTTGCTTTAATGCTTTGAAGCAGTGCCTTACCATCAATACCGCCAGAGGCATATTCTGTAATAATTAGATCGAAATGGCTGAAATTTAAGGCGCTCATCCCTTCCGATACACTTTTTTTAATTGTCAACCCGTACATTGATCCCAGTAAATACTTCATGCGCTGAAGACTACTTTCATGCTGACCAACGATCAGTATTTGTTTGGTACTAAGAATAGGCCGTTCCAGGGAAGAAACCGGCTTTTTCTCAGTTTCCCAGTTATAGATTGGAGTAGATTGCATTGTAAACATTGGGTGCGTTTTTTTGCATGAACTGTTTAACTAAAAAAAATATTGTAGCATTTAATGGTTCAATGATGTGATAAATACCAAACTTTGATTAAGGTTTATCATGTTCACAATTATTCGATTTTTTAATCATTATTTGTAAGTGCGAAATTCATAATTAAACGCATTCGTTTATAATCATGAGTATTCAAAGAATTGTCAATAAACATCATTATCTGAATTTATATGAAAATCAGATGTATTTTTGGTGATGTAAATGCAGATTTTCAGACAAGATCAAATGTTTATTTCATATTGTGGACATAAAGGTTGATTTTTTAAATGACTGTTTGAAAAATGTCAAAACCACCCATCGTGTTCACATTTAGCTATCCATAGCAATCTCATTTATTGTTTCTGCGTATATTGTTCTACTTGAATATCCTTACCTGACAGTATTTCGTAATGATTAATTATGGAAATTGGAAAGTGCTCATTCATGAAAATTAAACCTTCAAATTATATGTTTTAATGCCTGTAGTTATGAAGAATTAATAATTTTTGGCAGGAGCAATTCTAACATTCACTGACTACATTCCTGCTTGAACAGTTGAGATTTGTTCGGTCATGAGTATTGTTGTAAAGATAGTTCATTCAATTAATTAATGGCATTCTATGAATTCTGCTTATCCGATAATGTCTCCCGATGCTTGAATTATCAAATACTTTCACTTTCAAAGTACCGCTATTGTGTGAATTTTGAAAAACGGATTTAATGAATTTACGGCTCCATGCTATTGAAATATACAAATTAACAGAATCCATCATTAATCTTACCGAAACAAAATCTCCATTAACTATTATTAGAAACAATGGCATTCACTGTTTCTAATAAAAAAATATATCAATACGCTATAAATGAATGTTGCATACAAATTAAGTATGCATTCCGCTGGATGAATATTTACTGTATGCAATTAATTGCATGAATTACCTTGGGATTAATTTCAATAGTCAAACATTCATCTTATGCATTCTGTAGTAAAATTATATTGCATTCATTTAGGAACAGGATAATGACTTCAACCAGGGGAATGAAGCCATATATATGGTCACTTTACCATTCCCTCATTCATTTCGCGATAAACTCAATGAACACAGGAATGATACCATATATATAAGGTCAGTTGTGTTAGCCCGTTTTAAAATTTAATGGAACAACGGAATGGGACTGTCTATAAACGGTGTTTCACACAAACAACACAACGAATATAAATAAACAAAGACTACGGCATGCTTATTTTAATATGCTTACGTTGTAAACTTTGTATTCTTTGTTCACTTTGTATGAAACAAACTGACTTTTTAGACAGCCTCCTGTGTTAATTAGCCGTTTTAAATTTATTTCGAATCTCGAAATATGAACATATATGGTCAATACGGTTAGGAATGACATTATATGAGTATATTTTCATGGCCACAACATCTATGGAGTTATCAATACAGCTAATATTCTGATCTGACAGGGTCAATCCAATTCAGGGTATGATCAATATTTCATTAATGGAAATCGGATACACGGGAATGGCCTCTATATATTCGCGAAAATCACTACACCCATTACAGATTATTCATTAATACGCGGATACCTTCGCTATTAGTGCTCATTTGGTCTCAATAATGTTGGGATAATTTCAGTCATATCATGATGCTGATTCATTCAGCACTCCATTTTCTCCATAATCATTGAATATGCCCGGTATTATTCACTGATACTATGTAAGTCGGGCTGAATCCTTTATTGTAAACAGTTTTGCCCTTAGTATTTAACTCCATGTTTATTTGAAACCATTTTAAGATTCAATGACTCCGGTTATTGTATAGTCATTAATATCCGCATCAGGTCGAATTTTTTGAGCAATGCAAAGTATGTTATCAATAATATTTGAAGACCATATGACTATTACTTTATAATGATAAATAATAGTGCAGTAACCCATGAAACTTAATACCAGCAATGGTTTTATAGTATTTATTATACCAAATTTAAGTGGAATGACAGACATAAATTCTTAATTATTCCATTTTACCCATGAAATATTGAATAGTACAATACTGGTTTTAAGCGTCACAAAATATACTGTTTTGAGTATAAATTCTCTTTTAAATTGCTTATAATCAATAGTTTGCATTTATTAATGTGTCCAAATTTATTCCGAACAAATGAATGTTGTTCATTTTAGTCGTTTTGATTCGCAAACTGAGGACAAATTCGACCTGAATACTTCACATAACCTCAAATGTCATTTTTTCAATATTCACATTCATCCAATGTTCATTCAACTACTTTCAACATTCACTCTAACTATTTGACAGCTTGTTTTATCTCTATTATTTTGTCTTTTTTATTCACATATTCATTAAACAACGTTTTAACGATGAAACAATTACTAAAGAGTATGTCACTGGTGCTACTTGCCAGTTTCATACATGCGTGCTTAAATGCACAGAGCAGTCCGACGGCTCCGGCACTGAATTTCAATGCATTCGTTCTGCAGAATGTTAAAATGACGCAGAGCGAAATGGAAGGACCACTTGCGGTGGGAAACGATTTGATTATCGCAGGTGACTACAATGTCTCTGTTCATTCTCCCGGAACATTTCAGGCAGGTGGTATCCCCATTGGCTTAGTTGTCAACGGTGCTGTACAATACCAGTCAGGTAACAGCTTTAAAGTATTGATGAATGGTTATGCAAAAATTGCCAATTGCGGAACATCCACGGTATGGTATCAGGATGAAAGTAACGCTTATTCACCTGTTCGTATTACGCCTAACAGCAGTTACAATTCAACTCCCCGCATTGAATTTTCTCAAAATGCACAAGATTGGGGAGTATCAGAAAGCAACAATCCAATTTGTGAACCTGCGGGAATAGACATCGCCGCAGCATTTGTCCAATTGAAAAGCACTGCATTATCCCTGAGTGCTTGTACCGATAATGCCGTATTGACGGCTTCCGATGGAACACTGTTAGGTCGTACCGGCCTGCCGGCTCAGGTAAAGATTCAATTACAGCCAGGTGCCAATATCCTAAATCTCTCCGGAACTGAGCTTAATAACATTGATATATTCACTTTCGAGGGCCAGCAGCCCGATGCCGGTCATTATTTAATTGTGAATATTGATCACTCGGGCACCTACAACTGGGATGCGTTTAATCCCAGCAGCTTTGGCGGCCTGACCGAATGTAAATATATTCTTTACAATTTCTACAATGCTACACAACTGAATATCCTGAACTCCAGCAATGCTATTGAAGGGACCATCTTTGCTCCCTATGCCAATGTAGTCAAAAATAACAACTCCAATGTCGAAGGTCAGGTCATTGCTCAATCTTATACGCAAAATGGCGGCGGTGAGATTCACTACGCAATATTTCAACCGACATATGAAGGATGCGGTACGCCTCCCCCTACCCCGCCTGTCGCCCATTTCTCTATAAACGATTCGATTCAATGTCTCAGCGGTAATACTTTCAGCTTTACCAGCAGCAGCACCGGTACGGGAACACTGGCTTACAGCTGGGATTTTGGAGATGGCAGCAATTCTACAGATGCAAATCCGGTGAAGGTTTACGGCGCTGCCGGAACCTATACGGTGGAATTAACCGTTACCGATGACAATGGTACGACTTCCCTGAGCAAAACCGTAAAGGTTAATGCTATGCCGGAAGCGGATATCACTTCTAATACCACCACCCAGTACCTGGCCGGTAACCAGTTCCTCCTGGATGTGAATAATCCGGTATCCGGACAAACCTATCAATGGAGCTTTGGAGATGGTACTACTTCAAATAGTCAAAATCCGTCAAAATCATATAGCTCTGTTGGTGACTACCTGGTACAACTGACTGTTATCTCAGCAGCAGGTTGTGAAACCGTAAACAGTTTAATGCTTCATGTTATTACAGACCTCGTACCGCCTGTCACCGATTTCTCTATTAATGATAATCAGCAATGCCTTGCAGGTAATTCCTTCAGCTTTACCAGCAACAGCACCGGTACAGGCACACTGGCTTACAGCTGGGATTTTGGAGATGGCAGCAATTCTACAGATGCAAATCCGGTGAAGGTTTACGGCGCTGCCGGAACCTATACGGTGGAATTAACC